>JAFIFB010000122.1 GCA_020832285.1 Balneolaceae bacterium
ACATGGGGCATTTCATCAATGGTTTCCCGAATAATTTGAGCTACTTCATTGGTCGGCTCAATGGAGGTGCCGGATGGCAGAGTGAAGCGAAATGTGATTCGCCCGTCATCAACTGCGGGCAAAAATTCCGTTCCGAGACCGCGCATCAGCCAGATGCTGCCTGCCAGAAGAAGAACCGAAGCAAAGATCAATATCCACTTAACCCTTAGGGTACGGGTAAGCAATGATTTGTACCCGTCACGCAGACTGTTGAATCCATTGTTAAATACACGGAACAGCCACCGTTCGGAAAGTGGCCGTTTGCTGCCACTATCTTTAAACATAGCCATCAGTGATGGAACCAGCGTAATGGCTGCGAGCAAAGAAGCGACAACTGCAAAGGCGATGGTGAAAATCAGTTCCCGGAAGAGTAACGCAGCAAGTCCGGTAATCAGTAGAAATGGCAAGACGGCTGCAAGATTTGTCATTGTGCCTGCAACTACGGCCGAGAGTACTTCTTTGGATCCATCCAGAGCAGCATCTAATGGATCTTTTCTGTATTCCTGCTGATGACGGTAGATGTTCTCGATCAACACAATGGCATTGTCAATCAAGAGTCCGATGCCCAGTGCCAGGCCTCCCAGGCTCATGATATTGAGTGTCAGGCTTGCAGCATTCATCAACACAAAGGTGGCAATGATGGCTACGGGAATCATAAGTGCAACAATCAGCGACCGGCGAACACTTCCCAGAAACAGCAAGATGATGATCATGGCGAGCAGGCCCCCAAGAACAGCCGCTATGCTTACAGACTCAATGGATGAGTTGATAAAAAAAGAATCGTCACGGATGATCTCGATATTGAAATCTGCAGTTATATAACCGGAGTCTTTCAGATCATCCAACCTGTTCTGAATATTATCAATAATCTCCACAGTGTTTGCCTGAGGTTGTTTCATGATGGAGATCTGCACAGACTCTTCTCCATTCAGATAGGCAAATAATCGCTGCTCACGGTGGGCATCATTCACGGTAGAGATATCAGAAAGATTAACCGTACGGTTGGATGCACGTACAGGGATCTGTGTATTGGCCACATCACGAAATGAGTTGAAACGCGTTTCTGTCCGTGCCAGAATATCGTATTCGTATGAAGTGATATTTCCGACGGACTGGTCAATATTCCTGCCGGCCAGCCGTGCGCTGATATCGTCGATTGTCAGTTGATAAGTACCAAGCCGTTCAGGGTCAACCAGCACCTCAATTTCCCGGACTTTCCCCCCGCCCAAGTCTATTGTTCCGACTCCCGGAATGGAAGAAAGCTGCGGAAGCAACCGTTGATCGGCCCATTCACGCACTTCAATCGGTGAACGAACCGGTGAAGAAACCGCCAGCTCCATGATTGGGCTCTGGGAAGGATCCATCTTCATGATTCGGGGCGGATCAATACCATCAGGCAGTTCCGTTCGGGCCCGTTCAAGCTGCCTGCTTGCATCCTGAAGGGCAATATCTATATCGGTATCAAAATCGAAATACATTTCGATGTAGGTTCGTCCCTCAGAGGCCCGGCCATGAATTTCAGCAAGATTTTCGGTTGCCGACAGATTACGTTCAAGTGGCCGGGTGAGCTGTTCCTCAATTACTTCAGGCGTTACACCCGGATAGTTAACCACGACCCGAATATGCGGATAATCGATTTGTGGCATCAGATCCACAGCAAGACGACCTGAAAAGAGGATACCAAGTACAAGTACAACGGAGGTAATGGCGAGAGTGCTGATTGGCCGGCGTATGGCCCATGCGGAAATCCCTTTTTGGCGGGCGGTCTCAGTAGATGAAATATCTTCTTCAGGTTTGTTCATGGCACAATCAGTTACTGAATCCATATCTGCGGAAAGTTCCAACTACACGTACTTCGGAGCCATCGTCCAGAGACTCAATGTTTGATGCCGCTACCACATCTCCGGGCTGCACGCCATCACGAATTTCAACAAAACCGTCACGGCTAATACCTGTTGAAACCGGAACAAGTGATACCGAATCCTTCTCTTCATTCAGTACAAAAAGGTAAGTTTCGCCTTCACGTTCAATGAGGGCTTCTGTGGGAACGGTTGGTATATCCTCTCTCGGATCGACCGAAAACTGAGTTCGTGCTAAAAACCCCGGACGAATGACCGGTTGTCCCTCATCCTGCATGATCTCTACCTCTACTGTGAACAATCCGGTTTGCGCATCCGAACTCGGGAATACACGACGAATAGAACCATTAAAGATGTGTTCTGGATAGACATCAAGTTTAACTTCAACTGACTGCCCTTCCGCAAGTCCGCTTACATTCATTTCAGAAACTCCGGGCCGTACAACAAGCAAATCCATATCGGTGACAGTAAACATCCGTTCATTTACAGAGACGTTGTTTCCCGGTTCAACCAACCGGGCGGTTACAACACCATTTATCGGAGCCCTTACTGTGCCAAATTCTATTTGCAGTTCAAGCTGATCTACATCGCTCTGTGCCTGCTCTAATGCCCGCCGGGATGAAAGATATTCAGCCCGGGAAATTGCATTAGACTCTATCAATGTTTGATTGCGCTCATATACATCATGTGCCTCTTCCAGCGCGGCATTGGCCCTTCGAAGATCAATCTGTTGCTGCCGCACATCCATTTGTGCCAGGATTTCCCCTCTGTTTATAGATTGCCCCTCTTCGTATCGAACCTCTTCAACCAAACCAGAAATCCGTGAAGCAATATAAGAACGCCGATAGGCAACGACTTCAGAAGAAACCGAAAATGTTTCAGATAAATTGCGTGTTTGAACCTCGGCAGAGGTTACGGAAATTGAAGTGGATGAAGAATCCCCGGTCTCAGTTTCCCCAGAACATGACCATAGAAAGAGTGAGAGTGCAAATAGTATAGTCTTTTTCAATTTTACGCGCTTTTTTTGTGTGTCTGTAGTACATTATTATAATATCTCTAATGTAAATAACGATTGTAAGAATTAATTTAATAAAACATGTAAATGGTTGATGTTTTGTACGGTTTTAGCCCAATGTATCAATAATTTATTAACAACATGAAATACCAAAAGGATTACGAATATTTGCCTACTGGATTCTCATGAAAAATCGAAATCCTCGTAGTGAATATTCTGATTCTGCACTCCTTTCTTTTTAATATCGGGTAATAAAGATTCACGCATCAGTTTTGGTCCGCATATAAAAACCTCCTTTTCATGAATGTTGGATATCATTTTCACATTTAAGAATCCCTCTTTGTCTCCTCGAACCAGGTGCACATTGAATCCCTGCATTTGAACTTCCAGGTTGTTAAAAACATGAAGATGATAAGCCTCACTTTCTGTATTCACACAATAGTACAAGTCAACTTTCATATTGGTAATATTTTTATTTAACAGATCGTTGGCCCAGCTAATAAACGGAGCTATACCCACTCCTCCGCCAATCCATACCTGATCCCTTTTTCCTAACCGATAATCGAATCTGCCGTATGGGCCTTCGAGGAACGCAATTGTACCCGGTTTAAGCTGATTATGAAGCTGCCTTGTATAATCTCCCAAAGCTTTCACGATAATCGTAATTTCCCCTTCCTGTGTGATTTCGCAAACGGTATATGGATGCGATTCCTTTGAAAGATCCACACTTCTGAAACTAAAAAAATAAAACTGCCCCGGAACGTAGTTGATCCCACCATTTTCGGAACTTAACCTTATTTCCATCACCTTATCATTCAATCTGTGAACAGTTTCAACCCGGAAACGATATTTTTTTGTAACCCAATCAAACAAAATTGATTTATAAAGCCAGGCAACCACACCTGCAACAGAAAAGAATGTGAGATATACCATGAGGGCCAAATTTACATTTAATGATAAATCCAGAAAATAAATATGTGCTACCCCAAGTATGAAAAACACCCCCATAAACTTGTGGCTTAATTTCCATTTGTCATAGGGTAGTTTATTGATTAGTGTAATCACCATCAACATTATGAGACCCCAGAGTGCCAAGCTGCCCAGATCAATTTCTAAACGCCTATGTACAGGAAACAGGTACCATAATGCTTTGCTAATATCCTCCGGAATCCATCTTAATGCCAGCATCACCGGATGCATTATCAACAATACCATTGCGATCCTGGCCATAGAATGATGAAGATGGTACATCTTATCGAGGCCGTTAAAATAATCTTCCAGCCATTTTATTCGAGATGCCAAAATGAAGGTCAGCGAAAAAAGCACAAAACCGACTAATGAAGCAACCTGACTTGTGTAAACAAAAATAGGCTTCGGATTATGACGTATAGTAGTTTCAGGAAAAGAAATTAGCCATAATGGTATAACCAGTAGTGCTGCTCCCCATAAAATCCAGGGTCCAAGTTGACTTTTTTTCATTTCTGCTCTCTTAATCATCATAAGTTTAGGTGTTCCATTCATTAATAGTAAGAATGATTATTACACTAAACTATTAAAGATTGAACACCAGTGTTTTTTGTCAGGAGCGAATATTTAAAATGACCTTTTGATTATTTTAGCATTTGATTTTATCAGAAGTGATCTGGTAACCTTTATGGCTATTCGTGCAAGAATATTTTTTTACCCATCTTTTAGAAACGACCACTAACTCAATATCAAGTCATACAGATAAAACCATATCTCCGGGTAATTTCTTGTTTCAACGGTGTAAACCGGTTCCTGCCCGGGCTGGGGAGTGAGTTTAACGATGAGGGGATAAATGGAAATAAATTTTACAAAAATCGGAGTATCAAATCCTTCTTACTACATCCATAATACCGCTCCGCAGGCTGATCCACAAATAGTTAAAAAACCCATTCTCAGGCACCTGTTCCTCCGAAATTTCTCCCTCCCGAAAATCCTCTCCGTTATTCCTGCTATCGGATCGCACAGCAATCTGATTCATCAAAAATCCACCCAAACGATCTCTGAAACTCTGTTCATGGTCATCCCGGTCAATCAGGTCAATACTCAGATCTTCATAGAACATTGAAATCCAACCGGAGGCTTGTTCCCCTTTCATAACGTATTCAAAACGGATACTATGAATTGAACCGTCAGCTATCTCAACGCCTTCAAGGTCTTTAAAAATGTTATTCAAAAGTGTTGCATCGAACGAACCAAGACCTCCCTTCACTTCGGTAACGGAGACCCCGTTTTCCATAGAAAACCGGATTTCTGCATCCAGCTCTCCCGAATCTTCAAGCCAGCTTTTCGCAGTTAACACCACAGCCTCCTCAGAATTTGAATATAAGGGATGGATGACCGCCTCTGTTGCGGCAAACAGTATAGTTCCCGGCCTTACCCCCTCTTCGTCATACTCGGAATAGCGAATATCCGCATGATGAACTTTTAAAGAATCCAGAACCATTTCAAAGGGAAGATTATTAAGTGCTTCGAGAGGCATCGGCGGTATTTCGCGGTCGGGATCCTGCGGCACACGTTTATCAAAGGTCACGTGCAGATCAAGCGAATCCAGTGAGAGAATCGTGCCAGCCAGTATTTCACCATCAACAAATCCCATCAAATCAACTCCTTCGAATTTCAGTCCCGAAAGATTCAGCTCAAAAAGGTCGGTTCGGAATTCGAGTGATTCAAAAAAATCTTCTTCGGATAATTGCGGCTCAAGAATAAGGCCATCCATTTCGATCAGTGAATCTGCCTCACTGATCAGGATTGATTCCGCCTTTAGCCGATAGCGATTATCCCAAAACGTATAAACAATTTCCGGAACATCAACCCAAAGATCTTCAACTGTCCAGTCATCGCAATCGGAACAGCTAGGCCGGTATTGTATCGGGCCGGCCTGAAGGTTTAAATCACGAATTTTTCCACTGCCATCATCACCTGAATAAAAATAGATCTCCGCATTTGTAAAGTTGATACGATCGAGGTACAGTTCAAATTCAGATGTACTATCTACATCATCGGGTCCGGCTTCGGCCTGTTCAGGGAATGCACCCTGATCTATAAAATATCGATCAATCTTTAACTCTTTGGCCCGAACTTTTCCTTGAAATGCTGACCAGATACCCACATTGCTGAGTGAAATTGTTTCTGCTTCAAAAATTAAATTCTCTGATTCATTTTGTTCAGTATAGACCGAAACACCTTCGAGAGACAGGGATCGGGTAAACGGGTTCAGGGAAGCTTTAATCACGCTCACCTCAAAATCATCCCCCAGTAACTCCCCGGCTTTTTCCGCTATGCGATCACCGCTCACATAAAAATGAATAAAAATCAGCCCTCCAATAAAGATCGAAATCAATGTGGCAACAAGAATGAAGAGGGGCTTTTTCATCTATTATTTTTTAAAACAGTGAAGAGTCGTATATCTATCAACAACTTAACGAATAGATTTGTTATCAGTTAACGTATTATTTTTCATAACTGTATTCATGAATTGAAACAATTTAACTTATATTCAATCCATAGTAACAGACAGCAGAGGGCTATGTCCCAACTTGTTTAATTGACTTTTACAACATTCAACCCAAATACTCAATTTTGGTTTCCAGTAATAAACTACCTCTTTCTGTACGGACGCTAATCCGCCTGCTGCTCGGCATTACTGTGGTTTTTATTCTTATTGTTACGCAACAACTGCTGGTTCCGCTTTTTTTTGCCATCCTCTTTGCTTATGCGCTCTACCCTGCTGCCGACCGTCTCGAGAAAATGGGACTGCCTCGTATTCTTACCAACCTGCTTCTCATTTTTACCTCCCTCTTCGTAATTGGTTTAATTCTGTTTGGGTTCATCCTTCTGATCAACTCCTTCAGTGAAGACATCCCACAAATCCGGGAACAGGTTTCAGAAAACCTCAGCACGATCAAAGAACGTCTTGAAAGTTCTGTGGGTATATCAGAATCGCAAATTGACCAAACAGCCGAAAACCTTCAAGATTTTGGCCAGTACATCGGCCAGTTTTTTACAGCCACAGCCAATACTGTATTAATCATAGGGCTGATACCGGTTTATACATTTCTGATCCTGTTTTATCGCAACAAATTTCGTGTATTCATTTCCAGGGTATCCGTTTCGAAGTATGAGAATATTGTTCAGCGGATTGCAGATCAGACGGCACTTGTTGTGCCCAGGTATATGAAAGGGCTCTTTGTGGTTTGCCTGATTTTGGTATTCATCAACTCGGCAGGATTTTACCTGATTGGGATTGAGTATGCGCTATTGCTGGGTGCCATTGCCGCATTTTTCAACCTGATTCCCTATCTCGGTACTGTTATCGGCTACGGGCTGGTTTTTCTATTTGTTCTTGCCACTCAATCTCCGGGACTGGCTCTTGCTGTTGCAGCCCAGTTTTTTATCGTGCAGTTTTTCGAAAATAATATTCTCACACCTAACATCACCGGCTCGTATGTGCAGATCAATCCCCTTGTGACCATATTTTCTCTCATTGCCGGGGGAATGATATGGGGCTTGCCGGGAATGTTTATGGTGATACCCTATCTGGCTATCCTAAAAATTATCTGCGAAAATATTCCAAAGCTAAAGCCCTACAGTTTTCTCCTCGGCACACGGGGAACAGAAAAACATTTAATGACCTGGGATTCGGTCAAAAGAAAGTTCGGATTAAAATGAAGTCTCGTCAATCACTTTTAAATTTTGTTTACCTGTCTTTTGAAAATAGCTGCCAAACAATGAAGCTATCCGACTCTCTATCCATTTGTTTCGGACAGTTCAAACACAACGGACTGGTTTAATGGAAAAGCACTCTTATCCAGAAACAACCTGATTCTGGATATACTTACAGCCTTTTACAGCGGAAGTGAAAATAAATGGACTAAGTTCAGCGAAAAAACATTGCGTAATCAAGTGCCTCGTAACACTATTAAGTCTGAGGCTTGAATCAACAGAGAGCCTGTATCTTTTTTCAAAATTCGGGTTGCAAAAAGGGTTCATGAAATGATATTATCCACCATATCCGGAATCGCTGGAAATGAGTTCTTTTCAAATCCGTTACGCCTTCATCATGTTCAAATATCTATTCATTTTTATCGGACTCTTTTCATTTGTTGCCCACTCGCAGAACCTTTCTGAAGTTGCCGGATATTGGGATGGTTCCATTGACTTATATGGAGAAGAGCTTAAAATCAACCTCACCTTTTCTTATACAGATGAGGAACTGGATGGTACGATTGATATTCCCCGTCAAGGCTCTTTCAATCTGCCCGTAGAAGTGACAGGGGCCAACAGTGATTCACTTTTTTTTCAGTTTGAAACAGGAACCGGACCTGCTGTTTTTCATGGCAAACGAAATAGAGGAAACAGAACAATTGAGGGAAATTTCGAACAGATGGGAGAATTTTTCCCGTTTCAGCTATTCAAAAAAAATGTCTTCAATGGTCGTGTATCTGATTTTTCAGAACTCGAACTGCTCATACCTACGCGGGCAGGTCAAATTAGCGGCAGTCTCCTGCTGCAGGAAGATCCCGCACCACTCATCATCATGCTCTCAGGAACCGGTTCGCAAGACAGAGATGAAAATACCGCCGGTTTCCGCATGTTCCGTGTGCTCTCCGACAAGCTATACAACACCGGTTACTCTACCTTTCGTTTTGACGACCGCGGTATTGGGGAATCGGAAGGCGAACAGGATGCCACCTTACAAGAGCTGGCCGATGACCTTGTCGATATCATCGGATACCTGCACGAAAATCACGGAGAACAGTTCAACCGGCTGATTCTGCTTGGCCATAACCAGGGCGGGCTTGTGGCTTCTCTCGCTGAAAGAGAAACAGAAATCTCCGGGCTGATTTTATTGGGCACTCCATTTCTCCGGGGTGATGAAATCATTAAGGAACAAATCATCCTCATTTCCGAAGAAAGGAATGTGCCCGATGAGATCGTTGATATGAACCTCGAATTTCAGCAGCGAATTTTTGATGTTGTCCGCAACAACTCAGACTGGAGCGAGATTGAGCAGGATCTTACGAATCGTCTTGAAGAACAAATTAATGAACTCCCGGACGAACAGCGTGCCACACTGGGCGATATGAGTTCATTTATTCAGAGCCAGGTAGATCGCCAGCTCTCCACCGCGAAAAGCCGGTGGTTCAAGTCATTAATTGAACTTGAGCCTGCCGAACTGATTACCGAAGTGGACGTTCCCATAATTGCTATTTTCGGGGAAAAAGATATGCAGGTATCGGCCAGATCAAACTCTGAGGTTGCGAACCGCCTGGTGGCCTCAGTAAATGTAAATCTTGAAATTGCAGAGATTTCAGGTGCCAATCATCTTTTCCAGAGTGCCAATACCGGCATGCCCAGCGAATATGGGATGCTTGAGAATAATTTCGCCGATGAATTCCTGGATGTACTGCTCCAATGGCTGCAGTCGATGGATTGATTATAAGCTGCTTTCTTAATTTCTCCATGCTATGAGAGTTTTTCCCATCAGGATAAATAGCAGGCAGCAGTTCGATTTATTGGTGCCACAAGGTTTTCAAAACCTTGGAGGTCTTTTTTATTCTTGTGCTCTCCTCAAAAATTTCTTCAATATTATTCCTTCCACACGGGGATACATCAACCACCCTTTGCTCACATATACCACTCAGCTGGTGGCATAAACGAATCGGTCAGGCACCCATTGCGGAGGCTGTTTTGGACCGGGTGGTTTACTCCTCTCACCCCATCGAACTCCAAGATGAATCCCTTCGCATCAAAGAAACCGTTTGTAACAATGACCCTTAGACCTTAACATTGCCTGGCGAAATTGGCAAAATATGACCAAAAGAGCCAACAAAACTAACCTGGCATTGATTTCTACACTCCATTCAATGTTCAATTAATAAAAAACATAGATTTTCTATATGTTAAAAAAAAAATAACACTCTATTCCATCACTATAAGAGCCGGGGATTTGCCGGGGTATACAGACTTAATCAGGCACGACTCCGGATAACCGGGTTCTGTTTGATGTTGGCCATAGCCTTAGTCGTTACAGGATGCGACTCTTCTATGCAACCGCACGATTCAGTGAGTGAAGTGGACTCTATTGCCAGCGGAGAAGCGCAATCCCTTGTTTCTGATGGTGTAAATGAAAACAACCAAGGATTCTACTTCCTTCCGCCGATTGCAAATGCGCCTTCCTACAGCGGCACCTTCGATGCGGGGCTCTCCCCTGTCGTAGAGATCTGCGAGACCACCGACTGCGAGGAGATCCACACCAGCTTAAGCATGGATACCGGCTCCGGATCGGAAACCGTTCGCCTGGATGAGGAGGATGAGCACTACATCGTAAACTGGCACACCAGGCGCACCGATGCAGAAAGCGGGCAGCGCTACCGTATCCGCGTGCTCGTGGATGATGTGGTACTCGGCCATACGGACGTAGAGCTGGTAAACAACGGACGTGAGACCAGGAACATTGACCCGAACGAAGCGAAGGCTATCGTCAACAACCGCACCCTGCCGATCCGCTTTCGCGCTGAAACGGGTATTCCGGGTGCGGTCGAGGTGACGCCGACCGAAGCGACGATCGAGACGGACGAGACAAAGCAGTTCACCGCTGAGGTCTTGGACCTGCATGGAGAGCCGCTCACCGACTTTACTGTGGAGTGGTCGAGCGAGGATGAAGAGATAGCCACCGTTGACAGCGACGGGCTGGCAGTTGGCCTGGACGAAGGCACAGCCGGGATCATCGCAAGCGCAGGCACAGTATTTGGCAGCGCAATGCTCACCGTGGAAGCTGGTGAACCTTCGGATCCCTTCGTCACCACCTGGGACACCAACCTGGGCGAGGGCACAACCGTAACACTGGGCTTTACAGGCACCGTTGATGCCACCATCGACTGGGGCGATGGTACGATCCAAGACGTAACCACTCCCGGCGAGCATGAACACGAATACGCTGAAGAAGGAGAATACACCGTATCAGTGACCGGCAGCGCCACGGGTTACAGTAATAATGGAATTTCAAGTGATGACAGAAGCAAACTCATGAGCGTTGATTCCTGGGGAGACTTGGGGTTTGAGAATTTAAGCTTTGCATTTTCAGGTGCCATAAACCTGACGAGCGTACCCAACCATACCAATGGATTGGAAAATGTGACGCTAATGGGAGCCATGTTTTCTGGTGCATCCTCCTTCAACCAGCCGCTTGATGGCTGGGACGTCTCAAAGGTGACAAATATGAGGAGTATGTTTCAAAATGCAGACTCCTTTAACCAGCCACTCGATAGCTGGGACGTCTCAAAGGTGACAAATATGAGTAGCATGTTTGAAAATACAGAATCCTTTAACGCATCTCTCAATGGTTGGGACGTCTCAAAAGTAACAACCATGAGGCAAATGTTTAGAGCTGCAAACTCCTTTAACCAGCCACTCGATGACTGGAATGTCTCCAATGTGACGAATATGGGGCAAATGTTTGAAATGGCAAGATCCTTTAACCAGGATCTTTCGGGCTGGTGCGTTAACCAATTTTCCAGTCCACCAATTCGATTTGACTTTCGTGCCAGTAGCTGGAGACTTGCGCGGCCGGCCTGGGGAACATGCCCTTCGTGATTAGACAGGACTGATTTAATACAGGAATCTGAAAACCCGGTGTACGTTCTGCCTGCCGGGTTTTTTTAATCAGGTTCGGGAACCTCCTTTATGCATTTGATTGAATTCTCCCAAGTAGTAAATATTTTAATCTCCGATTTCTAAATTGATTTTACCCCGCATTTGCCGCCCCCCTTCCATCTGGCGTTCCCTTTACATCAGGCACAAGCGAGACGCTTGCGCCATTATCGAGTAAATATTATAAACTCCAAATTCAGACCTCCAAGGTTTCCAAAACCTTGGAGGTCTTTTTTTATCCTTCTGCTCTTCTCAATAAATTCTTCACTAAAATTCCTGCTACAGTCAGGAGACCACCACCCACAATCGCTACTTCGTGAAGCATCAGGTCGGAATCAAGCAAAACGAGATCCATCGAACTGAGGCGGTTCAACACTGCAAAAAGAATGGCCAATATCAGGACAAATAACAGAACCGATTTCAAAATTGATTTTACCCCGCGCTTGCCGGTCCATTTTCGGTATTTTTCGAGATTTGAGTCATAGATTTCTGTCCAGTTCAAAAACACGGCATAAGCCAGAAAATTTGGCACAAAGGCGATGTTGAGCATCAGCATGGTGGAGAAATGAAACAGAACGGCAATTCCCACAAACGTTTTGAACCAGGCTGTTTTCCACACGGCAAAGAGAAAACCAACTTCAAACAGCACCGTTGCCCAGTCGAGCAGTTCCCAGAAGAACACATTGTCGAAACTGACAAACCATTCGGACAGGAGTGCCTGACGCTCCCTCACAAAAAACTGGTTGAAGAGGTGCCCCTGTGTGGCCTGCGTGGTGGGATCGAGCCATCCTCCCAGGATTTTGGGAAATCCGGCGGTAAACATCATAAATCCGATGAAAAGAGCGAGTAGTGTTAACGGCCAGCTTTCCGTCTTTTGCTCTCCCCACCGTGCTGAATCAAAAGAAAACGCTGCACCCCAGTTGCTGAAGGCCATCACGATGGGAACCAGAGCTGTCAAAATTTCGTGATTCACCTTACCGATACTGAAAATAAATCCCTGTAAGAGCAGAATGGAAAGGCCCGCAGTGATCGATGCAAGTTTAGTACGGTATCCCAGCAGCATCGCGAGCAGTGAAATCATCATGACGGTTTGAACTGTCTGAAAAACAGCCACCGAGGGAAACCCGTCCATCAGCATAAGCGGGCCGGGAGGCGGGGCAAAAAAATCATCGGGCATGACTGAGAGATATTCAAAGTGGGCAGCACCCTGTCCCGGTATCAAAAAAAAGAAAATAAAAAGAGCCGTGATTATTCTGAGCAGGCCCAGCCCTTCAGCCGAAACCGAAAACGAATGGAATATCCAGTTATGGAACCGGTTTTGATCGCTCATCTCTCCCCGAATAGGATGGATGTTCGCCGAACTTCTGCGGTGGAATCTTTCACAGCTCCTTCAGGATGATGCGAATAATACTCCACATACTGCACCACATCCATTGCATTAGGCTCAATCCCGGCTGCCTGCTGAACCTGAAAGCGCAGCCAAAATCGCCCTTCAGCCGAAATTTCCCGGATCGATTCGTCATCATGAAAATGGGCTCGCATAAATCCGGGTACCTGGGAGAGCGGAATTTCAGAAAAAAGCTGTTGTGGCTGCAAGGATATGAGCTCTTCTCCATCCTCGCGGTACACTTCAAAGCGGGTCTGGCCAATCTCAAACCCCTCCTCAAACACATGCACACTTTTGAAACCGGGAAATACGAATGCCGGCCATGGCTCGCTGTGATAATATCCCACAATCCCCACAATGCCGTATTGGAGGGGCAGCCAGATCATCACAACAATAAAAATGAGTTTAACCATCTTTGGGTTCATACGCGAACTTAATAATTCTCCTAATAATGAATTTCACCAGGTTGATCCGGGCTGTAATTTATTATCTTTCCCCTGAAATGAGAAATTGAAAATGGCTTCCGGTACTTCAGAACTGAAGATGAAAAAAGTTCTTCACTACAAAACCAATTACCTTAATCCGTCAGAAACGTTTATCGACAGGCTGGTGCGCAATCACCAGAATTGGACGGCGGCGGCTCTTTGCTATAGAAAACGTGAATTCTGCGATGGCCTGACCGTTTTTGAAGTACCGGATTCTGGCTTCAGTGCCCTCATTAACACCGCTTCCTTTCACCTGAACCGGCCGCTTCCATTTTACCGGGATATTGTTTTTGACATCAAACCCGATCTGATTCACTCCCATTTTGGCTTTGACGGATATAAACTGATTAATATAGCTAAAGAAAGCGGAATACCTCTAATCGTAAGCTTTTACGGCTCGGATGTATCGCGTTTGCCAACCGAACTTGGTTGGAAGCGCCGTTACCAGAAACTGGCCAAGTCTGCATCTCATTTTATCGCGGCATCTGCTTTCATGAAATCTAAGCTGATCGATCTCGGATTCCCTGAAAACGCCATAACCATCGTCCGGTTTGGGCTGGATCTTGACAAACACCGGTTTGAAGAAGGCAGCCGCCACCCACTCAGCCTGATTCTCGCTGGACGCCTGGTTGAAAAGAAGGGGTTTGAGTTTGCTCTTCGTGCGATCGCAGCATCCAAAAACCGCGGGCATAACTGGAAAGCCGACCTGTATGGCGACGGCCCTTTGCTGGAATCAGTCAAAAATTTGGTCATAGAACTTGGTTTAAATGACAGCGTGCAGTTTCACGGATTTCAGCCGGTGGAAACCATTCTTGATGCACTCCGAAACCACACGTTGTTGCTGGCCCCAAGTGTCACAGCGTCAGACGGTGATATGGAAGGGCTCCCCAATACCATTCTTGAAGCGATGGCTGCCGGAACTCCCGTAATCACCACCCGACACGCTGCCATTCCTGAAGCAATCATCCATGAAAAGAGCGGGTTTCTGGCCGATCAACGGGATACAAAAGAGCTCGGACTCATTCTGGACCGGATCGCAAACGGGGAAACCAACCTAGGTAAGATTCGTCGAAATGCACGAAAAATCATCGAGGAACAGTACAGCATCGACAAGATGGTACAGAATGTTGAAAAAGTGTATGATCGGGTGATTGCCGACGCATAATAGGATCTACAGAAATTTTGTAATTATTTTTTAGAAAACTGAAATCCACTCCCTGAGGGGTCAAAGAGTGGCGTCGATGTCGCTGACAGGTTTTAACCGACGGATCATATTTGACTTTATAATGGTGTCGTGTCAACTGTAAAAGTGTGAGAGAGCCATCAGACGAGTCGATCCGGGATCATCCCAATCATCTACATTGGTATATTTTTTAAAAAAACTCGTCAGATGACTTAACCCGACGTTTTATCTTTGACTTTACACTAGACGGGATTGTTTGGACCATCATATTAAATAACCCACAATAATTGCTGTAGAACCAATTCTGTTTATTCTCCTTTTGAATAAAGAAACTTCAGCATAGTCCAGTCTCTGAACTGCCGCCAGTCGTCCCGTGATATGATACGAAAAGCTGTACCCGCTATACAAAAAAGCGAAAAGTAAACAACCAGGCTGTAACCCAGGCCGATGACAACACTTTCCTCAGGAATCAGCAAAAACCGTGAATACCAAACCGGTATAGCTGTAATGGCTGCTGTTGCCAGTACTTTGAGGTAGTATGGAAACGGGAGTACTTCCCGAACGGGCAGCTCCATGTGGCGGCCGATTCTCCGCAGTGTAATGATCCAGTTATAAAAATTGGCTATTAAAGTCCCCACAGCGGTACCCGTAATACCGTACATGATAGTGAGCGGAATACTCAGCACAATGTTCGCCACTACAAGGTTCAAACTCAGGTAAAATACTCCTTTTGTATCGCCGAATGCCTGGAGGATACTTCCATAGTTGGTTACTCTCAGCAGTACAATCAGATTAAATATCTGAAACGGAACCACTGAATTACGGTAGTCGGTTCCTTCCGATTCGGCCACAATCGCAATCAGATCGGAGGCTATGATAATAGAAGCGATAGTGAGTGGAACCACCAAAAGGCTCACTTTTTCCACCCCTTTGTACCAGAGTTTGAGCAGCTCCTCTTTTTTGGATTCAAGATGGTAGGCTACATAGCGGCTGATGAGTACTGATCCAACTGCAAATGGTATCACCCGGATAATGGGAACCTCCTGAGCACCGATGGTATATTCTGCGTAGGCTGAGGCAGGAAGAAGAATCGAAACGACGAACTTATCGGTATAGCGATTGATCTTGTTCACCAGCGATGAGAGCCCCAGGGGGACAGCAAAATGGGTCTGTTCTCTCAAGCCGATTTCTGAATCTGAGAGTTTTCCCTTCGGCAGAACCAGTTGCATCCAGATCCACGAACCGATAAAACGGATCACTGCATATCCCAGAAGTCCGTAAATTGCCACCTCAAGACCAAAGCCCAGAGCGAGCGGCCCAACGAGCATACCAAGGATCAGCAGGCTGGTGATCATTTCATACCAGGCCGATTCACGCTGCCGGTCGAGTGCCAGTAAAATATTTGTGACCGGCCAGGTGGGAATTTCAAGAAAGACCACAAGTGCCATTACCGGTAAAAGCTGCTGTATTGTGGAAATACTTGCCGCATCCCATTCCGGGAGCAGGGACGGGACAATCCATGAAACCATCAAGATAAATAAGGCCGCCACAAACGCTGTGACCAGTAAAATAGCTGTCGTTTGCAGAACGAATGCGCGGCGTGCATTGCCTGCTACCCTCTCGAAATAATAGAAGACACTGTCCGGAAAACCGAGCGTGGCCAGGTTTCGAGCCACCTCATGAACCATAAGCAGATAGCCGATGATGGCAAAATCGGTTTTAGAGAGAATCTGGATGGTAGCGATTACAATGGCAAGGTCAATCACCGTAGTGATGATTCTTGCAAATACAACTACTCCTGTTTTCCTGCTAAGGTTTTGGGACTTTTCAGGCATTGGAGGTCAGTTCATCAAAAATCGCGGCAAGCTGTTTGGTGGTTTCTTTTGATTCATACACTTTACGATCGGGCAAATCTTCTTCCATCGCAAATAGAAAATTTTCCTGGTTTCGTTTTGCCTGAATAAATGAATGGAAAATTTCGGCAATTTCCTCTTTCTCTTCAGGATGTACCTGTACCCCTGCTTTACTTTTCATAATAATTTCGCCCACTTCCGGGTTCGGGGCAATCGAAAAGATCGGTTTTTCAACAGAGAGGTAGTCCCAAAGTTTTGCCGGAATAATTTCTTCTCTTTCCATATCTGTACTTAAAAGCAAAATATCTGCACTTTTCAGAACAGGTATCATATTTTCGGGGACAACCGGTTCATGGAACTGGAAATTTTTTTTCAATCCATAATCTTCAATGGTCTTATAGTTTTTTTGGTCAGGCTCACCAAAACTATGAATACAGATATAATCAGACTTCTGGGGATATTTTTTTTTGAGTACCTTCAGAGCGTTTGCAACTGAGTTAACAGGACTCAGGCGTCGAAATTTGCCGAAAAAAATTAAATTTAAGACATCATCTTTAAGTTCAAAATCCCATTCTGTTCCCGATTGAGGTTTTACCAAAGCTGAATCATAAGAGTTGTAGATAGTCGAAGACTTGTCTGAATCCAACTGATAGTGATCGGCGTACTTTTGTTCAGTAAGTCTTGATGTAAAGATCAGTTTATCTGCATTATTAACGACTTTTTTTTCAGCCTCTCGATCTACCCCGGATGAAAAAACGGATCTCTCTCTTAAATTTACTTTGGTAAGAGTCCAGGGATCTCGAAAATCGGCTACAAATGGTTTGCCAAGTTCGGATGCAAGCTTTTCGCCAAGCCAAAGCCCTGACCAGGGATCACCTGTAGCCCAAATGAGTTCCGGATCAATAGCTTTTGTCTGTTGCAGGATCCATGAATAACGCATTTGGAAAAGATAAATCCATGAATCAAGCGGGGTTTGTTTATCGATCCAGTTCAAAACAGAACCGGAAATACTTCCTTCTTTTTTTGAACTTTTCTTTCCGTTTTCTGTTCTGTCGATCGGAGAAGCTACCTCGATTACTTCAATTCCATTCAGCAGATTATATTCTTTTTTTGTGAGCTTTCCGCCTGGATTAGCAATCGTTAATATGACAGGTTTGTAGCCATATTTTCTTAAATGAATGGCAAATTTAAACGGCCTGAGTGCCCCCACCCGTCTTCTGGGCACAAAATACGGAGCAATCATTAAAACCACTTTCATAGCCGGTTAAATAGGTTAGAGCGAATGAACTTGTTACTGACTTCACATACTGTAAAGTACTTCGTTCACTTAACTTTTGCAGAAAATATTTACGCATTTGTTAAGTTCTTCCAGCATCGTTCGGCAAAATTATTCAATGGTTCTTTTTGATGGTACCATCCAAAATGCAAACAGTATGGAGTAACATATAAATAATCTCCTCTTCCCGGAATCAGTGACAATAGTTTAATGATGCTTTTTTGTAGCGAGCGGGTTTTCAATCCTTTTAAATCATAAATAAACCGGTTACTGTAAAAAAGGCATTTAACATTATGAAATTCGTCATCATAGGTTGTATAGCTCTCAATAAAATCAAGCTGCGGGCTTTCGTATCCGTTGAGCCAGGGAATAACCTGAAGTTTTAATTTGGCCATTGCCATTGCCAGGCTCCATTCACAGCTCTCATCATTGCGTCCTTCCTCCTCTCTTCTGCTTCTGAAATGGGTCTGGGCTCTTTGTTCAAAAAACCTTTTGGACGTATTGCACACCTTCTCGGCAAGTTCCATATCGGAGATATAAATCATACCGGCCTGAACTCTGCTTAAGTAGGTCAAATCAAATCGTTTCAGTGTTCTGTCTCTGCGCCCGAGGAAAAGATCTTTTAAAACAGCAAACCCCTTTGGAGCGCCAAAAAAAAGATCGGCAATCTGATTACCTGTAATCGTAAAACTGTATGCGGAAAGCGATACCCACAATCTGTTTGGTTGCCTGCACCAAAGAATGTCACTATCTATAAACAGGTTTTTTTTAAATGGAGTAAACTTGTAGAGATTGTGTTTAAATCCATTTATCGATTGGTTTTCTTCTGGAAGTTCGTAAAGATGGGTAAATAAGCTGTCCAAAGAGTTTTCTTTTAACAACTTTTGGTGTCCGGCTGAACAGAAGAGGGCAACAGGTCTTTTTTTATCGTAACGCCGGAGAGTCGTTACACTTGCGACTGCGTGTTTCAGATATTTATAATCTCCGTACGTAACATACACGTAACCCTCGTCTGCCAATTTCTTACCGGAAAAGGAATTGCTCATTCAATTTTATTATGTTGAAGCCCTTGCGGCCCGTCTTTCCAAACTTTGCATCAGTGCATCAAAGCCCCTCTGCCTGATGATGCTTTGAAATTGTCTGTTATAGGATTCTGCAGTAGATACATCATCAATCGTCATATCAACAATCATCCATTCACCATTGCGTCGCTCCATATCATAATCAACCGGAGTCCTTACATTTTCGAGCTGAGCGATGGTTTTGACATGCGCCTGATCTCCGTTGACCTGAATATCTTCATATGTGACTTCGGCCCGGTAGATATCCAGCCTGTTCATGGAGTTGTCACGAATGATCGTGGAGAAGAGGGATACAAATTTCTCCCTTTCTTCACTGCTAATTTCATCATAAGTATTTCCAAGTGCAAATTGTGCCATTGCCCTGTAGTCAACCACATCATTAATGATATCTTTCAACTGATCCCGCTGCTCCTGAGTGTATTCAGTTCCTTCGGGGCCAAGCAGTTCTTTAATCTCTTCATCCCGATCTACAAGCATCGACCTGATCTCATTTGTAGCTGATTGAGCTGAAAGAAAGCTTGTAAATCCAAAAAGCACTATCAACAGGGTTATTATTTTCTTATTCATAATCTTCTAATTATTTATTATCAACTGATGAATGGGTATGCCGCCCGCTTTATAGAGAGCCGCAACCTTTTTATTCAAATCAAAGATATTTTGTTTCAACTCGAGCCGTAATTCAAGCTCTTTTTGTACAGATTCAAGGAGATCTTCAATATCTCCGAAACCAATATCATAATTTAACTGCTCATTTCGAACCCAGTTCCGTGCCGTAGTGAGTGCCTGACGGGTTTGCCTTACTTTTGCATCGGCTACAACAGCGTCCCTGTATCGTTCATTCAGATCCAGTACAATACCATCTGTTACAGCTTTGTGCAAATCGTTTACACGCCTGTACTCTATTTCGGCTCGCTCTACAGTATTTCTTGTACTTGAAAAATTCAGGTTTTGACGAATACCGACTCCCACCGCACCCGAAGCATAATTCGTACTATTGATAATAAACGGATTGGTTTGACGCGGCCTGTTGGGTGTGTGTGCAAAACTTCCGGAGATACCAAGAAATACCATTGGGTACTGCTGTGCACGGGCAGCATCAACGCTTTTCCTCATCGCATCAATCCCCGATTCCACACCTCTGAGCTCAGGACGGCCCTGCATCGCCAGCTGCTCATAGTATTCATAATTCTCCAGTTCAAATGCCACTGCATCGAGAAAGCTTTCTTCCGGGATATAAGTCACAGAAGCATCGGCCTGAAGAGCATAATTCCAAACCCTTTTCACAAAATCAAGGCTCTGCTTAACTTCAACCTTCTGAACCTCAAATTCGGTCTGCAGAATTTCAAATTTAAAAATGTCAGATTCTTTCAGGTCGGGATCTCCTTCATCCCGCATTCGCTGGAGGGTCCGTTCCACCTGGTCAATTTCACTGCTTGCCTCATCCATGATTCTTGAAACTTCGAGAGCCAGCAGATAACTGTAATAAAGTTCGTATAATTGCAGTTCGGCTTCAGCTTTCACAGCATCAAACTGAAATTCAGCAGCTTTTGCCCCAGACTCAGCGGCACTGATAGCGTTTTTAACAGCCCCCCAGCTAAATACCGGCTGTACTGCACTAAGTTCTGCCCGAGTAAAAATTGCCCAGTCTTCCCAGTCATTTTCCAGATTCGGATCCAGGTAAAGGCGCCCCTCCGGCAACGGCTCACTGCCCGGTCGCTGACGAACTCCGGGTATTACACCGTGTTGAGAACTTAGCTCAATCCGTGGCAGAAACCGCTGATTGCGAGCCATATCAGCTCTGTTATCTGCCAGGTCAACTGCACGCCCTTCATAAGCTACTTGTCCCGAAGCCTCCAGCCCTCTTTCTATAAATTCGCTTAGATTTACTTGTAAAGTATCCTGTGCAATTGCCGTGCTGCAAAAGAAGAGAAAGGATAAAAACCCTAATATCAGGTTTAAGAATCGTTGCTTCATTTCTATGGAATGTATGATTTTTTATTATTAAGCCTCAAACGAACAAACCACAGCTTTATTTAAAAGAAAAGCCTCAACAAGGTTGAGGCTCTGTAAACGAAAAAATGCTTTCACTGCTTAACCCGATGATTAATATTCATCGGTAAAATGGCGGAGGGTGAGGGATTCTCCCGAAGGGATCCCTTTGGGGGAACCCACCGGAGACCGTGAAGCCTCCATTCTATATCATTATATCTTCAATCAAAGAAAAAAATTTACGTAACTAAAACCGCTTCATATAATCTTTCTTTGCTTTAAAAACCTGTATCCTTCTATGCTTTTAAAAAAAAGTTCTCGTCTGAAAGCCTCAGATTTCGTTTCAAACTCTTCATGATAAATCAATTCCCAAGGTCTGCCCCCCTTCGTACTACGGACTTTCCCGGAATTATGATCTTTCAGACGTTCCTCAAGATTCCCAGAATGCCCATAATAGTGCCGATGAGTTGATTGACTGCGTAGGATGTAAACAAAATACAAAACAATACAACAGTTTATTTTTCAAAATATCAAAGTAGCGGAGGGTGAGGGATTCTCCCGAAGGGATCCCTTTGGGGGAACCCACCGGAGACCGTGAAGCCTCCATTCTATAATTTGTTTCATAATAAATATAATAAGCGGAGGGTGAGGGATTCGAACCCCCGGAGACCGTGAAGCCTCAACGGTTTTCAAGACCGCCGCATTCGACCACTCTGCCAACCCTCCAAATTGATCAAGAAGGAAAAATAACAATAAAAATTGTCAGATAGTAACTCTCTTAGACTATTTCTATGATATTTTAAACTTTATAATGAATAAGAAGTAATATCTAATGATTATTGATCTTCGAGTGCTGCTGCGCCCGACACGATTTCGGAAATTTCGGTTGTAATGGCACTCTGTCGAGCCTGATTGTACTTGAGGCGTAAATCTTGTTCAAGCTCTTTTGCATTTTCTGTAGCATTATCCATCGCTGCCATTCTTGCACCTTGCTCCGAGGCATTCGATTCCAGAACAGCCTTCCATAACTGCATATTTAAATGAACTGGTAAAATACGTTTGAGTATTGTTTCAGCATCAGGCTCATAGATGTAATCGATAAATTCATCAGCCGATGAGTCATTATTTTCATCAAATGCTTCTGTATTTAATGGAAGAACATCAACCACCAATCGATTCTGAGTGATTACCGTCTTGAATTCATTAAAAGCAATCAACACTTTGTCGTATGTACCGCTTGCAAATGCATCGGTTGCTGCCGTCATGATGGCAGAGGTGTCCTCATAGTTAAGATTATCAAAAAAGCCAATGTGCGATTCAACAACATTATAATTTCGCTTTTTAAAATATCCGTCTGCCTTCCGCCCAATTGTAACAAGATCCAGTTTTCCGTCCTGGTTCAACTTAAACAGATTTTCAGCAATGTAGTTCTCAACTACTCTGAAAAGGTTATTGTTAAAACCTCCACAAAGACCGCGGTCAGATCCAACCACTATCATCACCACTCTTTGAATATCTTCTGGCTGACGAAGCAGTTTATATTCAGCACTATTTCCGGAAACCAGTCTGCTTACCACATCCCGCATTTTTTGAGCGTAAGGACGAGTGGCTGCCATTCTCTGCTGAGCCTTCCTCAGCCTTGCTGCAGCCACCATTTTCATCGCTTTGGTAATCTGCTGGGTATTCTTAATAGATGAAATCCGATTGCGTATGTCTCGCAGATTGGCCATTAGGTTACTCCTCTTCGGAAGCTAAAATTTGGTCGATTGTGCTTTTTGCTGTTTCTACAATTTCTGCACCAAAGGCATCATCAAGAATACCGGAATCAGCAAGCTGTTCCATCTTTTTGGAAAACTTTGCGCCTACGATTTCAAGGAACATGTCTTCGAATTCACTGATTTTCGTAACTGGCAGCCTGTCAAGAAGACCCTCATTGTTCACTTTCAAAAGTATGATCTGCTGATCAACAGAAAGCGGATTGTATTCCCCCTGTTTCATCAGCTCAACAGTTCGTTCGCCTCGTTTGAGCTGACGCTGTGTAGCAGCATCCAGGTCTGAACCAAATTTGGAAAATGCTTCAAGCTCACGATACTGGGCCAGATCAAGTTTCAGTGTACCTGATAATTTTTTCATCGATTTTACCTGAGCCGCACCACCCACACGTGAAACAGAAATACCCACATCAATAGCTGGACGAATACCGGAGTTAAAGAGATCAGTATCAAGAAAAATCTGTCCGTCGGTAATCGAAATTACGTTGGTAGGTATGTAAGCGGAAACATCACCTGCCTGTGTTTCAATAATTGGCAGAGCTGTAAGTGAACCGCCTCCTTTTACATTGGGAGCCAGTTTCTCGGGGATATTGTTCATCTGTTTGGCTACATTATCATTTTCAATGATTTTTGCAGCTCTCTCGAGCAATCGGCTGTGAAGGTAAAATACATCACCCGGATATGCTTCACGTCCAGGAGGCCTTCTGAGAAGCAGGGAAAGTTCACGATAAGCAACAGCCTGTTTTGACAAGTCATCATAAATAACGAGAGCATGGCGGCCCGTATCCCGAAAATATTCTCCGATAGAAGCACCTGCAAAAGGCGCAATATATCGCATTGGTGCCGTTGAACTCGCAGGAGCAGAAACCACTACAGTATAATCAAGGGCATCATACTCTTTCAGTGTATTTACAATCGAGGCTACCGTTGAACCTTTTTGGCCAACTACAACATAAATACAGAATACAGGTTTGTCGGTATCCTGGGTATTTTTCTGATTAATGATCGTATCAATCGCAACTGTGGTTTTTCCTGTCTGCCGGTCACCAATAATCAATTCGCGCTGCCCCCGGCCAATCGGAATTAATGAATCAATCGCCTTGATTCCAGTCTGAAGCGGCTCTGCTACCGGCTGCCGGTAAATTACACCAGGAGCTTTTCTCTCCAGCGGCAGTTCAATGGTTTCACCGGTAATGGCCCCTTTTCCGTCCATCGGCCGTCCAAGCGGGTCAATTACACGTCCAAGAACTCCATCACCTACCATAAGAGAGGCGATACTCTTGGTTCTTCTAACAGTGTGTCCCTCTTCCACAACTTTTGTGGAACCGAAAAGAACAATACCTACATTATCTTCTTCCAGGTTCAGTACCATACCCCGAACGGGCTTGCCTTCATTATCTAAAGAATCGGGCAGTTCAACGAGTTCCCCCGCCTGTACTTTAGACAAACCGTAGACACGGGCAATACCATCTCCTACCTCGAGTACGGTACCAACATCATAAACTTCAGCTTCTCCGTCGAATCCGGAAAGTTGTTTTCGTAAAATAGCCGAAACTTCGTCAGGTCTGACTTGACTCATTCTATTATCCTAATTTTTAATCTACAGCAGCCGAGGTAAATCTTTCCTTCAGCTCATTTAATTTAAATTTAACAGAACCATCCACCACAGTGTCATCAATCCGAACCGTAAGTCCGCCGATCAGGTTTTCATCAACAGAAACGATGGCTTCAATTTTTTTTCCAGTTACCGATTCGAGCTTTTTTACAAGCATTTCAAGCTGTTCATTATCCAGCCCGGCTGATGAGGTTATCTGCACTTCGATAATGCCGTGATGATAGTTATATAACTCTATAAAGTGCCTGGTGATATCTCCGAGAAGAGGCTCTCTGCCCTTTTCCGATAATACATGGAGCAGATTAATCGACAGTTCGCTGACTTTATTCTCGAAAATAGCCTCAAGAGCCGATTTTTTTTGTTCTTTTCTTACAATCGGGCTTCGGAGAAACAGACGCAAATCAGCAGACTGATCCAGGGTATTTTGGATCAGCAGAATATCTTCTTTGGCCTTTTCGAGGCTGTCTTTTTCAAGAGCCGTGATCAAAAAAGCATTTGCGTAACGTCTTGCAGCCTTGGCTACCATTCTTAATTCTTTTTAGATAAATCGTTGATAAAAGAATCAACCAGTTTCTTGTTTTTCTCTTTATCAAGCTCCGAATGAATGATAAGTGATGCTGATTGTACGGCAAGTTCCGCCACTTCATTACGAAGTTCAGTCAAAGCACGTTTCTTTTCCTGCTCGATAGTTTGACGTGCATCTTCAAGAATCTTGGCAGCATCTTTCTTTGCCTTTTCAATCTTCTCAGTCCGAAGAACCTCAGCATCTTCCAAAGCCTCTTTTCTGATTTTCTGAGCTTTGATTTCAACTTCTTTAAGAGCCTTCTCATTATCTTGTGAGATCTTCTCTGCTTTCGCCAAAGCTTTTTCGGCAGATTCAAGAGAATCTTTAATCCGCTCTTCCCGCTCTTTTAAAGCGCTGTTAATGGGGGGAACCAAATATTTGTTCATCAGATACAGAAATAACAGGGTAGATATTAATACCCATACACCAAAGCCTGTATCGAATGAGAGCAGTGCCCCCCCATTTGCCAAGAAATATTGCATTTTATTTTCCTTGTTTTATTGGCCTACACCCAGTGCCAGCAGAAGACAAACAATAGCACCGATCAGGGCTACACCCTCGATAAATACTGCTGTAAGAAGCATGGCTCCACGAATATCGCCTGCGGCTTCCGGTTGTCTTGCAATGCTTTCGGTTGCACTTTTACCGATCATTCCGATTCCGATTCCGGCTCCAAGTGCAATGATTCCGGCTCCAAGGCCAGCTGCTAAAAAACCCATAAAATTTACCTTTTGATTTGTTGGTTTTAGTTGTTATTGAAGTTCTACTTCTTTTGTCTGTGCTACAGACGATTCATCATGATGATGATGTTCTTCTGCAGCCATACCGATAAATACGGCCGAAAGAAGTGTAAATACATAAGCTTGTATAAGAGCTACGAGCGCTTTTAGGAAATAGAGCGCTGCGGTCAGCAATACCCAGAACACCCCTGAACCCACTCCAATAGCTGCGCCGAAGAGATCTGAAAAAATAAAAATGAGTCCCAGAATGCTCACAATCATAATCTTGCCTGAGAGCATATTTGCAAAAAGACGTATGGCCAGCGCAAATGGTTTGGTGAAGAGCCCTAAAAATTCTACTGGTGTCAGAATGATTCTCGACCAAGCTGGAACCCCGGGAAACATAAATACGTGCGCCCAGTAATCTTTGGTTCCGGCAAGCTGTGTAAGTACAAATGTAATTCCTGCAAGAGTTGCGGTAACCGTAATATTTGCTGTTGCAGCCGCGCCCCAAGGCAGCAAACCGAATAAGTTTAAAAATGCGATTACCATAAAAATACTATAGAGATACGGCACATACTTCTCATGCTTGCCGTGTGGAATAAATTCTTTAGCGATATCATCCCGAATAAACACAAACAGGACCTCAAATGTATTCTGCAAGGCTCCTTTTGGTTCGGTTTTTGATCCTACACCACTCCTGTACCTTTTACCTGCCCATATGGTAATAAAAAATGTGAGCAACAGTCCAAACCACAGATAAATCAAATGCGATGTGATAGACATATCCAGGCTAACGGGGACACCATCGGCTCTTGCGAGGCCCTCTTCACCCTGAACAAATTCTCCTGATTCTACTGCACTGTTAGTGGAACTGTAAAAATACCACTGACCGTCAGCAAGAAGAATTCTGGGCAGATAAATCTTACCGAAAGGAATTTCAAAATAGTCGTGGTTGGTTGCTTTTCCAACTACATCAATTTCACTCTCTTGTTCATCGGATGCGTCAGCGGCTATTACAGTTGGATTAACAACCAGCAAAAGAATTATAGCGACAGCAACCCGACGCAATATTTGGCTCATGCTAAAATGACCTGTGAGTAATTAGTTAGACAATTTACGATTTAGAAAAATCACTTCGTTTACAGAATGGAAAATATAAGAAATAATAAAACTAACAGTAAAGCCAAATTCGTCAATTTTTGTCAGAATCATAATTGCAACAAAGATAGCACAAACAATCAGAAAACGAATAAACAAGCTAAGAAAGTAAATGTTGGTAAATTGCTTTTCAGATGCATTCTTCGTGATTGATGTAGAAATGAAATGAATTATTACGGTTAACATTCCCAGTGAATACCCAATCAGCCAGGCTACAGTTTCATCTTCTGAAAGCAGGTAGGCAACAATGAGGTTGAGAAGAGCAAAAAAAAGTGTAGAAATGCGAATATTCATGGGAAGTTTAAACCCATCCTTAGGGGCGGGTTAGTCGGGCTTGTTTAAATTCCGAATCATTCTTGCAAAAATGGCAATCATAAGAACAATTCCCAAAAGAACACCACAAAAAAATAACCAGGGAGAAGTATTATAACGGACATCAAGCCAATAGCCAAGTAGTATTGGGAGAGAAAAAGCCACTGCAATTTCTCCTCCCAAACTAAGATACTCAAGATATTTTTTTTGATTAGACGTATTTAAAAATATCTGATCTTTTCAGCTTGCTGTTTTCAACATTATTATGAAGGCAAACAGTCTAACTATTTTACTTTTATTTTGTCACTATAGAAAGACTTATCACTGTCTTTTGAGGAGCTGCTGCTGGAATCGCTATCTTTATTTGACTTATCACTCAGACTGTCTTTCTTATCAAATGGACCAGACTTAATCTTTTCATCAATTTCTGACTTATAGTTGTTTGCGTCTGAACCTGTTTTGCAATTTCCATTTAGAGTGGCTTTTTCCTCAACAACTAAAACTTTGGCATAGACGTCGCCCCCAACATATGCCGTTTCTTTTAGAGTCAGCTTATTTGATACTTTAATGGTTCCTTCAACTCTGCCGGCAATATCAGCATCAACTGAAGTAAGATTACCATCAAGTTTAGCTGAAGGGCCTACAATGATTTTGCCTTTGCAAATAGCTTCACCATCAATTTCGCCTACAATTCTAATGTCATCTTGCGATGTAATTGTACCTTTGATTTTTGTTCCTTCACTGATAACATTTAATGAAGGATGCTTTTGAGATGTATCGTTCACCGTGGGTGTGGGTTTATTTTTAAACATTAATACCTGATGAATTTTAATTTACTTAAATATAAACAATGAAAACAGTCTTTTTCGCAGATTATTGAAAATGGCATTTTAGCTATATGCACAATCTTCTTAAATCCCTGTTAACCTGCATTATTCACAGCCTGATTTCCTGGTGGATAATGCAGGTTAGTTTAAGAAAATAAGAGGATTTTGAGGCATTCCATCCTTCCAAATTTCAATATGCAGATGGGAACCTGTACTGAGGAGGCCGCGATCACCAACCAGTCCGATTACATCACCTTTAAGCACATAATCTCCGGGCTCTTTAAAGAGTCTTGCAGCATGCTTATAGACACTTACAATGCCCCCTTCGTGTTGCACATAAATGATATTACCGTAATTAATTGTCCATTTTGTGTTCATCACAGACCCATCAGCTATCACTTTGAATTCGGAGTTTTCCCGTGCAGCGATGTCAATTCCAAAATGGCCTAACTCTGAAGAAAATTCTTGAGTAAGCTGTCCTTCAACTGGAAAAAACGATGGAAACTCTTCAGTGCGTTCTATCCGTGAGGAGGTCATAATATGATTTCTTGTGAGCATTTGTGCTGGCGACACATCACTCTGCCCGCTGAAACTGATTCTCGAATTCATGGAAACTTCTGTGCCAGTATACACTTCAACATCAAACGTGGTATCGGGTACGGATCGCACAAAGTTCTTCAGGTCCTCTAACTGAATTTCCCTTGCATTCAGTGAATCCTGCAGAGCGAGAACTCTTTCGCTGATAGCTACCACTTCATCACGAAATTGTTCATCCACCTGTTGCTGGTACATCGAGCTCAGGGGTGTTATAAAAAACGCAATAACAGATAAAAATATCGATGCAGCTACAACAACAGACAATACCGCTATTACATCAAACCTGGTAATTTTAAAACGGCTTGCAGGGTCTGGATTGTCATCATAAAGCACGAAAACCGTTACATCTTCCTGCTCAGAGAATAACCTTTTTATAAATTCCCAAATGTATTTAAGATTATCTAATCTCAAAACACGCTAAATCAATATTGTTAACTGTTTATAACTCTAAAGAGACCAAAGAAAAATTGTTCCCTAAGAAACTGAATAATTTGGAGCCTCCTTGGTAATTTGTACAGAGTGCGGATGGCTTTCTCGATAACTTGCTGCCGAAATCTGAACAAATTCTGCCCTTTTAAGCTCTTCGATGGTGGTTGCTCCTACATAACCCATCGCTGCACGAAGACCACCGGTAATCTGGTGAACCACTTCGCCGAGGTAGCCTTTATACGGCACGCGGCCCTCTATGCCTTCGGGAACGAGCTTTAGATCATCTTCTACATCCTGGAAATACCGGTCTTTAGAGCCTTTAGTCATCGCACCCAGGCTGCCCATACCGCGATATGATTTATATTTCCGTGATTCATAAATTATTGTTTCACCAGGACTTTCATCCACACCGGCAAACATCGATCCCATCATAACTGCGTCGGCACCGCCAGCGATGGCTTTGGGAATATCTCCCGTCTGCTTGATACCTCCGTCAGCAATCATCCCAATGTTTTTCGAAGCTGTAAATTCAGCAATCTCCATAACTGCAGATAATTGCGGTACTCCCACACCGGTCACCACCCGGGTTGTGCAGATCGAACCGGGCCCTACTCCAACTTTCACCACATCCGCACCAGCTTCAACCAATGCCTCGGCTCCGTCTCGCGTACCAATATTGCCGCCAACCACATTCAGGTCTTTGTATGTAGTTTTGATGGTCTTCACCATCTCCAAAACCCCTCTTGAGTGCCCATGAGCGGTATCTACAGTAATGATGTCTACTCCCGACTCTACAAGAGCATCTATGCGGTCCATCGTATCAGGGGTTACGCCAACTGCGGCCCCAACCCGGAGCCTACCCATCTCGTCCTTACAAGCATTGGGAAAGTTCATCTTCTTTTCGATATCCTTGAACGTAATTAAGCCAACCAAAATCTTGTCTTTATTGACAATCGGTAGTTTTTCAACTTTGTATTGCTGAAGGATCTCTTCGGCTTCTTCGAGACTTGTATTTTCTTTTGCCGTGATGAGGTTTTCTCTCGTCATGATGTTTCCAAGCTTTTTATCAACATAATGCTCGAAACGCAGGTCACGGTTTGTTACGATTCCAATCAATCGGTTATCACTTTCAACTATGGGTATACCACCTATTTTGTGCTTTTTCATTAATGCACGAGCATCTTTTACTGTAGCATCGGCCGGAAGTGTAACAGGATCCACAATCATACCACTCTCACTTCTTTTAACAAGGCGCACATGCTCTGCCTGGTCTTCGATAGACATGTTTTTGTGCAGCATTGCGATACCTCCCTCCCTTGCGAGTGCAATAGCCAGCCGGTATTCGGAAACGGTGTCCATTGCCGCACTGAGTATTGGAATATTCAACGTAAGAGTGGGAGTGAGCTGAACTTTAGTATCCACATCGCGGGGAAGCATATAGGAATATGCCGGTACGAGCAGAACATCATCGTAGGTTAATCCCTGTCGGGTAATACTGTCGAAGGGCTGGGAGTTTTTCATGAAAAATTCGCTTGGTTTACATTTTTGTAAAGATAAAAAAACCAGCAGAACTATATTACCCGATTCGGTAAATAAATTTTCTTTCCAAAAGTGGACCGGCCCTTCCCTGCTCTCCGGTTTGTAGAAAACAGGAAGGGCCTGGCCTTTCAGCTAACGCTATCTTCACTGAACTTCAGCCAGACGGCGCCTCTCTCTGAATTTCAGATTCTGGAAACTTTTAGTGCTTCTAAAGCCGTTTCGAGGGAGCAGATTTCATCGATGTAGCTTTTAACCCAGAAATCTACACTTTCACGGCGGCGCTGTACGAGCGGGCAGCTGGTGGAGTAACGGCCGTGAAGTTCATCCATATACCCTTTCACATCATCTTCAATCGTAAATTTCAGTTCGGCAGGAAGTTCACCCCAACCGATCAGATCGAACATCTCTTCGGTTTTGCGGTGCTCTATTTCCGCTTTTTTGAAAATGGTAAGAAGTGCAGGATTTGCTGCTCTATTTCGGGCGGATTTTTTGGCTGCGTTGATCATTGCTTTGTGTGTTTTGTTAATGTTCACAAGCAATTTACCAGGCATTGGTGACATCTTTATGTCACCCCTCTTTAAAAAAATTTTCTCTCTAAAATTTATTCTCTTTTATGGCCTTTAACTGTTCTGAAAAAGAGAAATTTAACCCATAATTAACCTGCAAGCAGCCGATCACAACTCACAAACCCACCCTCTCAAATATCTCATCTACCCGCCGGGTGTGGTGGTTCACATCAAACGCATCTTCAATTTCAACAGGAGAAAGATTTTCTTTGATGGTGAGATCTGCTTCGACCAGCTCCCGAAACGGCCGTTTTTCTTCCCACGCTTTCATCGCAAGAGGCTGAACCGTATCGTACGCAAGTTCGCGGGATAGTCCTTTTTCGATGAGCATCAACAGCAGGCGCTGTGAGTAGACCAACCCGTGGGTTTTTTCCATATTTTCCTGCATGTTTTCGGGATAGACCATCAGTTTCTCAATCACACCCGAAAAGCGGTGAAGCATATAATCAAACAGAATTGTAGCATCGGGCAGTATGATTCGTTCCACCGATGAGTGCGAGATATCCCTCTCATGCCAAAGCGGAATATTTTCAAACGCTGAAACCATATATCCCCGTAGTACACGTGCGCATCCTGTAATATTTTCTGAACTGATGGGATTGCGTTTGTGCGGCATGGCCGATGACCCCTTCTGCCCTTTTCTGAAAAACTCCTCTGCTTCCCGAAGTTCTGTACGCTGTAAATGACGAACCTCTACCGCAATTTTTTCCAAAGTTGAACCGATCAACGCCAATACTGACATATAGTGTGCGTGCCTGTCGCGCTGAAGTGTTTGGGTAGATATCGGTGCCGGACTTATACCCAAAATTTCACAAGTCATTTTTTCCACTTCGGGCGGAATGTGCGCGAAGGTACCTACCGCGCCGGAAAGCTTTCCAAACTCCACATCCGAAGCAGCTTTTTCGAACCTTTCAAGATTCCGCTGCATTTCGGCATACCAGAGTGCGCATTTAAGCCCAAAAGTGGTCGGCTCAGCGTGAACTCCGTGTGTGCGTCCCATCATTACGGTCAGTTTGTGTTCGCGGGCTTTATCGGCCAGGGCTTTTGTAAACCGGCTCAGTCCCTCTTTTAAAAGGTCATTAGCTTGTTTTAGGCGGTAACCGTTTGCAGTATCCACAACATCGGTTGAAGTCAGGCCGTAATGAACCCATTTTTTTTCATCTCCCAGTGTCTCGGAAACAGCCCTCGTAAATGCTACCACATCGTGGCGGGTCTCCTTTTCTATTTCTTTGATCCGGGAGATATCGAATGAGGCGTTATCATAAAGCCGTTCAACATCTTCAGAAGGGATTTTCCCGATGTTGCTCCATGCACGGCATGCGGCCAGTTCTACATCAAGCCACGCCTGATACTGGTTTTGTTCGGTCCAAATTTCGGTCATCTGCTGCCGGGAATATCGTTCTATCATGCTGTTGGTTTGTTCTGTTAGTTTTGTTGTAAATTATAAAAAGGAAAGGCACACGGGTGATGAGACAGGGCACAAGCGAAAAACCTGTTCCGGCCGTTCATCTATCAATTAAAAGCTTTGGTCATTGAACGGGAATTTTTATATAGGTCCCGGCCTCAATCATATCATCCAGATGCACCTGGTTTACAATAGCCATCTCTTCGGCATCGATATTCATCGGCATGGATGATGGAAGCAGATCACGAAACCGGGTATTGCTTTCAACCTGAGTAACCCTCAATGTAACCGGGTTGATGTTTAAAATCCGTTCATCATTTAATTGGGCAAAACCACCGGTTATATCATCAAATCTTGGTTTAAAATTGTTAAACCTGTTTTCACTCGTGTAGTTGATATATCGGTAAACCCTTTCGCCATACTCCACAGCATACACGTTGACGCCGAGTGTTTCTCCTTCATTCTGAATGGTAAAGTTGGCTTCGTACGCTGTAAGATTACCGCTTTGGGCAGAACGCTGATCTTCCGTTTCAATATTGTTATTACTCAAAAATTGCTGCACAGACTCTCTTGCGGTGGCTGACTGACTGTCGATCCTGAGAATGGATACAGCTTCATTATTTGGACTCAGTAACACAACCTGTGTAGGCTGATTAATAAGCTGCCAGTTTTCGGGGATTGGAAAATAAAACTCCAGGTCGGGATGATAATATCTTCCGTCTTCACGGAAACCCTGCCTGGGATTTTCTCCATAAGTCATTCCATCCAAAAGCTGCATATATTCATCGGTGTTCAAGATGGTTTGCTCATACCCCTGCTGGCGCCACTCTTCTGCTTTTCGCGGAATGTTACGCTCCCGCTCACCGGGATCGGGGTGGGTAGATAAAAGGTTGGGAATGGCCTGACCTGACCTTTCGGAAATTCGTTTCAAACTGGTAAAAAATGCAGCTCCTTCGGCCGCCACATAACCGGTTTTTGCAGCATATTCTACTCCCAGCCGGTCCGATTCCCGTTCATGATTTCGGCTGTAACTCAGAAAAATAAGCTGTGCGGCTGTGCTGCTGAGGTTGAGAATACCTTCACCGGGAAGACCGAAAAGTTCCTGGCCGATAATAGCACCTCCAATAACCACAACCTGGCCTATGGCATGCTGCAATCCCCTTTGCGATGCATGCCTCGCCGCAACATGGCCAATTTCATGACCGATCACAACGGCCAGCTGGGCTTCGTTATTCATGTGAGCCATCAGGCCGCGTGTTACATAGACATAGCCGCCGGGCAGTGCAAAAGCATTCACTACGGGACTATCCAACACGCGAAATGTAAATTCGGTTTCACGAAAGCGCTCTGCCGTTTCGGGCCTTCTCATGTGACTGTTTTCAAGAATTTCTTGGCTGATACGATTAAAATAGTCTCCAACCCCCTCATCTTCATATAAGCCAAACTCGGCTACAATCTCACGATCAACTTCCCGGCCAATCTGGACTTCCTGACTCCAGGAATAGGCATAGGCACGCTTGGTTCCGGTAATCGGGCTCTCCTGAACCACACAGGAACCAGTAAACATGAAAATGAGCAAAAACGACAGAAGTAAAGTAAACAGCCTTTTCATTATAAAAGAATTTTATTTAGCAGCGACTCCTTAAGGTACGGCTTCACAGTGTTTATGTCGATTCTAACACATAAAATTCAGGGAATGTTTCCTGAAAACAGACTCTGTATTTTTTAAAAAATTAAATCTTCATCCTCCATTTTTTTCAGAAGATCTAAGATATGTCTGTAAATCAACACCATTGAATAGGAATCGAGGGCGCAGTATTTTTTTAATACCTTCGGAATGAACTCCTCTTCATCGGGTGTGAGCAGACCATTTTTCATAGCAATCCAGGCATTCATCGCAGATGATCCATCCGTAATCTTCGAACCATTTGATTGGATATCGAGATATGGATCACTCAGCTTTTCAATCTCTTGCTGCTCAATGTTTCCGTATACTTTTTCCCAGTCCAATACGCTTTTCAAAATCTGTTTTAGTCCCAGCCCTTCATCCAGAAAACGGTTATGATAATAATCCCGAAGCAGTGCATTCAGATCCATAAATCTGAACTCTCCGTTTTCTCCCCGGCCTGCCCGGATCTCTTCAAGCAGTTCGATCTGTTTGATATAAAGCATCGAATTCCGTCGAAAATCACGGATCAGGTTGTTGATGCCTTGCTTTTCAAAGGGGGAATACTGAATCAAAGTACCTTCAAGAATACCGGGAATTCCTGCAAGTTGTTCGGTAAATTCGAGGTGTGGGTCAGGCCTTTCAGGGGCAATATCAAGCCATTCAGTGTGCGTAATCTGTCCGCCTTCATCTAACGAGTGGCACGAAAATTGAAAATAGACCGGTTCATAAGGATGAACTCCGCGTTTCAGCGGAAGAGCATAAGTGGCGGCTTCAAAGTCGATGAAATGCAGGGGGAATTTCAGTTCTGATAATTTTTTAAGGCCCGGTTTCAGCCAGAGTTCAGGCACGGTTTCATTTTTAGCACTCAGTATCTGAAGGTTCCTGCGCTGTTGAATGGTGATTTTGGGCCCGCCATATTTTTTCATCAGTTCGAAGGAGTGAAATCCGTCTGTTATTTCCACCTTTTCCTGATAATACACACCATTTCCCGATTCAAGAGTATTACCATGCCCCATCAATTCAAAAACATGCTTGTTTGGCTTCGATACGGCTTCCGGTGCAAAAAATATCTCCCAGCAGCCCTCTCTCTCCGCACTTGGTTTCCTGTACTCACAATACTTGCACGCTTTGTGGACCCCGTTTTCAAGATTACTGAGATCTTCATCCTCCGAAAGCAAACTACTGATAACCTCTGAAACAGAACAGTTCACAAAGTTTGGATGTGCCACCGATTCCGGAACAGAGTTCAAAACTTCGCTGACACCCGCTGTCGCATCCACTGTAGAAAAAAGGCGCTCCAGGTTATCCTCAAATCTGGGTTGCTCAAGGGCGGAAATTTCTCCAAAATCCCTGACTCTGTTCAATCCGCTCACCGTTGACCTAAAGTCTTTGTTTGGGAATACAAATTGTACCTCAACAGCCATTCCGGGAAAACAGCGCTGAACCACTTCTGCGCGGTAAGCCGCTTTTAACAGGTAAACAGCCGTGCTTCTTTTTTTACCCGCCGTCTCGATAGTGCTTCGCTGAGACTGTTTCCGAAGCTTTCCATGAATTTGAATAATAGTGAGCTCCTGTCCCTTTTTTACAAGAATCGGGATGCGTGTGATCAGGTTCCCCGATTGCAGTACAGCTCCGCAAATGGCCACTTCTTCATCATTCAGCCAGGTCCCGGTCTTTTTCAGAGCGGTTTCAAGATGATCCGGGGTAAACTTGCGATTTGGAAAACGCAAAGCAACAGCATCTCGCAGATTGAGTTTGTTTCGCTGCCTGTATACCGGTTTCCCGGAATGCAGGTCATGATATCGCAAAATATGCCGGATTTTGAGCGGACAGGACAAGCCCTGATGAAACAGATGATCATTAATCAGGAAATCTTCGGGGCCTTTTGTCATGTTATTGAACAATATTCACTTCGGGTACCAAGTCAATGCCGAACACCTTTTTCACCGATGCTTTAATTCTCATGGCATGTTCGTAAACTTCTTCACCTGTCGCTCCGCCGTGATTAACAATAACAAGTGCTTGGTTTTCGTAGGTGCCCACATTACCCACTCGCCTGCCCTTCCAACCGGCTTTTTCGATCAGCCAGCCGGCAGGAATTTTTACCAGTTCTCCCTCCATCTCATAGTAAGGCACATCACAATATTCACGGAGAATCGGCTCCAGCACAGAACGTACTACAACAGGATTTTTAAAAAAACTTCCTGCATTTCCAAGATCTGCGGGATCGGGCAGCTTCGACCGGCGGATTGCCACTACCGCATCAAAAATATCCCGGATTACCGGCTGAGTAATGTTGTGCTCCCGGAGATAATCGTTCAGAGAGCGGTAGGATGATTGGATGATGTGATTTGTCTTTGTAAGTGTGAGAACCACTTTTGTAACAATTACCTGCCCTTTCAGTTCACGTTTGAAAATACTGTCGCGGTAGCCAAATTCACACTCTTCGCGACGGTATGTGTGCAGTTTTCCGGTACGCATATCAAAAAGTTCCAAAGATTCGAACACCTGCTCGAGTTCCACACCGTATGCCCCGATATTCTGGATCGGTGCTGCACCCACAGTTCCAGGAATCAGGGCCAGATTTTCGATACCACCAAAATCCTGCTCTACAGCCCAGCTGACCAGCTTGTGCCAGTTTTCTCCCGCACCTGCTTCGATCCACACAAAATTTTCATCCTGTTTAATAACTTTTTTGCCTGAAATGGAATTTTTAAGCACGGGTATATCCAGATAATCCTTCAGCAGAACATTACTTCCTCCGCCCAGTACAAAGGGAAGCTTCTCTTTGAAAAAGGCCTGTTCGTGAAGTTTTAAAAGGTGATCGGTTGATGAGACCTCAACAAACCGGGCCGCTTTCGAAGGCAGCCCCAGTGTATTGAAAGAGGTTAGATCAAAGTTCTGTTTAATTTGAGGATGCGAAGATGATTTCACAGAAAAGTGTGTCATTTTTTCGGATTACACCCTGGATGCCGAAACAGGTTTCACTCTCAGTTTTTTTACGCGGTTGTTTTTTACGGAGTGTACCGTAAGTTCAAGGTTTTTGTACTGAACCCGTTCACCCACATTAGGGATACGTTCAGTGAGATGATAGATAAGCCCGCCAAGCGTTTCGAATTCATCATCGGAGGCAGAAATAGATGTTCCCATAATCTCGTCAAGGTCATCGAGGTCGATTTTGGCATCAAAAATGTATACACCGCTTTTAAATTTGGTATAAAGTTTTTCCTCTTCCTCGTCATATTCATCACCGATATCACCCACAATCTCTTCCAGAATATCATCAAGTGTTACAATTCCTTCGGTGCCCCCGTATTCATCCACAACAATGGCCATGTGGGTTTTTTCGTGCTGAAAATCGCGCAAAAGATCATCCAGCTTTTTAGTGGCCGGGATAAAAAGTGCTTTCCGGGCGATGGTTTTCCAGTTAATAACACTTTTCTCCATATCTGTGTTGATATAGGGCAATACATCTTTTGAATAGATCACCCCAAGAATGGTGTCCAGATCATTTTCGAAGAGAGGCATACGCGAGAGGCCTTTTTCCCGGATCAGGTCGATGACTTCCGGCAGGGTCGATTCCACCGAAACGGCAACGATATTAACGCGAGAAGTCATAATTTCACGCACCGTGGTATTACCGAACTCAATCACATTTTCGATAATTTCCCTCTCATCACCTTTAATGGAGCCTTCTTTCTCACCCATTTCGGCCATAGTTTTCAGATCTTCAGCCGTCATTTTATTGTCGGGCTTGGGCAGATTTCTCTCAAGCGTCATGGTACTGTTTGCAATCAATTTCGAAACCGGTGTGAGTAAAATAAAATTCACATAGATAAACGTACTCATCCACCGGGCTACTTTAAGCGGATTATTAATAGCTATAATTTTCGGCGTGATTTCACTCAGTATTAATATCATAAAGGTGAGAACCACGATTTCAATGGTGTAAACCAATGTCATTGAGAGGCCGTAATGAATGGCTATTTTCCCGGCAATGACCGCTGCCAAAACAGAGCTGACAATATTGGCAAATGTATTTCCGATAAGAATAGTTGCCAGCAGACGCCTTGGCTTGTTAAGCATTTTATGTATAAGGGCATCTTTGGCTCTGTTTTTTTCACTCTCTTTTAGTTTATCGAGCTGGTTTACCAGAGAAAAGAAGGCCACTTCGGAGCCAGAATAGAGCGCACTTATTAAAAGTCCGGCAAGCATCACACCCAGTTCAATCAGAGTCCCCCCATAATGAAGTGTATCCGCCTGTTCAGCAACTAGCAGAAACAAAAATTTAATTGTCAAAACAACAGGGCTACCCGGAGGTTCATCTATCGTTTCCAAAAACGTTGGATTGGTTAACAGGATTCAATAATGTGAAATATGAACAAAAAAAGGTGACGATCAAAGTTTTGACCGTCACCTTTAAATGTACGAAAGTTCTGTGATTAAAATGGCAGATCGTCATCCATATCATCAAACGAGTCGTCGATTTCTACAGTGCCTGCCGGCTTTTGATTGCCGCTCTGGCCCGATTGCCCACCGCCGGAGCCGCCGCGACTGTCGAGCATCTGCATGTTCAGCGCTTTAATTTCTGTGGTGTAGCGCTTCTGCCCGTCTTTGTCTTCCCACTCACGGGTCTGAATAGGACCTTCAAAATAGGCCAGCGAGCCCTTTTTAAGGTATTGCTGGCAAATTTCAGCAAGTCGGCCCCAGGCAACAATCCGGTGCCATTCGGTGTTTTCCTGTAACTCACCGTTTCGGTCTTTGTACCGTTCTGTGGTTGCAACACTCAGAGTGGCAACGGCTGTGTTAGATTGTGTGTAACGTACTTCCGGGTCCTGACCCAGTCTTCCGATTATCATTGCTTTATTTAATGAACTCATAATGATTTCCTCATTTTTTTATTAATGTTCTATCTATAAGAACCGAAAAATTCGATTTCCTTACAGAATTTTTTTATCTCAGGGCATCTTCGAGTTCAAGAGAAGCATCACTTCCTTCATCTCTGTACTTGATAATGATCGGGCAGGAGACGGAAAGACCTTGATCTGCGGCCCATTTATTGCCGGCCGGACGGGTCCCGGGAACCACAACAGCACCTTCGGGAATAGCAGATCCTTTCTCCAACTCGATTTCATTCACACAATCATAGACCGGCACAGATTTCGACAAGATAACTCCGGGTGCCAGTACAGCTCGTTTTTTAACAAGAATTCCTTCTACAACAACCACACCGGCTCCAAGGAAGCAGTCATCCTCGATCACCACGGGACTGAGACCAACAGGCTCCAGAACACCACCAATCTGAACACCCGCAGAAAGATGAACATTTTTACCAATTTGAGCACATGATCCCACAAGGGCATGGCTGTCTACCATTGTGCCTTCGTCTACATAAGCACCAATATTAATATAGGCAGGAGGCATTATAATAACTCCGCTTGCCACATAGGCACCGCGGCGAACCGATGAACCTCCGGGCACAAGCCTTACACCATCAGCGGCATCAAACATTCGCGGGGGGATGGTGTCACGGTCTACAAATCCATCGTAAATACCGCCGTAATTTACATTTTTTCCTTCTTTGAACGATGCGAGTATCGCTTCTTTAACCTCAACATTGGCTTTCCACGTGTCGCCATCGGGATTGGCAGCACGAACGGTTCCATTTTCAAGCTGATCGAGTATTGTTTTCCAGTCCATATAATTTCTTATCTATTTTTTTGATACCAGTTCTTAATTAAGTCGTCTATAGTCAGCAGCTGTTGTGTGGAGGATAGTTCACGTTCCGTAAGAGGCGGCCTGAGTGCGGAGCTCGTGATCCATCCTTTTTCTCTGAGCAGGCATTTGGCCGGAATAGGATTTGAAGCTGAAAACAGAACTTTAACAGCCTCGGTCCAGAGCGGAAAAAGAGTACGGGTATCTCCAGAGAGGCATTTTTTGACATATAATCCGGTTTCCTCCGGCCAAACGTTGGAAGCAACGGAAACCAGCCCTCCACATCCTGCTGCTGCAAAGAAAGGAAGCATGGCATCATCCCCGCTGAATAGTGGTATTCCGGGAACTGCTGCACGGAACTGCTGATATTCTGTAATATTGCCACTTGCCTCCTTCACCGCCCATAGATTATCATGACCAGCAAGTGTTTCCAGCACTTCAGGGAAGAGTTTCACGCCCGTACGCGATGGTATGTTATAAATCATACATGGTTTTTCAGACTCATCCAGTAACGCCTTAAACCAGGCAATTTGACCTTTTAATCCCGGTTTTGAATAAAGAGGTGCAACTGCCAGAAAGGCGTCTGTATTTTTTTGATTACAGTAGGCGATCCACTCTTTCTGTTTCTTCAGATTAAATCCGCCTACGCCTACCATGACAGGCACGTCGGGTGAGAGATCTGAGACAAAATCTACCACCTCTTTTTTTTCATCATCCCCAAGGGCGAGTCCCTCGCCGGTACTTCCCAGGATCAATATACCGTTCCCTGCCGCTTCTTGTTTGTGTACAAGGGTTTTCAGATCTTCAAAATGGATTTTTCCATCACCATGCATTGGTGTTACCAGTGCCGTCCAAAGTGTTGTCTCAGTCATAATAATTCGCTGTATGCGCGGTCAAAGATATCAGAAAATTTGTAGATACCCGGTGTTATGTCAGAATTTGAGAGTAGATAATCGGCAGTCCAGATAGCGCCTTCGGCAAAAACCGACCGGTTGTGAGCTTCGTGCTTCAGATAGATAGATTCTCCGGCTGTTTTGATGTGCAGATTATGAATTCCTTTTACATCGCCCTGCCGGTCGGAGGAGATTACCGCATCTTTTCCCAGCCACTCACGCCAGGAAATGGCTGTTCCACTTGGTGCATCCTGCTTCTGAACATGGTGCACTTCATGGATATGAAACTGCGGCTCCTTTAGCAGTCCGGACCCTTTTCCAAAGATTGCAATCGCTTTTCTTATGAGGTTCATTCCCAAGCTGAAATTGGAACCGATAATCCACTTTGCGTTCGCTTGCTTTACTTTTTCAGGAAGGTCAGCCGGCCATTCATATCCTGTGGTACCCCAAACGGCAGGGATCCCGGCTTCCAATACAACCCTTATTACCTCTTTAGCAGCATTTCCGGGCACAAAAATAATGGCAATATCGGTTTCTTTCAATGCTTCGGGAACAGGGCGGTTATATTCATCAAACCGAACGGCCTGATCGCCCAAATGGTCTGCTACCGTTCCTCCTGTTTTTCCCGTGCCGATTACGGCATATCTTGTTTGTTTTTTCAAGCTTTGATTTTTTTAGTTATAAATCTATCGTGTAATACCCGCACAACTTCCTCAGCTTCTTTTTCCTCAACTAAAAAGCACAAGTTGTGAGAACTGGCGCCATGACAGATCACACGGACATTTACATTTTCCAGCGAACCGAAAACCGGGCCGCTTAGTCCGGCCGTAGCATCCAGGTTATTGCCAACCAACGCGATCAGGGAAAGATTCTCTTCGATCTGTACTTCGCAGAAAGTGCGAAGTTCCTTAAGAATTTCGTCACTGAGAATCTGATTTCCCTGTGCGTGGATGTCGGAATCGAGCGTAAGCGCTACACTAACTTCACTGGTTGTTACCAGGTCTACGCTGATTTTGTGATCTGAAAGTACCTGGAACAGCTTTGCGAGAAACCCGTAGCGGTGAAGCATATCAAGACTGTGAACCGTGAGCAGGGTTTGTTTTCTCCTGAGGCTGATGGCACGGATCACCGGCTTTCGCCGTGTGTCTTTCACAATCCATGTACCCGGTTTTTCCGGGTGTATACTTGATCCTACATATACCCGGATATTTTTACGGATGGCAGGAACCATCGTTGCCGGATGCAGCACTTTTGCACCAAAAACAGAAAGTTCGGCAGCCTCATCGAAACTGATTTCAGTTATAGGCCTTGCATCAGGCACAATACGCGGATCAGTAGTGTAGATAGCGGTTACATCCGTCCAGATTTCCAACACATCGGCATCGAGGGCTTCGGCAAACAGTGCTGCAGAATAATCACTTCCACCCCGTCCCAATGTAGTTGTTGCTCCGTTTTTACCCGATCCGATAAACCCCTGCGTGACCACTCTGGCATCTTTTAGTTTCGGTTCGAGATTCGCCTTTGAACGGAGCCCGATCTCGCTGATGTCCGGTTCGGCAGAACCGAAATTATTATCTGTAATAATCGCTTCTCTGGCATCGAACCAGTGGATATTCTCACCACTTACTTCTTTCAGAACCTGTGTAAAAATGGTGGATGAGAGACGCTCTCCGAACGAATAAATTTCATCTTTGAGCATAGCTGTCATTAACTGTTTGCGACTGGCAATCGCTGCCAATTCGTCCAAAAGTCTGGTAACTTCATCCAGAACATCATCAGGATGCTCCAGATCAGAGCAAATAGCAATATGTTTTTCACGTATTTGTTCTGCGATGGCCATTCTCTGCTCCACCGAAATATCGGTTGCAAGCTCGCTAAGTAAATTGGTCGTTCCGGCCGTGGCACTGACAACAATCACTTTTTTATCGGGATCGGACTGTACAATCGATGCACATCTTTTCATTGCGGCGGCATCGGCCATACTTGTTCCGCCAAACTTGGCTACTTTAAATAAATCAGGCATTTTTTTATTCCAATATTTTTCAGCTTGGAAAAATAAAGAAATTATACACCCAATGCATTCAAAACCCTTCACACCATGTAAAAAGGTTCAACAATCGATTTAATACCATTCAAAACGCCTGCAGCGAACATAATCAGAGATTCATATTTAGCAATCAGCTCTTTACCTTTATACAGGGCGACTCTGAAAAATGTGGTGCTAAAATAAAATCGTATTTCAATCGTAAATTCATAAACTAAAAAAACAGGCTGCAATGAAAGTCGGCCGAAGTGATAATACGTTCTTAATAAATATTCCTTATATTTTCAGGTCTACAAAAAAAAGGATTGGGTTGACTGCCTGTTCTTGATAGTGAATCGGTAATTTTTGAAAACACCTAATTCTGATTCCGGCTCATAATTCATTAGAAAAAATCAATTCAGACGGTTTCTTTTGTGACTCCTATTGTTTGAAGAAATGACAGTTAATAAATATGATTTTAGATAAAAATTTTTCCAGAGAACTTGCAAAATCTCTTCTTGAGATTAACGCAGTTGTGTTGCGCCCGAACGCACCATTCACCTGGTCATCGGGGTGGAACTCTCCCATTTATTGCGATAACCGTCTCACCTTGCGTTATCCTGCAATCCGCAAGGAAATATCCAAAGCGTTCGCAAGGATTATCGAAGAAAAATACGGTGAAGTCGATGTGATCACAGGAACTGCCACAGCTGGTATTCCTCATGCAGCCTGGATTGCTCAGAACCTTGACAAACCAATGGCTTATGTTCGCGCAAAAGCGAAATCCTACGGATTGGGGAATCAGATTGAAGGCGGGGTGGACAAGGGGCAGTCAACTGTAATTATTGAGGACCTGATCTCAACCGGAGGTTCTGCTATTTCTGTGATTGACGCACTACAATTTATCGGTGCGGATGTAAAAGCTGTTCTCAGCATTTTTACTTACGGCTTCGATAAAGCCAACCAAAAATTTGAAGAGAAAGGCGTACCACTCTACGCACTTACCGATTACGCTACACTGATTGATGTTGCACTCGAACTGGGCACTGTAAAAGAGGCGGACCTGACCCTTCTGAACGACTGGAGAAAATCTCCCGAAACATGGCCCAATTGAACTCAGAACTTTTTGAACTTGCTGCTGCAACCTCATCCGCGACATTAACCACAAGCCGCAAGCTGATACGTAACTTTACCTGCTACAGGAACAGAACCGGATCGAAAAAAGTGGTTTACCGGGATGAAATGCTCAGAATTTGCCGAAAGATCCGTATGAATGCCTTCGGAATGCACAACCTTCTTGAAGACAAAAACAATCAAAACTCACCTTTTCTTGTATCTCTTGCCGGTGAGATAAATGATTCACTCGAAGAACTTCACCGGAAAGTGCTTTTCTTTGATGCCGGGCAAATTGAGACACTTGTTCCAGAGCTGGATAACCTTCGTAATTTCTGGAATAATTATACCAATGAAACGTTTTATTTTAATTTGAACCACTATTTTGAATTCGAACTTCCAAGCAAACTTGAAGTTCTGGAGCGAAGAATCAGTACTTTGCCGGCTTCGGCAGCATTATAATTTTATTTTTTAGCACCATTTAATCCTACACTATGAAACACGCTACATATTTAATTTTTTCCATCTTTTTTTTAATGGGATGCCTGAGTGACACTAACACTTATAATGACCAGCGCGATCTGGACTTTCTTGATGAATACCGTGCTGAAGAAGGTGTGCAGGTAACGTCCAGCGGTCTGCTTTACAAGGTGATTGAAGAGGGTGATGGCGACAAACCCGGTTCAAGCAATCATGTTATTGTCAGATATGAAGGCGAATCATTAGATCGCACTCAGCGCTATAACACTGATGACCGCTATGATATGATTGTACCCCGAGACATGGAAAGGTTTTCCGGGCTTGGCGAGGGAGTTATGTTAATGAACGAAGGATCCACCTATGAATTTGTACTTCCAACTGAACTGGCTACCAGTGACGGCCGGGTTCATATTTTTGAACTCACTCTGGATTCATTTTTAAGGGATAACCAGGAGCAATTCCTCACAAGCAATGCCCAGCATGATGATATTGTGGTTACTCAAAGCGGACTTCAATATCGAGTTCTTCAAGCGGGTGATGGCGACACTCCTCATACCAGCGACGTTGTAAATGTCCATTATAAGGGAACCTATACAAACGGTTTTGTTTTTGATGAGTCAACCGGCAACCCTGTTTCATTTGAAGTAAACGGTGTTATTCCCGGCTTTTCCGAAGGTCTTCAACTGATGGAAGTAGGCAGCAAATTTCAGTTTTTTGTTCCGCCATCACTGGGTTATGGAAATAATGCACCACAATACGGTGCTGTATTGATTTTTGAGGTGGAGCTCGTAAGCATCATCTGACAAGAACAGCCCCTACAGTTTAAATCAGGTTTGTTAAAAGTGCCGAATGATGGTTATTTTTTAACAACTTTACACGCATGAATTCACTTAAGTAATGAACAAAAAACGTTTTTACATAGAGACCTACGGCTGTCAGATGAACTTTGCCGATTCGGAAATTGTGAACTCTATTCTGATAGATGAGGGAATGACTCCCGTTCACGAAGCCGGAGAGGCCGACGTTATTTTTGTGAATACCTGTTCGATCCGTGAAAATGCGGAAACTCGAGTCTGGAACCGCCTGAAGGAGTTCCGTTCCCTCAAAAACGGGAAAAAGAATTTAACCGTGGGGGTACTGGGCTGCATGGCCGAACGTGTTCGCGAACAGATTATCGATCAAGAACAGCTTGTGGATATTGTCGTAGGACCTGATGCTTATCGCGACATCCCCAATCTTCTGGCAGAAGTGGACGACGGGCGAAAAGCTGTCAACGTACTGCTTTCACTTGAAGAAACCTATGCCGACATCAGCCCTGTTCGAACCAGCGGAAATGGTGTAACCGCATTTGTTTCGATCATGCGGGGATGTGATAACATGTGTTCTTTCTGTGTTGTCCCTTTTACGCGCGGACGTGAGAGAAGCCGGCCGCTTGAAAGCATTTTGCGCGAAATTCGGCAACTGAGTGATCAAGGCTATAAAGAAGTAACCTTGCTGGGGCAAAATGTAAACTCCTACAAATATCGGGATATCGACTTTACCCGGCTGATGGATGAAGCCAGTAAAACTGACCCAGAAATGCGTTTCCGATTCTCATCTCCACATCCCAAAGATTTTCCTGAACCCCTGCTCCACCTGATTGCCGATCGTCCCAATTTATGTAACTATATTCACATTCCGGCTCAATCAGGAAGCAGTTCCATGCTGGAACGTATGAGACGGCCCTACACCCGCGAACAGTATCTTGAACTGATCGAAAACATGAAATCAATCATACCGGGTGTTGCACTTTCCACTGACATCATTGCCGGATTCTGCGATGAAACCGAAGAGGAACACCAGGATACCATGACACTCATGGAAATAGTAGAATACGACCTTGCCTATATGTTCGCCTATTCCGAGCGGGAACGCACTCTGGCTCACCGAAAGTATGATGATAATGTACCAGATGATGTGAAAAAACGCCGGCTCACTGAAATCATTCAGCAGCAGATGGCTATTCAGGAGAAAAACAATAAAAAGGAGATCGGTACGCGTCACCTCGTTTTAGCGGAGGGCGAAAGCAAACGGTCTGACCAGCAGCTTTCCGGTCGTACCGATACCAATAAAATGGTGGTTTTCGACCGAAGAGAGTATCAAAAAGGCGATTACATAGAAGTTGAAATAACCGGCTGCACCTCTGCAACTCTCATGGCCCGCCCACTGAAAAAGAGTTCTATCTCAGAATACCACGCTGAACCGGCTCTTGCCTGATTGTAATTCGTCTTTTTACAAAACTTTGATTAATAATTCATCCGGAAGAAAGTTAAAGAGCCGGACCGAAACATAGCGATATAGCCGAACCAGGTTTATACTTTTACCCAAATAACCTGAAAAGGCTCTAAACCAGCTTTTCCATTAGTAAATACTTTTTCGCCCGAGAGAATATCGCTGTACTCACTGCCCTCTTTAATCGGCACACGGGAATCAGAGAAATCGACCTCTTTCACTTTGTTAGTCAGGTTAGCCACGACCAGTACCTGTTCGGTTTTGTCCGGGTCCCATCGCAGAAGGCAGAACAGATCGGAATCGAGTTCGAATACCTGCTGGCGCCCGAATGGATGAAACGCAGGATGTTTTTTCCGTTTGGAGATCACCTCCTTCATTTTATTGAAAATCCGGTGTGTGGATGTATCAGGATCACTCAGCTCACTCATTAACTCTTCGTAGTACCATTTTTTTCGATTTATTGTACGGTACCGCCCTGTGATAGATACACCCTGAACATTATTGCGTGTTGCCGTGAGATTATGAAAATAGATACCTGGCACTCCTTTCAGGCTCATTGCAATAATTTGCGAACACATAAATCGACGCTCCTGTAACGACTGTGAACCGTTCATTCCGCTGAACGCATCGAAATAGGTAATATTCAGTTCATACGGGCTGAGGGAACCATCGGCATTTTTCTTTTCCGAAACAAAGCCGCCCTTCTGGCTGATATCATTCACAAGTTTATCGAACTCCTCCTGAGGCACCAGGCCTTCAAGCGGACGCACACCAATTCCATCATGCGAAGCAGTGAAATTAAAGTAGGTGCAGTTTGAGGGCAGTCTGTCCAGTGATTTCACCCATTCGGTCAGATAAGTAGCATTTTCTGTAAGAATGGCGTGCAGAAGCAGCGGCGGCAGGCTGAACTGGTAGACCATGTGCGTCTCATCCCCATCTCCAAAGTAACTGATGTTTTCGTTATGAGGAACATTGGTTTCGGTAATGATGGTTGATTCAGGCTCAAAGCAATCTGCCATCGTACGCATCAGTTTTACAATTTCATGGGTTTCTTCCAGGTGAATGCAGGATGTACCCGGTTCCTTCCAGATAAACGCAACGGCATCGAGGCGAATAACCGAAAGCCCCTTGCTAAGATAGAAGAAAAAGATATCGAGATATTCGAACAGAACATCGGGATTGGCAAAATTCACATCAATCTGATCATCACTGAATGTGGACCAAACAAACTTCTCACCTTTTTTTGTATGAACAGGGGTAAGCAGCGGCGAACTTCGCGGCCGGGTCACCATTGACAGGTCAGTCTCAGGATCAATCTCTATAAAAAAGCCGGTGTAAGGCTCCTGGTTTTGGAGATATTTTTTGAACCACTCGCTGTATCGTGATGTGTGATTCATCACAAGATCACCCATCAGCCGGAAGTCCTTGCTCATCTCCTCAATGTCATCCCATCCCCCCAGACGTTCATCAACCCGCCTGTAATCGATCACCGAAAAACCATCATCAGATGAACTTGGAAAAAAGGGTAGAATATGAACGGAACTGATATGATCTTTGAGCTTTTTTTTCAGAAACTCATGTTGTTTGTGTAGTTTGGAAACCGGTTCTCCAATATTTGGCTGAACCATGTCTCCATAAGTTATGAGAATATGATCTTCGTGAGTCCAAACATCATGTACTGATACTTTATCCCTGGGTTTTAAATTAAATTTATTGATGTGGATTTTAATTCTCTTCATGCACATATCCACCATTTCTTCACCGTAAATCACAGAAAAATGTTTTCTGAGCTTTTCTTCAGTTCCTTTACAAAACATAAATTCAGATCAAGTTTATTTTTTTGAAACGTTTCGTCGTTTATTCAGTTAATTTATACAGTATCTTTCTATCCTGCTTAATATAAAGGGATTCAAAGCTTAAGAGTTCACTTGGCACTATAAAAATTTTATGGAATGCGATTTATTACAAAGATCAGAACTTTCTTACCTTTAGGTTTGAACAAAAAATGAATTTATGGACAGGCAAGTATTTCAAGAAAAATTCGGGCTTCTAGGAGAGTCAGATGCTATCAGGCAGGTTGTTGATAAAATCATGCAGGTTTCCGGTACCGACATTACGGTTATGCTTCAGGGAGAAAGCGGGGTTGGAAAAGATGTAACCGCCCGTGCCATACATGCAATGAGTAAACGAAGCCGCAAAGATATTGTAATTGTAAACTGCGGAGCTATACCTGAAGGAATTATTGAAAGCGAGCTTTTTGGACACGAAAAAGGCTCTTTTACAGGTGCACACGAAGCACGTAAGGGATATTTTGAGAAAGCTGATGGCGGCACCATTTTTCTTGATGAGATTGGGGATACCCCAAAAAACATTCAGGTAAAATTGTTACGGGTACTGGAAAGCGGTGAATTTTTCAGAGTGGGATCCAGTAAATTATCAACGGTAGATGTTCGTGTAATTGCAGCAACCAACCGTGACCTATGGGAGCTGGTAAAGGATGGTTCTTTTCGCGAAGACCTTTATTACCGGCTCGATACGGTAAAAATCAAATTACCACCTCTCCGCGACAGACAAGAAGACATCATCCCGATTTTTCGAAAATTTGTGACCGAGTTTTCATCGAAGTATGATTCGGTTTTCCAGGGATTTTCGGATGAAGCCAAAGAGCTGCTGGTTTCATATCGCTGGCCGGGCAATGTGCGTGAACTCCGCAATGTAGCCGAGCAGCTTGTTGTACTTGAAAAATCGCAATTTATAGACAAAGACCGCCTCCAGAAATACCTGAAGGGTCGACAGTTTCTCGGTTCAACTGACAATCTTCCGGTACTTTCAAAATCGGAACGCGAGCAACACTTTGAAAATGAAAGTTCATCGGCCGACATGGGTATTATCTACAGGGCCCTTGTTGAGATGAGAACGGATATTTCTGATCTGAAAAAAATGCTTGCAAAATTTCTCTATTCAACAATAGCAGATAAGAATATCAAGGCACTGCCCGGTGCAACTCCGCGTAATATTGATCCGAATGACATTTCGAGCCACCTGCGAAAACAGATGGATGACTCTTCACTGGGAATTCGCTCGGTAGATTCGTTCGATGATGTGGACGACAATGACAAAGAAAACGATGATATTGAAAGCTTTTTCCGTGAAAAAGAGATACCATCTATCGAAGATGCAGAAAAATTTCTAATAGAACAGGCTTTAAAACGTTTTGATGGGAACAGAAGAAAAGCCTCAGAGGCGCTTGGCGTCAGTGAGCGAACTCTTTACAGAAAACTTGATCAATATGGTTTACAGTAGAAAATTTGCAGGTATACTTGCTGCTGCATTGCTTCTTATGACAGGCTGTATCAGTTACAGTTTTACAGGCACTTCGATTCCCTCGGATGTTCGAAACATCTATATTCCGTTTTTCCCGGACCGCTCTCAAAGCGGTATGGGTGATCTGAGTGACCGCTTGAACCAGGCGCTCATCAACCGTTTTGTGAACCAGAGCCGTCTCTCACTCGCAAACGATGAAGACGGAGCCGATGCTTATGTTGAAGGAGCAATCCAGAGTTATTCCAACCGTCCGTTCAGTGTGGGTGGAGATGAACAGGCCAATCTGAATGAAATCAGAATTACTGTTCAGGCTACCTTTCAATATGCCACAGACGATGAACCGCTCTGGAGTAAAAGTTTCAGCGGCAGTGCCACCTATGATGTTCTGGACAATCCTGTAGACGGAGAGATAGCAGCAGCTGAAGCCGCGCTTCAACAAATTTCCAATAACATGTTTAATGATGCCGTGAGTAGTTGGTAATTAAACGATCCTTATTTATCATTCTGCATGGATTTAGAGTCTTACCAAATACCAGAATCGTACAAAAGTTATATCGAAAAATTTGAGACTGATCCGGAAGATGCGATCAAAAGGCTCAAAAACCATGTTGAAAAACGATCGGCCGGTGCTATCGGTTATTTTTTTCTTGCATGGCTTTACTTGAAAAATAACGACAGAGACCGGGCTATTGATGCCGCCTGGAGGGCAAAAGTAAGAGCTCCCGGAAGCCGTTTTATTGAACGGCTGCACTATTTCATTTCCCATCCAAAATCTTTCGAAGCCTGGGAGCCTGAAAAAAAACGCATTGAGCTCAAACGAAAAATTCATGAATTTGACCGCCCCCACCCGATCAGCGACCTTGACTCTCTAATCACACGACTCTCCTCCATTGAATCCCGCCGGATGCGTCCCAATCTCTCAGATGAAAGTGAACAGCCCGACCTCAGTAAAAAAAGTGAAGATGTAGATGACATTGTAACTGAAACACTCGCGGTTATTCACGAGAAACAGAAAAATTTCTCTGCAGCAATCTCAACTTACAAAAGTCTCAAAAAGAAAAACAGCTCGCGCAAAGAGCATTACGATAAACAGATCAGCCGCCTGGAACAAATTATGAAGGATGGAAAATAGGATTAGTATCGTGTCATATCAACTGTCAAAGTGAGAGAGAGGAAGTGACTGAGAGACGTGGAGAGTGGGTGATGGAGTGAGTTTAAAGCAGCGCAGTGAAATCTCCTTGATATTGGAGGGAGAGGGTATGTTGAGGCGTTATCTTGATCAGTCGTACGTACAAGGAGATCACTCCATGCACTCGCTTTGTTCATTTAGATTCGAGATGACAGGTTCTAATATATAGAATAGGCGGCGTATAAGAATTCCGGGTTTGCACCATCCTGAGCTACGCCGCTGCTATGGTTTTTGCAACAATATACCTTCTGCAAACTGAAACGTGGTCATCAAGCGAATTCATACGGGATGAATCTGATCATCTTATTTAGTTCATTTTTCGAAACTTCATGCCTTAACAAAGGCATTATTCTTTTTTTCGTGGCCAATGGTTGTTGCCGGCCCGTGCCCTGGATAGACATTTACATCATCGGGCAGTGTATACAGCTTATCCCGGATGGATTGAGCCAGCAGTTCAAAATTACCCTTGTAAAGATCAGTTCGTCCGATACTTTCCCGGAACAATACATCTCCTGCAATAAGTGTGCTGTACTCTTCAAAATAGAGAGAGACATGATCGGGTGAATGGCCGGGGGTGTAGATCACATCAAAAGAAAAATTACCAATAGAAAAATCATTCTGTTCCGGAAACGATTCGGGCTCAAAATCAAAACCAGTAGCACGAAAACCGAACATCTGCGCCTGATTCGGAAAATTTTCCCATAGATAGAGATCAGTATGATTCAGATAAACAGGAACGTCAAAATCTTTCACCACCCGGTCCAGGCCAAGGACGTGATCGACATGAGCATGGGTTAGACAAACTGCCTTCAGCTCCGACTCACTTTTGGAAAGTTCTTCATGAAAAGTGCGATACTCCGAGGGGTCAAAAAAGCCGGGATCAATCAAAATGGCATCACCAGATTTTGTGATCAGGTAGGTATTTTCGCTGAAAGGCCCGACAGTGAATAGTTTAATTTCCATCAAATAATAATATTTTTTTAACCTGAGTTTGATTCGTAAAAGATGCCTTTAAAAGTTCCCCTTAGAGAAGGGGGATGTTCATCAAAATACAAAAAATGGAGGAACACCCCTCTATACCTCTCCGCCAGCCGGCAGTAGACTTCATACTGAAATAAGTAAAATTGATTGTGAATCGAACTGAGGTTTTTAGATTTATATAATGATCTGGGTAATATTCTGCATCAAAAATAGTTTGATACTGGCTGATTCGAAAAAGAATTTGTTAATAATGCATTAATCCTCAATCATCCACCGATAGGTTCGGTGTGTTTTGTGGTGATAGCACCCGAGTGCTTCCAGGCTACGCTGCATCAGCCAGTTTTTTTCGCTTACCCAGCCACCTTCGAGATGTTTGAGCTGAGGCGCAGCTTTGTAAGTCATCTGTATTCCCCGCACAAATGTAAGTGCTTCAAGACCGAGTTTCCGGTATTTAGGAAGCGTGCCAAATACAGCAACCCGCAACCGGGTGGCTGTCCGTCGAACTCGTAATACTTTCAGGAAATGCCACCATTTCAGTTTTCCGTTGGTCTGAGCAGAAATTTCATTCAAATCGGGAATACTTACGATGAAAGAAGCAGGTTCACCGTTCACAAAAGCTATCAATACGCTTTCGGGAATCATAATCCTTTTGAGCTGGTTTACCATTTTATTCACCGTTTCACGTGTAAGTTCTGTAAACTCATGTTCACGATCGGTAATATCCTGTTCACTCCAGGCCTGGTTGTAAATAGTTCGGATCGCCTCGGCATCTTCTTCAATATTTTTTAAATTAATGGGCCTCAATTTTACTCCGGGACGGCTTTCAATCCGGTTGGTGATTCGAACCAGCCGCTCGGGAAGCGGAATGGAAAACTCTCGTTTATAGCTCCAGTGGTCATCGAGTTTTTCAGCACCGGTTTCTTCCAGTAATGTTTTGTAATAGGGCGGATGATAGAACATTCCGTAGATAGGTGGTTCATCAAAGTTTTCAATAAGAAGGCCCCAATAGTTGTCGTTTTCTCCGAAATTGATCGGTCCCCGGAATGCTTTATACCCTCTTTTGCTGTGCCACACCTTACAAAAACGGATCAAATCATCGGCTACATTCTGGTCGTTGACCATCTCCAGAAATCCCATGCCTCCCATTTTTGGCTCAAAAACATTATCTTTTTCGGAGTGATTCATCACCGCAAAACGGGCCACGATTTTATCCCCTTCAAACATCAGGTAGCGTTCACACTCCCCTTTTTCGAAAAAAGAATTTTTATCTTGATTAAATATATTTTCAATTTCAAAGCGCAGAGGAGGTATCCAGTTGGAATATTCCCTGTATAATGTAATCGGAAAATGGTGAAAGAGATCGATCTCTTTTTTATTCTCAATTTTTTCAAACCTGTATGCCATCAGTTCAAATCTATTCTTACCTTTAAGGGTGGTTCGGTTCTTCCCGGCAAGAGGATTCAATCGGGCCTTTCTCCGGAAAACACTCCGTGAATGTACAAGGCAGTGGCCAATCAACCAAACTTCTTTAACCCGCATTTCTCACAGAAAAAATTATGGATAAAACTACCAAATTAATTATTTATGTATTAGCCTGCATTTTCAACGATAGTATAAAAAACACTTTGTCAAATTCTGCGAAATTTGCTCGTGGGCTGTGTTGTCTCGGAAATGGCTTGCTCAACGTACTCAGGTACGTTTCCGCCACCATTTCAGAGACGCCTTGCCCACAACCAAATTTCTTGGTGAGAAATGCGGGTTAATCGCTTTCTGAGTGAAGCTTCAATCAGAATCTACATCATGACAAAGAGAGCATGGCTTGTTCTTCTTCTTTTGTTTTCCTGCACAGCAGCTGTGCTTCTTCTGTGGAAAACCGAGCCGGGTGAAATGCATTCGCTCACATCCACTAATCAGCTCGATTCACTGATTACCCTCACTTTGCGGGAATTTCAGCTCCCACAGGATCGGGTTATAATGCGTACCGTTGAGATCGATTCCCTGTTCTCCCGAAATATTTATTCGGCCCGGGTTCCGGCCGATTTTTCCAAAACTTCATTTCATTATCGCCTCCACCAGGAGTTGTGGCCATACGGGGCCAGAACAGCAGGCAGGGTGGAGTTCCCGGATCGGAATCTGAGAATTCATGTATTATTTAATAACAAGGTGCACCGCTCCGTTTTCTTATATTCAGACCGGGAACTGGAATAACTGCAACAGAATTTTGTTTTATGAAATGGATTGAACCGAAAAAGTATCTCAAAAAGCTGGAGCTGTCGGAGTTCCCCCAGCCTGATGTTATCGAGCTGAAATATCCGGTACTGATGTGTCACGGATACGGAGGTTTTTCGATGCTTGTGACCCCGTCTCCGCTTCACAATCCCTGCATGAGACTCAGGCATTACGGAATTCATGCATTTGCCCCAAATATTGTTCCTTATGCTACCATTGAAATCCGGGCCGAGCAGTGGGCTGAAGTAATCCATAAGCTCAAAAAAAAGTACGGTTATGAAAAAATGAACGTAGTTGCTCACAGTATGGGCGGCCTGGATATGCGTTACGCCATTTCAAAACTGGATATTGCCGATTCGGTAGTCTCACTGACCACCGTGGCTGCACCTCACAAGGGTACAAGCCTTGCCGAACTGGTGCTTACCGCTCCCGATACAATCAAAGAAAAACTGGCGGAACTCGTTGACTGGTTTGGAGAGAGCATGTACCCGGCTCAAAAAAGTGATGCCGTAGCAGCTGTCGAACAGCTTACAAGGGAATACGTGACCGAAGAGTTTAATCCGAATACTCCTGATGTGGATGATGTTTTTTATTTCTCCTACAGTGCTGCCGTTGGAAAAGGAACCAATCATCCGCTTAATCCTATCTACCGCCTTCAGAACCAGCTGATTTATCAGAACGAGGGAGTGAATGATTCTTTTGTTACAGTTGAAAGCGCAAAGTGGGGCAAACATCTGAAAACACTCGACGTCAGTCACCTTGAACAGATTGAAATCCAGCTCAGCAAAGAGAGACGGCCCAAAGTGGAAAATTTCTGGAAGGGATTGGTTTTAAATCTGCAGAAGTATCATTTGTGAGATGAACGACTATAGCTATATATCTGTATATCGACCTTGATCACAACGCTGACAGATCCGGTGGGTGCTGTCAGGTTGTTTGCTAAACACGTATATAGCTAAAGCTCAATATCTTTCAGATCACTCAGAAGCGAGTAGGATGTCAGATCATATTGTATGGGTGTTAATGAGGCAAACCCTTTTTCAAGTGCTGAAATGTCGTTATCGTCATCTTCATCCAGAAGCTGGAACTTTCCGGTCATCCAGTAATATGAGCGGTTGTTCGGATCAATTCTTCCCTCAAACTCTTCCACATAACGGCTGTTGGCCTGACGCACCCATTTAATTCCCTTCAGCGGACCTGCAGGTGCATTCAGGTTCAGGGTCACTCCTCTCGGCAATCCGTGGTTCAACACATACCCGATCACTTTTCTGGCGGCATCCTGGGAACCGATCAAATCGGCTTCTTCGCTCAGATCGGTACAGGAGACTGCGATGGATGGATATCCCAAAATCGTACCCTCTGTGGCTGCACTTACGGTACCGGAGTACAAAATATTGATCCCTGCATTGCTGCCGTGGTTTATCCCGCTCACCACAAGGTCAGGTTTACGGTTCAGGAGCTGGTTGTGAGCCAGTTTAATGGAGTCGGCCGGTGTGCCAGATACTGCCTGTCCATTGAAACGATTATCGATACGAAAGGCGCGTGAACGCAACGGTGTCTGGATAGTGATGGCATGACCCACAGCACTTTGCTGACGGTCGGGAGCGATAATTTCCACATCACCGAACTCATCGGCCACCTCGGCAAGGGCTTTAATACCCGGGGAGAAAATACCATCGTCGTTACATACTAAAATTAACGGTTTCTGATGCTGACTCATGATGGATCAATTTTTTAATTATACTGCTCATCCTCATTCGGAAAATCACCGGTTTTTACATCTTTTATATATTCTCCAACAGCATCCGACATGGAGGTGTGCAAATCAGCATAGCGTCGTAAAAATCTCGGTGAAAAGTCTTTGTTGAGTCCGAGCATATCGTGTATAACGAGTACCTGCCCGTCGCAATAAGATCCGGCACCTATTCCAATAGTAGGCACGGACACAGACTCCGTTACTTGTTTGGCAAGCGAGGTTGGAATTTTTTCAAGTACAATAGAAAAGACGCCGGCCTCTTCCAGTTTTTTTGCATCCTTCAAAAGCTGATTGGCCTCGGCCTCATCTTTTGCCCTTACTTTATACGTGCCAAACTTATAAATGCTTTGCGGCGTCAGCCCCAGGTGTCCCATCACGGGAATACCGGCATCCACAATGCGTTTGATAGTAGAAGTAATCGATTCACCCCCCTCCAGTTTCACGGCGTGTGCCCCGGCTTCTTTCATCATACGCCCGGCGCTGATCAGTGCTTCCTTGGTCGTTACCTGGTAGCTCATAAATGGCAAATCGGCAATAACAAGTGCTCGTTCCACACCACGAACCACACAGGAGGTGTGGTAGATCATATGATCGAGAGTCATCGGTACAGTGGTATCGAATCCAGCCATCACATTACTGGCCGAATCGCCCACAAGAATTACGTCCACTCCTGCCGCATCAACAATTCCGGCCATTGTGTAGTCGTAAGCCGTTAGCATACTGATTTTTTCACCGTTCCGTTTCATATCCACAACGGTCTGAGTCGTTACTTTTTCAGGGCGGGTATCTTTATTTTGTGTGCTCATGCTTTTTCTTTCGGTACAATCGCTGCTGATGCTTCAAGCTCGCAGACCACTTTTCCATCGACTGTGGCTTTTCCTTCCATTGTAACAAAATTTCGCCTCATGCCAGCCAGTTTCACTTCCATTTTCAGCTGATCGCCCGGAACCACCTGCTGTCTGAACTTTGCATTTTTGATACCTGTAAATACAATCAGAGTGTTTTGAGGGTCTTCCACGTGGGCTTTCATCAGCATAATACAACCGCTCTGGGCCATCGCCTCTACCTGCAGCACACCGGGCATGATAGGAGCGCCGGGAAAATGGCCGTTAAAAAACTCTTCGTTGACGGTCACATTTTTGATGGTAACAATTCGGTTCTCCTCAGCTTCCAGAACTCTGTCAACAAGTAAAAAAGGATATCGGTGGGGCAGGTAATTTTTAATTTCTTCGATCTTCATGATTCAGTTTTCTGTCAGATTAATGTTCTGTTTTCGATCGGTTCAGTTTTTCATCTTATTTTTTAGTGTAAAACAGGCAATTAATTAAATTCATGTCTGGCCTGGTGTAAGGTGAACAGGCAGAGAAATATACTAATTCTCTCCCACGGTACCTATATAGACGTACGCGATGCCACCGGTTAGAGAAACCCCCTTTTCTTTACTGAATGTCCCGGCTTCTTTCATCAAATCCAGAAATTTATCCCCAGCCGGAAATTTGGCACTGGTTTCGGGCAGATAGGTATAGGCCTCACGGTTTCCACTGAGAAAGCCACCGATGGCAGGCATTACATGTTTGCTGTAGATTTTAAAAGGTATCCGCACAATTCCTTTAGGCTGGCCGAATTCCAGAACAACCACCCTGCCTCCCGGTTTCACTACACGTGACATCTCTTTGAGGCAAACAAGCGGATCATCCACATTGCGGATGCCAAAAGCAATACTGGCAATATCGAACGAATTATCTTCGTAGGGAAGATTCATCGCATCGGCCACTTCAAAATCTACCACCAGTTTCATTTTATCGGCTTTGTCCGGGGCGTGTTCAATCATCTCCTTGCAAAAGTCAGTGCCCAGAACGTAACCTTCATGGCCAACTGTCTGCTTGAATTCGATTGCCAGATCACCTGTGCCGGTAGCGCAATCCAAAACACGGTCACCAGGCTTTGCTCCGCTTTCGAACACTGTTTTTTTACGCCAGGCGTTGTGCACACCAAATGACAAAATACCGTTGATTCGGTCGTAATCATCCGCAATATCGGCGAACATACTTTTTACTTTTTCACTCATCGTATAAATAATTTCAGTCTGAAGCTATTTTCATGAATCATTTAGCTGCCTCAGCGATTTCAGGAAGATAGATTTTTTAAGTGGTCGGTTTTATTTAGGTAAACCGGTTCAAACCCTTTTCCGTTAAAAATAAGCTGGTTTACAGCACCATTCGTGTGTTCAATCTGCTCCATATTCTTTAAGCCGTAGCCAAGCCATTCCGACAGTAAGATCCTGATCAGCCTTCCGTGTACAACCAAAACAAGAGTTCCCTTCTGAAGTGAGCGTATGTACTTCTGCACTGCCGCATCTGCCCTTTCAAAAACTTCACCGGGCGATTCACCTCCCGGAACTTTCAAAAAAACCTCACCTTTCTGCCAGGCTTTGACAAGTTCACCTAATTCATTAATTGCACTATTGTAATCCACTCCTTCATAATCACCAAAGTTCATTTCATCCAAATCAGAGTTTTTCAGAAATCTTACATTCGTATTTTTTTGATAGATTTCTGCCGTCTGCATAGCCCTGATAAGAGTACTGGTTGCCAGAAGATCAACCTGGTATTGGTTCAGATATCCGGCCAGTGCTTCGGCCTGTTTTATCCCGGTTTTATTGAGTGGGGCGTCTATTCCCCTGCCCTGCATAAGCCCTTTTCGATTGTACTCGGTTTCTCCGTGCCGGGCGATGAAAAGTCGAATTTCACTCATTTTTTCTTTTTTTTGTGATAATCAATAACTGCCTGCTGAACATACCTGTCAAGCTTCTCCACTTCTTTAGGCGGCATGTTCTGATAAAGTGCATATCTTACCAAAACCATTTTGAGTGTACGGTCATTCAACGGAAGTTTACCGTTCTCTTTTTTGGCATCAAACCTGTCCCAAAGACGGCGCAGCAGGCCAATCTTAAACAGAAAAAAAGTGATAATGCCCAGTACCACAGCCGTGTACATGCCGGTAATACCCATAAAACTGAGCACAACAGCAGCCATAAGTAATTGGAAAAAATCCTGGTTAATAAGCTTAAGAACCGGAGTTGTGGGAATATTTACAAAGGCACTTTTTTGATGGTACCACCAGTAATGAAAGAGCAGCGAAACCCCTGCAGCGATCCAGGGGTTAATAAAAAAGGCCAGTCCAAAAAAGAGGATCATTGCAAGCGAATCGGCACTGTCGATCCATGTAACAGCTTTACCAATTAAATCTTCAAACGGATAGATCTTCATCAGGCCCGGTACATAATCTTTAATCGTTTCCCTGGTAGCATGAAACCAGTGCCCGCTCGATGTAACCGTCGAAAACGGAGTTTCCAGTACGTTGATGGAGTGTGATCGCGTAGAATTCATAAGCTCATAAGATAGGCTCTATTACAGAAAAATGATACTTATCTTAACTCTATGAGTTTGAAGTTAATATGATTTTTGCTGGCTAAAAATATAAAGAAAGAAAAATTACACTGGGATTACCGGCAAATATTACTGGTAGTTCCAAAATGGCATTTATATAAAAATCAGAGATATATGATTTTCATTTATCCATTTATTCGTTTAATATTTTCTTTCATATTTAGCCTGCAATATTCACAAATTATAGTTGATTGGTTTTATCGCTAAGTCCATCAGAAAAAAACATTAAACGCAGATTAAAAATTATTAGTGATTAATGCAGGTAAGATGACTGAATCACACCATTTATTGACCATCAAACCCACCAAAGACGGTTCCACCACACTTTTTTCGAAAAAGTTTGATCAGCACTATCACAATCCGAATGGAGCCGTGGCCGAAAGCCGTCATGTTTTCTTTGAAACGCCCGGTGTTCCCGCTGCCCTGAAGTGCCAGGACTTCATCACCATTTTTGAAACAGGTTTTGGTACCGGAATGAACCTGCTACTGGTTCTCGAATACCTGGAAAAAACAGGAAGTCCGCCGGCTGTCATTTTCAACAGTGTTGAGGCCTTTCCTGTCAGCCCGGAAATCGCTGCTCAATTCGACTTTGGCAATAATACTTTTCTCAATAGCTCAAGGCAGATCCTATCTGATATTTTCGGGGAGCTTCAGCCTGGGCTGAACCAATTTAAAGTCTCAAATCACCTCACCTTTAACCTGTTTGCAGGCTTTTTCGATGAGCTTTTTGAGCAGAATGCAGTTTCCGGCAAAGCCGATTTCATCTTTCATGACCCTTTTTCACCTGATGCCAATCCGGATTTGTGGACGGTTGAAGTTTTTAAAAAACTGGCGTCCCTCAGCAAACCCGATACCGTTCTTTCAACCTACTGTGCTGCAACATCGGCTCGCGCAGCTATGGCCGCAGCAGGATGGTACGTGGCCCGTGCCCCCGGAGCCCTGGGAAAACGTGAAATGACGGTTGCCTCTCTCACTTCAGATAAGCTTGTAAACTTTAAACGGGTCAGCGAAAAAAGGCTTATTGAACGTCTGGAACGCGGAGATTTCCGGAATTAAAATCAGCTATCCACATTTCGCCAAATTATTACTATTATTCAATCGCGTTGGCAAGAAATCACCCATCAGCGGGAATAGTCAGCCCTGTTTCTTCGTTGATGAATTGTAATTATCAATATTTAGCAGCATCTATGAAGAAACGAGAATCCAGTAAAAGTGAAATCGAATCCCTGATCTACCTGCTCGATGATCCAGATCCGCAGGTGCAGCTTGGGGTTAAAAAACGGTTTGAAGAACTGGGTGAGAATGCTGTGCCCCTGCTGGATCAGTACCGATCTGAGCCGATTAAAGACTCAGATAAAGAAACGATCAACGAAATTATTTACAACATCACGATCGGCAATCTTCTCGAAGAATTCTCCACCCTTATGGAACAGGGAATTGACAGCCGCTCACAACTCGAAGAGGCCCTGCTGCTCCTCGGCAAATTTGGAACACCCACTCTTAGAATTGATGATTACCGTAAAAAGCTGGACAATATGAGCACACACATCGGCAGCGATATCGCCTACACGCCATCGATTTCCGAAAAGATGCAGATCATGCTGCAATATGTGTTTCGCGAGCTTCGGTTCCGGGGTGATTCGAAAGATTATCACAACCCGGAAAACGCCAGCCTCGATCGCGTTATTGACCGGAGGAAAGGTCTGCCGATCATGCTGAGTGTGGTGGTGATGTTTCTTGCACGCAGGCTGAATCTTCCCTTTCATGGCGTAAATATGCCGATCCATTTTATGCTGATGTACCAAACACATAACCAGGAAATTCTGATCGATCCGTTCGATGGAGGCACAATTGTCACCTATAATCAATGTTGTTATTTCCTGAAAAAGAATGGTATTGAACCCCGTTCTGAACATCTCAAAAAAGCCGATGAAAACGATATCCTGGTCAGATGTATCCGCAACCTGATGCACAGCTACGCGAAAAAAGGGCAAGAAAAGCGAGTAGCAGACTTGCAAAAACTGCTCCAGATTGCTGAACTGAAAGCGTAAATCAGAATTGTCGCAGAAAAACCTGGTATCACCAGCCATTCACCCATTTCCCGCGCAACACCAGACCCACAACAGATCAATTTACAATTACCGAAACACCTCCTCTTCTCGGGTCCCCAAATCCCGAATAACCGCCCGGATCAATACTTACTACGTGAGTACCCCCAAAAAAGAGATCCTTCCGGTCCCACACTTTATGATCCTTGAACCTTTCACACATTGCCTCAACCACCTTCAAGTCAAAACCGTGTTCGATGTTCAGCAGTCCCCTTTCATAATGAATCCGGGGTGATCGGACCGCTTCCTGAGGTGACATACCAAAATCAGCCAGGTTCACAAGCAGTTGCAATATAGCAGTCCGGATTCGATTCGAGCCGCCCGAGCCGAACGCAATTTTTCTGTCATTACCCATTTCCAGGATACCGGGTGCCATCATGGAAGTCATTCGTTCATTCAGCGGCCATTTCCCAAAACCTTTCGGGTTGATGTCTTCTTCCCCAAGCATGTTGTTCATCATCACGCCCGTACCGGGAATCATAATACCGCAGCCCTCCCCATTACTGGTACTGAGTGCGGCCATATTTCCATCACGATCAACAATACTGATGTGGGTAGTTCCTCTCAATGCCGGGAATTTACCCATGACCTCCGAGGTGTACTCTTCAAGATATGACGGATCAAGAATATTGGCCTCATCATCCCCTTCAACAAATGCGTCTGCTTTAGCTTTTTCAGTCAAACCCTGAATTTCTGCCAGCAGATTTAAATACTCCACAGATCCAAAACCCTGTTTTTGTACAGGTAATTCTTCCAGCAACTTAAGGGCAAAAGCCACCAGAATTCCCCCTGAGCCAGGTGGCGGGTTGATACATAGCCTGCAATTTCTGTATCGTACCACAAGAGGCTTTCGTTTGATAACCCTGTAATTCCGGAAATCGGCTTCGGAAAGATGTCCGCCCTCCTCTCTGCAGATAGAGGCCGTTTTTTTCGCCATTTCACCCATGTAAAACAGAGCCTCACCTTCGATGGCGATTGCCTCCAGCAGGTCTGCCTTCAGCGACTGTATTAAGAGATCGCCTTCCTGCACAAGTTGGCCGGGAATACCGGGACTGGCAAAAGTTTTTTTTGCTTCAGGGTATTCAAGGTAGATCGGCTTCACCACATCCAGTACACGGGATTGAAAGGCATTCATCTGTATACCGTTTCGTGCAAGTTTTACAGCGGGTTCTACAAGACGTTTCATCGGTAACGTGCCAAGGTCTTCATGGATCGCAAACACTCCTTTTACTGTACCGGGCACCGCCATAGATCCCGCCCCGATGTGAAATTCCTGCTGTACCGTTCCGAAATCGGCCGAAATGGGGAAAAAGTGCGGTTCCGGGTTTCTTCGACCGGGGGTTTGTGCAAAAAAATCATAAACGGTTTCCATTCCATCAGCTTTTTTGGCCATAAGAAACCCCCCTCCGCCAAGAGACGTCAGCACCGGCTCGGCCACACAAGCCGCCAAATGAGCCGCCACTACAGCGTCAAACGCATTACCTCCGTCAAGAAGTACTTCTTCTGCAGCTTTTGCCGTTTCGCTATGCCCTGCTGCTACTGCTCCTTTCGCCATATTTCACATTATCTGATTACAAAATTCCGTAGTACCATGAAAGTAGCACAAGAAAGGATTTTTTTATGGCACTCTCTACTTTTTTGACCGAATTTTCTGATTTATGAAAGTTAAGCTCCACTGTGCACCGCTGCCTCGCCGGTGATCCGGTCAGGGGCCGTTCATTCTCTTATGCCAAAGGGTGAAAACCTGACTGCGTGCGATAACTCCTGTCAGCGTTGCTGGTTGCTGGTTGCTGGTTGCT
>JAFIFB010000125.1 GCA_020832285.1 Balneolaceae bacterium
CACAATGATGCAAATTCTCAGCGTGGCTATATTGGGCCGTATGACGCTTAAACAGCTATTTTCCGATGAATCACTCACGGATTATAACCCCCAATCCCGTAACCAATTGGGACTCTTTGACTTTTAACCGGACACTACTGAGTTTATATATTTGTTTGTGAGTGGCCAATATTTTTTTGCCACCAATCTGATGATTCTACTTTTCATAGATTAATACATGCCAAATAAATGTCTTTTCGTGGCTGTTCATAGTAAACCCGTGACTACGTATGATGGAATCCACTTTTTGAAATGGATACTTGTAGGTACGAAAATCACTTTTTCGAAGCCTGAACCAGAGGTTTCCAAGTCTTATTCCGATGCGGATATAGAATAGTTCGCGGGGGAAAACAAGCGCATACATTTTTTCAGCTTTCTGAAGGGAACGGTCGAGCAGTTTCTCAAGATCGGGGTAGCAGCAGATCACGCGGTCCAGGGTTACAATTTCGGCAGAAGGCAGATCCGGAGCCAACTCAGTAAAATCCCCAAAATGATATTCAGTCTTATCTTCCAGGCTGCGTTTTATTATCTCTTTTTTGGAGATGCGCTGATATGCTGCAGAAGCGTCCACATTAACCGATCTGCCCAGTCCTTTTTTGAATAGCTCCAGCTGAATGGCCCCGATACCTCCGCCGATGTCGAGCAGTGAGGCGCTATGAATATGAAGACTTTGTCTGGTGATGGCCTCCAGCAAAAGGCGCGTGGATTTGTTCGGACCTTTTCTCAGGTACCGGCGCATCTCTTTTTTTGCAGTACGTTCATTGAAGAAGTCTCCAGCATCCCGGCAATGTCCGCAGCAGCTCATGGAAACAATTGAATTAGAATATGTTTATTGGATTTGTTCAGAAAAAATTACCATTCAGGCCTTCTGTTTTTATGAAGCCAGTTTTAATCGAGACTGGCATGAGTCCCGGTTTACAGGCGGAGCCTCAGCAGATAGTTGTTGGCAGTCATGTAGATGGTTTCTTCGGTTTCATCAAACGCGAGGTTTGAAATGAATTCACCGGTTTTGATCTGACCAAGCGGCCGTCCATCCGGTGTAAAAATCCAGACACCACCGGGACCTGTGGCAAAAATGTAACCGTCACTGCGCACTTTCATGCCATCGGGCAGGCCTGGTTCCGTTCCCACATATTCAGTGGTATCGTAAAACAGGCGTCCATTCTCAATATCTCCGTTCTCCATTACATCATATACCATCCATATTGAACGGTTATTATCGGAGTTGGCCACGTAGAGCAGGCTTTCATCAGGTGAAAAAGCAAGGCCGTTTGGACGGCTCAAATCATCCGTCAAAAGGGTGACATTTCCGTCCGGATCAGCCCGGAAAACACCCTGGATCTCCATCTCCCTGGCCGGGTCATCAGCATACCCTTCAAGGCCGTACGGAGGATCTGTAAAATAGACATTTCCGTTGCTGTGCTGAATAAGATCATTCGGACTGTTAAACTTCAGCCCGTCATAGTTGTCGGCAACGGTGGAAAATTCTGGTGAGGGGTGATTCAGCGGGGCATCCATACGGGCAATTCTGCGGTCGCCGTGCTGGCATAAGATCAGTTCACCATCATTCCCGATAATCAGTCCATTTGAACCGATACCACCGCCCCTGCCGGATGAGCCGGTGTAGCCCGATGGTTCAAGGTAAGGCTCCACGCCAGACTCCTTTGTCCACCGGTAGATGGTGTTGGCAGGTACATCGGAAAAGAGAAGAAAACCATGCTCCGCCACCCAGACAGGCCCTTCAGACCACTCAAACCCTTCGCCAATAATTTCAGGCTCAGCGTCTGTGTTCAGTACATTTTCAAGTTCATTGTCCAGTATTTCAATGTAACCGAGGGTTTCATATGGTGTCTCCTGTTCGCGTTCTGATCGGGGATCATCACTGCAGGAAGTAATTGCGATGAGCAGGAATGTATAAAGAAGGGCAGGCCAAAAATTGTTCATGGATAACAAATTTTCTTGATTTGAGTTGAACAGTTTAAGTAAAGCAGAGTTTTTTTGAAAGACAACAATCTTTTTGAGCAAAAAATCCGGGTAACGGGCAGGTAGCTGTTGTACACCGGACAGCCTGTCCGGTACCTCGGTTTTAGATTTAAGATCATCTGTTCTATGGCTTCGAAATTATGAATCGTTCTTTCGTACAACTCAGGTGTTTGCTAAGATCATCAATAACGGGTCGGTGACTCATTGTACGCCGGACAGCTTGTCCGGCACTTCGGGATTGTGCATGATAGGTGAGTTGGGTTGGGGAAGTGATCTTGGATTATGGTTAGTAGGGAAAATGTTTATGTGCGAAGATGTGGGTAACGGGCAAGCTGCCCGTTGTACGCCGGGCAGCTTGCCCGGCACCTCGGAATTTTGCATGAGAGGTGAAGTGGGTTGGGGGAGGTGATTTTTGATTATGGTCAGTAGGGGAAAGAGTTATTGTGCGAAGATGTGGGTAACGGACAGGCTGCCCGTTGTACGGTGGGCAGCCTGTCCGGCACTCCGGAGTTAGATACAACATCATCTCTTCTACGGTATCGGGATGATGAATCATTCTTTCGTACAGCTCAGGGGTTTGCTAAGATCATCAATAACGGGTCAGCGACCCGTTGTACGGGTGGTTACGATTGATCCATCTTCAAATAGTCTTTTTTCAAGCAGGTTTCCATCGGAGTCCCATTTTTTGTGAGTTCCGTGTGGTTTGCCGTCTTGATACATTTTCTCCTCTATCAGGTTTCCGTCAGAATCCCAGGTTAGCTGAGGGCCGGCCGGCATTCCTGTTTCGTAAACTTTTTTTGAAATCAGGTTGCCCTCCTGATCCCACTCTTTAAATGTACCGTGCTGTTTATCGTTTTTGAAGTGGCTTTCGGCTGCTATCTTTCCGTTATCGTGCCATGCAATTACTTTTCCATCGATTTTTCCGTCAATCAGCTCAGATTCCATTTTTAACTGGCCGTTTTCGTGCCACATTCTTGAAATTTCCCGGTTCGATTGCAGGGAGAGAGTGCCGTCATCAAACCATGTGGCTGCGCCTGCCGGGCTGACCGGATTGTCGTCAAATAGAAATTCGGCAACAGGCTGACCGTCTTCATTTAATATGGTCTGTTTATAATAACCATCTTCATAACGGTACTTCATCCGGAGAACTCCGTCTTCACTCCAAATAAAGCCGGAGGAGATCATTCCGTTCTCGAAGTTCAGATCGGTCTGACGGGTTTCATCATCAAAAAAAGAAGTTAAATGGCCACTGACCGGATTTCCTCTTGGGTCGGAATAAAGATTTGTCTCATCGGAAATGTGAATTTCATCGAAAATCTCTGTGATGTGATCGGACTGAGAGGAGCTGAATTCATCGCTGCATGAAACCATTAATACAAGGAAGGGAATCAACAGAGTTGTCAGTTTTTTCATAACAGAAAAGTTAAAAGAGGGAGAGAAAAATGTGATTTTTGAATTTGCTTTTAACTGCTTGAAGAATATCTCTGCAGATATTTTAATAAATTATTCAACAAAATCAAACTGTTATGAGTCAAGCGGGTTCAGGAGACCAATTTTAGTTTAAATCATTAGGATCTACCGGAAAAGTCCCGGCTTTGCTCACTGTGCCCTGGGCTTTGTTATGGCGCCTTTTCAGGGCTTAGCAAACACAACCTTATTCGGGAAGTGGATTTCAATTATCTCAAAAAACTACCACAACAAAAACATTATGGAAGATTGACCCGACACACTCGGAAGTGCAATTCAAAGTGAAGCATTTGGTTATCTCAACCGTAACCGGAAATTTTGGCTCATTCGACGGGCAAATTGAAGCAGATGATGACCATTTTGAAAATGCCGAAGCAAGTTTTACTGCTGATATCGACAGCATATCAACCAATAATAATGATCGCGATCAGCACCTGAAATCAGACGATTTCTTCAATGCAGAAAAATTTCCTCAGCTTAAATTTGAGTCGACGAAATTTGATAAGGTTGACGACGGTCAATACAAAGTAACCGGTGACCTGACAATTCGTGACATAACCAAAGAAGTTGTGCTGGATGTGGTTCACGGTGGTACAGTGGGCGATCCGTATGGACAGACCAAGGCAGGGTTTGAGGTTTCAGGCTCAATCAACAGAAAAGAGTTTGGACTCACCTGGAATGCCGTAACTGAAGCAGGAAACGTGGTTGTGGCCGATAAAATTAAACTTCAGCTGAATGTGCAGTTTGTGCAACAATAATTAATAGTGTCGTGTCATCGGACGGGCCGACCCGGGATCATCCCAAAATAGTATTGCCCCGCTCTACTACGTTACCCACTACGTTAAAACTTCGAAGAGCAGGCTTTTGGGCAAGTTTAGGGGCTTGACACGAAAATTGCTTAATCATAGAGTCAAGCGGATATTTTGATTGGGATATCCGTTTTTTTATTTCCTGATTTTCGGCGTAATTTCTGGAGGTGAAACGTTTAACCCGGATATCTCACAGTAAATATGTTAAACGTAATGAAACCTTTTGATATGTAATACTTTATGATTCAAATTTGGTATCTTAAAACAATAGAACCTGATTTTTCTGCGACATTTTCTCATCAGCTGCGTTCGCCAAAGGCATGCCCGTGGCAGAAGCTAAAATGTCGTGCTCAACGTACTCAGGTACGTTTCCGCTGCCATTTTATCTTCGCCTTAGTGAGGAAAAAATCTCTTGGTGAGAAATCCGGTTTAACACGAAGCAATTTTTTATGTTTGAACGGCTCAAAGAAAGCTTATATGAGCATGTCGAATTAACTGATGAGGAGTGGGAACTGTGCAAAAACAGTTTTCGGCCCAAAAGGATGCTCAAACGACAATTCCTGCTTCAGGAGGGAGATATTTGCAGGGATTTGGCTTTTGTAGAAAAGGGAGCACTTTACTCGTACTCCGTGGATTCAAAAGGAAATCAGCATGTGATTCGGTTTGCTTTTGATGGCTGGTGGATGGCAAACCTGGAAAGCTTTTTCACCAATACTCCAAGCAGGATAAATATTGAGGTTCTGGAAAATAGTGAGCTGCTGGTTCTGGATAAAAATAATCACGAAAAGCTGCTGGAAGAAATTCCTGCTTACGAACGTTATCATCGTATAATTATTCAGAATGCGTATGTAGCGCTGCAACAACGAGTAGAAAATGCGTTAGGCCTTACTGCCGATGAAAAATATGCCCGCCTGATTGAGCAAAGTCCGGAGTTTCTGAATCGCGTACCCCTGAACCTGGTAGCTTCATACCTGGGAGTTAGCCCGGAGACGTTAAGCCGGGTTCGTACGAACTTCAGCCGTTAGGAAGTAGGCAGATATTGACATTCTTGATATATGTCAATTTAAGGGAAGAAATAATTTATTAGTTTAACATTAAACAAATAAACTTATAAGTAAAATCAAAATCCAATGGAAAAACATAATAAAGGTATCCATCATATTACTGTACTATCGGGAGATCCTCAGCGTAATGCTGATTTCTATGTAAAATCACTGGGTATGCGCCTGGTAAAGAAATCAGTAAATCAGGACGACCCCAGTACCTACCACCTGTTTTATGGAAATGCGAATGGTTCACCGGGATCAGGAATTACATTTTTCCCCTGGCCGATGGCACGGCAGGGAAAACCCGGTTTGGGTGAGGCCGTCAAAGTGGCGTTTGCTGTGCCTTCCAACTCTATTGATTTTTGGGTTGAACATTTTGGGGGATCAGATATCGACTTCGATGGTCCCTATGACTGGTTTGGTCAGCAGGCGATCGGTTTTAAAGATCCTGACCGACTGCAGCTGGAACTGGTTTTTGATGAAAAGGTGGATGAAATGCCCGGATGGACAAAAGGCACCGTACCGCCCGAATACGGAATACGGGGATTTAAGGGAACGACACTGAGGCTGCAGGAACACGGGTCAACAGCCGAGATATTAAAAAGCGTTTTTGAATTTGAGGAAAGCGGTCAAAAGGATAATGCCTGGCTCTATACTACAGATGCTCCAATCGGAGGATCGGTTATTATTGAGGAGGGAGAACCGAAACTTTCAGCAAATGGCCGTGGAACCGTCCACCATGTAGCCTTCCGTGCGAAAGATGATGAAGAGCTGGACAATCTGCGTGAAAAAGTGATTGAGATGGGGTTTAATCCATCTGATATTATAGAACGGCACTGGTTCCACTCGGTTTATTTCCAAACACCGGGCGGAGTACTGTTTGAGATAGCAACCGATGGCCCGGGCTATGATGTTGACGAGGATCCCGATAAACTGGGTGAGAAACTTGTTTTGCCTCCCTGGCTCGAATCAAAAAGGGAAATGATTGAAAAGCGTTTGCCTGAAATAAAATTATGAACCTTTTTTTCTAAGAGGTGAGGATTATATAATTCTGTAATAACAGGAGTTACCCCACTTTTAAAAACATTTCCCTAACGGTGGGTGCTGCTGGGCGACGGAAAAATTTCAAGGCCAATTTAGTTCAAATCACTTCATAACATTAATTTACGGCTGATGAAATTTTTCTATACGTCACCCATCAGCCACCCTTCTACTACGCCGAGGCTTCGAAGAACAGGTGTTCCCGCCAACCGATTCAAGACCGGTTATAATATATCTCAACCGATTTCCACGTATTGTAATTCATAAAGTTATATTTTCACTATTCTTACTTAGATTGAATTTAAAATTTTCTGGTAACTTCTCTGAAATAAATTCTGACAATGAAAATTACTCGACTATACACTGGTACCGATAATGAATCTCACTTTGAAGAAGTGGAGATCGAACTCGAAAATGCCGGCGATATCGGTGAGCTCTCTGAAAAGGTTGATGCTACCGGTATCATTTTCCGGAGAACGGGGCCTGGATATGATTATGACTGGCATAACGCACCTCAGCGGCAGTATATCATTATGCTGGATGGTGCGGTTGATGTGGAGATCGGAGATGGAACAGTTCGGCGATTTTCAACCGGTGACATATTACTTGCAGAGGATACCACAGGCCGCGGGCATAAAAGCAGAGCTGTGAATAATGAACCTCGTTTGTCTGTATTTGTGACACTGGATTGAATAAGTGGGTGTGCCTTTTTTATAAATGAGAGAAGGTTCTGCTGGAATTGTTGCAGGTAAATTGATATGATTTCTACTTTATCGCCCCCTCTTACCTGCCCTGACAGATTCGGTTCAGTTTACCCTTTTGCATCAATCTGCCAACTGTTTTCCTTTCCGGGTTCCAATGACAACCCCTCGAAACTGAGTGTTGTAACTATTCGGGGTGTTTTTATGTTACATTTTATCCCAGGGCGTCGTTCGCGATGCCTGCCATACGAAGCTTTAGCGTAGGCTGGCTCACTGTGCCCTGGGCTATGTTATGGCGCCCTTTCAGGGCTTTGTTAACAAAAATCCTCTTCAGTCAATAAATCACGACAAGTGTGTTACTTGTTTAGGGGCATGATAGCCTTGACTTTTTTCCTTTGGTGTCAAAAGGACAATACATGCGAGGTCGGTAAATTTGATTTCTAAATCAAAAAATGGGGTAATTTCTCAATTCTGATCTCTTGATATATATCAAGGGTTTTTCTTAGCACATATCAATGTGAAGGAAGCTTTTTCGCCTTAAGTTTGTATTAGCAAAATGAAACTGAATGCAAAAAAATATGTCACCCATTACAAAACAGACCATAGCAATTATCGGGAGCAGCAGTAAGGCCGGTACATCCATAGCAAAAGGATTGTGTAAAGGAAACTACAGGCTTTTGCTTTTTGATGATAATTGTGACGAAGCCAGGTTACTCTCTGATGAGATCAACAAATCTGTTGATGGGGCTGACGTTGATTGTTTAGAATGCACACACCAGGCGAGCTGGGAGGCAGACATCATTTTTATTACAATGAATACGGATACACTGAAAGAGATCTCCGAAAAAATAGTAAACGTTGCTACACAGAAAACCGTAGTTGTAGCACTGGAAAGTGAAAGAAAAACTGACCTGAAAGATGTTGAGTCACACTTTCCAAATTCCAAAGTAGTCGGAATGATCTCTTCAAAAAATAAACCTGGTTATATCATTCTGATCTCTGAACATACAAGTGCACTGAATAGTATTCAGGAAATGCTTTTCCAGTCAGACATTAACACATCATTAATTGAGCAAACAAAATACACTGGAATACAGGTGCAAACACCAGGAGTATAGACAATAAAACAGGACGTACTTATGAGTAAACTTAAAAACATAACTCCCGGGAAAAAAACAGATACTATTTTTGTAGATGTATGGTCAGATATTGTCTGCCCATTCTGCTACATCGGAAAACGAAACCTCGAAAACGCCCTTGAAGAGTCTGGATTAACGGAGTTTGTAAAAGTAGTCTGGCACAGTTTTGAACTGGCTCCGGATGCCCAAACCAATTCCGGTGCCACCATTTATGAAGAGCTTGGCAAACGAAAAGGGTGGAGCACGGAGCAATCATTACAGATTCACAAACAGATGGAGCAGAGGGCGAAAGAGTCTGGCCTGGATTATGACTTTGATCAAACCGTTCCGGCTAACAGCTTTAAGGCACACCGTTTACTGCATCTTGCCAAAAACCGCAATGTCCAAAACGAGGTGAAGGAAAACCTTCTTAAAGGCTATTTTACGGACGGGAAAAATATAGATGATGAAGAATATCTCATTGAAACGGGCAGGGAGGCCGGACTGGTAGATGATGAAGTTCGCAACGCGCTGCAGAGCGATACCATTGAGAAAGAAGTCCGCGAAGATATTGAAAATGCACGAAAACTGGGAATTCAGGGAGTCCCGTTTTTCATCCTGAATCAAAAATACGCCCTTTCGGGGGCACAGCCTGTTGAGGTGTTTGTTCAAGCTCTTGAAAAAGTAAAGGAGGAGATGGGAATTCAATCTCTTAACAGTGATGATACCGCCTTCTGCGGGCCGGACGGGAACTGCTAAAGCAGATCGAAATGGTTGATAGATTGAAATTAACTCTTAGGCTGTCCAAAAAGTCATATTTAAGTTTATTTCAATTTATTAGTTGAGTTTTGCCCGGCCTTGAATCAATTGGCGGGAACAGGGTGGCTGATGGGTGACGTATAGAAAAATTTCATCAGCCGTAAATTAATGTTAAGAGGGAATTTAAGTTCTATCGGCCTTGCCCCAAAGGGATGCCTTGGGCAAAATTTTTCCGTCGCCCGGCAGCACCCGCCGCCAGGTGATTCACAGCCTTGATCTTTTGGTTCGTTTTGGATCAAGCCAAAATGAACAAAAAATCCAACGAACGCATAAAATCGTTGCGCTACAATACTTTATGTATTATATAATAATATTATGTGTAATGTCAGCCCCAGCCCCTCCACGAATGGTCGGGGCAGGCTCTTCATAATGAGGACAGATTTATGATTAATGATTTTAAAAAAAAGAATAGTAGTTTAATTTTTAATTGAGATATGTCTACAACATATAAAGCACCAGCCGGTACCACAGTCGGCCACATACACTTGAAAGTAACCGACCTCGATAAAGCTCTGAAGTTCTATCGCGATCTGCTTGGGTTTGAACTGACCACCATGTATGGAGACCAGGCAGCATTTTTATCGGCCGGCGGATATCATCACCACATCGGGCTGAACACCTGGCACAGCAAGGGAGGGTCTCCGGCACCTCTGCGTGCTGCAGGACTCTATCATACCGCATTTCTCTATCCCACACGAAAAGACCTGGCCGTGATCGTGAAACGACTTATTGACCACGGCTACCCGATTTCCGGGGCGAGTGATCACGGTGTTTCCGAAGCGATCTACCTGAATGATCCGGACGGAAATGGTGTGGAGCTGTACCGCGACAGGCCTCAGGAAGAATGGACTTACCTGGAGGATGGAACTATAGAGATGGTTACAGATCCGTTTGATGTCCGCGGTCTGTTAAAGGAACTGGACTGATGGAGATAACAATAAAGCCAATCAATTCTTTTTTGTGAAAAAAAGATTAATGTCGTGTTAACGATAAATCATCGGGTAAAACCCGTGCCAAGGGCATCACTTTGGGGCAAAGTTTCCTTTCTGTATTTGTCACATTCTTCAGAATTGGAAGATTTTAAATAAAAAAAACTTTGCGGGTTTCGTTTCACGGGAATCGCTGCGCTCGGTGCTTACGAAACTTCAGACTTGACACAACAGTAGGCTTGCGCCCTCTTCGGGGCTTTCTGCCGCCCGCTAGTCTATGTTCACAGGGCGGTGCCCTGTGTTGGTGATTCCGCCCGCTTCGGGGCTGTCTATGGCCTGTCACTGTTTTTCAGAATTCGGCAAGAAAAACTGTAAGGCATTGGCTCATTTTGGTTCATATAAGTAGAATCCAATTTTTGAAAAGCCCCTAAAGGGGCATCAGCATCAACGCAGGGCAGCGCCCTGCGCCATATGCAGGAACCCTAAAATAGCTCTGAAGGAGCGTCATCCTTAACCAAGTTCAAATCGATGCCACAATCTCTTTCCAAAGCCTATATTCACATCATCTTTAGTACAAAACCCCAGAACTGAATGGCTTAACAGGATTTTTTGCTGATTGAATATAAAGTTGAAGGATTAATGAACAGACATTCTGATAATGTAATTTCTAAGTTATTCTGCTCATTCAGAAGTAGTTAAATTAGAAAATATGCAAATTACGATGTGCCAATATCTATACTAATCGCAACTTGAAAATCTAAAAAGTTATAGTAGCTTATTTGTAAATTAATTTCCCATACGGCCTAACTCAAAGACATACAGCTACATGACCATATCGGAGTACATTAAAAACGTTAATCAGCGCTACAAAACAGGAATTTCAAGGGAACACAGCTACCGGGGGGATTTACAAAACCTGCTGGAAGCGATGCTGAAAAATGTACTGGTAACCAATGAACCGGCACGAATCGAGTGCGGTGCACCGGATTTTATTATTACCCATAAAGACGTTCCGATTGGATATATCGAGGCAAAAGATATCGGGGAACCTCTGACCGGAAAAAAGCACAAAGAACAGTTTAGCCGGTATAAAGAATCGCTGGATAATCTTATTTTTACAGATTATCTCGATTTTCACTTTTACAGAGAAGGTGAATTTGTCGTATCTGTACGGCTGGCAGAGATTGCCGGGGATTCAGTCCGGGCGGTGCCAGAGAATGAAGAGAAGTTCCGGCAGATGATCAACGATTTTGCCACACACTCCCTGCAGACGATCAAATCGGCCTCCAGGCTCTCCAAAATGATGGCGGCCAGAGCGCGGCTGCTCTCCGAAATTATTGAAAAGGCTTTGAATGAAGATGAAAGCAGGACAGGATCGGATACGTCACTTCGCTCCCAGCTTTCAGCCTTTCAGAACGTGCTAATGCACGACATTGACGAAAAAGAGTTTGCCGATATTTACGCTCAGACCATCGCCTACGGAATGTTTGCCGCCCGCTTACACGACAAGAACCTCGAAACCTTCTCCCGGTTTGAAGCTGCCCGTCTGATTCCCAAATCAAACCCATTTCTGCGAAAGCTGTTTCAGTACATTGCCGGGTACGACCTTGACGAGCGGATTGACTGGATTGTGGATGCCCTGGCCGATATTTTCCGCGCAACGGACGTAGACGGGCTGTTGAACAACTTTGGGAAATCAACACAACAGACCGACCCGATTATTCACTTCTATGAAACCTTCCTGGCCGAGTTCGATCCCAAATTGCGTAAAAAACGAGGGGTTTGGTACACCCCCGATCCGGTGGTGAATTTCATTATAAGAGCCGTAGATGATATTCTGAAAACAGAATTTGGCCTGAAAGATGGCCTGGCCGACACCTCCAAAACAACTGTGAAGGTGAAAGTACCTACGCATGACAAGCGCCATAAAGATAATATGGTATTCGAAGAACGGGAAGTGCACAAAGTACAATTGCTTGACCCAGTCGCCGGAACCGGGACGTTCCTGGCAGAAGTCATCAAACAGATTTACCAAAAATTTGAAGGACAGCAGGGCATCTGGCCTGATTATGTTGAGAACCACCTCATCCCCCGCCTGAACGGGTTTGAGATTTTGATGGCCAGTTATGCCATGACCCACCTGAAGCTGGATCTGCTCTTAAAAGAAACCGGCTACGACCGTGAAAGCACTCAGCGGTTCCGGGTGTATTTGACCAACTCGCTCGAAGAGCACCACCCCGATACCGGAACTCTCTTTGCCGGATGGCTTAGTGACGAAGCCAATGAAGCCAACCACATCAAACGTGATACTCCTGTGATGGTGGTGTTTGGGAATCCGCCGTACAGTGGTGAAAGCCAGAACAAGGGAGAGTGGATTATGAACCTGATGGAAGATTACAAAAAAGAGCCGGGTGGAAAGGAAAAATTAAAAGAACGAAATCCCAAATGGATCAATGATGATTACGTGAAATTTATGCGCTTCGGGCAGCATTTTATAGAAAAAAATGGGGAAGGGGTTTTGGCATTTATTAATCCGCATGGATTTCTTGATAACCCAACATTTCGGGGAATGAGATGGAATCTGTTGAAAACATACGATAAAATTTACACGATTGATCTTCATGGAAACAGCAAGAAAAAAGAAACGGCTCCGGACGGTTCACCGGATGAAAATGTTTTTGATATTCAACAAGGCGTTTCCATTAATTTGTTTGTAAAAAATAAAAACAAGGCATCTCAGACAAATAAACTGGGAGTTCTTTACCATTATGATCTATTTGGCAAGAGAAAATACAAATACAATTATTTAGAGAATGAAAGTTTATCCTCTATTGGATTTAAAAAAATCAACCCATTTAAGAGTTATTATTTATTTAAAGATATTGATGAAGATTTACTTCTTAAATATGAACATGGCATAGATCCTACGAGTTTGTTCCAAATAAATGTTATGGGCTTTCAAACCCATCGAGATGATTTTGCAATAAGTTTTGATAAAAAAGAAATAATAATTAGAGCAAATGATTTAAGGAATCAATTAATTAAAGAACATGATCTTCAAAAAAAATATGCGATTAATGATAATCGAGATTGGAAGCTTGTGGAAGCAAGAAAGAAAATTCAGAATGATTCTGATTGGTTAAATAAAGTATCACTTTGTAACTATAGACCATTTGACAATAGGTACTGTTATTTCAGTGATGTTATGATGGATTACCCAAGAAGAGAATTGTTAGATCATGTACATGAGAAAGATAATATTATAATCGGAATAGGCAGACAAGGTCTTGCTGTTGGGGATATAGACTGGTGCTTAACAACAGTTTCTAAAAGACCAGTTGATGCAAATATATTTCGTAGGGGTGGCATTAATCTATTCCCTTTATACAAATATGATGATACAAATCAAGTTGATCTCGATGGTATAATTTCTCGCAAACCCAACCTCGATTCAAAAATCGTCAAAAAAATTGCGACCGGACTTGGGTTGAGTTTCACACCCGAAAAACAGGACAAAGAAGGAACCTTTGCCCCGATCGACCTGCTCGATTACATCTACGCTGTGCTGCACTCACCAACCTATCGGGAAACCTACAAAGAGTTTCTGAAAATTGATTTTCCGCGCGTTCCCTACCCTGACGACCCGGAACAGTTCTGGAAACTTGTAGATCTGGGCAGCGATCTGCGGCAAATACATCTAATGGAGCACCCGGTTGTGAATGAGTTTATTACAACCTATCCAAAGGCTGGAAGTAATACCATAAGCAACCGTCTAACTAAAAATGATCCTGGCTTTATACCGTACGACAAAAACCAGGAAAACCACACCACACCTGGCGATCACAGCTACCCCGGAGAAAAACTTGGCAAAATACAGATCAACGATGAGCAGTATTTCGGCAACGTCCCTCTGAAAGCCTGGGAGTTCTATATCGGTGGCTACCAACCGGCCGAAAAATGGCTCAAAGATCGCCGCGGCCGAACTCTAAGTATGGAAGAGATTCAGCACTACCAGAAGATTATTGTGGCACTGATGGAGACGGATAGGTTGATGAGGAAGATTGATGAGATCGAGATTGTGAAATAATCATCCATCTTTTGCGGGTATTAAAGACGTTGTTAGATTTTATACCGGTTCTGAATCTAAGTTTATTGACCACGACTACCCGATTTCAGGTGTGAGTGATCACGGAGTTTCCGAAGCGATCTACCTGAATGATCCGAATGGAAATGGTGTGGAGCTGTACTGCGACAGGCCTCAGGAAGAATGGACATACCGGGAGAATGGTATCATAGAGATGGTTACAGATCTGCTTGATATTCAGAGCCTGTTGGAAGATTTGGACTGATGGAGATAACAATAAAGCCAATCAACTTTTTTATGAATAATACAGACCAAGTTATTCTGCTTACTCAGATAACCGTTTGGCAAGAGCCGCTTTTAAAGTCCAGTGTTTGTGCTGCTTACCGCGGATCATCACCACGTTAATATTATCTTTTTTGGCAACCCGAGCAGCAACAGATCCATACAATATTTTGGCAAATGTACTCTGTTCTGAAATTCCAAAAAATACGGTATTAAACGATTCGACAGCCTCGTTTATCGCCAGCTCAATGTTGTTACTGACAAGCACTTTGGCCTCATATCCATCAGCAGGAATTCCAGCCTTTTCTGCAAGTGATGCGATCACCTCGCGGCCTTCTTCTTCAGGGTCAGTCATTTCTCCATCCTTCTGCTGAGATGGCCTTTGAACATTCATTAGAGTGAGTTTTTGGTTATCGAGCAGTGCAAACTCATAGGCGCGTTGTATGGCTTTCGGTGAGTGGGGCCCCGGCCCGGCAAGGGCTAAAACAGATCCCCGGTCTTCTCTCTTAAAGTTGACCAGAGTTACATCACACGGTGCTAATTTGATGATGGGATCCAGATTGGAACCGAAAATATAGTTACGATGATAATCCTGTGGATTCCATCCAATCACGAGCTGGTCAGCCCCCTGCTGTTCGATATAGGCTAAAACCGATTTAAAGATACTTCGTCCGATAATCACCCGGGTTTTCAGATCCACACCCAGTTCCGAACAGATCTCCCTTCCCACCTCCAGAAGCTCCCGTTGTTTCTCAATCTGTTCATATTCGAACTGTAAATTTTGTTCGAGCGAGGTTTGCACCGGTACTTTTATAATATTCAGTGCCAGCACCTGTGGCCTGGCCTCCCCGCGATGGTATTGGGCACTCGCAGCCGCCAGCCTTAGCAAGTCTGCCTGTGTTTTAGGATTCGCAACGGAAACAGCAACCCGGTAGAGTGCCTCTCCATCCTCATCCACAGGTTTGGTTTCTATGGACGATCTCACAATTGCATCTCCTACCAGGTTATCATCTGAAATATGTTTACTTGAGTAGAAAAAGTACCAGGCACATGCCAGAAAAATGATACCTATTCCAATCAGGATAACGGCTACATCCATTTGCGATATTACAACGAAGGAGAGCAAAACTCCGAGAATAGGCAGTATCGGGAAGAGTATGGAAGGTATTTTAAAATCGGGTTTGTAGTATTCAGGCTGTGCCTTTCGAATGACGATGACCGCAACGTGAACCAGAGCATACGATATCAGAAAGCTGAAGCTCGCAACTTCTGCCAAGAGAGCTACAATCTGCTCAACCTGGAGGCCAAGGGCAACCAACAGAGCGGTGATACCGCCAGTAGCCAAAACGGCACGGTGCGGTGTGCGAAACTTCTTGTGTGTAGCATTCATCCAGTCGTTCACCTGTTTGTCGCGCCCCATGGCAAAAACTACCCGGGCTGCGGAGAGTACGGATGAATTAGCGCTGGATATCGCCGCAACGGCAGCGGCAAAAATGATGGCTACCACACCAACTGTACCCATGCTGATGAGTGCGACATCAGAAACGGGAACGAGTGAATCGGCAAGATTAGCATAAGGAACCACACCTGTGGTAACAATCATGACCATGACATATAGAATCGTCACCAGCACAACAGATAAGATCATGGTTAGAGGGATGATTTTACCCGGATTTTTTATCTCCTCGGCAACGGTGGCAATAATCTCAAATCCCAAAAACGTGACGAATACGATTCCGGTTGTGGCCATAATACCGCTCGCACCCATCGGAGCGAATGGCTGGAGGTTGTCGAGATCAACATAAAAGTATCCAAATCCCAAAAAGGCGAGAATAATCAGCGTCAAAACACCGATGGTCCAGTTCTGGAATTTGCCAGACTCTTCAGTGCCCATATAATTTACCCCTACCAGGAAGGTTAAACCAATCAAACCAAAGAGCACGACCAGAAATCTGCCATCGAGAAACTCAATACCGCCAACGATGTATTGTCCGAAACCGATCATGTAAAAGGCACTTGCAAACATCAGTCCGGTCCACATTCCCCAGCCCACAATGCTTCCCAGGAATCCGCCAAGGGCACGGTTCACATAGTGATAGCTTCCGCCGGCGACCGGCATTCCGGTGGCAAGTTCTGAAAGGGAGATCGCTGCGAGAAGGGCTACAACTCCTGCAATGGCAAAGGCGAGTGAACTGGCAGGACCCGCATTGGCTGCTGCGACTCCCGGCAGGATAAAAATTCCGGCACCGATCATGGCGCCTGCTCCCAGCGACATCGCTTCAAGAAAACCTATGTTTCGGGCCAGCTCACTTTTTTCGGGGGCCATGTACTGCCAGTAATTTGATTAGATTAAAACTTTATGAGTATATGCAATTGTCTGCAGAAAATAAAAATTGGCATTTGAGAATTTTTATGATTCTGGTTTTCTGAAGGTAAACTTGGAAAGATGAAGGTGCGGGTTGCGGGATACTGGACACTGGTAGCTGGTTTGGATTTTTTGGAAATTGTGAATTGTCAACTGCCTACTGCCCCTGTCAACTTTTTACGATTCAGGTTGCGAGTTTCGGGATACTGGGTGCAGGTAGCTGGTTTGGTATTTGAAAATTGAAATTTGTGATTTTGTCTTTGAAACTTCAAACGGTGTCTATCATTAGTATAGCTTGACCGCAATAAACCCGACCACTATCCCTGTGCCTTGAAGCCTGAAAAGGTTGCGCTAAACCTCTCCATAAGCTATACTGCTTGTGAACAAGTTGTTGGCGTTACATTCGGGTTAACAGGATTGATAGCCGGCCAGTATTTGAATAAAAAGTAACATTTCTGGTGTTGAGAGGGGGTTTTGGGTAAATAGAAGAAAATGGCAATTATCCAATACTGCCTAAGAGACAACCGCTAAAAAAAATTAAAATCATAATCATGCCAATAAAAGGACAAATATCTGCCAACCCGACAAATGGAGATTCATATGAATTTCTTGAAACTGCCAGGGACACTGACGGTAAACGTATAACATTGAAAGCAACGATTCAGAGCAAAGGGCAACTTGTACCTAAACATTTTCACGTTTTTCAAGACGAAACTTTTGAAGTTATTTCAGGGCAGCTGACTATTTGGTTAGACGGAAAAACAAGAACATTATCTTCGGGAGAAAAAATCACCTTGCTCAAAAACATTCCCCACAACCATTTTAACAATGAAGATGAACCGTTGTGTTATATCCATACAGTCACACCAGCATTAGACTTTGACTTTTTAATAGAAAACTTAATTGGACTTGCCGCTGATGGTAAAAGTAAAGATGGAAAATATGGCTTGATTCAAGAGTTAGTGACACTTAAATACCTTGACAGTAAAACGTTTCTTGCAGACATTCCAATAGGTGTTCAAAAAATATTAATGAATACCATCGCACCTATTGCAAGGTTATTCGGTTATCGTGCTATTTATAAAAAATATTCAAAGATTGAAAAATAGCTGCTGCTGTTTATCAAGCGTTGCAGGCAAATTCAACTATTTTATGATAAAGTTAGCGCTATGCCCCCGGCCCTTCCTTTCATAATATAAGTGGGGGGAGAACCTTTAGCTCTCTCACACCTTTACAGTTGACACGACACTAACTCAAATTCCTATAGATCTTAAAAATCGACCTTAATGGCTCGTAACCAACGATTTGTAGTGCTACACCAATAATATTCAAAAATCTCAATACATTTTATTTTTGAAAAGTTAACCCATTTTTTGATTTTGAAATCAATTTTATCGACCTCACTTAAACTGTCCTTTTGGCTTGACCCAAAAGGACCAAAAAGTCAAGCCCCGACGGCGGTCGGGGTTGACGGCGGGCTTTTCATCGACGCGGCACCCTTTTCCCCGGGTAATGGTCCATCACACTCATTGACCGTAATCAAAGATCCGGCCGGTATAAAATGCTGCCATAGCGTCGCTGAAAACACCCTGATCCCGCCAACCGATTCAAGGCCGGTTAAAATATTTCTCAAACGATTTTCACTTACTTAAATTCATAAGTTATTATTTTGAATAATCTAATTTAGCTAAAATCTAAAATATTGGAGTAACTTTTTATTTTTTTGTAGCCACTACATCACTATAATTCGGAACTTGAGCTAAGTTAAAAAACACGATACAAGGTTTTATGAAAATTAAAGCGATCTCTCTCGGATTAATCTTGCTGGTAGTTGGTTGCAATTCAGAACAGCAGGATGTAACGGAGACAGATGATGCAATTGAGAATAATGAAAGTGATTCTGTGAGTTCGGTGATTTATGATCCATCAGAAGCAATTTGGAGTTATGAACAGAACCAACAGACCCGGGAACTTGAAGTAAAACAAATACGGCCGGTTGACAGAGATACCTTAACGGGTGAGACTTTAGAGAAAATCATTAATAGAACATGGCCAAGAGTACAGATAAAATTTATTGGAACTTCAAACGATACGGTATTTATATCCATTCCGGACAGTGAAGTAATGACACAACAAATGGGATCAGCGGGTGCGGAGAGTTTTATGGTTACAACAACCTATTCGTTCACGGAATTAAGAGGGATTGATTACGTTTCGTTCGGCTTTGAAGAAGGTGACCATGGCGTTCCGGGGGTTTATCACCGGCATTCATGGGATAAGAATAATGATCAATAAAAAATAATTGATGTAACAGTTATCGGGGAAGATTTTAGGATATTGTTGCATAGATTCGTTTCTATGCTGAAAGAGTGAGAGATAGAAGTTTCAAGAGAGCAGGTTTGTTAATGCAGACTAACAAGTAGTTATTAAAAATTAAGAATTTAAGAGAGAATTAGTTTTCTGGAGTTAAATGATGCCCAGTAATTCATACCGTTTTTATGCCGGGGAAGGCCCGGTTGTTGCTGTTGCACTCCATAGCGGTCATGTTGTTCGTAGCGATCTCAAGTCCCACTTCAATCTCAGTAATTCGGAACGGTTGCGAGAAGAAGATCCTCATACAGATATCCTCACAGCTATTGTCCCTGCGCGTATTGTTGTCCGCAAATCCCGGTTCGAAGTAGATCTGAACCGTGAACGCAGTTTAGCCGTTTACCGTACCCCGGAGGATGCATGGGGCCTCAAAGTCTGGAAAGAAAAACCGGATGAAGAAGAGGTAGAGAAATCTCTGGCCATATATGACAAATTTTATGCAGATTCGAAGGTATTTCTCAAGGGTATTATCCTCAAGTATGGTTACGTTGTGGTTTTTGACATTCACTCCTATAACCATATGCGTGAGGGGCCGCATGCTGAGCCGGCCGATCCAGCTGCCAATCCCGATGTAAACCTGGGCACAGAAAATCTGAACAGGGATGTATGGGGGCAGGTTGTAGACGGGCTGGCTGAAGACCTTCGGTCGTTTGAATACCCGGGAGGTCAACTTATAGTGGGGGAAAATATCCGGTTCAAGGGTGGTCATTATTCACGCTGGATAGAGCAGCAATTCGGCGACCAGAGCTGTGCCATTGCAGTTGAGTTTAAAAAAATCTTTATGGATGAATGGACTCATGAATATGATCCGGTAAAAGTGAGTGCACTTTTCAATGCCCTGAATTATGCCCTCCCGGCAGTGTTGATTCACAGTAACAATATTGCAGTAGAGCGTGCAGGAGTATTGAAATGAAAAAGTCCCAGGCTTCAAATAAACCTATTGAAGAGATAATCGCGGATGTCACTCAAAAGCTGAAGGAGGGGAAAGAGTTGCGAATGGAATTACCGGATGGCGGTTTGCTTCACTTTGATCGTCCACTTCCCTTTTTGGTGGTGTTTCGTGAGTCGGAGAATGAGGATAACAGGGCAGTTAGCCTGTTGGTACGCTCCCAGACCTCTTTTTTGATTGCTCCGGCCAGCAGCAAGCCGGCAAACCTGAAGGCACTCGTACATGCGATCGCCAAAACAATTTCCAAGAAAAGTGGTGCATTTTTGATCATTGAGCTTTGGGCCAAAAAATCCAAACCCAAATCCGGAGAGACTTCTCAGGCTGGTGATGGCGAATCTGCGGACGTATCAACGAAAGCAGAATCTGCGGCAGACTTTCACATACGGGCTCCGTCTAAAGTTTCCTATTCAAGTGTGGACTCACTCAAGAAAAATCTGAAGAATATCCGAATTGAATATAAAAATGCAACTGCAGAGATTGCCCTGGATGATCGCCACCCTCCGGGGCTTGAAAAATTGCTTGAAGCGGATGATCTCAAAGAACTGGGAGCCCTGCTGATCGGACTGGAGATCCGGCCGTTTTATATCAACCCTGAATCAGGTACTCCATATCCGCTTCTACTCAGAAAACTTGCCCGGGAGCTCTCTACTGCGCTGAAAAGGACATTCTTCGAATTCGTCAGGGTACAAACAAACCTGGAGGTTTCGCATTTTCATATGCTGGGACGCCGTATTATGACGCCTCCGGCCCGCGAAATAGACGCTAAACTGGCCAAAATCGACGACAGTTTCAGTTTTCTGCTGCTGCTGACACCCATAAATATTCAGGAAGCCTGGTTGTACTTCAAAGAAAATAATTACAGGAAAAAGCCTGCATTCCATTATCGGTTGATGTCGGAAGACCCGGAGATCCTCAAGCGAGAGCTCTACAATTTATCAATTGATCGCGTAGAAGACCCGACCCTGGAGTTTATGTTCAGGGAAAAAAGGAGCGAGCTCGACAAAATGCTGACCTTACTTACGGAGCGTGGAAAGCCCGAGTTCATGCCGGGAAGTATGCAGTATTACGGGCCGCTTGATGAATCGGTGACCAAACTTGCTGCAGAACTGTTGACGGCCATTCCCTCAAATTCTGATAGTAGTGAGAGCAGCATTATAATGCCGGAGGAATTTGCCGTAATGGCCCGAAAAGAGATCGATCACTACCGCAGTCAATATGAGCACATTAATGCCGAGGTATGCGTGCAGGACGATATCGCCGGATTGCTCGTCACGAACGGGAATTTATATATAGGTACGGATGCCCGCATCTCAACTGTGAGGGCAGAGGCATTGATACAGCATGAAGTGGGTACCCATATTCTGACCTATTACAACGGCCGGGCCCAGCCACTCAAGCTGCTCTATTGCGGACTTCCCCGTTACGAAGAACTGCAGGAGGGCCTTGCGGTGCTAAGTGAATATCTTGTCGGCGGGCTAACGGCGAGCCGTCTTCGGCTTTTGGCTGCAAGGGTTATTACCGTTCAGGCGATTATGCGTGGTGCAGGCTTCGTCGAAACGTTTCATATTCTGCATGAAGATCACGGATTTGATTCCATGCAGGCATTCACTATTACGATGCGTGTATACCGCGGGGGAGGACTTACCAAAGATGCGATCTATCTGAAAGGCCTGATGCGTGTTCTTAAATGGCTGGAAGATGGTAATGAACTTGAGCCACTTTTGATCGGGAAAATCCGTGAAGACTATGTGCCGCTCATTAATGAGCTGCTATACCGGCGCATGCTTCTGCCTGCACCACTTAGTCCGCGCTACCTGGAATTTCCGGGAGTCAGGTCGAAACTTAAGCAGCTAAAAAAAGGATCATCCGTTTTAGACCTGCTGCAAGGATAAATATTTATAAAATAGATCAACAATTAAAAAACCGAGAGAGAAATGAGAATCGCACTAATCATCAATGATATTGAAACTGAAAAATCAGTATATACGTCTGTTTACCTGGGGCTGAATATGCATAACCAGGGCCACGAAGTTTATTTTACCGGTGTCGGCGACCTGGTATACTATCCGGACGGCCATATGGGGGCAACAGCAAAAAGGGCTCCCGGTAATAAATACAAAACCACAGATACCTATTTACAGGCAATCAAAGGTGATAAGGCAATCGTGGAAAAAGTAACGGCGACCGATTTAGATGTGCTGCTGCTGCGCAACGATCCCGCCTCAGAATCCGTCGGTCGGGGATGGGCTAAAAACGCCGCTTTGATTTTCGGTCAGCTTGCCCTCAGGCATGGTGTGATCGTCCTTAATGATCCCAACAGTCTGTCGGAAGCGGTTAACAAGATGTATTTCCAGCATTTTCCTGAATCCGTGCGGCCACGGACACTCATCACGCGAGACCCGAAAGAGATCCATAAATTTCATGAAGAACAGGGTGGCAGTATGATCGTGAAACCGCTTCAGGGCTCCGGCGGTGCAGGTGTTTTCATGGTAAAAGAAGATGATGCGGTAAACCTGAACCAGATGATCGAGGCGATAAGCCGCGACGGATATGTAATTGCCCAGGAATATTTACCGAAAGCCACAGATGGTGATGTGCGGTTATTCGTGGTAAATGGTAAAGCGCTTAAATGGAAGGGGAAATACGCCGCGATCCGCCGTGTAAATAAAAACGAGGATATGCGCAGCAACATGTCGGCCGGCGGATCAGCCGAGAAGGTAAAAATAGATGATACGATGCTTGAAATCGTCGATATAATCCGGCCTAAACTTGTGCTTGACGGTATGTTCATGGTTGGGCTCGATATCGTAGGCGATAAGCTTATGGAGATTAATGTATTTAGTCCCGGAGGGCTGCAGGGTGCAAGTAAACTGGAAGGTGTGGATTTTTCAATCCCTGTAATCCGTGCGATCGAAAACAAGGTTCAGTATCGAAAAGAATACGCAGATCAATTCAACAATAAGCTCCTGGCTACGATTTAACCGGGCTATTTTGCCTGTAATTTCAGGAAAATACAAGAGTCTGAAAGCCTAAGAAATTCCAGTCCAAGGTATAATAAGTATTTAGCGGATCGAATTTAACAACCTGAGAGCACCCACCTGATCTGTCAGCGTTGTGAACCAAAAATAATTCCCATTGACACTGATCCCGAAGCGAAAGTGCCACAAGGCGCTAAACAGAGTCTTGGTCCGTTCAAGCAGGTGGTTGGATGTTAAACACGGAATGAAATCTGAACATACATTCGGGAGAAACCGACTGTAATTGTTTTTCAATAACTTACTTGCGTGTGACAATCTCAATGACGCCATTTCCGCCCCTCACACCATAAATGGCGGCATCACTTCCTTTCAGAACCCTAACGTAATCGATGTCACGCACATTAAGGTTGCTGTTTACCTGGGAGTAGCTGCTTCCTGCAACCTGGCCGTCAATCACAAAAAGCGGTTCAATTCCAGACTGGAAGGAGTTGATGCCCCGAATCGTCACAACTGCATTGCTGCCTGAGCCTCTAACATTCACTCCGGGAACACGGTACAAATAATCGGCAAGATTACGGTAATTGTCTCTGTCATCCGAAATTCCATCGGCCGGCCGGATATTTTCGAGCTCAACGTGTGTCGTCTCACTCCCCTCCTGTGCAGAGCTGACAGATTCTGTTGAAGAGCAGCCTGCAACCAATAAAAGTGTGGAGATAAGAAAAAAATGTAGTGCCTGTTTCATAGCGATTCCGTAATAGTTTGATGTCATCAACACACGGAAAACGGGATCTGAACTTCTTTTGTTGTAAGTCCTTTTGCAGTCTGGGCCAAGAAAAGTCACCCCGTAAAGGGATTCATATAGAGAATGCTGCAGATTGAAACCTTACTGAAGAACAGATGAACGAACGTCCACAGGATGCACCCATCCGTGGGCATCTTTTAGTTTTCCGTACTGTATTCCGGTGATGGTGTCGAACATTTTTTTGGCAAACGGTCCAACTTTTTCCTGATCCAGTGTAAGAGTTTGGCCCTGGTGATGAATCAGGCCTACAGGTGAAATTACGGCTGCAGTTCCCGCCCCGAAAACTTCTTTCAGTGTACCATTACTGTCCGCTTCAAATACTTCATCAATCGAAATTTTGCGCTCTTCCACATCCACATCCCACTCTTTGGCAAGAGCAATTACCGAACGGCGTGTGATTCCCGGCAGAACTGTTCCGCTTAATTTCGGGGTGACCAGTTTATCACCAATCAGAAAGAAGATATTCATTGTGCCCACTTCTTCCACATATTTGTGCTCGTTTGCATCCAGCCAGAGTACTTGAGTGTACCCTTTTTTCTGGGCATTCCGGGCAGGCAGAAAGCTGCCGCCGTAATTTCCTGCCGCTTTGGCTTCACCGGTGCCGCCTTTCACAGCGCGCACATAATTTTCTGATGTGGTCAGTTTTACCGGATTAAAACCTTCACTGTAGTATGCCCCCACAGGGCTGGTAATAATTAAAAACTTATACTCTTCAGATACTTTCGCCGCGAGGTACTCTTCGGTAGCAAACATCACCGGGCGGATGTAGAGTGCCTGCCCGTGTTTTTTTGGAACCCATGTATGATCGAGCCTCATCAGTTCTTCCAGCGCTTCGATGAAGAGAGATTCTTCAATTTCGGGCATACAAAGTCTTCGCGCAGAGTTGTTTAGCCGCTGGTGATGATCGCGCGGACGGAAAAGGTTGATGGTGTTATCATTTGCATAATAGGCCTTCATGCCTTCAAAAACCGCCTGCCCGTAGTGCAGGGCCATCATCGATGGTTCAAACGTAATGGGGCCGTAGGGTTTTATTTCGGCAGACTGCCATGCTCCGTTGTTGTAGACCATTTCCAGCATATGGTCGGAAAAAATCCGCCCGAATTCGAGATTATCGAAATCAAATTCCGAAATTCTGGTTTGACTTGTTTTGCTGATTTGAAGTTTCATGAAGGGTTTATTTGATCCGAGGGTGTTTCAATTGGAATAAAATGCTATGCTTTCAGTTCTTGAAATTACGAACGTATCAGCATCATTCGATTGAAAATATAACCTGCAAGATAAGATGATTTTTCGAAAGGGGTTAACATTTTTTGATGATTTATGATACCAGTAGTTTTGGAGTTAGGAACAGGTGAAATCGGATATCATTCGATTGAACGATTGAGGAGATACTCGATATTCGATTTATAATTCTCAAACTATCTGCGATCAGCATACTGATTCCCAAATGCATTCAAACAGCCAGTCAAATGGTGCCGAAACAGGCATGTATATTAATTATGATATTCTCCGAAACCAGTCATATTTTTGTTCCGCTTGTAATTCGGTAAATATCATCTTGTCATTACAGTAGCCTGATGGAATAGGATTGGGCCCTGTTTTGTTTGACTGGGTAGTACCATTGCAGTTTTGATATTGCCGTGGGTTTTATCCTGTACTCTATCGTTGACGCAAGATCAGGTGTTCTTAAAAAATCAAAAAAATTCTGTAAGGAAATCCCGTTTCCGGTATCATACATTATAGAAGATTACACTAAATATCACAGAAAAAAATTAATTTCGATGATTCAAAAAGCAAAAGAGATTCTTCAAAAAACATTTGGTTACAATGAGTTCCGTCCGCTTCAGGGCGACGCCATTGATAACATCCTGAATAAGAGAGACTCACTCGTAATCATGCCAACAGGTGGCGGAAAATCGCTCTGCTACCAGATTCCGGCATTACTATTTAACGGACTCACCGTGGTGGTTTCCCCGCTGATTTCCCTGATGAAAGACCAGGTGGAGCAGCTTGAAGAGTTCGGTGTTCCGGCCCTTTTTCTGAACAGTACACTCACCCCCGAGCAATACCGCCAGAATGTAAACCGTCTTCGTGCAGGGGAGGCAAAACTGCTATATCTCGCACCGGAAACACTGATGATGGAACCAACCCGCCAGCTTCTCTCCGAACTCACAGTAGACTGTTTTACGATTGATGAAGCTCACTGCATCTCGGAGTGGGGACACGATTTCAGGCCGGAGTACCGTCAGCTTGCCCGGGTCCGGAAAGATTTTTCAGATGCCGTTTGTGTGGCACTGACAGCCACGGCAACCCCGAGAGTACGGGACGATATTCAGCAGATTCTGGAGATGAAAGACTCGGACCGGTTTGTGGCCAGTTTCGACCGGAAAAACCTGGTATTGCGCGTGGTGGATAAAGAAAATCCGCTCGATCAGATTCTTGATTTTCTCTATACCCGGCCTAAACAGTCGGGTATCATCTACTGTTTTTCGCGGCGGCAGGTGGATGAGCTCTACAGCGACCTGAAACATGAAGGACATTCCGTACTTCCATATCACGCCGGATTGATGGAGGGTGAGCGAACCCGAAATCAGGAAGCCTTCATCCGCGACGATGTGAATATTATCGTGGCCACCATTGCTTTCGGGATGGGAATCAATAAGCCCGACGTCAGGTATGTGATTCACCACGATATGCCGCAGAATATCGAATCGTACTACCAGCAAATCGGACGGGCCGGACGCGACGGGATCAACGCCGATTGTATGCTGCTCTACAGTTACAGCGATAAGCAAAAGATCCAGTATTTTATCAATCAAAAAGAAGGAACCGAAAAAGAGGTGGCAGAAAAGCACCTGGATGCACTTCTCAACTATCTCGACTACGGAAAATGCCGCCGAAAACCACTGATAAACTATTTCGGTGAAGAATACGATAAAAAAGACTGCGGAATGTGCGACAACTGCCTCAGGCAGAAAGACGATCTCCAGGATTTTACCGTACAGGCTCAAAAATACATGAGCTGTGTTGCGAGAACCGAACAGCTTTACGGCGCATATCACATTGCTGATATTTTACGCGGATCGGAGGCTAAAAAGATCAAACAGAACGGGCATGATAAACTATCTACTTACGGAATCGGGATGGAGTGGTCGAAAAATCAGTGGGTTCAGCTTTCTCGCCTGCTGATCCGTAACGGTTTTCTTGAAAAAGATCAGAACCACGGAAGTTTACTGATCACTGATGACGGAAAAGAGGTACTGAAAGGTGATAAAAGAGTGATGGGCGTCCTGGATCGCACCAAAACCACGACCGATGGAGAAGCCCGTCCTCGCACCAGCAGTGATGTTGAGAAGAAATACAACGAGCACCTGTTTGAGGAGCTGCGCAAGAAACGAAAAGAACTGGCTGATGAACGTGATATTCCGCCTTACGTGATTTTTCCCGACACTACACTGATGGAAATGTCATACTTCTACCCGATGAGTGAAGAGAGCCTGATAGCGATTTACGGCGTAGGTTCCTCAAAGCTGAAAAAATATGGCGATGATTTTTTACCGCTGATACGGGAATTTTGCAAAAAAAATAATCTTGAGGAGCGATCACGGGTTCTGGACAAAAAAGTGAGTAAACACTCTTCCGGGAAAAAGCATCACCTGGTGGGTGAAGAGTACAGCTCCGGCAAGACGATAGATCACCTTGCTGAACAGTTCGGAGTAAAAAAAGTGACCATTCTGAGCAACCTCAAAAAATATCTTGATGAAGGCCATTCGCTGGATCCGGGCGGGTTTCTGGGCGCTTCGTCGCTTTCAGAGCGCAAAAAGGATGAGGTCTTTGCTTCAATGAAAAAAGTGGGTCCGGAACTGCTGAAGCCAATCTACGAAGAGCTGGACAAAACGGTGGATTATAATGAACTGCGAATTTTGCAACTGGCTTATATGGCTCAAAACGGGGAGTAGGCAGAAATGAAAATTTGTCTGGGAATCCTTACCATTAGGGTATGATTCAATCCTACATCAAGTCGCTCAGACAAACACCGACAGGTCTTTTCAATCCCTGGTACCATCAGGATAAAAAGCACGATCTTTTGCCAGAAGCACCAGAGATCCGGCGAGGCCAGTTACAGGCTTATCTCACTGAACGGCAAAAGCGGGCCCGGTTTCTCTTTATTGCCGAGGCGCTTGGTTACCAGGGCGGACATTTTACCGGTATTGCCATGACCTCCGAGCGTATTTTACTGGGGCACCAGGAGGATAAATATGGCGTAAAACCGGAACATGTGTTTAGAAATGCCGAGCCGGCAAGAACCAGCCGACCTGATTTTATTAAGAAGGGAATGAGCGAACCTACGGCCACAATTATGTGGGGTGCTATGATTGATCTGGGCATCGATCCCTACGATGTGGTTCTCTGGAACGCTGTTCCGTGGCATCCCTACAACCCCGAAAAAGGGCTGTTAAGCAATCGGACACCTCTTTCAGGCGAGATGGAAGCCGGACTAAAACACCTGAAAATGTTTATCAGCCTGTTTGATGGTGTAAAAGTGGTTGCTGTAGGAAGAAAGTGCGAACAGAGTTTAACAGAACTGGGCGTGGACCACACCGGAGTACGCCATCCTGCGAACGGGGGCGCTCCAAAATTCAGAATGCAGCTTCAGAAATTGGTGGGAGAGTGAAATCATTTTCGGAATGATCGGAATGAGGGATAAGTTAACTATCTTGGAGCCGCAAAACGTTCAGAATTATAAATGTAGAGATTAGCCCATGAAAAAAATACTGCCTCTTCTTGTACTGTTCCTGTTTTTAACAAGTTGTGCCCTTATCAGAGATTATGCCGATGTGCAAAGGCCATCTGTAAATTTCAGCAAGATGTCCATACAAAACATCTCTTTCGATGGGGTAACTCTGCTTTTTGATTTTGATGTAAATAACCCAAACAGGTTTGGTGTATCGGCCGATCAGTACAGCTACGAATTCTTTATTAACGACAACTCTTTTCTGTCTGGCACCCAGCAAGAGAATATCAGGATCAGCCGTGAATCTTCCAGTGTTGTTCAGGTTCCGGTTTCGCTTAACTTTTCGGATGTGTTTAGCACATTCACCTCCCTTGTGAGGCGCGATTCTCTTTCCTATAAAATCGCAACCGAAGTTCAGTTTGATATTCCCGGCTTGGGCCGGCAGAGGGTGCCCGTCAGCACAGCCGGAGAGCTTCCCATTCCCCGTATGCCGCGGATAGAATTCAGCGGCCTGAATGTGAGAAATTTATCACTTTCCGGTGCGGATATTGACCTGGGTTTTCGTGTGTCAAATCCCAACAGTTTTGGAATTTCCTTATCGAATGCGGCTTATGTATTTCGGGTTAACGGACGGGAATGGCTCGATACACGTCTGGGCGATCGCATTCGCATTGGCGGCTCACAGAGTGACACCGTTACAATTCCAGTACGGCTTAATGCCTCGCAAATGGGTTCCGTTTTACTTGATTTGATCGGTGGATCAACTCAATTCGACTATAATTTAAGTGGTTCGGCCAATATTTCAGCAGAACTGGAAGGGTTTCAGGATGGAGAAACCATACCTTTCGATGTGAGCGGGCGTCATACAACAAACTGAAATCATTTTTTATTTTTTTTAGAGATAGCTATAAACAAAATAAGTTTATAATTAAGGCCTGCATCTAATTATAAATTGTAGAATTTGTTATGTTTCTAATAAAGGATTTTCGTAATCTTATTAGATATAATGATATCATAATGAAAAACAATGTTGATTCTAAAAAAAATAAAATCAACGTGGAAGGCTCATCTTTGCATTGCTCTGTTTTTGCTTTATGCTAAGCCGGGAGCGGGGCAGATTGATACATCATCAACCGAAGACTGGATAAAAAATCAGTATATAATTGAAAGAGTACTGAATACAGAAAACGGACTTCCTGCTAATGGGGTAAACTCTGCCATACAAGATTCCAGAGGTTTTATATGGTTTGCTACTTTCAACGGTCTTGTTCGGTATGATGGTAACAGAGTGTTGGTATATAACACGAATAATATTTCAGGCCTGCCTACAAACAGGTTTACAACAGTTAGAGAAGGACCGGATGGTGAAATTTGGGGAGGGTTAGAGTACGGCGGATATGTAATGATTGATAAACAGCGTAAAGAAGTTTATCAAATCGATGATAACCTATTGGGAACCAATGCTTTTGTAAATCAGATTTTTGTGGATGATGACAGAAAAGTATGGGTTGGGACAAATTTTGGGCTGTTCATTTTTGAGAATGAAGAGTATAGAAAAATTGAAGGTGTACCCGATGAGGTCTTGCAACAAATCCATCAGGAAGATGATCAGATTTATTTGCTTTTCGAGTACGGCCTGTTCAGAATTGATCAGGATGGAGCGAATCCTGAAAGCGTGTTTGAAATATCAGACCTTGAAATCATTTTCAATTCAGATCGAACCGGAGAGTACCTGGAGAATTTTGATCGTTTTTGGAAAGCAGACTGGAAAGGGAATTCAATTTATGCAGCCCATGAGCATGGTGTTCTTGAAATAGGGGAAAATCATTTTGAAAATGTTCTGAGTAATGCAGAAGCAGGCCTGTCTGTGTTGCACGGTGTTAAATCCGATGAGGAGTACTTTTACATTTACGGTGCCGACGGCCTGAGACGGACCAGTAATATTCACACTCTTGAAAATAAAGAGGTTATTACGACAAATTATCGAGTTTTGGATTTGATGTTTGACCATGAAGGGTCGGTATGGGCTTCAACAACAGGCCACGGAGTGATTCAATTTGCTGAAACTCCGGTTTACCAGGGAGAACAATTCGACTTCTTGCTGAGTGTGCCAGTTACGGCGGTACTGGAAGACCGGCAGGGATTTCTATGGACTGGTACAAATTGCGATGGGCTATATTCTCTGCAAAATGACAATATCCGCCAATACGGAATAAGTGAAGGAATTGAAAATCTCTGTGTCTGGAGTGTAATGGAACAATCCGATGGTACAATCTGGGCGGGAACATGGGGTGACGGAGTCTTCTATCTGAATGAAAATGAAGACCGGTTTGTGCGTTTTATACCCGATGCTTTTGAAGATGTAACTGCAGTTCTATCCATTTTTGAAGATTCTGCCGGTAATATTTGGTTTGGTTCATTCGACAGTGGAGTGTTCCATTTTGATGGAAACGTTGTTGAATCGGTGAAAAATGAATCGGGTGGAAATATCAGTGCCACAAGAATGTTTTTCGAGAATGAAGACGGAAATATATTATTTGCTACAGACAGAGGGATCGGATATTACGATAATGGAAGAGTTATTAAACCGGAAGAGTTTAAACAGCTCCAGACAGATAACTACAGAGTAATTAAAAGCGACAACTTTGGGCGAATTTGGTTCGGGAGTTATGGTGGAGGAATGTTTGTACTTGATAATTCAGGAAGCATCTTCAAAATCACAGAAGAAAACGGGCTTTTTGATAATACCGTTTCTCAACTCGAATTTGATGCTGATGATAATCTCTGGCTTGCCGGGAACCAGGGAGTATTTTTTATCGAGAAGGAACAGATAAATCGTTTTTTTGATGGAGAGATAAGCGAGTTGAGAGTTGCGAGGATTGGCGTGGATGAAGGCCTTCAAACAAGGGAAACTACAGGTGGCTTTATGCCGTCGTCGTATTTGAATGAAGAAGGTGAATTGTTTATTCCCACTGTACAGGGGCTGGCAATGCTTCAAACAGGCAGAATGGAACTCAACAGAAAACAGCCGAATATTATTTTAAACGAAGTTGAAATTAATGGCATCCAATACTCACCGGAAGAGATCACGGAAATTCCGTACGATTCACAGCGGATTTTTTTCAGGTTCACTGCACTGAGCTTTAAAAATCCTGCTTACGTAAAGGTGCAATACAAACTTGAAGGGTTTGATACCAATTGGCAAAACGCTGACCAGTCCAGGGAGGCGATCTATACCTCACTGCCACACGGTGATTACACTTTACTTTTAAGAGCTGCAAACAACGATAGTTTCTGGAATGAAGATAATTTTACCTTTTCTTTTATGGTTCCGCCACCATTTTGGATGACATGGTGGTTCTATTTGCTGATTTTTATTCTCATATCGGGAGCCAGCTTGCTTTTTATTCAATACAGAACGCGCAAAATAAAGCTTTATAACGAACGTCTTCAAAAATTGATTGGTGACCGAACATCGGAGTTGAAGGCATCCAATCAGGAGTTAAAAAAGCTTGTTGAGGAAAAGAATAAAATGATGTCCATTTTAGCCCACGATCTGCGCAATCCTTTTACAGGAATCCTGGGATATATTGAATTACTCAAGATCGATTACGAAGAAAAAAAGGATCAGGAAAAACTGGAAATGATGACCATGCTGCTCGACTCCGGCCGTAATACTCTGAATCTTCTGGAAAATCTGCTGCAGTGGTCTGGGTCAAAAGAGGGAGGACTCGACCCAAACCTTGAGATAATCGACATCAGCGAACTTGTACGAGAGGGAATTGCTATGACCGAAGCGCAATCAGCCTATAAAGATGTTAAAGTGATTTACACTAACGACCAGCCTTATTTTGCAAAAGCTGATCGCAACATGATGTTGTCAGTTGTCAGAAACCTTATGTCAAATGCTATAAAATTTTCAGGTATGAACAGTAAAATTTTTGTGGATATAGAAGAGAATGGAGATGAATTAGTTGTATCTGTAAAAGATGAAGGGATGGGAATTGAATCAAAAGAGCTGGAACATCTTTTTTCATTAAATGGTAAGCCGCAAAAACTGGGTACAAAAGGTGAAAAAGGCATCGGAATGGGCTTGCAGTTATGCAAAGAGTTCATAGATAAACACGACGGAAAAATTTGGGCAGAAAGCACTCCCGGTAAAGGAAGTACATTTTATTTCTCACTCGAAAAAGCCAGACATCCCTTTAAGGAAGAGCAAATAACTGAAAAATAGAATTGCATTTACAAAGTGCTGGCCTGTAATTATGCGGTTCAAACTCCCATTTCGCCTGTTTTTTTGTAGAAACGGATGTTGTGAAGAATACCGGCAACAGTAAGACCGGCGATGAGGCCCATCCAGAGTCCGGGAGCTCCATAACCGGCAACAAAGCCCATATACCAGGCAAACGGAATTCCAAGCAGCCAGTAAGCTACAAGGTTTACATACATAGGAATTTTGGTGTCTTTCAGGCCGCGGAGCGCACCAAATCCGCTCACCTGTAATCCGTCGGAGATCTGAAAAACAGCCGCCATAAACAGTAGCTGTACGGCGACTTCAATTACCGGTAAATCATCGGTGTAGATTGCGGCGATCTGTTCAGGAAAAAGAAAAATTATGGTCGCAGTAATCGTCATAATACAGCAGGAAACTCCCACGCCCACAAAACCCCGGAAACGGGCTTCATCGGGTCGTTTACGCCCAATCGAATTCCCTACGCGGGCTGAAATTGCTACTGACAGGCCAAATGGAATCATGAACATCATCGCGGCAAAGTTGATGGCAACCTGGTGCCCGGCAATGGCAACCGTACTGATCGTACTGACCAGCAGACTTACGACTGCAAACATAGTCACCTCCATTGTAGAGCTGATGCCAATGGGAACACCAATCTGAAGCAGCTCCTTCAGATATTTTTTCTCAGGCAGGCGAATGCGACTGAAAATTTCAAACCGGTAATAAGGTTTATGAGAATAGGTGAACCAAAACATCCCGATAAACATGACTGTGAATACGATGGCTGAGGCGTAACCGGTTCCGACGGCTCCGAGCTGAGGAAATCCAAGCTTGCCAAACATCAGAACGTAATTTGCCGGGATATTAATCAGCGTACCGATCAGGGCCACAAACATGGCAGGTCGTGTTACACTTAACCCTTCGTTGAAGTAACGCAGAGCACCGTAAGCGTAAGCCGGAAAGATACCCCAGGAAATCGCCTTCAAATACCCGGAAGCGATCGGGATTATATCTTCCGTTACACCGATGAGCAGGAAAGCTCCATCAAGATTGCGAAGGACAAAAAAGCTGGGCAGAGCAAGAATCTGGCTCAGCCACAGTACCTGGCGTGCATTTTTCCCGATTCGGTGCAGTTCCCGGCCACCCATATTCTGTGCAACGATAGGTGTAACTGCCATCATACAGCCGAGACAAAGCACCACAAAAGGCATGAGGATACTGGAGCCTACAGCAACTGCGGCCAGGTCTTCGGGGGAGAGACGGCCGGCCATCACTGTATCCACAAAGCTCATGCTCATCTGCAGAAGCTGTGCAAAAATGACCGGTGTGCCGATCTTCAGAAGTGTTGAAACCTCCTGCCTGATTTGTTGACGGTATGTAATGTTTTCGGTAGACATATGAAGGGCAGATGGTACGAAAAAATGAAGAAAAAGATGTATGGTTTTTTGTTGGCGGGTTGCGGGTTGCGGGT
>JAFIFB010000127.1 GCA_020832285.1 Balneolaceae bacterium
AGCAAACTAAACTCCCCAAGCTGCTTCACACCACCATGGCATACAATACAATTCTGATTCAGGATTGGCTTGATGTCTCTGCTGAATTCAACCGAATCATCCTGCCATACCAGCATCCCGTGATCTTTTCCCGAGAACACATAAAGAACACTAAAAATAAATAAGGCTCCTGTAATTAGGTAGAGAACCTTTTTTGACGAAGCTACAACCATGGACTGAATTTTAACTTTAACGCCTTAACTTATGTTAAATTTTTACATAAAATGCAAACATTATCCCTTTTACTAAAATCCGCAAAGGTTTTATTTGCGAAGGATAACACAATAGCATCTTACATTTTTTGGAATTATCCCATGAGATTGGCAACAATATCGCTGTAGGAAAACCCTACTGTTTGAACTCTGTGTCCAAGGTTCCGGTCAATCAGCCCCGCCAGGCTACTTTGGTGAAAGCTTTTCAGTCAAAAATTTTCTCCGCCATATGCTGTAATCTTTTCCGGTGCTTTTGTAATAAGCATATCCTTTACTTTAGATTATTTTGGAATGCACCTGATTAAAGTGAAGATTTGCGAGCCAAAAAAACGCCTGAATCCATAAAATTCAGTACTGCATATAGAAAAATTACGTGATAATCAGCACATGTAATTTCCTCGGGCCATGTACACCTTCCACACGGTTCAGTTCGATGTCTGATGTTGCCGATGGACCGGAGATCATTGTAACCGGGCGGGCGGACTCCCGAACGGTTTCTTCCAGACTCCGGATCGCCTCGGGAAAAATTCCAACAATCTGTTCCTGTTTCACCACACAGATATGAAAATCGGGAAGGAGCGTGAGTGCTCGTCTTCCCTGTCCCGGCCCGGCGTTCAGAACAATGGTTCCGGTCTGTGCCACACCCAGAAAGCACCCCGTAAGTATGGCATCGCTTGCATTCAGCTCCTCTTTGGAAAGAGGTTCCGGTTCATCCCGAAGAATGGAGACGGAACCGGAAAGCCCTTCCGTCCATCCGGTTTCAAGCCCGGGCGGTATAACCAGCTTTTCAACTCCTTCATTTTTACAAATCTGCAAAATTTTCCCGGCAAGTTCACCTTCGATGATCTGCTCGGTAACAGCCCGATATTCACTCACCCGCTCGGCAAACTGTTGCAGAATTTCCTCTCTGTTCAGGTCACTTTTCTGCTGATAGTTTCGTTTAATCTCCGCAGATTTAAATGTAGTGGTTTTATCGTCATCTTCCCGGCCAAGTGCTTTTTTCACACGGTTCAGAATGGTTTCTTTTGAATCACTCATGATCGTTCCCTCCACCATTCACGGAATGTTTGATCGGGTACCGGCTTCAGGTCGCGGATAGCCGTCCAGTTGGAAAGCTCTCCCGGCAGACGTGATATGGTCCCGTCTTTTACGAATAATTTTTGCCCGATACGTCCCATCTTCTGCAAACGTTCATATTTTTTGCGGCTTCGGAAAGCGTTGGCCATTATTTTCATCCCTATGTGGGTCGGGTTGGTTTTTTGTTTGATTCCCCCCGTTTTTTTCTGATGATTCACCACTTTTCCGCGCAAATGAACCAGCACCTCCGGAATGTTGATTTTTACCGGGCACACTTCGTAACAAGCACCGCAAAGAGTTGAAGCGTAGGGGAGAGATGCCGCTGATTCATCATTCGGGCTGCGGAGCTGAGGGGTCAGAATCGCCCCGATCGGGCCGGGATAGACCGAGTGATAGGCGTGGCCGCCTGTGCGTTCATACACGGGACACACATTCAGACATGCACTGCAACGGATGCAGTGAAGCGTCTGCCGTCCGGTTTCATCAGCCAGAACGTTGGTGCGGCCGTTATCAAGCAGAACGAGGTGAAATTCCTGCGGCCCGTCACCAGGACTGGTACCGGTCCAGAAAGTATTGTAAGGGTTCATCCGCTCTGCGGTGGAGGAGCGGGGAAGAAGCTGCATAAATACTTCAAAATCCTGCCATCGCGGAATGATTTTTTCAATGCCGAGAATTGAAATCAGCGTATCGGGAAGGGTAGTACACATCCGACCGTTTCCCTCCGATTCTACCACGGCCACAGTTCCTGTTTCGGCCACGGCAAAGTTACCGCCACTGATACCCACTTTTGCTTTCAAAAAATTTTTTCTCAGGTAGAGCCGTGCTGCTTCGGCCAGGTGGGCGGGTTCATCACTCAGTTCTTCTATATTCAGTTTTTTTCGGAACAGGTCACGAATTTCTGAACGGTTTTTGTGTATGGCAGGCACCAGAATATGCGACGGTTCATCACCAGCAAGCTGTATAATAAGTTCAGCCAGATCGGTTTCCAGCGCAGTAATTCCTTCCTGTTTCAGCGCATCGTTAAGGCGAATTTCATCGGTGGTAATCGACTTAACTTTTACAACTTCGGTTTCGCCCTTTTCTTTAATCAGACTTGTTATGATCCGGTTTGCTTCATCACCATCGGCAGCCCAGTGTACCGTTCCGCCCGCTTTTTGTACCGATGCTTCGAGCTGGAGAAGATATTGGTCCAGGTTGTTCATCACCTCCGCTTTGATGCGGCTGCCCGCTTCCCTCAGCTCTTCCCAATCGGCAAGTTCATGCACCACACCTGCTCGTTTGCCCCTTATGGTTTGTGTGGCATGGCCGATGTTTCGGCGCAGCTGGGTATTATCCAGGTAGGATTTAGCCGATTTCTCGAAGGTGGGAAGTTTAGGTGTGTTTTTCTTATTCATTGGAAGAATATATCCAGAATTTAGAATTAAGTTGAGTGAAACAACATCCCGTTTTTTTTCGGGGAGTTTGCACTTCGACTGGTTCAAAAAAGTTCATCATACATTTTATACTCCAGTCGACAAAAAAGATAGTACCTTCTGGAACCAATCCCGCTCAGGCAAACAATTCCATCACCGCTTCTCCATCACCATCCGGTGTTGTGTAAAAGGGGCGCCCTTCGATTACATAGTTCGTTTGGGAGTCAATCCCCAGAGCATGGTATATCGTTTGATGGATTTCATCGATTACCACCGGTTTTTCAACCGTTCCGCAGGGACGTTCATCGGCCGTTTTACCATAAACAGCACCCTTTTTGATTCCACCGCCGAACATCAGTATCGAACAGCCATCTGTAAAGTGCCGGTGCATGCCGTAATGAGAAAGGTTTTCCATCACGTCCGGAACCTCAACCTGATCCTGAACCCCAGCACCCGGACGCCCTTCCAGCACCATATCCCGGCTGAATTCACTTGCAAGAACAACAAGGGTCCGGTCGAGCCGCCCTGACTGTTCAAGGTCTTTGATGAGCCGGGCAATAGGGCGGTCTATCATCTTTTTCATACGTATCGTACGGGTATGCCCGTTTTCGTGGGTATCCCACCCCATAAACGGTTCATATTCGGTTGTTACATTAATGAACCGGGCTCCCGCTTCCGTAAGCCGTTTAGCAAGCAGACAACCAAGGCCAAACCGGCCAGTGTCGTATGCCTCATAGCTTTCTTTCGGCTCCTGACTGAGATCAAACGCTTCTGCATCCGGCGACTTAAGTAAAGCATAAGACTGTTCCATTGCGCGCAGCATGGACTCCTTCTGATAATCACTCGCGTATTCACCTGCCGGGCTCTGGTCGATAAGGTCACGATAAAGCTGGTGCCTTCTTTCAAAGCGTTCTATAGACATTCCCACCGGCGGACGGACACTTTCCAGTCCGGAGGAGGGATCAGGAATCAGGAACGGTCCATATTCACTGCCAAGGAAACCTGCCGTATGATAAGCTTTGAGTTCTTCAGATTCGCCTACATCAAATCTCTGTCCGATACTGATAAACGGAGGTATGACCGGGTTTATCGGCCCGAGTTCCCTGGCGATCCAGGCTCCGATATGCGGAACATCCACTGTCTGTGGCGGCTCATAGCAGGTATGCCAGTGATACTGATGGCGTGAATGCAAGATGTGGCCCAGGTCCGCTGCACGATAGGATCGAATGACCGTTCCCCTGTCCATCACACTTCCAATCGACTCGAGGCCTTCGGAAAAAAAGAGGTCATCGACTGAGGTTGGCACTGAAGGAAATGTACTCAGCACGCGATCGCTTTCAAGGCCTTTTTCAAACGGCGTATAGGTTTTCGGGTCGAATGTTTCTGTATGTGCCATACCACCGGCCATCCATAATAATATAACGGTATCGGCTTTGGATTTTATTTTCGGCTGACAGCCGCTCAAAAAAGCAGAAGCTGGCAGAGTAGCTGACAGGGCGGCAAGTGTTGCAGCCGATGTTTTCTTTAAAAAGTCGCGGCGGTTCATTGAATCACTCATAAGGATAACTTGCCTCCGATTTATTATTCACAGGTTAATAAATTAACTGAAATTCAGGCTGCATAACGATCGCCCACAACAGGTCCTGAACCGCCTCACTGTTTGGTTCCGGTTTGATCATATCACCTGCAATCTTCAACTCACGTTCATTTGGATTCCGGTTAAGAGCACTGAGATATATCTGCCGGATCATTTCATCGGGGTCATCTCCATACTCGGTCAACCAGCGAACTGCCCCGCGGCCCAGAACCTCATACACGAATTCACCGTTGGTAAGTTCCAGTGCCTGCAGCAATGTGGGATCCGTTTCACGATTGGTCGTGACGATCTCACGAGCAGGGCGTCCCATCGCAGACTGAAACGGATCATTTGGCACCAGGGCGGCTCGTACAAACTGCAGTCTTTCTTCTGACGGATCATGGGTAAACTCTACCAGCCTGCCCCAATAATTGTTATTCCTACTATTGCCAAATGAACGAACTGATTCCCATTCGCCATCGTCATAATTCAGTGATTTCCAGCCAGAACCAGGCTCAGGCTGAAGGTTTGTGATTAACCAATCACTGTTTGAATTCACTTCAAGCTCACTGCCATCATCAAAGACAACCTCAAGATTGATCAGAACTCCTGCAGGTTCTGCCGTGGATCCACCCTTTTCTGCCTGTATTGCCAAAAGATTCTCACCATTTTGCAACTGCTGCGTTACATCCAGTCGCTCTACCTGTCGCCAGTCCTGACCCTGGCCAGCCTTGGAACCGTTCACAAAGAGCTCAAACGACTGGTCAACTGAGATCAACAGTCGCGCCTGCTCAATCCTCCTGTTTGCCGGCAGCACAAATTTATGCCGGAAGTAATAGGTTCCGGGCGGAGAAAAAGCCGGGCGTCCATCCTCACGTGTATCATACCAGATCCAGGATGCCTCTGCTATCTGGCTGTCGAAAGGATCGTAAGCTACAGAACTATAAACTGGTGCCGCCAACTGACTCAGTGCATCAGCAAACTGTTCGGCGCTCATTCTTCTTCTCAGCGGACCGCTAAAAACGTAATCTTCCGCTGCACCCGCTTCCATTTCAGTCATGCCAACAGAAGGCAGCTGATAGGCGCGGGACCGCATGATCGATGACAAAAGGTATTTCAGATCATAGTCATGATCGATAAGATCAGCTGCAAGCCAGTCGAGCAATTCCTGATTCCATGGTTCAAGATCCATCTCATCGGTGGGCTCAACCAGACCTCTGCCCATCAGGCGGGCCCAGAACCGGTTGACAATAGTTCTGTAGAGCCGGCCATTATTATTATCAACAAGCATATCAGCCAGTTTCTCTAAACGCTCCTCTCGCGAGAGGCTTCCATCGATATCTCCGAGCTCACTGTAAAAAAAGGCGGGTTCAGCCATATCCCCTGTGGGTACTTCGCACCTTTCTATTGCCAGCGCTGTATCAGAGAAGACCGCCGCAAATCCATACGCCTCATTCAGTGTCAGATTACTGGTAAAGCTGTTATGGCAGGAGGCGCACTTCAAATTAACCCCAATCAAAGATTGTGATATATTCTGCGCTGCCTGCATTTCGGTACTTTGGCTGGCATTGAAATCTCCGCGCCATTGAATTCCTCGGATGAAGCCTTCTGAATTTTCTTCAGGATTCACCAATTCACGCACCATTTGGTCGTAAGGTTTATTCTGCTCAAGTGAATTATACAGCCAGTCCGTAATCTGCTTTCTTCCACCGGTAATAAATCCTGTACCTGTGTAAGCATTTCGTAACAAGTCGTTCCAGAAACTCAATGAATTCTGTGCATAATCGTGATCACGGCTCAAAAGCGAATCTATCAGCCTGTCCCTTTTATCCGGTGCTGTATCTGTAATAAACGATTCAACTTCCTCCGGTTCCGGCAATAACCCAATTGCATCCAAATAAACCCGTCGTATAAAGACCTTGTCATCGACGGGTTCCTTCCAGTTAATTCCGTGCTTCTGGAAATAGACATCCATGAACCGATCTATCGTTGAGTCCAGACCTGGTCTGGCTTCCGGAGGCTCCGGTTTGGAGAGTGCGAGCTGGGCTTCCCGGAAAATACCGGTGGCATCATCGGACCAGTAGGCTCCCTCATCAATCCATAAACGAATAAGTTCAATCTCCTCTGAAAATAAGGAACGGCCCCTCTGCGGCATGACTTCATCATGCCCCTGTGGTAAGAGCAAGCGACGCAGAAGTTCACTCTCATCAGGCTGATATGCAATGACAACAGGTCCTCCATCCCCTCCTTCAAAAACAGCCTCTTTACTATCGAGTAAAAGGCCCCCTTCGGCATCCGTATCTGATGCGTGGCAGCGATAGCAGCTACTTGCAAAGATACGGCGGACTCCGAGATTGAGCTCATTCAGATGATGCTCGGAAAGTGGGCCCATTTCTCTATGCTCAACCAATTCCATCAGCAATTCGCTGGATTCCCCACGGTCTGAAACCTCATAATTCCAGGGCAGAACAGATGTAAGGTAATCACTGCCATGCGTAAGGCTGGCACCAAAATGCCCTGCAAATGTTAACATTAGTACAGTTGCGCCAAGAGTGCCCCGATAGATATTCAGATCCCTTTCCCGGCCGCTTACATCTGCCCGGTACAGCAGCCAGGCGGCGGTTATTGAGAGCAGGACAGTAGCGATTCCGGTGTACTGATGATAATCAAGTGTTGATGCTGGGTAATTGCCTCCATAGGCAAGCATGAGTCCGACAAGAGCAGCCACCAGGGAGGTTCCGGCCCCAATATAAACCAGCCATCGTATACCCGGCCTCAGCTCGGATCGTTTGTCTCCGAGTGTCAGCAACTCCAGGAAGAAAGCGGTAATCAGCACCCCGATCGGAAAATGTACAACGAGCGGATGAAGCCGGCTTAAAAACTCCCAAACCCATATTTCTGAAAGAGTATCTAACACTAATCTTACTTATTTTAAAATCGCAGTTTACAATGATTCAGGTTCATTCAGGCCCTCTCAAACTTTCAAAAAAATCTGTAACCTATCTTCAAATAATTAACATAAAAAAAGGGTTTCAACCAATTCTGGTCCTTATAAAAAATACGGCTTCACTTTCCCATCACATGCCTCACCTGGGCCGGATTATGATCGGCATCTTCTATATTTACCCGAATAAATTCAATATTGTATAGATCACGGTCGATGGCCAGAGTGATTTGGTGGATACCTTCTGACAGGTCAGCCTGGATGCCCCGGCCTGAAATATCAGCTGGATTTCTACCGATCCAGGCATGAAGACCCTCAGAGGAATTAAATGAGAATTGTACAATTCCGGCACTCTGAACATCAATTTCAAACCGTACAAAGCTCAGTTGACCATCTGCATCCAGATCTAAAACCGGCAGTTCATCAATTGGAAGATCTCCGGAAACCATACTGTATTGATTCCTCCAGGTAAAACCGTCATCCTCGAGCAAAATATAACCTGTACCATGTTCCTTTAACAATGCGACTGCAGCGTCGCTTTCACTGAGCATACGCCAGCGCCTGGCAACTCTTTCACCGGTTACACGAAATTCGCCCGGTTCGCCCAGTTGCGAAAGATAACCCACAAGATCAATAAACTCTTCTCTTTCCAGGCCTGAAGTTAATCCTGCAGGCATCAGGGAACCCGGTACAATATCCAGTTCATCAACCTGACCTGCCGGAATGGATACTTCCAGATCCGCTACATTTCTAATCACTACTTCAGAAGAGGTTTCACGGATCAAGGTTCCTAAAACCACGCTGCCGTCACTTCGGGTTACACGATGCAACTCATACCCTTCCTTGATATTAGCATTGGGATCAACCAGGGCTGTTATGATATTATCCGTAGGTGCGCTTGTGCCCAGGCTGCTCAGGTCGGGACCTGAAAGTCCGCCTGCACTGCCAATAGCATGGCAATTCATACACATAAGATGTGGCATCCGGAAGATTCTTTCCCCTTTAGCGGGATCTGCTGTAGTTCTGACTTCCCGCTCCAATGTATTGATCTCCTGGCTGCTGAGATCCTGTGGCATACGTTCAGGAGGCAATATACCGCCGGATGCTTCTAAAGCCTGAATCAGTGCCTGGGAGTCGTGATCATTTTGCCTGTACCAAGGCAATTCATTCTGCATTGTCTGACGCCCTGCAATGGCCAGTTCTTCAGGAATCCTTTTCTCTTCCAATTCCTCTGCAAAAGCACGGGTGCCCTCCGCACGAGAGATAAAAGCAGAAAACAGTACTCTTGCATCTGTATTCTCAGGCAAATCCTGCAAGACATTAACAGCTACCCTGGCAGCTTCGGAAATTTCAAAGCGCACAAGCTGAGCCACAGCCTGAATACGCAACTCAGGAGGATGGTCAGTTTTTGTCATTTCAATTAAGATCTTCCGGCTTTCATCATCACGCATAGAAGCAATTGACTGTAGAGCTGCAATCTGCAAATTTCCCTCTTCAGTCTGAGCAATCGATACCAATTGATCTCTCAATTGAGACATCTGCCACAGGCCTGCCAGCCGTACTGCACTCAGTGAAATTCTTTCTTCTTCATGACCCAAATAACCGGCTATTATTTCCAGATTTTTATCTGGTTTTAGCTCCTGCTGCTGATAGGCCTGTTCCAGTGCTTCCAGGTATTCCGCTTTTTTACCTGAATGCTCCGGATCATTCGATACAGCCAGTTCATACACCGAATTCAAATCGGACATTCTTCCCCATCGGGAAACAGACCTCAGTACATCATCGTGATACTCCTCTGGCACACTCCCGTCCAGATACTGTTCCAGAAGATAGGCCACCGCATCCGGATTATTAACTGATTTTAGTGCATATGCCCTTTTTTTCGGGTCTTCTATAAAGTCCGGCTCCGTCGTCATCCGGGCCATCCATGCCGGTTCCAGTTCACGAATCGTCTGCCATAGGGCAAAATCCAGAAATTCGTCCATTGATCGATCCAGTACGGACAGGGCTGCCAAAGCAGCTTCAGCCGATTGATGACTGCGAAGAGCAATGGCCGCCTCAAGGCGAACACGCGGCTGATCATCTTGTACAGCTTTTATCAACAAATCCAGATTATTATCGATTCTGTCACTCCAGTCATACAAAGTTCTTACAGCTGCTGCCCTCACATTGTGGTTTTCAGCGTTCAACAGTTCTGAAAGCAGTTCTTCGTTAACAACGTCCAGCGACTGACTAACCCACAACGCTTCAAGCAAGTGAAATTCATGATCTTGATTTGCGGTATCAATCAATTCTGTCCATTTATTTAATACCGGTATAACCTCACCGGCACCGCGTTCTTTAAGTACCTGCCTTGCCTGGGCGCGTGTCCAGTTTTCAGGCAATGTCAATGCATCCAAAAGATCTTTCGTATCTGCATCAACCAAAACGGGTGGTTCAACCAGCGGAGAGTCTTTTGCTGTAATTCGCCAGATCCTGCCGCGTTCCTGATCACGACGTTCATCCCGAAAATCAACCTCACCATGTTGTATAATCGGGTTATACCAGTCAGCTACATAAATCGCACCATCCGGACCGATGGTTACATCCACCGGCCGAAACGCAACGTGATCGGTCCACAGCAAATCTTCTGCCTGATCTGATGAATAACCACTTCCCTGTTCACTGAGTACAAAGCGATTGATCCGGTTCGCCCGGTAGTCGTTTGTAATAATATTCCCTTCCCAAGATTCCGGAAGGTGTCTGCCAGAAACGACTTCCAGCCCGGAATGTTTAGGCTGTCCGGGATTAAGTCCGCTGATGGTCCTTTCAGCGCCGGGTGTGGCCAGAAATGTAGCACCGGGAAATGCATAGTTAACACCCTGTCCGCCGGCACCATCGGTCAGGAATGTTTCACCGGTTTTTCCAAATTGCAAACCCCAGGGATTGACCAGGCCGCGCGCAAAAACGTCCAGTTCCAGAGTTTCCGGGCGCAATCGCCAAACTCCGCCCCCTTCGAGCCGCCGAACACCGTGAGGGGTTTCAACATGACTGAAAATATAAATCGACTGATTGAAGTAGAATCGGCCATCCGGGCCCCAGCGAAATGTGTGGATCAGGTGATGGGAGTCGGCGGTTCCAAAACCACTCAACACGACTTCTCTTTGATCCGCTTTCCCATCTCCGGTAGTATCCTTGAGATGAAGAATTTCAGTGGAATTTGCCACATACACGCCCCCGTCCCCAGGCAGAATGCCGGTAGGTATCATCAGGTCGTCTGCAAAAACCGTTGATTTATCAGCGACCCCATCACCAGTGGTATCTTCCAGGATGTAAATTTTATCACTCGGTTCCTCCCCGGGCTTGGGTTGTGGGTAAATGGAGCTTCCTACGACCCATAATCTGCCTTCAGCATCCCAGTTCATCTGGATCGGTTTTCGAACCATTGGTTCTGAAGCAAACAGGTTCACCTCAAAACCTTCCTGGACACGCAACATTTCAAGCTGTAATTCCGGATCGGGATCCGGAACATTTCGCAGATCATCCTGTGCATAGATCAGAGTTGGAACAAGGAACAGTGCTATGTATAATGCAAATCTCATAATTTATTTCTGTAATACCATTTCAAATAGTGGTCAAATCAGTTGAGTTCTATCAATTAATTTGGTCATACATTTTCAAAATTTACGTTCGTATTCCATCTGATTATCTTGATTTTACAAGGCGATAGACGTTTGTATTTGGTTTACGAATTTTGAAAATTTCGCGCTCCTCCTGTTCAATCAACTCGTCCAATTGATGTAATTCACTCACATTCTGACCTTGTTCATAGGAGCGAAAGCCGGTGATATAGGTTCTGTTTTGCGGGCGATACTGATTAAAAAAGAGATTGTTTTTTCTGACAATCCTGTTTTGTAACAATCCGGCCTGAGTGAAAGATGTACCATAATAAATTTCAACTCCATCTTCCCATTCACTGGCAGTTGCTGTTTTTTCGTAATCGGCATCAATGGTAAGTGTATACCGCCCTTCTTCAAGCCCGGAAACGGATATCAATCGAGTCTCAATTTTCGAGACCCTATCAGAGTGGGGGAGTGGCAACCATTCATCCTTGGCCTTAAATTGTATCTCATTTTTACGATGTTCAAAATCGGCGATGGATACACCTTTTGAATAGGTCTGCCCATTATCCAGATCAATAGAAACAGCCCATTCTCGTGGTGTCAGATTCAACGCTGACTCAATGGTGCCGGCAAGATAAATATATCCGGTTTCATTCAGATGGATTCCATTTGTTGTAAGTTTCTGGCCATCTTCTATCTTCATAAGTGGAGTGAAAATATCAATGAACCGTACCCCGCGTTGATCGGCAATACCGGATATGGTTTCTGAATATTTTTCTACAATTTGATTATGATCCGTTGCAAAAGATGCGGTAATGTCGGTGGGAAACTTGGGAATAGGTGAGAGCAGGACAGCTTCAGCATTCAGTTCTTCTATTTTATCCAACAGTTTATGCAGTCCCTCAGAAAAGCGGGGCAAACCCTCTTCTCCTTTGTAGGCTTCAACTCCGCCATAGGCAACAAATACAATGGTTGGTTTGGCATTGGTCAACTGTTCTATGAGATGACCATAGGCATCAGGCGGAGTCGTGAAATAGCCTCTGGCTTCTCCAAAAACCGTATCTCCGGTCCAGCCCAGATTTCGGACGGTAATATTGCGGTCGGGCCATCGGGTTGTCAGGGCAAGCTCAATATATCCATGCCTCAATTCACGCTCGAATAAAGAATTTCCCAAAAGAACAACTCTGTCATTATCATGGAGCTCAAAAGGTGCTTGTAAATCTTCAGCAAAAATTATGCAAGGTAACAGAATCAAACTTACCAGGGAGGTAATGACAAAACGCTGAATATTTTTCATTCGAGAATGATTCAATAAAACGATGATAAGATTAATGTAATGAAAGTACTGGAAAGCTTTTTGCGTCTCGTTTTCTAAAAACGACAACACAAAACAGCGGACGATTTTTATTGGCACACCAAATCCCGGCCTATAATTAATAACCTGATTTTCATTCACCTATATACTAAGTATAGATCTGTATTATAGAGAAACTGAAAACCTGAATCTACTCAAAACCTTTATTATAAAACAGGTACAGACCGTCTTTGCCGGCAACGATGATATCCTTGTAACCAGAATCATTCAGATCAGCAACTGAAAAATAAATACCGGTCCCCTTTCCAACTCCCAATGGGCCGGAAGCAATGGTATGTCTTACAAATGAGGTGCCATTCCATTTATAATAGTAAAGCCCTATCGGGTCATTTGCTCCGGGATCATTCCCGTTATGAGCCCGATAACGTTTGCCTGTTACCAGTTCATAATTGCCATCCCCGTCAATATCTACCCATTCCATCGTATGAAACTGAGAACCAAACGGATCAATTGAATGTTTGGTCCACTGCCTGTTTCCTGATTCATCTGTTGTCTGTTCATACCAATCCAGTCCATAATCATGTGCCTGCCCGACGATCAAATCATTCATGCCACTTCCATTAACATCCACGACCAGGATCGGAATGCTTGCACTCCCGAGGTCAAACTCTTCGTGCAAAGTCCATGCACTGTTCGTGATGTCGTCCGGAGATTCCAGCCAGCCGTTGCTCACAATAAAATCCCCGCGCCCATTTCCGTTTACATCCCCAAAACCAAGTCCATGTCCCTGGCCATCAGCTACCGGAACCTTTTGAAAGGTACCTGTCGCATTTCCATTGGGGTCTCTTTCCAGCTTGTAATATTTCAGAGGATCGTTTGGATTATTGGGGACAATTTCCAGAAAACCGTCACCATCCACATCCCAGGCTCTCGCTGTTTCTACATTACCGGTTTGATCAATAATATGCTTTTGCCATTCTGAATTGTCTCCGGGGTTCTCACGCCAGTGCAAACTTTCGCTGAACCAGCCTCCGGAAATAATATCCATTCGGCCGTTGCCATTTACATCCATCATAATGGCTGCAAAATCATCCCAATATTCGCTGCGACGTTCGATTTGGCCCACAAAATGACGATCTGAAAAATCAGGGCCTTCGTACCAGTATTCACCTGAGATGATATCCAATTGTCCATTGCCATTCAGATCGGCAACCCCAACCGATTCGTAACTTTCTGAAGCGATATGTGTCTTTTTAAACTGAACAGATTGGGCAAATACTGTTGTACTGGTGCAGATACATATGCTTATCAGAATAGCGAGTAATCTATAATTCATCACTTCACCCGCTCGCGCCATTCCATTAGTTTTTCCCGCATTATTTGCAGTTCTTCAGTATAACTATGATTGTGAATCAGATTTTTCTTTTCCGTAGGATCAGATTCCAAATCAAATAGCTGCTCATACTCCCATTCCGGCCAGTAAACATACTTCATATCTAATCTGACAACAGCTTCTGATGAAGGAATGCGGCTTTTGTATGTAATCGTCGGGTGTTCATAGAAGAACTCATCCCTCCAGTCCGGCGGGTTTTCTGAAAGATAAAGCTGTGCCAAGTCTTTACCCTGAATCACATCCGGGATGTCAAAACCGGCAGCTGATATGATCGTCGGTGCCAGGTCGATATTCAGTGCCATTTCATCTCTGACTTCTCCGCCTGTTGTCAGACGCGGGTCATGAATTAGCAGCGGAACCCGAATCGATTCCTCATACGGATACCATTTATCGGCCAGTCCACGATCGGCATGAAAATAACCGTTATCCCCAATAAAAATAATCAGCGTATTATCATAGACACCTTGCTCCCTGAGTTCATCAATCAATCGCCCAACAGATTCATCAACTTCTGTAATGAGTCGAAAATAGTTGGTCATATATTCCTGGTAGCGTTCGGGAGAGTCAAACCGCCAGTTATAGCGTACTCTTGCTTCATTTGCTTCCTGCCTGATAAACTCCGGGAGTGCCAAAACATATTCAGCACGGTTTAACGGCGATGGTGGTATGGTAACTCCTTCATAATACTCCGCACTCCACTCCTGTGGCAAGTACTGTTCCGGAGCAGGATCTTCTGCATGAGGAGCAAAATAGGAGAGACTCAGCAAAAAAGGCCGGTCTTTCGGGCGTTCACGGAGAAATTCTATTGAGTCAAGTGTGTTCTTCTCAGTAACATGGATACGCTCGCCATCTTCATCCTCAATCCAGTGCCGACCCTGGTAGGACCGTAAAAAATCAAAATCACTTTCACGCGCCTGTCCAACCCCATATTTACCAACAAAACCGGACCAATACCCTTTATCCCGCAATAATCCGGTATATGTTTTTGCAAATGCATCCGGCTCAATTTCCACACCAAACTGAGTGATATTATTTCGCGACATGTATTGTCCGGTAAGAATAGAAGCACGGCTGGTCATACAGATCGATGTAGTCACATACGCATTGGTAAATCGCACACCCTCATCAGCAAGCTGATCCAGACGAGGCGTATGAATAATATCATTACCAGCTGCACCCAGTGCATCCCACCTCTGGTCGTCACTGACGAGAACAACCACATTCATTTTTGGCTGATCCAAGGACTGGGATTGAATTTCTAATGGGATCAGCAGAATGGACAATAATGAATTCGTGATCAAAACTTCAAGCAGTTTTCTTTTGTGTCTTTTCATACTGTACTCAGTTATGATTTTTTATCATCGTACTTGCTTCCTCTTTTTTCCCATTTCTCACGCATGTCGCATTTCCATATTTTCAAAAATACATCTGAAACCACTTATTCGGCAAGCTCAACATTTCGAAGATATTGAAAGACAAAATCACAAAGCCGATAGTAATATTTTTCAACCAGACATTCCAATGCCGTTTGACCGATCTCATGTCAATATGAAACTATGAAGCTGGAAACCTCAACACGCAGCAAAAATAAATGTAAATATCATTGACTGAACCTTAAAGCCCCGAATACTGTCTAAGCATTCGGAGCTTTTCGATCTTCCTTAACAGATATCTGAATTAACATCTTCAATCAGACGACAGTTGAAATTCAACAGGTTTGATTCCAGCTACGGAAAATTTACATGTGAATTCTATTTAATACAAAATTGAGATAGTCATAGAATAAATGTAAAAACTTATTTTTATCCTATTTACCACCCATCATTTTGTTCTAATAAACCTTCAGTATTGTTGATTTCCTGGGTTGGAATTGGCAACATAATTTCATGTGGCTGAATATTGTAAGTTCCCTGGATGCGTGACTCCCGTGTCTTTCTGCTATCTGCCTGTGCAGTAAGTACATCAAATGCCACATCAAACCGAATCAGGTCGAACATCCTGTGACCTTCTGCAAAAAGTTCAATTGTTCTTTCCTGGAAAATTGCCCTTCCCAAATTATCATTTTCAAGATGAGTTCCTTCAAGTAATGGGGTCATGGGTACATTACTAAGGTCAACCGGCGGTAAATCTGCCCTGGTTCTGATCCTGTCCAGCAGATTGAGTATAGCTCCCTGATTGGCTGCCGGATCTTCCCTCCAATATGCTTCAGCGAGGGAAAGAAGAGCGTCAGCATATCGAAAGAGGATATCATTTCCAGACTGCTGCCCATTTGAATTGATCTCATCAACCCAAATATGCTTATTGATCATAGCAAGTGAATCTCCAAAGAATGTAACTTCAGAATAATCTGAATTTCCAGGATTATCCCAAAATGTAACATTTGCATCGAACCTGGCATCGTTATCTTCGAACATCTCTATAAATTCCAGAGATGGATGCATCCAACCTTCAGGATCTACTGCTTGACGTGCAATTTGACCTCTGGAATTCCAGGGCAAAACTTGCCTGATAATATCTGCATGTGGTTGTCCGGTAACATTTGCTCCAAACTGAAGTTCAAAGATCGACTCCTCATTATTTGTGTTATTCGGATCCCAGATATCTATATAATCATCCAGTAGTACATATCCGTAATTAGTTTCGACTTCTTCCAAAACAGAAACTGCATCGCCGTAATCACCGGTCAACAGAAATGTTCTGCCTAACAATAATTTTGCGGCTCCTTCTGTTGCCCGACCAGGCTCATTGGCTGCTACTGGCAACAAGTCTGCTGCCATTTCCAAATCGGAGATAATCTGTGCATAAACTTCATTAACTGGTCTGCGACCATCTTCAGGCATGGCTTCATCAGGTGAAGTGATTTCATTAAGTACAATAGGCACATCACCCCAATATTGAACCGCATACCAATAAGACAGAGCCCGGATAAACTTGGCTTCACCGATAATCTCATTTTTCAGATCGGAATCCGGAAATTCTATATCATCTATTCTTCCCAGAATGATATTTGTTTGGGTAATCGTGTTGTAGATTTGGGCCCATTGACTTTGAACCCAGGCATTACTTGAAACCACGAACCATTCTGCTATAGGCTGGCCCTGAATACTGGGCAGATTCACATCAAAATGCCTGTTTATAACATCAGTACGTATCTCATTCCAGTAATTAAAATGGTGCTGCGATATACCGGCTTGAGTTCTAAGGCGATTATAGGCACCATTAAGAGCTGATGAAAAATCTTCAGGAGTCTGATAGAAGTTAGCAGTACTTGTAAACGATTTAGGATCTGGCTCCAGGATATTGTCGCATGCATTCCAGAAGAATAGAAATGATGCAACCAAAAGCAGCGATAATGGAAATTTTTGAAATTTCATGATAATCAGATTTAAATATTTTTGAAAAAAGAACTAAAAACCGGAAGTATATTTACTCCCGGATTCCGGGCTTAGTTTAAAATTAAAAGGCAAGTTCAATCCCAATTGTAAATGATCTTGCAGTTGGATAGGGCAGCCAATCCGTTCCTCCTATCAGAGCTCCAAATGCTCCACCCTGGCCGGCATTCCGTTCAACATCCGGGTTTCCGGGGTAACCGGTTAATACGAACAGGTTTTGACCAGACAAATAAATATTTGCAGACCTGGTTCCTGCAAAGCCGGTTGGGACATTATAGCGGATCATGGCATTTCGAAGCCATAAATTACTGCCATCATAAATGGTCTCACTATGTTGCCCCCTGTATAAGCGCCGTGCCTCTCCTCCGCCAAGCGGGGTTGGAGTCCATCCATCTCCCGGTTCAGCTTCGGATCTCCAAAAATTCTCAACATAGTCGGCCGAAACATTAAACAGACCATCGATATTCCGGGGTGTCCTCCAATATTCGGATCGGTAAATATCACCACCTACCCGGCCGGTAAAGTTCAGTCGCAGATCAAAATTTCTGTAACTTAACGAACTTGTAATTCCAAAGGTAAAGTCGGGGTGAGGATTTCCAATGACCGCAAAATCACCATCAGGTCCGGCTGTAATGACACCATCTCCATTTACGTCCCGAAACCGAATATTTCCTGGCACTATACCATCGAATATTGGATAATTATCAACATCTGCCTGGTTTTCATAAATACCATCTACAATAAAACCGTAGTGCATTCCGATGGGTGAACCTACCTGGGTAATGTGCGTAGGCTGACCTTCAGCACTACCTGAATAAATGGTATTACCACCGGGAAGGGAAGTCACTTCATTTCTATTTAGCGACCAGTTAAAGTCTATTCCCCAGGTTATCTCTTCTCTTGCAACAGGAATTGCATTAATATTAATTTCAACACCGCGGTTTCTCATCTCACCCGCATTTTCAGTGACACTGCCAAAACCGGAAGTTGTAGGCAGAGATCGCTGCAGAAGAAGTTGGGTTGTATTCCTGTTATAAGCATCAAGTGAAAAAATTAACCGGTAATCCAGAAAGGCCGTGTCAATACCGAAATTCACTTCATTCATTCTTTCCCATCCCAATTGCTGATTTGCCATACTGGTCAATGCATTTCCACCAGCTACATTAGTACCATGCAGATAATCTGCCTGACTGACAACCCCAAGGTGAGCATAGTTACCAATTTGATTATTACCGGTTACACCATAAGATGCCCTGAGCCTTAATTCCGGAATCGTGTTCGCCAAACCCTGCATGAACGATTCATTGTGAATATTCCAGGCAAAGGCGCCAGATGGGAAAGTCCCCCACCGGTTATCGGCACCAAATCGTGAGGAACCATCTGTACGTATAGTACCGGTAAATACATATCTTTCAAGAAGATTGTAGTTCACTCTTCCAAGTACTGAAACAACGGACCAATCTTCCTCCTGAGTTGACCCGTCAATATCAGAGGCTACATTTAAGGTTCGAATATTATCATTCGGAAAATCACCTGAAAATCCTGCATTTTGATCTGTTTCAACCTGAACAGTAAAACCACCAAGTGCATTTAACCGGCCGGGGCCAACTTGAGCCTGATACTCAACCGTTGATTCGCTCAGCCAGTTAAGTCTTTCTATTTGGTTAAATGAACCTGTCGCAACAGTTGGTGGTGCATTATTAATTCCGCCAACTGTAGTGGGATTAAAAAAATCTTGCCGCTCCTGACCATAATCCACATTAAAGCTTGTTCTGGCTACCAATCCATCTAATACCTCGTAGTCGAGAAATGCTGAGCCGATAACCCTGAAATTTCTTCTGTCATCATCAACATTTTCCATATGATATAATGGATTAGCGTGGGTCCAGGTTCCAGCAGAAGCACTTCCGGAATATGCTGACGGATAGGGTATCACATTGCCGTCATTGTCAAATGCCGGTTGAAGCGGAGACATCATAATTGCACTGAAGATGGGGCCATCCCTGGCCTCTGTGGTAGATCCACTCCTGGTGGAGAAGGTTGGAGCAAGCCTGACACCAGCTCTTAATCGACTTGATAAATTGGCCTCAACATTAGCTCTTACAGAAAACCTGGTAAAATCAGTACCGGTAACAATTCCCTGCTGGTTAGTAACACCACCGGATATAAATGAAGTAACCGATTCATTACCCCCGCTAACTGAAAGATTAACATTATTTTGATATGCAGTTCTTCTGCTTACATCAATCCAGTCGGTACCTTCCCCATATTGATCCGGATTTTGATATTCTTCCGGTATAGAAGAGGCTTCACCAGAGGCAACCCTTCCGGCCCATATATGATTCTGAAATTCAGCAAACTGCCGGGCATTCGCCATATTCGGCCGCATCGATTCGATATCATTCTGCACACCTGATGAGGCACTTACACTGATTTGTGACCGATCACTTGCCTGTCCCGATTTGGTGGTGATCAGAACTACACCATTTGATGCACGGGATCCGTAAATAGCAGTCGCTGATGCATCTTTGAGAACCGTGATTGACTCTATGTCTTCAGCTGGAATATCCGTAAGTGGATTCCTGAACCTGGCAGCCGCCTGATTAGAAGGCTGTGGTAAAGCAAATCCATCAACTACATAAAGTGGTTGTGAACCTGCTCCAACAGCACCCACACCACGTACCTGGATTTGAGGAGCGCCACCCGGAACTCCTGTTGGCATGGTAACATTTACTCCTGAAATTTGACCCATCAAGGCCTGGTCCGGGCTTGTAAGAGACATGGACTGTAAATTTTCGAGCCTTACGGTCCCAACAGAACCTGTCAGATCCTGACTTCTTTGGGTTCCATAACCTACAACCACCACATCATCAACAACAATAGCTGAAACTTCCAATTCAATATTGATTTCCGATCTTCCATCTATCACTATCTCTACTGCCTGAAATCCAACAGAAGTAACTCTTAAAGTACCTTCTAACGAAGGAACAGACAGCTGAAATTCACCTTCAATATTACTTGAAGTACCTGTATTCGTTCCCTCTAAAACAATATTTACACCGGGAATAGGATCGCCAGTTGCTGCTTCAGTAACCTGTCCGCTCACTGTTTCCTGAGCTTGCATTGTATTGATACCATTAGGCATAAAACCTAACAGAGGCACCACAAGCATTATTAACACAATTTTTTTTAGTAACACATGTCTACACATCCTTTTCACCATTGTTTTGTAGTTATATGTGAATTGAAATCCCAAAGCATTTCTATATACAATTCAATACACTTATTAATCATTTTGATTGATTCTCAATCATATTTATGAGTAATACCCGACTGCCTGAAAGCAATTACTTTACAAGTATTAACTAAATCGGGAATTAGATTTTTAAGTTGTTAGGTAAGAGAAGCTCAGAAAAAAGATCTACTTATAATAGTTAACGACCTCGCACATGATTTACAATAATTTACAATTAGATATGATAATGTAAACAGGCTCTATATTGATTGATATGGTTACATTTAAAAGTACTAAACGGATCTCTGTTGATAGATAAACCGATAGTTTCTATGAACCAAACTGTTGACCCTTACTGTATCGCTGAGTCACTTTTTCCAGAATGGTTTCTGCATAGATCACAGAGCACACTACCCTGCGTTGACAATTCCGCCCCGGCTGGGGTTTTTAATCAGGCTATGAATAAGTCCGTCTCAGTGATTAGCTTAACCCTTGTATACAAAGTTTATTCAAAAGACAGATATACCCAAAAGATAGATGAGTTATAAAACACAGTGGAACTTCCACGTATATAATTGCTGATACCAAAAACTGATTTTATCTGCGTAAAGCTAAATCCAGCATGAACGATTTATCCACAGGAATCAACACAGACCCTTTTTCTTTCCATTCAGGTTAAGGCCAACAGGTTATAAAGCTGCTTAATTTCAACTGCTAAAGGCGTTATACTGTATTTAATTAAACTCATCTGGAAAACCTGAATAAAGTCTTCTGCATTTGCACACGTGCATTACATCCCATTCATTTTAATTGAAATACCTGGATTCTGCCACGGTTATTTGCAACAACAACTGCTTGACCGGAAGGTGTATTGATCAGTTTTAGATCTTTAACATTCCCGGGTGCAAAAAAGCCGCTTTCAAATGCATGGACAGGTTCAAAATCACCATTTCCATTGCCTTTGAGCCAAAGCCCGTTTCCGGCATCCGACCTGGCAACATCGGGATGAATTTCAAAAATATTACCAGCGAGAATAATGTCCAGGTTTCCATCCCGATCTACATCATGTGCAATCATACCTTTTACCGGTGAAATTTGAGCCATTTCCGGCAAATCTCTCCCTGAAAAACTTCCACCACCCTGATTTTGCAATATCATACTGGAAAAAGTATCAACCTGATAATGAATAGATTCTTCCAGCTTTTCAGAATCAAAAATATCTGAAAAAGAAGCCTTGGAGAAATGTGAAAATGTAGGAAATTTCTCATCCATAGATCGCATTGCGCGATCAAATTTTGCTCTACCAAAAAACGGGTAGTGCGTTCCATCTTCCTCAACACTATAAATTAAATCAGTTGTCATATGCTCATATAATTCACCGGCAAAGATTCCGAATTTTTTTTCTTCCGATGTGGTAAAGGTATCATTCAAACCCAGGTTACCGGCTATGATATCGATAAAGCCGTTATTGGTAAAATCTCCTTTCTGTAAACTGTACCACCACCCCCTTTGTGGTTCTTCAATTACCGATTTTGTGACTTCTGTTAATCTTCCGCCCTCATTTCTATAGAATTGTACAGGCAGCCATTTTCCGGTTGTTACCAGATCAAGATGCCCATCCCCGTCAAAATCAATCCAAAGTGCATCGGTTATAAGGCCGGGTTTTACCAAATCCGGAGCAACATCTTCTGTTACATCCCTGAATCTTCCATTATTATTTTCCAGTATATAACTTCTTGCACTGTTGGGATAATTGAGCGGTGTCAGTCTGCCGCCGACAAACAAATCCATCTGTCCGTTTCCATTAAAATCCCCCGGTACAACCACCGAACTGCTGGTAAACATCCAGGGTAATGCATTTCGATCCCTGAAAAACCTGCCATCTCCCCTGTTTATATACAATCGATCCAATAATGCATCTTCTGCCGGGGAAAACATGTAACCACCACTTGTTACATAAAGGTCCATATGTCCATTGCCGTTTGCATCAAAAAAAACTGCACCCAGGTCTTCATGGGATTGGTCATTCAGCCAAGGCTGGTTCCGGTTAAACTCTTCAAACGTTCCTTCATCATTTTGCAAATACAGTGTGCCCGGAAAGTCGGCCGATCCACCTATATAGAGATCATCCAGGCCATTGCCATTCACATCTCCAACGGCTATCCGCGGCCCCATCATAGACAACTGCCGATGCAGCAAAGGTTGTATGTTAAATTCGTTGTATCTGTTTTGACGATGCTCTTGTATCAGTTGTACTTCATCTGTCACTTCATCAAACTTTCGACTTATCCCCTCCGGATCAAATGGATCGCCCGGATTCTCAGCAGAGTCAGAATAATCAACAGTTATTCGCTGGTTGGATTGAATATCTGTCAAACGCTGATATCTCCCATCCGGCCAAAAAACTTCAAGTGATTCAATTTTTGAATTCTGTCCAAGGCCGAAATGGAGCCTTGGATCCATTGTCGATTGATAACCTCTGTATGGATTATGATATAAATGCTGGCGCACTCCCCCCGCATTAATTACAACCTCCGCACCAATTCCCTGCCTGTTGCCTGAAGAACCTACCAGCTCCACACTCAGATAATGGTTGCCAAAAAGTTCACCGGTATTGTTTTGATAAACAGAAGCCGTTGAATTCAGATTATTGATGACCAAATCAAGATTTCCGTTATTGTTCAGATCGGCATAGGCTGCACCGTATGAGTAGTTTGATTCGACAAAACCCCATTCTTCAGAAACATCTTTAAACATGATATCCCCATTATTTCTAAAGAGATAATTAGGCAACCGTATATCGTGAAGCTCTTGAAACAGTTCGTAGCGCTTGTCCCAGGTTGCTCCATCAGTCCCGGAACGCTCCAGGTAAAATACTTCCACAAGGTAGTCAAAGTCATTAACGGCTTTGGGGTATCCATTTGTAACCATGAGATCCTTGTAGCCGCTATTGTTAAAATCACCAAACAATGCTGACCAACTCCATTCGGTATAGGCAACTCCTGCCATTCGTGCCACTTCACTGAAAGCAAGGTGCCCTTCCTGATCAACACCGTTATTCAACTGAAGCGTATTTTGCGAATAGGAATGATAAAATCCCTGATTGATTCTGGATTTGAAATTATCAAAATCCACCCCGTAGCTCATGGTTTTACGATCATGGTAATTCTCCGGCACCATATCTGTCTGATAGATATCCGGCCAGCCGTTATTATTAAAATCAGCAATATCAATTCCCATCCCTGCATAACTGGTGTGTTTCAGATACTGGCTTGCCCGGTTCGTAAATGTTCCATCTTTATTGTTGATATAGAGCACATCATTGGGTGATATATCATTGGACACATAAATATCCGGCCAGCCATTTCGGTTGAGATCAGCTACTACAACACCCAATCCAAAACCTGTTACCTCCAGGATTCCTGCCTCTACCGATACGTCAGAGAAAGTTCCATCACCGTTGTTTTTATAAAGCCGGTCGAAACTGGTCGAAAGTTCCTGTGGAACGGTTATATGTTGACTGTCAGCCATATCCCTTGAAAAAGATCCGGGAGAATGATTCAGTAAATAAAGATCCAGCAGGCCATTCCGATTATAATCGAGGAACACTGCATGGGTGGTATGGCTGGTATCATCGAGATTAAATTCTGCAGCCATTTCTGTAAAAGTCTCGTCTCCATTATTGATAAAAAGCAGATTAGCCCGGTCTTTAGCCGGAGCATCCTCGGGGCTGACAACCGAAAGATAGATATCCAGATAGCCGTTATTATTTATATCAACCATCGAAACTCCGGTAACCCACGTCTCGGTTACTATTCCAGCCGACTCCGTAATATCTTCAAACTGCATATTTCCATTATTCAAATACAATCTGCTGGAAACCATATTCCCGGTGAGGAAGATATCCGGGTATCCGTTATTGTTTATATCTCCGATGGCAACACCACCGCCATTATACATAAACGGATAGAGCAGGTTATTGAAATCGCTGGTCTCTGTAATTGTGTTGATAAAATCGATCCCGGTTTGATCTGCTGAAAGTTTGGTGAATAACGTTTCCGGGGCCATCCTCTCTTCCTCTTTATCCTCCGGGCTCTTTGATACCAGTTGCTCATTAAACGATCTTTTGGGCTGGGTGACCATTGAATAATCCTGCTGATCCAATGGTTCGGCAGACCCGCCGGAAATGCAGGTCAGGCCCAATCCTAATGCAATAACAGTAATAAAAAATCTGCTTGCCATCCTAATGGTCTTTGATTTTATTCCTTTTTTCGACTTGTTCTTAATTTAAAAAAAGCCATTCATCCATAAGCAGTGAAAAGCTTTTTTGATTTCCATCGGGAAGATATTATGGAATTTCCTCTTTCAACACATCAATCTGCTTCATTCTCTTCCTCTAATTCTTCTTCACTTTTAAACATATCGTGATCAGGATTTCCACCCGAATTTATGTATGCAACGAGATCTCGTAATTCATCCGGGTTTAACGGATTGATGAGTCCAGGTGGCATTTGAGAAACATCTACATGCTCTCTTGAGACTACTTGATCTCTTGGAACAATTTTGGGTTCTGCATCGGGGTCCTGTGAATAAATTTCAATGTTATCACCTCGTTCAGCAACAAGCCCAACAATGGTATCCCCATCTCGCATTGTCACGCGTGTACTGCTGTATTGGTCAGAAATAAGAATATTCGGATCAATAATTTTTTCGATCAATCCCCGTGTACTGAACCTTCTGTTTACCGTGCTGAGGTCCGGTCCCATATCTCCGCCATAACCGTCAAACCGGTGGCATGCAGCGCAGGTAGTTGCAAAAAATACATTTCGTCCTCGTTCAAAATTACGATCGGCTCCGCTTCCAAGATGGCCCGAAAGTACATCCATCGCTTCATCAACGCTCCAGTTACGTCCGGGACCTTCCGGGGCAGTGATTTCAAAGTCAGGTTGTTGTACCAAACTAACACCGGTAATATCAGCAACCGCATCCCTTTCATCTTCAGAAGCATGACTGAGTGCATCTCTTCTCATATCTTCAAGAAAGCCGGTATAACTTGCTCCGCCCATCCGGTCAGCTGCATTATTGATGAATGTGAAATATTCACGTCTTTGTTCGATGGTCCAGCCTTCACTCAGTGTCCGGAGCATAAAAGCATAGTGAAGTTCCTGGGTGGGAGGGGGATTTTCAATCATCTCCATAATTGTTGAACCATATCGCTCACTTCTTTGCAATATGGCTGACCAGCCCTCTGTTTCCGGAATTGTTTCGTTCTGCATCAGTGTAAGCGCCACATCAATTACTCTTGAATCCCTCAGCCGGACAAGAACACGAATCAATTCCGTATTAACCCGGTTATCCTCATTGGGGAGGTATTGCTGTAGTTTATCTGTAATTTGCTGTGTTGTTTGATTTCCAGGTTCTCCCAAACGGATGATCGTCAGTGCCATGGCACGCAAATAACCCAATTTCTGATCAGCATCGAGACTGGAAATATCCATTTCCAGCAATGACCTGTATGCATCATCTCTGTAATCAGAGGAAGCTGTTCGGGCAAGTGCTACCAAAGCTGTAATTCGTGCCTGGGGCCGGTTTTCTGTTAAAGCTCTGTCAGCCCAGCTATCGACCGGCTGGTGTTCAATTGCAACACGTGCTGCATATCTAAGAATTCGATCTTCACTTGCCAGGTGAGGCCATGCTGCATCGACAGCAGCAGGATCTTGAACGCCATGAAATGATTCCAGATGATGTCTCAGCTCCCGGACTTTCCGGGCTTCAGGATCATCCTTTACCTCTTCAGGAGCTGTAGATTCATCGCCTGTGTACACCACTCTGTACAGATGAGACTGCTGATTTCTTCCCCCCGTCACAAAATACATTGCCCCGTCATTTCCAATTACAGCCTGCACCAGCGGCAGCGGAGCACCGGATAAAAATTCTTCTACTTCTGCCGTATAACTGGCACCATTCGGAGTCAGATGTGCGGCATACAGAGTTCCGAAAGTCCAGTCAAGTGCAAAAATAGAACGTTGATATTTTGCCGGGAAGCTGGCTCCTTTACCTGTAATCAAACCGACGGGTGAACCCGGGCCTATTTCAAAAAGTGGCGGAAGTTTATCTTCATAGTAGTTTGGCCACTTTCCGCTTCCACTTCGCCATCCGAAATCAGAACCACTGGTGGCATGAACGATGGCAGTAGCCCGGTACCAGGGAGTCCCAAAATCCCACTCCATGTCCGAATCGTAAGTAAAAAGCTCATCATGTTCATTCAAAACAACATCATAATGGTTTCTATAACCCATGCTGACCATCTCCCATTCGGTTGCATCAGCGTTGGTGCGGGCTATCCATCCACCCGGTGCCATGATCCCGCGGGCATGTCCGCGGGCGTCCCATAACCGAGGCAAAAGCAGGTCTTCATCCCAGCTGGCAACCCGGTTTCTGTTCAGTTCAGCTGGCGGAGGTGTAAAATTACCGGCAGCAACATATAATCCGTTTCCATCAGCAGTTTTAACTACAGCGTGATTTCCATGCTCTCCAACATAACCGGGGCCGCCAAGAAATTCCAACATGTTCAATTCACCATCATCTCTTGAATCTCCAAGGCGGTACAGACCGCTGCCATTTTGTCTTTGAACGTTCAGATAAAGATGATCAAATGCCCAAAGAATCCCCTGAGCACCACTAATCGGCATTAATAATCGTTCCACTTCTACTTCCGGGTCATCTAAATCACCGCCTACTTTAATGCGATAAGTCCCCCGTTGTTGTTGATCGGAAGCAATCAAGTGACCATCACCATCAAGGCCCAGTGATACCCAGGATCCCTGACTCTCCAGGGGTACTTCATACAACATTTGTGCTTCAAATCCGGGCAGAGTCTCTATCTCCTGTTCTCCCATTTGAGGCCCCTGAGAGGATTCTTCTTCCACCTGTTCCTCCTCCGCTTCTTCCACTTCATCCCCGGCCACTACTTCTTCGGATTCCTCATCATCAGAAACAAGACCTGATGATGAGGAACCGCATGAGATAATAATCAGGGGAATCATCAATATTAAAACAAATGATCCAATTCCTATTTTAATCCAGGTTGTATTCATCATAATAATTTACGTTGCTTTTAAATTGTTAAATCAGATTGTGTAAAATAATACCCGGCCGGTCAAAGCAGCAGCCGTTGGATTGATAACTAAAATAGAAATGTACAATATTCGAGTGCCTGTATAGAGACAGATAAGAACAAAATCTACTCTCTGAAACTAATGAGGTATCTTATTCTTCTACTTTCATTATACCCCTCATCAATTCTCCATGCCCGGGGAATGTACAAATATATGGATACTCACCAGGTTCAGAAGGTGCTGTAAACTCTAATATTTCAACTTCCTGATTATTTAATAGCCTGGTTGTGAAAAGTACATTTGGGCTATCCGGAATGTAATCATTATCAAATCCGGCACTCATTGACAAACGATTTATTTCATCTGCTGTACCCGGAGCTACAATAAGCAAATTATGTGGCATAAAATCCGGGTTCTCAAATGTCAGTTCCACGGATTGATTTGGTTTAACGGAAAATTCAGTAATATCAAATTTAAGCTGCCCTACAACTGCTTTGATGGTGATTTGAAATACATCATTTTCAGTTCCAGGGTTTGTTGCTTCAACTTCCGGGCCAAAAGCCAAATATATAACAAATAAGATACTTGACGCCTTTACAAAAATATTTCTCATACAAGCCGTAATTGAAGTGATTTTAAAAGATTATGTGCATTTCATCTACTCCCACGAATGCCTTTCAAATGCTTTGTTTTTCAAAGGTTTATGGAGCACTATATTAAGGAGTTTCTTTAAATTCCCTTCCATGTTTTCATGCTGCCCGGCCATGATCAGTGCTGTGCCAAGTGCAGTGGCATGAGGTATGGAAGCCGAATATATTTTTTTACCGGGCAAGCGTTTTGCAAGTAAACTCAGAAAAAAAGAGTTGTTCCCGAACCCTCCTGTAACAATAATATTATCTATGTCATCGGTACTATCCGTTAGCTTCATGCACTCGTGTTGAATACAGACCAAATCAATCATTAACTGATGGTAAGCTTCTTTGTAAGATGAAAATTGATTTATGTCCCATTCACCCGGCTGATCTGTTGGATATGGGCCAGAACTATGAGCTGTTTCGAGCTTTAATTTTTTTTCCGGGGTACTGTTTGCAATTAAATGCGTTAACAGTGCCGGATCTGGTTCTACTTCACCCTGGCCTTCCTGGTTCAGATGAACCATTGTAGCACCATATGTTGAAAAGTTCAGATCTGTGACTCTGAATTTATCAATGTTAAGCGCCCTGGATAGTTCAGAATAAACCCAGTCGATCAGTGTTTCAAGATCTTCACCCGGGAATCCCTCATCGTCTTCTATATGATATATCGTAACCTGTTCCCGGTAGACGATATAATAATCCTTGTCAAATAAGATGATTTTTTTATTGGTCTTACCTATATCAAAGATAGCCGTTACCGGAATGGCTGATTTACTCATTTGTAGTTCATTGGATCTGCATTGGGATTAACGCAAAAATGCTTCGATCAGGCCACCATCCACCGGTAGGATATGGCCGGTGGTATTTTTGAACCTGGAACTGATTAACTGATAAATAGCTTCCGTCTGCTGCTCAAGGGATATCGGCTGTTTTGTAAGTGTTCGCTCGGCATAGAAATCAGCCAGCTTATTTCGAAGTGCTTTGGTATCCTCATTATCGTTAAACTTAATGCCATACTTGGTCAATGAAGCGACGACGCGTTTCCTTGGAAACATGCTGCTGCCTTCCACTACTGTCGCCGGTGCCACTCCATTCACCCTTATTTTCGGGGAAAGTGTGATTGCCAATTCACGAATCAGGTGATTTGCTGCCGACTTGCTGGTATCGTAAGCCAGGCTTCCCGACTTGGCAACAACTCCATTTGCACTGGTGGTTATAACCATGCTTCCTTCCAGGTTCTGCTGATTCCAGATTTTTGCGGCTTCATCTGCCACGATATAATTACCTTTCACATTGACACTAAAGCAGTGATCCCAGGCTTTATCCCCAACCTCTCCATTTTCATCCGGAATGGGATATAAACCAGCCGTAACGGCAATATTATCCAAACCTCCATAGGCTATATTGATTTGTTTTAATGTATTCTGAACAGATTTACGGTCTGTTATATCACAGCTCAGACCAATAACATCTCCGGAGCCGCTTATATCCGAACCGGCAACACCAATACCCATTCCGATCTTATCAAGAATTTCATCCACTGTTTCTTTTGCAGTCTCTTCATTCAAGTCGAGTGCAGCAACAGTTGCTCCTTCATCAATGAGCTTCGAAACCAGAGCTTTACCGATTCCGCTTCCGGCCCCAATAACTGCCACGATCTGTCGGGATAACTCTGCTTCGGGCGGCATACGTTGCAGTTTTGCTTCTTCCAGTGCCCAATATTCAATATCATAAGCCTCCTGCTTTGAAATCGCCGTATAACTGGCAACTGACTCGGCTCCGCGCATCACACCAATTGCAGCAGTATAGAATTCTGCCGTAACCCTGGATTCACTTTTATTTTTACCCCAGGTAATCATGCCCAGGCCCGGTATTAAAACAACCGTTGGGTTCGGGTCTCGCATATCCGGAGAGTCCTCAGATTTGTGATTTTTATAATAATCAGCATAATCCAATCTGTATTGATCGAGTCCCGAAACTATTTTTGATTTTAAATCATCAACTGAGCCCTTTTCAGGGTCCCAGTCAACATATAACGGTTTGATTTTGGTACGCAGAAAATGATCCGGGCAGGAAGTACCCAGTTCTGCCAATCGTAGCGCATCTTTGGAGTTAACAAATTGCAGAGTTAACTCATCATCCTGAATGGTTCCGATGAATTGATTTTGCTGACTTACCCGCCCGCGCAGGAAGGGCAAAATCTCACTGAATGTATTCCGTCGCTTCTCCCGGTTAAGTGCTTCATACCTGATGCCTCCATAGCTGTCATTGCCTTTTTCACTTTTCGCAAGGTAGTCTGCTGCTTTGCTGATGAGATCAATACTGTGTTCATAACACTCTTTATCATCATTGGCCCAATTGATCAGGCCATGACCACCCAAAATAATTCCTTTAATATCCGGATTCTTTTCAATGGCTTCCTGAAGTTTCAGGCCAAGCTCAAATCCCGGCCGCATCCATTCCACCCATTTAACATCATCTCCATAAATCTCTTCCATCAATTCCTCACCATTATTTGCAGTAGCAACAGCAATAACCGGAACGGGATGAGTATGGTCAACGAATTTGTAAGGTATGAAACTGTGCAGTGGTGTATCAATAGAAGGAGCCCGCGGATTCAGGTTATACGTACAATGAGCATACATTTTTGTCATTGAATCTTCGGCCGGAGTTTTTAATCCTTTGTTTTCAAAACCGTTATAAATTTCCTGCAGCGAAATCAGTCTTTTCTGGTACAGTGAAGCAAAGTTGACTTTATTTGCTGTACGCAAATCGCCGCCGGATCCCTTTACCCACATTACTTCAACATCTTCACCTGATATCGGATCTTTTTCGGTCAGTTTGCTGGATGTATTCCCTCCACCTGTGTTGTTGATATAGGAGTCAACCCCCAAAAGATTCGATCGGTAAACGAGCCTTTCAACAGGGTCAAGTTTTTTAGCAACAGAATCTTCCCATTTGCTTTCAACCTTTCGAAAATACTTCTTCTTCGTACTTTTATGTTTGGTTTTATTATCAATAACATCAAGGTAATTTTTGTGGTTAGACATCTTCAATAATTGATTATTTATTTTTTTAATTGAAAAACTGTCCGGAAATTGCCCTCCAATTGGATACCATCACATACTGTTTCCAGTAATGTTTGGATATCAATGTAACATGGCTAATTTTTAATCCAACATTTTTAACTCAATATTCCGTACATCTATTCTCATCGGCGGACCGCTGTGTATCTGAAAAGCGAGTATACCTTCATGACTTGCTTCCGGCGACTGATCAATTAGTTCATGAGTTAAATTACCATTGATATAAGTCCGTATGGTATCTCCGTTTGCATACACTTGATAATCGTTCCAATTTGTATGTTCAATACTTTCACCAAGCTCCTCTTCATCGGCAAATCGTTCTGTATGGCTTTCTCCGTCAGCATCAATCAAAACCCGTTCTCCGCGTCTTGCCAAAATTCCACGCGCTTGTTCTTCATACATAATACCGGGAATCCAATCACTGATTGCAAAATCCGGTTGATATCCACGCACCCTGTATCGTAGATTCGGGTCTTCATCATCGCCAAAGCGTTCGGATCTGATTTGAATACCTGAATTACCATATTCATCAGCACTCACAATGCCAAACCGGTATTGAAATCGTATTTCAAAATTTGATGGCTCACCTTCTTCCCATATAAGAAATGTATTTTTTTCAGTAGGATTATCCTCACTGGTTTCACCAACAATCGCACCATCTTCTACTCTCCAGAAACGGGGATCACCATCCCAGCCGGTCAGGTCAGAGCCATTAAAAATCGATTCAAAATCGTTTTCCATCTCCAGAGAAATGGTCTCAGTATCTCCGGTTACTTCCTGTTGTGAACCCTCATTGTTACCACACCCTAAAAACAGTAGTAAACCTGCCGCAATTGCGACTGCTATTTGAATTTTTATTCGTTCATTAAAAATCATTTTATAATAAATTTTAGATTTAAAAACTCTGCTTATATAAAGTCTTCATCAGTGAGAAATAATAAATTATTTAAAGGAGACTTTGAAAAACCTTATTCAGAAACATTTCAAGTTTACTCCGCTTTGCTGACTTTACTATTATGTATTATTCTGAGTGGAATGAGAAGCAAAGCATTTCTGATTTATAGGGAATGTCGATCAATCTTCAGATTTTGCAATGCTTCCTTAACCTGATTGATCTTATCTTTTTAGCCTGAGACAATAAGTTAAACACCAAAAAATCAGCTGCCTGATCAAATCCTTATTTATTCATTTAACAATTTTAGTTATATCTGTTAAAAGTTGATCGCTCTTTAATGTTTAGGTTGAGTCTTGACTATATAGAGATAGTCCTTTATTAAATCTACTCTGTACAATTTTTAATAAGTGTGTTCAAGCTGGCATGTACGTACAATCGATTGAGGCAGGTTTTTATTTTCAGGGGTTAAACCGAATATCTTGCAGAAAATAATATGAATGAATACTATATTATTTATAAATAAATGTTTACGCATCATTTTTTTGCCAGCCAGCGGATTTGCTGAGGAATAAATTTCCTGGTGAGAAAGCCGGTTGATAATATCGGCCTGTGCAGAGTCAGGGCTGATCGGGTTCTTATCCGGGACCCAGCCCAATAATTGTAGTTATAAAATAAACTGAACCGGCCACTTTCCCTCAGCCGTTTTCAGCCTCATCGTGGACAGATAATTATTTACATATCAAGATCAGGATTGTCGGGTCCAAAATGCTTGAGCATGACAATGGGATCTGTTTTTGACGGATTGACGATTTTCACACCTTCTTTTGCAGCTTTCTCACTGACAAAGAATTCATCATGAGAAAGTTGACCAAACCGGATCATGGTTGGTGTTTCAATATCCCAAACCCCCATAGTACCGTGTCCCTGCATCATAATCATTCCATATGCAGCAGAATCTTTGATGGTTACGGCAGCTCCCGGCAAGACAGTAAGTTCTTTTGCACTGAAATCTTTGGATTTGTAGCATACCCATTTATCTATATAACCATCAGCTTTCATCTCTTCCAGGGGTTTTACCGGCAGGGGTTCCATAAAACGATTTTTTTGGATATTCGGATCAACATTCAGCTCCCAGTCCAGTATTTCGATCAGCCAGTCGTAGTCGCCAAGGCGATCTTCGGGAGTATCTTTCCAGAGTAATTCTTCGGGTACAATCGCATCACCCACCAACGACTCGTACATAGAAAACACGTCAGAAGCTTTCTGAGGCTCATAGGTGCAAAGGCTGCCAGGAGCGTGCAATACGCCCGGGGGGACATCCCAGCCGGTTCCCGGTTGCAGCCGGTGAGCCTGAGACAGGTTTGTGATTTTATTATCCCCTTTGGTGAAATTTTTCAGACACTCCATCAACTGGTCTTTGGTCGTACCAGGATTGAGACCAAAAAATGTGTAAGGGAAATCGCCACCGTGATTGTTCACCTGTGGCGGAAAGTAATAGGCTTCTGGTTTTCCATACTGATTGGTCAGTTTGGCATGTTCATCCCTGTGATGGACATGATGTGGCAACGCCCCTTTGTTATCAAAGAATTTGGAATACATTGGCCAGCTTTCATATTTATTCCAGATTCTTTCGCTCAGCAAGTCGCTTTTTAACTCATCTACTGCATCCCGGAGCAGAATACTTTCGGTTTTCCCGTTATCCTCAAAAATAATCTGACTCAATCCTTCATTTTCACCAGTAAGAGGACCATTATCTGCAGGTGTTGTGGAAGCAAACCATCGCTCATCAATTCCTCCCCGCTCACCACCAAGGGCATAGTAATCATCGGGGTGTAATTTTATTCTGCGGCCGGGAATACAAAATGAACGCGGCACCCAATTCGGTGCCAATCTTAGAATTCCTTTACCTTGTTCCAGTGCTTTTTGTGCTGTACTCATCGTTTAATCCTTAATTATTAATTCAGTATTCAGTTAGTTAGGGGAATTTCTGCAATCAATAAACACTTGCTTTTATTTCCAAATCATAGGATTTGGTTTCACCAGGCTCAAGTATCAGCAGAGTATTATTTTTACGTGCCTCGGATTGACCAATCGGAGGATGTGTACATGGTTCCAGTGCCATTACATATTCATTACTGCTCCAATGCTGCCAGTTTGTTAACCAGTTCAACTGTTTTTTGTAAAATTTTAAATCTACTCCCAAACCGATGGCATGATTTCTAACACCACATTGGCAACTTCCATCCGGTTTTGACTCAATATCAATAAAGCCAACGGCTTCCCCTCTACCGGAATGGTCATTGATAGGATTACGGCAGGTTTTGTAGTTATTTCCGTCCCCAAATATTTTACGGCTTTGATCATTTGGCACCTCTAACTCGCCCTCCCAGTAAATTTCGGCTCCCTCATCGATCATTGGCCAGCCAAAATTACAGTGGTATAGCAGCATGTGGGGAGCCGGTTGATTGCCAAGATTGGTTACTTCATCATGGATTTTTACAATCGTTGAACCCAATGTTGCAGAAATCGTACGCTTCAGCTCCAGATGGGGGCCAAACGTGGTTGACTGGATCATCCTGCCGGTTATACTCATCCCCAAATCCTCTCTCCTTAAATCAGGTTGAATAATGGAGATCACTTCCGCTGGTGAATGACTGATACGGTCGTGCAATCCTCTTTCTCCATGCTCATCCTTTTCGGGCCCGCCAACATGGGTCAGCCCGCAGGTAGTCAACAGGCCACCGCCAAAAGAGTTCAGCCATTTGGCTCCTTCTACTGCTGAAGGATCCGGTGCTGTAACTCCCATGTGGCTGATCCAGGCAAGGCTGTACTGGTTATAGAATGCATCAGCAATATCCATACATCTATCCAGAACAACTTTAAATCGAAGTCCGCTGCCGGTATTAACCCAGGCAATTCTGACCCCCCGACCACTGCCGTTATCAATTACTGCCGTTTCAATACCGCCCAATTGAATATGGTTCGATATTTTATTATTCCACTTTTCAGTTGAAAATGGTGGATTCAAAGTTTGTTCATCATCAGGTTTCAAGTGCTTATCAATTTTTATATTTACTGTGAGATGTCCGGGTTACCATTCAACACCTGTTTTTTTCCAACTTCGTGAAGATGCTGAATTCAGAACCTCTTCACACACTTTTTGGGTTTCCTGGGCATCTTTGAATGTCGGATGGCAAGGCTCACCGGTCTCCAGGCTTTCGAGGAAATCAGCCACCTGGTGCAGAAATGAATGCTCATAACCGATCGAGAGGCCAGGCACCCACCATTTATCCATATATGGATGATCCCCGTCCGTAACGTGAATAGATCTCCATCCCCGGACTTGAGAGTCATCGCTGTGGTCAAAATAGTCGAGACGGTTTAAATCATGCAAATCCCATCGGATAGAGGCATTCTCACCATTTATTTCAAAAGTAAATAATGCCTTATGACCTCTTGCGTACCGGGTTGATTCAAATAACCCCAACGATCCATTTTCGAAATAACAATGGAATATACAGGCATCATCAATTTCAACTTTTTCCACTTTGTTGGTTTCCTGATGCATGCGCTCTTTAACAAATGTCTCAGTCAGAGCTGAAACTTCAGTTATACCGCCATTAAGCCACATTGCTGCATCGATACAGTGAGCGAGAAGATCCCCCGTAACACCGGAGCCAGCCACTGATTTATCCATGCGCCACAAACCTTCCCCGCCCTGGGGTAATTCCGGATTTATCGTCCAATCCTGCAAAAAATTTGAACGGTAGTGAAAAATTTTGCCAAGTTTACCGGAATCAATAATTTTTTTTGCAAGTGTAACAGCCGGTAGCCTCCGGTAGTTATACCAAACCGTATTTTGAACCCCGGCCTTCTCAACGGCATCAACCATTTCCCTTCCCTCTGAAACGTTTCGTGCCAAAGGTTTTTCACAAAGTATCATCTTACCTGCTTCAGCGGCGGCTATTGCTATTTCTGCATGCATATCATTCGGTGTACAGATATCGATGGCATCGATATCATCGCGGGCGATTACTTTTTTCCAATCTGTTTCGGCCGACTCATACCCCCACTGTTCGGCAAATGCCTCAATTTTCTCTTTGGTACGGCCGCAAACCGCTTTTAAAACCGGTTGATAGTTTAGGTCCGGGAAAAAATTACCGACTTTCCGATATCCATTTGTGTGAGTACGTGCCATAAAGCCATACCCGATCATTCCTATTCTAAGCTCCTTTTTATCACTCATTGTTCTCTTAACTCCTGAAATTTTGGTTCGTATTAATTAATTGTTTTTGTGGAAATATGCTTATTCGCTCCAACCATGCTTGTTTCGGACATCAATCATAGCAGAAAGAATGTCATTCCATGTCTGTTGATTGAGCATGACCTCATTTGGAAACATACACCCGTCCCAGCAAATGTGTTTGAAAGCCTTTGTCAATTTACCATTTTCATCCCGTAGCCAGTGTCCTGCATCTTCGGCAATATCAAGTTTTCCATTTGGGTCCTTCACCTGGCAGTGCCGGCCGGTTTTATCATGGCTTCCGGAGCCAAAAACAGTACCGTCATTTTGAGCAACATGAAAATCAATCGTCCATGGACGCAAAGCAGCAGTCATCGTTTTTAAAGCATTTGTCAGAGTTTCTCTGTCATCCCAGTCAAAATCTTCGGGCAGAATTCTGTCTTCCGGCTTATTATAGCCTAATAAATAGAGCAGTGTATGGGCCATATCTGCCTGAAAACCGATGTTATCCCGGTTAACGGCTTCGAGAGTATCAACCATAACTTTCCAGCTCTGCATGCCGCCCCAGCATATTTCACCTTCAGCAGCTAATTTTTCATCATAACCGGCGGCTATATCACAAGCTTCGGCAAATGTGCTGGCGATTTGCTTTGTGCTTTCTGATGGATTTTTCGCCCAGGTGGCCGGGTCCGTTGCCGAATCGATGCGGATAACTCCATAAGGACGAATACCAACTTCACGCAGAGTCTTACCGATCTCACAAGATTTACGTACTTGTGTTATAAAATTTTGACGATCCTCCTTACTGCCCATAGCTGAGCCTCCTCCGATATCAGGCCAAACAGGGGCAACCAGGCTTCCCACCTTCAGATCATGTGAGGCAATTTTGTCGGCCAGCTTCTTAAGTTCATCTTTCGAAATGTCGATGTCGATGTGCGGATCAAAAAGAAACAGGTCTATACCATCAAATTTGACACCGTTGACTTCGGCATTTGCAGTCAGTTCCAGCATTTTATCCAATCCTATTGGAGGTTCTGAATCAGGGCCTTTTCCAACCAGGCCAGGCCATGCGGCATTATGGAGCTTGGGATAGTTATTCATAATGTAAATCTAAAGTTTACAGGTTAAATCGATTTTATTTTCAGAGGTCATAACTAAATAGAGATAGTTAAACAATAAATCTACTAAAATTTTTGAACTTGCTAATTCAGATGCCGGGCCACACACCTTCAAATTCAAACTTTCAAAATAATATTTAAAGTAGTTTTATTAATCGTGTGTCTCTTTCTACTTAAATAAAATATGTTTCCTCTTATTGCTCATTACCATGCGCGATATACACCAAAACTTGATGTTACATCTTCGCTAAAAAACTAACCTGAAATATTAATTAATTATGAACTCTTCTGAACTTGAATCAGCCGGTATAAACCACAGGAAGTTATTTATCGGCATTTGTTTAGCGATTATTCCGACAGGGGCATCATTTGTGCTGGTAAGCAATGTTCTTTATCAGTTAAAGACAGAATTTATCCTGACGAATGCTCATGTTGGCTATATTGGTGGATCTGCTTTATGGGGAATGGCAATTTCTCTATTAGTTGTGGGTCCTTTCCTGGAAAAAATTGGGCTGAAAAAAGCTACTATTGGCGCATTTATTGGTCATCTGGCCGGGATTACACTATTCCTGGCTGCTTATCCCTTTGCCGGCGACCCAATCGCTTTCTGGATCCTGTTTCTTGGGGCCATTGGATTTGGAATCGGTAACGGCTTTATCGAAGTAGCGGGTAATCCGTTGGTTCCTGCACTCTACCCGGATAACAAAACGACTAAACTGAACCACTTCCATGCATTCTTTCCCGGTGGCATGGTTCTGGGTGGTTTGATAGGATGGCTGATGGTGCAGGCTGGGACAATCGGTCCCATAAACATCGGCCATTGGACCTGGCAAATGGCCATTGTTTACATTCCGGTTCTTATTTACGGTGCGTTGCTTCTCCCGGAGAAGTTTCCGAAGACGGAAACAGCCCAGGCCGGCATACCGACGAAAGAGCTATTCAAATATACCTTTACAAATCCATGGGTTCTCGGATTGATTCTATTAATGATGTTTACCCTTTCCTTTGAATTAGGCCCCATGCGCTGGATCCCTGAAGTACTTCAGGCTGCCGGATTGCACGGTATCCTGGTATTGGTATGGATCAGTGGATTGATGATGGTTCTTCGCTTATTTTCTGGAACATTTGTGGAAACACTCTCACCGACCGGTATGTTATTGGGAGCATCCTTTCTTACAGGAATCGGGTTGCTGATGTTCAGCTTAATTGAAACCGGATTGTTTCCCCTTCTTATTGCTGCTACTGTATTTGCTGTCGGTGTAGCTTTTTTCATGCCTACCATGGTGGGCCTGATGAGCGAGCGTTATCCTCAGGCAGGATCCCTGGGAATAGTTCTTATGATCGGTCTTGGCCTTGCAGCAGCCGGCACGTCAAACGGATTGATGGGTGAAATTGCTGATCGTTACCTCCCGAATGCTCTCGACGAACAGCATACTGTGTCCATTCTGGAGCAGGTAGAAGACCGCTTCCCTTCTTATGTCGAAGCCGCAGAAGCCGTATCAAATGACCCGGAAGCTTTGGCCGATCTCGGTTACCGGGCACCAGACGTCCAAACTGTATTAACCTATGCCGGGCAGGCACTCACATACTATCGCTCTGAAGGTCAACTGGACGGAAATACGACGGGTAATGCTCTCAGGGCATTACTGGATACGGGATTGGAACAGGAACAGGCATTAATTGATCAAGCCTTTTCCATTTTGCGCCCTGCTGACAACTATGGAGGGCGGATGTCGTTTTTATGGGTTGTACCCATAACTTTTATCGTTGGATTTATTTTTCTGGTGATGTTTATCAAAGACAAACGAAAAGGCGGTTATAAAATAGAACGCCTTGACAAACAAGAAGTTGAATAGTTAATTAAAACCGAAAATTGTCACTGTTGTACTATCCTGACCTGCAGATCAGGATCACAAGTTTCTTACAAACAATTGACAACAGAGGATACCTGTTCAGGGTATCCTCATTTTTTTTGACCAGACCTTACATCGCATATCAATTTGCAGGAATCGTATCACAACGTGGGAATCGCATCGAGTTTACATGATAATCGTTCGAAGCGATTGGCATGGAAAAGATTAAATGAATTGCACAGATATAATGAACACATTTCACTCACAAAAAATGTATCCTTCAAGAGATTAGTTGTTGTTGTCCTGAATGATCGCATTTCGTAATCGAGTCATCTCCTTGTCAACATCGGGTGGATTCTTCGTTTTAAACGGCATAGATAGCAGTTTTTTTGCCTGCTCAGCCAGAACTTTATTAGATTCTCTTGATTGGCACCAATTCTCCCATTTAATTATTTCGCTTTGACTTGCCATTCCTTTCATCCAACGAATAAAAGATTCGTCATCCAGTAATTTTTCAAGTCGATTAATCTCAAAATTCAATAGCTTCAATTTAAGTTTACATGTTTAGAAACCTTTTACCATTACTAAACCTACCAATAGTTAAGAGACATGTAAAATAATAAACTATTCTATGAATTTTCGTTTAAAAACTTTCAGAATCGAATTGTTGGAAGAATTTAACTTATGTGATAAACTCTTGAAGACTTTGAATTGCACCTGACACATGGTTATATACGCTTTGGCGATTAATTCCCATGACATCAGCTATTTCAGCATTTGACAGTCCATCATAAAATTTAAGATAAATGACTTCTTTTTGTCGGCCACCCAATTGAGTAATGGCTTTTTCTAATTTTATTTTCTTCTCTTTTTTTACTTCAAAATAAACCATCAACTCTTCCACGTTTAACACCTCCTGGGAAAAACTCTCTGCATATTTCTGATTACGGTCGTAAATGGCCCGACTTTTTTTGAGTTTTCTGAATACTGTTCTACGTAAAGAACTTAATAAATAAGATTTTACGGAATAGGCCTCATTTATATAATTTCGACGATCCCATATAGTAAGAAATAACTCCTGTATACAATCTTTAATAAATTCTGTATTGCCGATAATCTTAATACCATAATTAAACAATTGATCGTAATACAGCAGGAACAAGTCAGCCAGCGCCTCCTCATTGCCATTTTGGATATCTATCCAAAGCAGGTCCTCGCATTGATATGATTTCTCTTTACCGTGCTTTGTGCTTACTTGCTTTCCATATATTCCCATCGAAATAGGTTGTTTCATTATAAATTGGAACCCGATTTAACACATCTTTTACATATCTATCGGGATCAGCTATTAAAATTATAGAAGCGCTACCATACCCATAACAATAATCCGAGGCAGACAAATCTTATAAATAAGATGAACAAATGTTCATTAATGATCAAATAGCTCTTGCATAAGATAAACACATATTTCAAAAAATCAACCTGATTTTGAATTGCTTAGAACTTTTTCTAAAAAAGTCCCGGAGTTGTTGAATACTACCAAACAGAGGGATTTCAAAACCTTTTAAAGATGCTGGAATAAGATTAGTATGTCACGGATCACCAGCTTTTAACTCTTTTCAAACTCTCCCGTCTGCCATTTTTAAATATCCGAAGACCAGGCCCTGAAATACTGCTAACACTCGCCTTACAAGAAAAATCAGCTCATTTTATGTGCATTTTGATTTAACACAAAAGGAAATTGCGAATCGGCTGCGAATTTCCATACCTGAAATTTCGAGGTTTTTAAAACAGGCCAAAGAATTAAATTTCGTACAGCTGTTTCTTAATGCTCCTGATAGTTCATTACTGACCCGTACGAGATGGCATGACCATTCCATTGTTAGTGCCACATTGCTTAAAAACCATATCACAGCTATCTGCATTGGCTTAAACTGGCGAAATAACCCGGATATCTCAGTACGCCGTGGAAAGTTTGTATAGGATTAGCCCTCCAAGGGTTTTAAACCCTTGGAGGGCTCTGTCGAAATTCAACTTATTCTCTCAGCGTCGAAATATACTCCACCAGGTCACGAATTTGGCTGCGCGTTAACAGATCGCCCATCGCAGGCATGGCTGATGGGGCTTGTTCGCGATCCGCGATATCCGACTTCGCGATATCCACCTGCTCATTGCTTACCATCAGTGAAAGCACCGTATCGGTTTCATTATTAAAAATTCCGCGGACCGTTTCGCCGTCTTCTTTAGTCACTGTTACTATTGTAAACCCGGAAACTGGCTGTGCGGATGGATCAACCAGGGCAAGAAGCAGTTCTTCCCGGTTCATGCGATCAGCAATCGTGGTGAGGTCCGGCCCGACATCAGCACCGCGTTCATCCACAACATGGCAGCGAATACATTGTGCCGCAACATCATTATAAAAAATCTGACGGCCTTCACTTACGCTGCCACCATAAAGTGTTTCCCGATATTGCGCGAGTTTATCACCCTCTGTTTTTTGTGCTTCATATTCTGCCAGAGCTGTTCGAAGTTCTGCTGTTTCTGTTCGTTCTACAGCAAGCAGAAGATCAAGCTGCACTTCCGGCTCCATCTCCTCATTCATCAAAAGTGTCATTTCACTCATCAAAACGTCGTGGGCTTCAGGAAGATCGAGCCGGGAAAGAGCGTCATACGCCTGTTTCTTCTCATCCACCGTGCCTTCTTCCACAACCGAAGTGAGGAGAGCAACTTTTGTTTCGGACGGAAAATCAACATCCACCAGAACACTTAGTGCGTTCATTCGTACCTCTGAGCTTTCATCTTCAAGCGCTATGGCCAGCGTTTCATCGATCCCATCATACTCAAGTGCTGCGAGAGTGTTCAGCGCTGTTAAACGAACCTGTGCAGATGCATCACGTTCCACCAGCTCCGCAATCTGCGGTATGGCACTGTCCAGCCCAAGCCTTCCCGCAGCATTAAGCGTAGCGATTTTCAGATCGGTGTAGTCCGATGAAAGATACCGATCAGCTGCCATAGCAATGGCATTCTGCCCGTCATTCAGATCGTTTGAAATCTCTCCGCGATACCACCCTGTAACGCGATCAAAAATGGAGGGTTGCTCCCAGTGCTCCAATGTATTGATCGCTTCAATCCGGAGTTCTTCGGTAACATCATCCCTCAAAGCAAATGCAGCAATCCGTTCCGCATCTTCCCCGGTTCCGTTGTAAAGCGCTGCATTGATCGCCCTGCGCAAAAGAGGTTCGTTGGTGAAGCGGGTCTGATCGAGCATGGCTGCCAGAGCCGGAATGGCTTCATCAATATAAAGGTCGTCTGAAATTGCCCTGGCAGCATTGGTTACGATAAATTCATCTTCATCTTCCAGGAACTGAGCCACACCGGGACTGCCCATTCGTTTGAGAGCTACCACGGCAGCAATCCTGACCGCTCGCGAAGTATGATCGGCCAGTTCATTCACAGCATCCACATTGCCAATACGGTAAAGTGCGACGGCACCGGCATGGCGAAGGTAGACATCTTCATCATCATTGGCTTCGAGCATCGCCAGAATCGGTTCGATGGCCGGTTCATGCCCGATCCGCCCGAGCGCTTCAGCGGCAAACATCTGTACACGCGGATGATCATCGGCAAGCAGCGGAATCAGATCATCACCGGAAGTTTCATATCGCACATCACCCAGCATTCGTGCAGCCTGAGCTCGTATTTCACGGTCATTATCATCCAAAAAGCTGATCAGCGGAGCCACCACTTCCAGGTTGCTGCGGCCAATCTGAGCCAGTCCCCAGATTCCGTGAATGCGGGCAAGCTGTTCGCTGCTCTCTTCAACGGTACTGAGAAACCAGTCTGAAGCATCCCGGCCGGCCAGTTCGAACTGAGCTTTCTGGCGTACCCGCATATCGGCATGGGCAAGAAGACCGGCCAGCTCATCATCCAGCCGTTCGCTGAAATCTTCGGCAAGGAGTTCTTTGGTTTCCACACGGATGGGTGAATCGGTATGATCGGGAGAGTCCAGCTTCCAGATACGGCCTTCGTTATTTTGTCCCCACCCTTGAATCCAGTCGGTCATGTAGAGGGCTCCGTCCGGACCAAAATCGATGCCCACAGGCAAAATTCCACGCATTACTTCCTGGTCAGTAGCAAGTTCAAAGGATGCCCCGCTCTCTTCGAGAGTAAATGCGTAGATCGGTGAGTTGGCTGTGGAGCCGCGGAAAGACATCACGAAGAAGTGATCTTCCCACTCTTCACTGAGTGCTGTTCCGGGATTGTAGGCAAATCCTGCCGGACCGGCGTGATAGCGCGAAAGCGGCGGCAAAATATGGGCAGACTGATCCTCAAACCGGGGAGTGTACAGGTCTTCATCCATCCATACTTTATAGTCGTTATTGATAGGATCGTCATATTTTCCAAACTGCCAGTTGATCCGCCACCCGCTGTCGGAACCGCTGATCGGGTAGATCAGTCGTTCATATTCTCCGGGATGATCGCCGTCATTATCCACAGTGATAATGTTACCATATTTGTCGAAATCAAATTCATGTGTGTTCCGAAGGCCGGAGGCAAACACCTCGAAGTTGCTTCCGTCCGGTTCGGACCGAAGGATCGCCCCTTCGTTTGGGTAGTACCACTGTTTACCATCCTGATCTACCACATTAAAACCCATATCACCGATGGCCCAGTAGATACGTCCGTCCGGGCCCACTTTCCCGCCCGACATCCCGTGCCCGCTGAAGCCGATGTGTACATTGTAACCGTGGCTGATCGACTCTTTCCAATCGGCCATTCCATCACCGTTTGTGTCACGAATTCTCCACATATCCGGGCCCACACCCAGGAATACTTCATCATCTAAAACAGCAAGGGCGCCGGCAACATCGGTGACCTCATCATGAAAATCACGGATATAGAGCTGGGCAAAATCGGCCAGGCCATCGTTGTTGGTATCTTCGAGTCTCCAGATCTCCTCTTTTTTCACAGTGAGGTCGCGCCAGTCGTGTGAGCCGTCTTCGTTGTGGTCGGGCAGCCAGGTATTTTGTTCACTACGTTCGGGTGCCAGTTCGGAGCGTAAAAAATCGCGGCGGTCTTCCACACTTTCCCATTTCATCGCTTCGATGCGCCAGCTATCGTCCACATCGCGGATGTCAAACTCAGAATTCCGGCTGCGGTTAGTAATGGTAACCCAGGCACGTCCCTGATGGTCCATATCGAGGGCAACCATATCGCCCAGCATCTTTTCCGATGCCCACAGCGACAGCTCCAGGCCGTCGAGGTGTTCTACAGAAACACTTTCACGAATTTCCAGTGCATCTTGTTCGGCTTCTTCCGGCATCACAGTGATAATTTCGGGTTCCGGAGGTTCTTCTCTGGAGCAGTTGGTAAGAATCAGAAAGGAGAGCAGAAATAAAAATCCGATTATTCCTGCCGTGTTAATAGTCAAGTATTGTTTATCACTAGCTGGTTTGGCGATCATCGATGTAATAATTTTATTTACAGAACAGATAAGTTAGTAATGTAAAAGCTATGGGATTTAAAATCTTTTAAAAATCCACCTAAATTCTTTACTCTGTTTCAGCCAAAATCTCGGCAATGTGAACGGTTTTGATACCGCTTCACTGACGGCTCATCGCACCTGTTTCGGGGAGGGGTGTTCTTTTTCAACACCTTGACAAACTTAAATATTTTAGGTTTTAAGATCTTCAAACTCACTTCTTGGACAACCATAATACTACATGTGCCAGTTGAGAGCTGAATTCCGGCAACGTAATAACCGATGAGGAAGCCTATAAACAAATCGCATCGTGGCTTTAAAAATTTTATGGACGTTTGGCTCAGCAAGATCGTGTCAAAGTTTTCAAATACCGGAATAAACGCATGAAATCAAATCATGTATGAACAAAGCATTAAAAATTAATATCATTTTTTTTATTTGATTTCAATATACTTACATATTAAAGAGAGCATATACTCGCAATCCAGAAATTTTAATCATTCATTATTGATGAACTATGAAACACTCATTCTTTTTCAGCCTGGCCACTCTGCTTGTAATCCTTCTGATTGGCTGCTCAACGGATAGTGGCCAAAATCACACATTCATCGCTGATACATTACCCGAAGATGGTGGCACCATAACTCCGCCATCCGGTACCTTTGAAGATGGATCCCAGGTTAAAATCAGGGCTGAACCGGCTGATGGCTTCCTTTTTGAGAGATGGGAGGGTGATGTAACAGGGGATGAAAATCCGGTGACCCTTTCTTTTTTCAGAGACCAGCAGGTGACAGCCGTTTTCACAACCGCACCTTTTGAAGCAGGCGGGGATGGAAGTATGGCAAACCCGTACAGGGTTTCCACTCTTGATGATTTACAGGCTATCGACGATGAACAATATCTTGACAAGCACTTTATCCAAGTCAGTGATATTGATGCCTCTGCTTCCGCTGAATTTCAGCATGGATCGGGCTTCAAACATATCGGAGACCAAGATACACCCTTTACCGGTTCGTATGATGGAAACGGGTTTGTGATCCGGGATTTGCATCTTCATATTCAGCGTGAAGGCGGCCAACATACCGGAATTTTTGGAACGATTCAGAATGGCCGCCTGGAAAATATTACGGTTGATAACAGTGAACAATTTTTAAAAATGCCGTCAAATCAGAAATCAGCTTATAAAACTGTTCTTGATCAATCAGATAACTTCTTATTTAATAATACTGATTTATCGACTGTGCGGGGTATAGGCGGATTGGTTGGTTTTAATGATGGCGGCGTCATCCTCAACTGTAATTATACGGGAGAGGTTGGTGCACATATAAGCGGCACCGGAAGCGGCCTTGTGGGTGTAAATACGGGTATCATTGAAAATTCTCATTTTGAAGGCTACACGTCTGGCGGTCGGGCTGTCGGGCTGGTTAAACTGAACACCGGTAAAATCATAAACTCTTCTGCAGATGTAAGCGCAGTAGGTATGTATGCTTATGGACTGGTTTCTCTAAACTATGGAGAAATCACAGATTCTTTTGCTCATGTTGATATATCGGGAAGTATGGGGTCTGCCGGACTGGCCGGCACTAATGAAGGCGGGCGAATTGAGGCTTCCTATGCAACAGGAGAGGTTAGGGGCAGCCGGATATCTGCCGGTTTAGTGCTGCATAATAGCGGAGAAATTATACACTCATATTCGCAGGTAAATGTGGACCTTGAATATGCAGAATATGATCAATTTACAGCCGCCGGGTTTGTGGCAGAAAACCTGGAAAACGGAATCATTGAATATTCGTATGCAGCCGGAACCATTACGGCCACGGATGAGACTGCCGATATTGGTGCAGTAGCAAAAATAAATGAGGGGACCATCAGTTCAACCTATTGGGACAGTGAAACTTCCGACCTCGAAGATGCCGTTTTCATTGGTAACACCGGCGGCGCCACCGGCCTCACCTCACAGCAGATGAGTGGTTCTGCAGCCGAAACCCACATGCCGGAATTTGACTGGCAAACAGTGTGGAGAACCACGGACGGGTACCCGGTGTTGCGGTGGCAGAGTGACTGGTGAAACATGGTTTCTGTTCGGGGTTGATGTTGGCGCCGACTTATAAGTGGATTTGATGTGGAGCGGGGCATAGGGAACTACAAAAATGCCATGTTTTTTTCACATCATTTTTCCCGGCATGCAAGTATCTCCGCGATATGCACGCTCTTTACACCACTTCGCTGGCGGCTCATCGCACCCCCGATATGCATCAGGCATGAGTTATCTGCTGCCACGCACACTTCCGCACCGGTCTCCTTGATGTGGCGAATTTTATCCCCCAGCATTGCGGCGGAGGTATCGGCATTTTTTATGGCAAACGTTCCGCCAAAACCGCAGCACTCCAGGGCACCGGGCAATTCCACCAGGTCCAGGCCTTTCACATTACGGAGCAGCCGCAGCGGAGCATCACCCACCTGCAGCATACGCAGAGAGTGGCAGGTAGGGTGATAGGTGATCCGGTGCGGATAGTACGCACCTACATCTTCGATTTTCAGTTGGTTTACCAGAAATTGTGTGAACTCGAACACTTTCGGAATCAGCTTTTCAACTCGTTCTTCAAGCTCGCGGCTGCCGGAGAGTTTCGCTACTTTCGGGTAGAATTCATGAATCATTGCCACACAGGAGGCGGACGGAATGACCACCACTTCTGCATCTTCAAACTGATCTGTAAACCGCTCCACAAGCGGAATTGTCTCTTCCTGGTAGCCGGTGTTGTAGTGCATCTGTCCGCAGCAGGTCTGCTCCATCGGAAAACGGACCGAGTGCCCCAGCCGCTCCAGAATGGATACCACCGCTTTTCCTGTTTCGGGGAAGAGTGTGTCGTTAAAACAGGTGATGAAAAGAGAGATATTCATTTTTTTATTGAGTTTTTATATAAAATTTCGGAATAATTTCTCACGCCCATGAGTACTGAATTTCACCCATTTCTTCGAATGGTTGCTGAAGTTTCAGTCCGAGATGTTTTTTCAGAATTTCATTTGTCAGTGCCTGTTGTTTTAAAACCAGTGCTGCACCAAGTGCAGATGCTTCAGGAACAGAAGCAGTATACACATTTTTACCGGGCAGCATCGCAGCCAATAATCTGCAGAAAAATGGGTTCTTTGCAAAACCTCCCGTGATAATTATTTGAGGAATTTTCTTACCGCCCTCTGCGAGTTTGAGGGAATCAACCTGGATGGAAGTCAGATCGAGCAGAAGCTGATGGCTGGCTTCATCGTACGATTCAAACCGACTCAGATCCCACTCTTTATCTCTTTTTACAGGGTAGGGGCCGGAAGTATTCGCCTGCTCCAAAATCAATTTTTTATCGGGATCGTGTGTGCGAATCAGTTTCTGTAAAAGTGCTTCATCGGGAGTAGAATCCAGTTGATCCGGATCCCTATCGAAATACCTGCCCATTCTTTTTAACTGGTGAGCATACTCACCGCCCATCAGAAAGCGTGAAGCCTTCACCGGTTTTCCGTAGATGTTGATGTAGTTCAGACAATCCCGCTCAAGCTCTTCAAACGTGAGAGGTTCCGCGTTGAACGGGTTCATTGCGATACTCCAGGTGCCGGTTGAGAGCTGGATAAACGGCTCATTGAATGCGGTAAGATAGGGAGCCAGTGCGGCAGAACTGTCGTGAATTCCGATCCCTGTTTGAAATGTTTTGCCAGGAATGTTTCCTTCAAATATGGTTTGAACCGGACTTGGTGATGGCAACAGTTGCAGAATATCTTCATCATTCAGCCAACGGTGGTACCGGTTCTCCTTAAAATTCCACATTGCAGTGTGGCAGCCGATACTGGTTGGGTCAGCCATAAACCTTCCGGTAAACAGATAACTGAGATACTGAGGCAAATGAAGCGTTTTTTCAATCCGCCTGAAAAGATCCGGTTTCTCTTTTTTGATTCGATAGAGCTGCAATCCCGAATTGAGCATGCCCATCGGCGGAGAGGCAGTTTCCAAGGCAAAAGTTTCACGCCCGCCGTATAATTGATACAATTCCCCGGCAAGTTTTTCCGGGTACGGTTTCAGATAGTTATAGATCGGGATGACCGGCTCGCCATTTTTTCCAATGTGTACAAGCGTAGCTCCATAACCCGAAAAATTTACGGCTCCGATTTTGAATTTCTGTTCACGAAGTACCGCTTCAAACTCCCGTAACATCCACTCTTTCAGCAGCTGTACATTTTCACTGGAAAAGCCGTCCTCATCTTTAGTTTCTTTGAGGGTATCTGACCGTTCGTACACAACAGTGAGGGACTCATCAAAAAGCAGAAACTTTTTGTTGGTTTTTCCAATATCGAAAATGGCCGTTACAGCAGTTCGCGCTGAGGAGGGTTTTTTAATTTGATTTTTCATATTGGCATCCGTTCGTTCCATGGCATTTCATCATAACTGTTGAAGCCACCTGGCAAGCATCACGTCATGAATAAAAAAACCGTTTTGATCATCACGAATTACCAGCTCTTTCTTTTTCAATGATTTTAGTGCTGTATTTACACTGCTTGTTGCACCAAGCCGATACTTATGTATAAATTCGCTTTGCAAAGGATTATACAGAGGTTCTTCCTTTGCAATAGCCTTCAAAACATTCCACTGTGAATTTGTCAGCATTTTTTGATAGTTGGCAAATACAGGTGTGTCTTGTTCAAGAAGAAGTTCAATCACACGTTGAAAGTCCTCTCCTGTAACCTCTGTACAATTAGAAAACAAATAGTTGCAGATTCGTTGAATACAGTAGGTTTGTCCCCGGCTCCATATATAAATTTGATGAATAACTGATTTATCAATCACTTTATCAAATTCATTAAAGTGCTTTTTTATGAATCTTGAATATTCAGATTCCGGAATTGGCTCAAGCGAAATTAATTGTGAACTTTGATAAAAAGGCCGGTTTCTTTCCAGGAACATAGCCTGCATCATTCCTCTGTGACTCCCACTATAAATAAAACGAATTTCAGGAAACTCCTGCATCCAGGCACGAAATACAGCTTCTGCGTTATTTTCCTGATAATTTTCAACCTGTTGAAATTCGTCCAGGGCAACAATGACCTGCTTTTTTCTATGTGTCAAAAACTCAGCAATAGCCTGAAGAGACCTCTCGGAAACATCTTCATCCTGAATGTTCAGTAAAATTTCAGGAACCCCGGTTTGAGCATTAAATCGAATGGTTACCCCTATTGCAGAAAATAATTTCCGCAGCGCTTCCGAGAAACCGGAGCTTGTTTTACCATACGTATGATGCACCGCTTTTGTGATAGCACGAATGGCTTCAGCAAGGTTTTGTGTAGCCAGTAAATCAACATATACAGACTCATAAATTTTACTTTTTTTTTCCTCATCAAGCAAGCATTTTATTAGTGCCGTTTTACCCATTCTTCTCCAGGAATAGATCACAACATTTCTTTCATTTTGTATGTGTTCGCGAAGTAAATTCAACTCCTGTTCACGATCACAAAACCATTTTCTCCCGTAATAACCACTTAGAATAAATGGATTTCTTGGTGATTTCATGTCTCCTCAGTCATTTCGGTTAATACGTTACGTATTTTACGTAACGTAACATGCAAAATTAGCATTATGCTTGCACAATTTCGGTTATCACAGACTGATGAGGCTTTTGATCTATGCAATCCGCTCATAAACCAGTTGCTGCGGTTCCGGTACCCCGCTCTTTGATCAGGGTTTTGCGCACCTGCAGGTCCCTGAACAACTGAATGGGATTGGCAGCACCTCCGCTTTTCATTCGTGCCTCCCGAATCAGCGGACGAACATCCGTAGCCCAGGCATCCTGTAAAACTTCCTGAGCCAAAACCACATCATTCTCCTCACGAGCCTCTTCAAGGCGATTCCGGTCAACCAGCAGGGCTTTGGCATAGGCCGCCATAATGGCTTCTACCGACTGCATCAGGTCCTCAAGCGGATCTTTGGTGTTGTGACTGGCATCAATCATCCAGTTTATGTTGGAAAAATCATCGTTGTTTCTATCATCAATCCCGTCAACCAATTCGCAGAATATCAAAAATAACTGGTATGGTTTGATGGAGCCTGTGGTAAGGTCATCATCGGCATATTTAGAGTCGTTGAAATGAAATCCGCCCAGTTTACCCTCAAGCATCAGGATGGCCACAATCTGTTCGATGTTGGTGTTTGGCAGATGGTGACCCAGGTCCACCAGCGATTTTGCCCGTTCTCCAACCTTATTTGCCAGCAGAAACGAGGTCCCCCAATCGGGAATCACCATCGAGTAAAAATTGGGTTCGAACGGTTTGTACTCAATTAATAACTTCCAGTCATTCGGCATGGATGCATAGATTTCGATCAGTGACTGCTGGGTACGGTATAGTGCCTTGCGCAAATTCTGCTGACCAGGAAAATTGGAGCCGTCTGCCAGCCATACGGTGAGGGCTTTGGAACCCAGCTTTTTCCCGTATTCAATTACCTCGATATTGTGCTGGATTGCCTGATTGCGCACCTCCTTTTTTGTATGAGTGAGTGAGCCGAATTTGTAAGAGTGTTCCTGTTCCGGCTGATCCTGAAAAGTGTTTGAGTTTACTGCATCGAAACGGATGCCCAGGCCTGAAGCGTGCTCTTTGATGGCATCGGTATCTTTGGGAATATCCCAGGGAATGTGCAGTGATATGGCACCACTGGAGCGGTTCAGGGCATGAATCAACCCTATATCTTCAATTTTTTCGTGCAGATTTCGCGGTTCGCCCCCGATAGAAAATCGTCCGAAGCGGGTTCCCCCGGCGCCAAGGGCCCAGCTGGGAATGGCTACCTGGAAACCCGTCAGACGCCGCAGTATGCTCTCCGGGTTTTTACCCCGTTCAGAGAGCAGGTTAGTTAGCTGCGAAAGCTCGTTTTTATGTCTGGCAGTTTCACTTTGATTGTGATCCTGAATCTGATCTTCAGCAAGTATCATAATTCTTTTTCTTTCATCCAAAATGGAGCTGTAAAAAACCACAGTAACATTCCAAAGAACATAAGATTTGTGTGCATTTCAAAAGAAATAGTATCGCTGAATACAAGGAATGAGGGGACTACCGTCAATGCCAAGCCTGCGAAGGAGAGTATTTTTAGTAAAATGTTCATGGTTTTTGAGTGTGTTCTATTTCGAATGATGGAATCTATTCTTACGTGAGCTCAAAAAAAACTAAATAATTGGCAACCAGGAAGTCCCCTCCTTTTCAAGGAGGCGATTTTTTTGTCAGACATTTAATAATAGAACTCAATGCTACAAACGAGACGTTTAAGTCAGCTACGGTTTCTGTTCTTTTATCTCATAAACGCATCCACCAGCCCGCCATCTACGGGGATGATGTGGCCGGTTGTGTTTTCGAAACGCGAGCTTAGAAGCAGGTAAATAGCTTCTGTCTGCTGAGCCAGAGAAATCGGCTTCTTAGTAAGCGTTCGGTTCGAATAAAATTCTGCCAGTCGCTCACGAAGTGTTTCAGTTTCTTCGTTTTCATCAAATTCAATGTTGTATTTCTTCAGCGATGCCTTCACGCGGTTTCGCGGAAACATGCTGCTGCCTTCCACCACGGTTGCTGGTGCCACACCGTTCACACGGATCTTTGGAGCCAGCTCAATTGCCAGTTCTCGAATCAGATGATTGGCTGCGGTTTTACTTGTGTCGTAGGCCATACTGCCAATTTTAGGCACTACGGCATTCACACTTGTGGTGATCACCATGCTGCCTTCCAAATCCTGATCTGTCCAAATTTTCGCAGTTTCATCAGCTACGATAAAATTACCTTTCACATTTACGGCAAAACTTCGATCCCAGGCATCATCACTTAAATGCCCCTTTTCATCGGGTGTGGGGAACAGGCCGGCGGTTACAGCTACGTGATCAATCCCACCGTAGGCAAAGAGTATCTCTTTAATGGCGCTTCGAACTGATTCACGGCTGGTGATATCGCACTCCAGCCCGATCACATCACCCGATCCGCTGATGCCCGAACCGGCAACACCGATACCCATCCCGACCGAATCCAAAATTTCACCGGCGGTCTCTTTTGCTGAATCTTGATTCAAATCGAGGGCGGCTACGGTGGCCCCATCCTCAATCAATCTCGAAACCAGGGCTTTGCCGATACCACTTCCGGCGCCAATCACAGCCACCACTTTGCGCGACATTTCACTTTCCGGGGGCATCCGCTTTAGCTTCGCTTCTTCAAGTGCCCAGTACTCAATATCGTACGCTTCCTGTTTGGCAATAGCAGTATAAGTACTCACCGATTCGGCCCCGCGCATCACGCCAATCGCTGCGTTATAGAATTCGGCCGTTACCCGCGACTCGCTCTTGTTTTTGCCCCAAGTGATCATGCCAAGGCCGGGTATCAATACAACCGTGGGATTGGGATCACGCATATCGGGGGATTCTTTATGGCTGTGATTTTTGTAATATTGCTCATAATCTTTTCGATACTCTACCAATCCTGCCGAAATTTTTTCTTTCAAATCATCCAGAGAACCGGACTGAGGATTCCAATCTACATAAAGCGGTTTTATTTTGGTCCTCAAAAAATGATCGGGACATGATGTTCCCAGTTCGGCCAGGCGCGATGCATCTTTCGAATTGATGAACTGCAGGGTAATTTCATCATCCTGAACCGTTCCGATAAACCGGTTTTGTTCACTCACCTTACCCCGGATAAACGGCATTACTTCTGTGAGTAAATCTCTTCGTTTTTTTGACGGCAGCGACTGATGTTTGCCGCCACCAAACGAATCCTCGCCTTTATCATTCTCAGCCAGGTACCCGGCTGCGCGATTGATGAGGTCGAGACTGATTTCGTAACACTCTTTGTCATCATTTGCCCAGTTTATGAGGCCATGACCGCCCAGGATAATCCCCTTGATTCCCGGGTTTTGTCTGATGGTTTCCTGCAGTTTCAGTCCCAGTTCGAATCCGGGACGCATCCAGTCTACCCAGGCCACTTCATCGCCGTAAATTTCTTTTGTCAGTTCTATACCATTTTCGGCCGTGGCTATTGCAATGACCGGCACCGGGTGGGTGTGGTCCACAAAATCGTAGGGAATAAAACTGTGAAGAGGTGTATCGATGGATGGTGCTCGCGGGTTGAGATTGAACGTGCAGTGCGGGTACATCTGAACCATCGAATCTTCAGCAGGAGTTTTTAACCCTTTATCATCAAACGAGGCGTAAATTTCCTGAAGTGATAACAATTTATCCTGATAGAGGGAAGCAAAATTTGCCCGTTTGGCCGTGCGAAGATCTCCGCCCGAACCCTTCACCCACATCACTTTTACCTTTTCTCCGGTAATTGGGTCTTTTTCTGTCAGCTTGCTTGATGTATTCCCGCCGCCGGTGTTGTTGATGTAGGAATCGCATCCCAGTAAATTGGATCGATAAACCAGGCGATCAACCGAATCGAGTTTATTCGCTATTGAATCATCCCATTTGTTCGCTACAACCCTAAAATAATGATCAGTAGTACTTTTGGAATTCGTTTCTGTATTAATTACATCTAAAAAATTACGTTCTTTTGTGTCTTGCATAAATAAAAGTTTATTCGGTGTTATCTTTTTTGATTTTTCTCTGAATAAAGGTACTGAGCCCTATATATAAAATTACGGCGATGAACCATCCGGGCAGACCAAGGAAGAAAATTTCTACCCCTCCATAAATATTGATCGCCAGACATAATGTGAGTGTAAAGAACCAGGTAAGACCGGCAGCCCAGTTAAATTTCGAACCGGTTTCTTCAGCAAAATTGCTCTTCAGGTTCAAATTTTTAAAGAACATCACATCTAAAAACACCACGGCTCCCATCGGCATGAGAACCAGTCCGTATAAAGCTACAAAATCGAGCAGATTCATTACCAGGGCTGGAAAACAGGCGATTATGGTGGTTAGCAACCCCGTGAAGAGCGTCACTTTCCAGCGTTTCCAGTTTGGTGTTACTGCCTGGAATGCAAGGCCGGCACGGTAGATTGTGGGGTTGGCGGTTGTCCATCCGGCAATCACCACACACATTGCACCGGCAATACCCGCGCTGTTGTAGGCAATATAACCGGGTGCAACGGCACCGGCTGCAGCGGCCATCAGAATGCCGGAAGCCATCCATGCCAAAAAGTGGCCAAAGAACATACCCGCTGCCGATGAAAAGCCCATTTTCCAGTCCTCTGCGTATCTTAAAATTGACATATCGGACATCCCGATGTGCATCGCCATATTGGCAAACCAGGCAAAGAACATCACATGCCAAAAGGTGAACTGTGTGAGCCCGGCAACGGGTTCACCAGTCCAGATTCGATCTTTGGCTGCGGGCCAGAATTCAGAAACTGAAGTAACCCCGAGTGATGGTAGCACTGCAACGGCAGCAGCAATGAAAACCAGGAACATCCACGGAAAACTGATATTGGCAAACCGGGCAACATACTCGTAACCGGCAATGGCAACGACTGTGATCACGCTTCCAACAAGGAAAACGGTTATGACCCAACCAACACTGGTTGGCAGCCAATCGTCCAGTCCCGGCATAGGGATATTGAATGGAAGGCCAACTGCGGTTGCGGCAACGGTAATCATCGCTCCTGCCAGAAAGCAGAACATCACGGCATTAACAATGTTGTAAATCAATGCCAGGTTTTGGCCGCAAATTTTGCGGAGCTGCCAATAGAGCGTCAAGCGACTTTTTACTGCAACCGGGGCACATAAAAAGGCCCAGCTGAAAACGGCAAGCAGGTTTCCAAAAATCAATCCCAAAACCAAATCAACCGCAGAAACGCCATGAGCTACAAAGAGTGCCCCGATCACAAATTCCGTGCCTGCGGTGTGTTCACCGGCATACATCCCCAAAAAGCCGCGCCAGCCCTTCAGTTTTTCTTTTGGCACCGGTTCTCGTTCGTACTCGTCGATGTGATCAAGCCGGTTATCGAGATTTTCTAAGAATCTTTTTCTCATTTATCAAATTGTTTACTCCCCACATTTTTCATAGACAATATTACGTAATGGTCTTTACATTTCCTTTTTATTATCTAAAGAGTGAATAAAGGTTCACATCTACTAATAATTTTATTAAACAGGACATTTCACAGCAAACATGATAAACGCAATGTGAAATATTGATTTATAGTTTTTCATGATCTGCAATCTGGAGACATCAAATTCTAATCTATTGGGACTGTTTTCCACTAAATTTACGGCATTCCTATATAGTGAGTATAATTATACAGCCGCGTATAAGGAATACTTCGATCTGGTTCATCATAATCGCCAACGTACTCTTCCGCATTACCGTAAATATAAATCCAGCGGGCATTCCAGATCAGTATTTCCGAGCGGGGATCACCGGTTATATCGGCGTGTTGGGCGCGCTGGGCACGGTTTGGCAGAGAAAGATCGGGGAATGGAAATTGGGCTATTGTGTTACCATAGCCATCGCGCAACTCCGGTTTCCGGTCAGCCCCACGCCGGTAAGCCAAAATAAGGTCCCGGTCTTCCTGGTCCCAGTTACTCATTCTTGAGATGATGGAAAGCCATCGTTCAGGCCCTTCGTCGGTTCGCTCTTCGCGCCAGAGCTCGTCACCATCATACGAAAACACTTTAATCTGATCCTGTCCCTGAAGGCTGCGATCCGTTCCGCGATTCAGCCCGGCAACTTCGTACGTGGTAACATCAGGCCGAAAATTACCCACCACAATGTGCTGTGCATGATCTGTTGGGCGGGTCCACTGAATATTACCATGGATATCAAGTACATTAAAAGTAGCCCCGTTACAAGTGGCCACGGCAATTTCCAGCTCACCATTTCCATTCAGATCGGCAATAGCCACACCATCGGAGTGATCGGGCAGATCCACCTCCCAGAGAATATTTCCTTCGATATCCATAGCGATCAACGTTCCAACATGCTGTCGATGGTCGGGCCGTTGGGCGGCAACAACCATATCGAGGTTATTGTCCCCGGTGAGGTCACCAAGACGTACTTCATTCCACCATTCCGATCCGGTCAGCTCTTTCAGATCAATTTTTGAAATCAGTTTTATATTATCTTTTACATCCTTTGCGAATGCATTTACGAATGTTTGAAAAAGTAATAACAGCGAAAGTATGAGAAAACTGCTCACTGTTTTTATCCGGATCATTTTTCAGGTATTCTTTTAATTGTTTACATTCAGTTTCAAATATTGGTGTTGAATTAATCCATATGAAACACCTTTTCGAGCGGTGTTACAACCGGAGAGTTATCGGGATTCACTTCCATCAGGTCTTTCATATAATCCCACCATTTTTTCATTATTGGCAGTTCAGTCAGCCGATCGGTTTTTTTTGTTGATTCTCTTCTCTGAACCCCAAAAAGTGTAAGAGTATCACGATCGAGGTATATGGAGTAATCAGAAATACCTGCCTCTTTTAAAGCTTTCTCCAATTCAGGCCAGATTTCGTCGTGCCTTTTTTTGTACTCCTCTTCGAAACCGGGTTTCAGTTTCATCTTAAATGCGATTTTTTCCATAGATCAACTTAAAAAATCCAGACAGTAACCAATTCCCGGATCCTTGTCCCTAATTTCTGATTTCAGAATACAGATTCTTCGCAATCTTATAGCAGATGCCCTGCTTAGTCTGTGTTATAATGCGACTAGTTTTCACGTACATTTCAGGATATATATCAAATAAAGCTTAAAAATTTTAAGTTACAAAAGCGCTTTCCAATCATAGCTTTACCGCTTGATAGGGTTTTATAGATCGACCCTCTGAACGCATGTTCAATATTGAACAAAATAAGTTACAATTAAATATAAATTCAATGTATAATTCAAATTTCATTCCTTTTGATATTCAGATCAGAACATTTGCCCGTTTTCTCTCATCTTATAAACCGATTTTGTAACTTGGAAATATGAACCCAATCATTTTCACTGATAAACAAACAAAATTTCAACAACAGGCAAATACAGAAATACCCACCGCTTTAGTAATTAATCTATTTATAAACCTATTCCCTCAGAATGTCACGGCCCAGTAACTCAATCGACACACGGCTAATCAGCAAAATCAGCAGCTTGTACTATCATCAGGAGATGAACCAGCAGGAAATTGCCGACAAGCTTCACCTTTCTCGTCCAAAAGTATCCAGGCTGCTGAAGCAGGCGAAAGAAATGGGTATTGTAAAAATCACGGTTACCGCACCGGACAATCATGTGATTGAGACAGAAAGTGCATTGGAAAAAAAATATGGTTTAAAGGAGGCACTGGTCGTTGAATTAGACAGCCCTGATCCCTCTGCAACAGATTCTATCATTAAAAAACAGCTTGGCGCAGCCGCTGCCAGCTATCTTTTAAGAACCGTTTCTGATGGTGACATCATCGGTTTAACCTGGGGAACAACCCTCCAGGCGATGATTGATGCCATGCAGCCTAAACCGGTAAAAAATGTGCATGTGGTCCAAACTCTGGGTGGCGTTGGACCTCCGGAAGCCAAAACTCATGCGGCCGACATATCACGCCGGCTTTCACAGCTTTTGGGTAGCCGTCTGACTTTACTGTCTGCACCCGGAATTGTCGGCAATAAGGAGGCAAAAAAAGTGCTGCTTTCAGACAGACATGTAAAAGAAGCGCTGAATCTTTTTTCCGGGATTACGATCGCATATGTTGGCATTGGAGCACTTTCAACCAATCCCGTACTTCAGAAAGAAAGTCCGGAAATCCCTCATAAACTCCGGGAAGAGCTGTTCCAGTCAGAAGCAGTGGGGGATATCGGGCTGAATTTTTTTGATATCGATGGAAAAGAAGTGAACACAGCATTCAAAGATCTTTTCATCGGCATGGCTCTGGATGAACTGAAACACGTAAAAACTGTCGTTGGAATTGCAGGCGGCAAAAGCAAAACCGAAGCTATCACCGGGGCGCTCCGGGGCGGGCATATTGATGTGTTGATCACCGATCATTTTACGGCTGAAGAGCTTGCGGGATAATTTACCTTAAAACCTCCGCTATTAGAATCCCTATTTAGTGTTTTGATAGTTCAAAATCATACTCTCCCGGCTCATCCAATATTGTACGAATCAGAACAGTCCCATTCTCATCAGCCCTTCCGGTTCCGGCCTGTTCTTCGCCTATGAGAATTTGATAATCCGTTCCGGGAGTTTGATTTTCCAAGACCCACTGAACCAGAACCGTTTTAGTCATTTCGATAGTCCCTCTTGCAAGAGATTGGCCGTCCGGGTTCCATTCACCCAAAACAATCCGCGTATTTTCGGTTGAATGAACATTAAAATTCTTTGCTCTTTCCACTTCAAAAGGGAACGCTTCATACCGGTAGGTTCCGTCCGGTTTCATAATAGCTGGAATTCCCGTATAAATTCCCTCAAACTTCCCTGCAAGCACTACCCGTTCACCTCCATGATAGAGCCATCCGGGAATATTGTTGTCATATGTATTTCTCGCCTGGTAATAAACAGGCCTGTAATTTTCATCTTGAATATGACCGTGTTCATTTCTCAAAAAAGAGAGGTAAGTGATACCGGCTTCATTCCAGTCATCGAGCCCAACTGATGGAGGCGACCATTCCTGTAAAAACGGTTCAAATGTGATTCCATCATCAGAAACAGCGTAACTCACACCCTTTCCACCAGCAGTAGGGTATAGGGCAAATAATGAATTTTCTTTTTCATAATAAGCGGCCAGGTGCCGGTGTGTACCCATTTCATAAACATCACGAAGTTCCCAGTCGAGACCGTCGTCTGACGTATAGACTGATATATCCGTATAGGCAGGACCTATGCAGTAGAGATAATATTCCCTTTCAAGGTACACCACATCGGCATCCTTACAGAGAACGTCATCAATCACCGGCTGATCATTTTCCCAATTAATTCCGTCGCTGCTTTCGATATGTTTTGTAATCCATAACCCTTCATTCTCTACAGTATACCATCCCCGAAAAACCCCGTCAATTTTCAGCACAGCAATTTTTTCGTTGCTGTCATACCTGCTATGCGGTACAAATACCGGGTTATCATCATATTTCTCCCAGCTTAACCCATCACTGCTTGTAGCAAAACCATATCCTTTTCCCCGCTCCTGATTATCACGAATACGATACCACATCAGGTAATCTCCTTCACCGGTTTTCATCACCGAGTGGCCGCCTACCCAATTTCCCTCCTCCTGAGTTACATCCGGAAGCCGAGGCAATACCACAAAATTCGGCATCGGTGATCGGGTCCATTCACCAGATTTCACCAAATATTCACCGGAATCAACGGTTACATCATCAAAGTAAAGTTGTGTATCACTATCTTCATCTGTTTTTACATAAAGGGCAACAGCACCAGACTGAATCGCTGAAATCTCTGATTCTTCATAAATAACATTTCCGCTTTCTTTTTCTGAAACAGATGCAGTAAACCGATTTCTTTCGTCAAGCGAAACAGAAAGCTTGTAAACATTGCCCGGTTCGATGGCAATATCTTCTTTTTCAGTTAAACCCCACTCTTTCGCATCTAACTGATGTGAAATTCCATTTTTGGAAATGCGAATCCCCGAGAAAAAATCATAATCCTGCATCAGGTAAAAACCTGCCTGCCAGTCAACACTCTCCTCATCTGTACGAAATAGTACGGATGCAGAAATCGGGCGGGAAAGATAAAAAGCGTTGCTCAGCATCAGCCACTCATGCTCTGTATTACCGCCGGTCCAGCGAAGAGAGTATTGGCCGGAAATTGGATTCGTGTTTGTAACATCAAACCTCGGGCGGATAAAGTCATCAGAGCTCCCCACATAATTTGGGCGGAAGTTGCGCCAATCGCCGGTTTCAAATCCATCCCTGTTTTCTGGTGTGATTCCGATTTGTTGTGCCTGAATCTCAGCAGGTGTGGAAAAAGAGAGTGAGATGAAAAGAATGAACACCGCAAAAGAGGCAGTAACTTTGGCAAAAAAGATTTGGGAGGTCATAGGGTAGTTTATTGAATAGAATTAAGCCACCAAGTAACCACATATTTTTAAAAAAATCGATTTTATTTTAGGCCGTTATCCATTCTGTAATTTTTCCGGTCTGATTTTTTGAAATGTACGTAAATCATCTGTTGGGTGAGTCAACCCAAAAACACACTGTCAGATGTTGCAAAATGCGACCTAAAATATTCAAATTTTCGAAGAAACATTTCTGATGACTCAGGACGGATCCCCATGAAAAAACCTGTATAACCCCCGCCAGAAGTTCTTGCTGAGGAAACGACATAACTTCATTATATTGATCCCGTTATTTATTTCAACTCCCTGAATCACCAATACATTTTTATGATGGCACTCAACTTTTCCCTATCCGAAAGCCTCAAACAGTTCAGTACGTTTACCCTGATTTTCTGCATTGCCGCACTTTTACTGTCCGGATGCAGCAGTAATGAATATTCCACAATCGATCCGGACGAAATTCCCGAAGGAATGGTCTTTATTCCCGGCGGAACCACAACCATCGGTTCGAATGACGGCTCCCCAGATGAACGCCCGGTGTTTGAAACCGAGGTAGAATCGTTTTTGATGGATAAGAACCTCGTTACTGTTGCCGAATTTCGTCAATTTGTGGAAGAGACCGGCTATGTGACCGAAGCAGAAGAGTTCGGAAACGGAGTGGTGTTTAATTTTGAGCGGGGTGAATGGTATTTGATGGATGATGTAACCTGGGAATACCCGAACGGCCCGGATGGGGATATGGCCGAAGAGAATCACCCCGTGCGACAGGTCTCTTTTAATGATGCCTCCGCTTACCTCGAATGGGCCGGGAAACGGCTGCCTACCGAAATTGAATGGGAACACGCTGCACGTGGCGGTAAAAATAACCCTTCGCCTTATGCCTGGGGGGAATCGCTGATTGAACATGGAACTTATCAGGCCAATACATGGACCGGTACCTTTCCCGTAGAAAATGTAGCTGAAGACGGATACCTGCAAACCTCGCCTGTGGGTGAATTTAATGTAACCGAACTGGGTCTGACCGATATGGGCGGTAACGTCTGGGAATGGACCGACAGCTGGTACCGGCCTTACAGTTACCGTGATCAACCCTATAATCCCTCACCTCAAAGTGAAAAAGTACTGAGGGGCGGCTCCTTTATGTGCCATGTATCTTATTGTCACGGTTACCGCGTTTCTGCAAGAAGTAATACCCCGGCGGACAACGCCATGTTCCACGTAGGCTTCCGTGGTTTAATGGATTTGAACTGATTTTTTCTGTCTGATAATCCTGCTGACTGCCTTTATTGATGAGTTCAGTTCAATTATGATTAAATCTAATACTCCACTCTATATTTTCTGCGGCGGCAGTTCACGGCGGATGGGCCGCGACAAGGCGCACCTTCTACTTGACGGAGAAACACTGCTGAACCGGCAGATCCGGCAAGCTTCCCGCTTTTTTGATAATATCATTTTACTGAGCGGACCTAACCGCTACGAAACATCACTCCGCCAGATTCCCGATGCCATCCCCGATGCAGGCCCGCTTTCAGGACTTCTTGCAGCGCTGGAAGATTCAAAACCCGGCCAGGAACAGATCGCTGTACTTCCTGTGGATGTTCCTTTCGTTTCGGATCAAACCCTTCAACTTCTTTCATCAAAACAGATTTTCGGTCAGGCCGATGCATGGGTGCTACGTAATGGGGAAAGAATTCAGCCCCTTGCGGGAATATTCACACGGGCGATTACCCGGGAGCTGAGGATGAATCTGCAAAACGGCCACCGGATGGTTATGAAATTTCTGGAAACGTTAGAGGTGGGCTGCCTGAATGTTGGAAAAAATGAGCTTCGGAATATCAATTTCCCGGAGGATTATTAAGAAATCTGATACTCTCTGAAAAGCTGAATATTTAAACGGCAACCCAAAACACTATTCAACTTTTTCCGCCCTCAGATCTCTGCCATGCTGGTGTAAAATCAGAGCATCAGCCTCACCTTCATCGTTCAACCTGAAAGTTACCCGAACATCTACCTCTCTCGAGAAAAACTCCGTTTCCGATTCAGCCAGAATTCCCAGCGCCCTTTGATTGCCCGGTGTTAAATTCAGCCCGTCTTCACCAAGTGAAATGACGATGGGAAAACCATCCTCCAGCAGATATCTTCCAGTGTAGCGGGAGAGAACATCTGGATTCGATTCAATCTCTGTTCGCGGTCTCTGCACATTTTCCGCCTGGAAGAAGAGATTCAAAGCCAATCCATCTGAAACGCTCTGCTGATCTGCATCAGGCCATTCATACTCCCTTGCCACACTCTGTAAAATAAGTGCTGAAAGGTTTCCGCCAACATCGGAGTTTGTTACAATGACCAGGCCTTTACCCTCATCGCCATACATGTGAAATTCGCTCACAAATCCCTGATTCCTGCCCGAATGGCTGAAATATCCGAACTCATTCTCCGGCCTGACCATAAAACCGAGCCCCATAACGCCTGTCTCAATTGTGAGCATCTCCTGCGCTGTTTCCGTTGAGAGAATCCGATTTGATTTGCCCGCTGCCGACTCTGCCACTTCTATCATGATCTTTGCAAGGTCAGAAGGCGTAGTCCATAAACCGGCAGCCGCTTTTTCAGGATAGCGAAACCACCCGCCCTGAAGCGGATCTCCTAAAAAATAGTGTCCGCTGGCTGCTCTTTGTGCAAACTCACCAGATAGTTCCTGTTTGAACGTACTGTTCTGAAGACCGAGCGGCCCGATGAAACTCTCCTCCATGATCTCATCAAACGGTTTGTCGAACTGATCTTCCAGCACAAGCTGAATCATAGAGTAGCCGGGTCCGCTGTAGATAAATCCGGAGCCCGGCACGGCCACAATACGCGTGGACTGGCTGCTTGCGGGCGGACTACCTTCCAGAATTTGTACAAGTCCGGGCTTCTCTTCACTCTTATCATACCCCGGATAACCTCCGGGTGTAACCCCGGCCGAGTGTGAAAGGAGTCGACGCAGAGTTACTTTTTGACCCTGGCCAAAGCGGCTTTGCGGAAGCTGCCAAGAATGTAGGTACTCGTTAACATCGGTATCCAGATCGAACAAACCCTGGCTGGCAAAGTCCATGACAGCTATCGCAGTCACCGGCTTGGAGATGGATGCCACCTGAAAGAGTGTAGTTTCGGTAACCGGAGCATTCATATTTCCCATCTCTTTTACCCCGTACCCCTTTAACCAGGCGATTTCGTAATTGTCGATCACGGCAATGCTCAATCCGGGAATGGCCAGCTTTTCCATCCATTCGGTTAGTGTGTATTGGAGTGTATCCCCACCAAACACAACGGGTGGAAGTCCGTTTTCAATCCTCTCAGGACCTGAAATTCCAGCATGATTCTCTGCCTCAGCCTTGGAATGCTGGCTGCACGCAGTGGCAGAAGTTGCCGAAAAAATAAATAGTGTGATGAGAAGAAATTTCATTCGAACAGAGCATGGTCTTACTAATCTGTTTTTAAAATACGATTTAGCGACACTGATGTTGTGATATAGCCGGTATGCTGAATAAGTGGGACTGGTTTTGCCGGGACTGTACCGCAAAAAATCCCGGCATAAAATGTTGCGGATACGATAATGAGTCAAAATCGATTCGTGGAGGAAAAAAGAACAGACTCAAATTGATAGCAATTTTTTTCACTTTTTTTTGTAAGGAATCCTCATTTTCAGGTTCCTACTATAAAAAGGATAATGCGAACCATTCACGATCAAATACAGGATTATATAAATGGGAACCTTTCAGATGAAGAGATTCATCACCTTTGGAACCACTTTTTATGCCAGTCTGTATGGTATGACTATTTTGTTACCGAACTCACCTTGCACAAGATATTGCACTCTTCGAACGAAAGCGGCCAACAGATATATCAACAATTATGGAATCTTGTGGAAAAAAAGCCCTTGTCCTGTACCCTTCAGAAATAATTATTCGGAACAGCTTTACACTTGATGCCAAGAGATTTCATAATCTCATATAAGACTGGATTTACAGGCCTTATACTTTTCTCTATGAACCGCCAGACGCCAGCTCCTCCAGCACAGCTGCAATCTTCTTCACTTTATCCTTGTTTGGGGATTGATCTGCCCGAATTACCAAATCATCTGCAAGCTGCATCAGCAGGCTTTGCCGGGCTGTTCCGCGGCGGTTTTCAGCCTCTTTAATTCCGTTGCGAATCGTGTTGATGGAACGAATCTCCATCTCCCGGTCTCTCTCGAGCTGATCGAGATAGGCGCGGACCAGCTCAAAAGATGCGGGCCAGTGGAACATCGGCTGTCCCTGGGGATTGAAGTACTCCATCCTCACCGTTTTTGATGCAGCGATTTCATTTTCAGTGACAAAGTCGCTCGGGAGCAGTTCAAAGATATCGAGGCCGCGCGCAATTTCGGAATTAACCAGCACACCGTTGTACCAGTAGATCGACCAGCTTCCGCCTACCTCAAGCTGATCCTCACTGATGGGTCCGCGGTCGTGAAATGCAATTTCAACAGGGTTGGCGGGATCGGTAAAATCAAACACATTAATGCCGCCCTGGTACCACGACTGTACCATGATATCTCGCCCCGGGATGGGTATCAGCGAGCCGTTGTGGGCCACACAGTTTTCGGTTTCGGTCTGCGGTGCATCCATCTTAAAGTAGCTCTGGAACACCATTTTTCCATCTTCGATACTATAGATGGCGTTGGCTCCCCATTCGTAAGGGTCGGTGTCCCGGCACTTGGCCTGTGTACCGCCTCCCCACTCATCGGTAAAAATCACCGTCGTGCCGTCGTTATTGAAGGTAGCTGAGTGCCAGTAGGCAAAGTTTGAATCGGCCACGGCATCTATCCGTTTCGGCTCAAGCGGGTTGGTAATATCGAGCAGCAGGCCGTAGCCTTCACACGCACCACCTGCGAGGCCCACTTCGGGATAGAGTGTAATATCGTGGCACTGGTTCGGTCCCAGTGCTTCCGATGCTCGGCCGCGGGCGGAAAGCATATCATCAATTAATTCAGGCAGCCGTTCACGCAGTTCAGTACTATCGGCCGCTGTAGGCGCTCCGCTGCCGCCCCGTTCCTCAACAATCTGTCTCAGAAAATAACTGGCCATTCCATTTGGTATCACACGTTCCTGTCCCATCATCTCACCTACAAAACGGCCTTGTTCACGGGCTCTTTCCACAACTTCTCTCTCTTCAGGAGTCAAATCGCGGGTGGGCGGGGCTTCGAGATCATCAAAAATTCGCGGTGAGTTGGCAATTTCGGCCAGCTCCGGACTTGCCAGCGGTACCTGGATCACTTCAATCCGGAACAGCGGGCTGTCGGGGTCCTCATCAGGGAAAGCAGTGGTGCAGCCCGGCAGTTCTTCTTCGGGACGAACCGGTGCCGATCCGGATACATACACGTAGATATTTTCATCATCGTTGGGATCGACCAAAACGGAGTGGGTGTGAGAACCGCGACAAGTCTGCACATTGGAGATATATTCGGGATTTCGGATGTCGCTGATATCAAAAATCCGAATACCGCGCAATCTTTCCTCACTCACTGAGGTTGATACGCCATGCGTCCCGCAGTCCAGACGGCCCTCCAGACCTTCACCGGATACAAACAGCAGATCTCCATAAACAGAAACATCGCTCTGGGAAGCCGGGCAGAGGTAATCAACCACCAACTCGGGTTCGGCAGGATTGGAGATATCCCATACAATAAAGCCGTTGTAGTTTCCCTGAATGGCATAGTTTCCGGTGAATGCCAGATCGGTTCCGAAAGAAGCGATAAAGTCTTCCGGCGGGGGAGTAGTTGAGAGCATGTTTAGGTTCCAGATCGCCTCTTCGGCATCAAACAGTCCGGCGGCCAGTCCTACACGGGGATCAGGTGAAGGGCGCTCCAGTTCCGTAATGGGCACAAGTTCGGTGTGCTGCAATTCCTCTCCCCGGGCGGAGTCTTCAGTTGTTCCACAGCTCAACGCACCAGTGAGCAGGGCTGCAAGGAGCAGGGCCAGAACAGAAGTCCGCATTGGCCATTTTAATAAATTGTAGTTGGATGGATTGTTGCTCTGTTTCATAGATTATCAATAAAAAGAAATTATAGGGTATAGGATTTTTTTTAATCTGAGTTATTCAATATCAGCGGCCATCTGATCCAGCATCCACTGCATACGATTGATTTCGGTAACCTGCTCGGCATGAATGTCGGAAGCCAGATCGAAGGTTTCGGAATCGTTGGCGGCCCCGTCGGCATCAAACAGCTCCTGAACCATAATCACTGCACCTTCGTGATGTTCAATCATATATTCAAGAAAGACGCGATCGAACTCACTGCCCCGAACACTTGCCAGGTGTTCGAGCTGTTCCTGTGTGAGCATGCCCGGCATATCCTCGTGATGTGACATATCGTGGTGGCCGTGACTGTGGTGTGCATGATGTTGTTCATGTCCCTCATCATCCCCCGAATCTTCGGTGCGAATCATCAGCTCCACTCCTTCGATATGAACGAGCGGAACCGGCTGACCACGGTCACGCAGCCATTTCTGCATGGTGGCAATTTCTCCTTCCTGTGCATTGATGATGCGTGCAGCCAGTGTCTGTACCACCGGGCTGGCATCATTTTCCGGTGCCAGGCGCGACATAATAAGGGCTTGCGCGTGATGGACAATCATATCGGTCATAAAGTCCACATCGGCCTGAATAAAATTCAATCTTGCTTCGGCCAGCCGCGACCAGTAGAGTTCTTCAAGTGAAGAGAGATCCCGTTCAGGCTGATAAGTTTCTGCGTCTGTGACCGGTGCACTGCCCGAGCAGGATACAAATATCAACCCTGTCGAACACAAAAGAATGAACCCAAATAACAGTGTTTTCTTAATGATGAAATGAAAATAAAAGTTCAGCAAATTTTCAGGATTTTTTCTATTACACAGCAGAGTGCTCATTTTAAAAATATATAAAAAGAATCAAAAGGAGGCGGCTACTATTTGAAATCTCCCGCTGCATAAGATATCTCTTTGGGTTATTTATAGAAAAGGAATATGTTCACAAATATTGTCTGGCTTTGCGGGACAACTATATTAGCTATTGGATTGTGCAGGTACCCAAAGGAATATTAATATGGAAGGCCTTTTACGTTTCAGAGTGATATAAACCTTGTGACAAATAAATATTAACGGGTAAGCCATCAGATGAGTCAACCCTGAATCATCACAAACAAACTAAAATTTATTATTTCTGAAAAAATCATTCATTGCCAATCTAAAATCGATCAGACATGTCTCAAAAAAGCAAGGTACCCTCAATCAAATTTCAGATCATTATCGATTCCAGGAATATTTTTCTAAGTACAACTCCCGAAGGAAAAATTCGCGCTAACATTACAGAAGTTGAAGCAAACCAGCTCAGCAGAATTGTGGATGCAATTATCGACGCCGGCCCGGAAGCTGTGGATTATTTTAAGAAGATGGTTGATGAGAAGATAAAAGCAGATTGACAATGTAACTTATTCTTCACTCAGGCTGATGCATGTAATTTTTCACAAGCAAATAATTTGGTGTTCTGGCTATATTAAGTGGTGATGGCCACCAAAATTGCCACCTGAAAAAGTAAGTTCCTGGAACACTAACATTGCCAATTATGTCAATGAATCCATCAGAACCGATGCTCAAAAATATTTTCAACTAACCCGTCCGATTCTTTTTCGTTACATCTCATTACCATGGATCATATCATAATCTTTATCACACTCGGTATTACACTTTTACTTTTTGTGTGGGATAAATGGAGGTATGATGTTGTTGCAGTTCTTGCGCTGCTTTTCCTGGTTATGTATGGGATCATCCCTTCGGAAGATGCCTTTTCCGGATTTGCACATCCGGCTGTGATTACCGTTGCAGCCGTTTTGTTAATCAGCCGGGGGCTTCAGGCCTCCGGGATTGTGGATGTTTTGGCGCGGTTCATGAATAAGGCCGGCAAAAATTTATATCTGCAAATTACAGTTCTCTGCCTGGTTACGGCTGTAGCATCGGCGTTTATGAATAATATCGGGGCACTGGCCATCCTGATGCCAGTAGCCATCCATGTCGCAAGAAAGAACGGTCACCCGCCTTCCTATATCCTGATGCCCATCGCCTTTTCATCCCTGCTCGGAGGAATGATTACACTGATCGGGACCCCACCCAACATCATTATTGCCACATTTCGTGCCGACTACACCGGAGAAGCTTTTGGCATGTTCGACTTCGCCCCTGTGGGTTTGGCATTGACCATCGCTGGAATACTGTTCATAACCCTGCTGGGATGGAGATTACTTCCTAAAAGAAAGGGGCAGACCTCGGACAGTGACAGATTTGAAATTGAAAACTATATCACGGAAGTAAGGGTAACCAAAGACTCAAAAATAAAGGAGACTACATATGGAGATATCCGAAGCCTCACCGAAGGTGATGTGACACCACTGGGCCTTGTTCGCAGAAAAAAACGTATTCATATGCCGAGGTTAAACGAGGTACTCAAAACCAACGATATTATTATTCTGGAAGCCGACACGGAAAGTCTTAATACGTTTATCGAAAAATCTGGTGTGAAACTGGTGGGTGACAAAAAGTTTCGCAAAGATGCCGAAGGATCGGAAGAGATTATTATGAGAGAAGCGGTAGTGATGCCCGACTCGCCTCTGATCGGCAGAACGACTACCGATCTGAACATGCGAACCAGGTATGGGCTCAATCTCCTGGCTGTTGCCCGAAGCAATCAGAAGATCCGAAAACGGATGGATAAAATTCCATTCAAGAATGGAGATGTATTACTGCTTCAGGGGCGAAGTCAGAATCTCGATGATTTGATTACCGCCATGAATTGTCTCCCCCTGGTAGAAAGAGAGCTGACGATAGGAAAACCGCGTCAGATTCTGCCCGGCCTCCTGATTTTTATAGCAGCGGTTTTAATAGTCATTTTGGGTGTTTTACCTGTGCAAATTGCGTTTGCAGCGGGGGCAGCAGCGATGGTATTTTCCGGGGTACTGCCTGTTAAAGATCTTTATACACACATCGACTGGCCAATCATCGTGTTGCTGGGAGCGATGATCCCCATTGGTGTTGCCTTTGAAACGACTGGTGCGGCCGATCTCATTGCAGATCAGGTTTTGGAAATCGGTCACAATTACCCGGTCTGGTTTATAGTTGGGCTTATCATGGCTATCACCATGTTTCTCTCTGACCTTATAAACAATGCAGCCACCGTAGTACTAATGGCTCCGATTGGCTTAACCATTGCAGGCGGCATGGATATTTCGGCCGATCCTTTACTGATGGCCATTGCCGTGGGCGCATCCTGTGCCTTCCTTACACCCATCGGACATCAATCCAACACTCTTGTCATGGGGCCGGGTGGCTACAAATTCAGCGATTACTGGCGAATGGGGCTCCCCCTTGAAATAATCATTCTAATTGTTGGTACTCCGCTGATTCTAATTTTCTGGCCAGCATAAATAAATTGATAGGCTGACAACATAACCAGCATTATTGCTGTGGTTTAACTGCTGGTTGCTGCAATCATTTTTGATTGGCTCGCAACAGAAGCTCCTGTTTATATATTCGGGGCAGTCGAATATGGTTATGCTCAATCCTGACATTTCACTTACACCAACATTAGAGGCGGCTTTCGGTAAAAATAACGCGATTTTTGTGAAAGACGCTCATGGTGAACAGCCCAATCGACGTTGTTAAAAAAAAATTGGAAGTCAATGCAAGGCAATGAACCGAAAGCAACCGGAGATCTGTATGACGGTTTGATGGAAAAGGTCTATGAAGTCATTAATTGTGATCATTGAGAGTCAGCAGATTTCACATCATTTCTAAAATTTGTTGGCCCTATGTTGTCCCCAAAAAAAATTACTGCTTTAAATCAGCTTAAATAAAAAAGCCCTGTAAGATTATAACTAATTGTCTCACAGGGCTTTAGTAACGTGTGGGACCGGGCGGAATCGAACCGCCGACACACGGATTTTCAGTCCGTTGCTCTACCAACTGAGCTACAGTCCCTCACAGACCGGTAAGATAAGAGGTTTATATTTTTGATACAACGCTTTTTATTCAGGATTTGCCCCATTTTTAATCAACATTTTACTCACGAGGTTCCTTATTCTTTTGTCTTGATACAAAAGAATCAAAAAATCAAGCCCCGACGGCGGTCGGGGTTGTCGGCGGGCTTTTCACCGACGCGGCACCCTTTTCCCAAAGGGATCCCCGTGGGGTAATGGTCCATCACACTCATTGACTGTAATCAAAGATCCGGCCGGTATAAAATGCTGCCAAAGCGTCGCTGAAAATACCCTGTTCCCGCCAAGCGATTCACTTTACATACAGATTCATGCTTCTTCTGCCTGAAAAACCCATCAGTCTATCGTAATTTCGAGCTGATCGTAGGCCAGGCGCACATTAGGGGGCAGGCGCCGGTTGCTTTCCTCGTGGTTTACGTAGGTGTTCATGTGGATCAGGTAGGTTTTGGGGATTTCCAGCTCTTCGGCCACCTCTACTGCCTCGGGTATGGTGAGGTGAGTGGGATGCGAGGGGCCCCATCTCAAGCCGCTTAGCACCAATACCTTGCTACCCTTTACTTTCTTTTTGGTCGATTCTGGAATCTCCTTAACATCCGTCATGTATGAAAAATCGTTAACACGGTATCCGGTTACATCGATATATCCGTGATTGTAGGGTAGCGGGGTAATTTCCACATCGCGGAATGTTTTCGGCTCATCAATTACATTCATATCCAGCGAAGTAGAGCCGGGATATTTGTTTTTGCCGAACATGTAGTCAAACCGTGTCCGGATCGATTCGATCACCTGTTTTGTGGTGAGCAGGGGAACTGGACCTTTCTGCATATAATTGTAGGAGCGCAGATCATCAAGGCCGGCGATGTGATCCATATGTTCATGGGTTATCAGTACCAGGTCTATCCGTTCAACACCGGAGCGAATGGTCTGAATGCGGAATTCCGGGCCCACATCAATAACTATCGATGAATCTTCGGTTTGAAGCCATACCGAGCACCGCGTTCGCTGGTTACGTGGATCGCCATCGATCATATCTTTTCCAAATCCGCCAGCAACCGGTACTCCCATGGAGGTTCCGGTTCCGAGAAATGTACATTTCATCAACGATTTATTCTCCTTCAAGCTGTTTTTCTGCAGAGTCGAACCTATCGAGTCGCTTCCAGATCTGTTCAAGCTCCTTTCGTACAGCCGGTTTTATGAAAAGATCATCCGTATTGACACTTTTAATCACTTTTGCCAGTATGGCAGCCTGCAATTCAGGCGGACGGTTTTTGTTGATCACTACCAGCTTTTCACCTTCAATAATGCACTGATCACCGCGAAAAGCCCCTCTCTCTTTGCGGATGGTATACCCGCCCTTCTCACTGAGTGCTTCGAGTTCAAGGAGTAATTTTTCTATTTTCATTCCATTCTATTTCGGTGGCTAAAAGCCAATACCGATGGTAATATTGTGAGAAGCAAAATCGTAATCATTCAGGTCACCTTCAATCCTGTAATTCCGATAATCAAAAGTGTAACCGATGGACAGGGCATAATTCCCGAAAACATTGTGGATGAGCAGAGCGGTATTTCCGTCAACCCGGAAGAGACTGCCCCCGAACAGGGATCCCTGGGAAAAACTAAACCCGTAATTGGGTGTTGCTTTTAGGCTGAGGCTAAAACGATCCCCGATCCGGAATGCCGAAGTGAGGCCGGACCCGAACACCAGTGAACTCTGCTGAAATTCTGCTTCCGATGCATTTTGGCGCACTTGCATCAAATCGGTCGTTAGCTGGATGGGAATTGCAATCAACATAGATTCCTCTCGTTTAACGGGAAAATTATTATACAGCCGACCGGCAATATTCACAAACGAATTGTCGTTCATTCCGGTCATGGATCCACCGAATGCCAGGCTGATATCTAACCCGGGGCTGTCGAGGCGCAGCCGAATAACACTGTCGTTAAAATCAAGGCGTTCGGCCTGTGCAGCGCCTTCACCCTGATAGGAAAAATCACCAAACTCCCAGCCAATACCCAGCACTGTGGTTGAACCCAGAACTTGCTGGCGCTGTTGTTCGGGGTCATCTATAGAAAACATTTGAGCCTGTAACTCTTTTGCAGAAAAGCTAAAAAGTAAAACCGAGCCCAGTAAAACGAAAAAAAACCTGAGATGTAAATTCATTTTGGAATGATATATTAATAAAAATGATTTAACCCTGAAAATAGATGGATACTTTTATGAAAACAATAATTGCACTCATAACCGGATTGATATTGATGACTGCCACTGATGAACGAACTAACAGCATCTATCAATATGAAGTAAACTTAATAAACGGTGAAAAAATTTCCCTGAATGAATTCAAGGGTGATGTTTTACTTATTGTAAATACCGCTTCAGAGTGTGGTTTTACCCGTCAATATGAAGGCCTTCAATCGTTATACGAAGAATATTCAGAACAGGGCTTCAAGGTTCTTGGGTTTCCAGCCAATAATTTCGGTGGGCAAGAGCCGGGAACGGATGAAGAGATTGCACAGTTCTGTGAAATGAACTTTGGTGTTAATTTTCCGCTTTTTTCAAGGATTTCTGTTAAAGGCGAAGATCAGCACCCACTATTTGAAACGTTGACTTCTATCGAAAATCCCGACTTTACGGGAGATATTTCCTGGAATTTTGAAAAATTTTTGATAGATCGGAACGGAAATCTTGTAAGAAGGTTTAAGAGTAATGCAGAACCTGATGGAGAAGAATTGATCAGCGCTCTTCAATCTGTGTTATAAGAATTTTTTAAGAGCTTACATACATCCCATCACCATCCCGATAAAGGGCTTCGGCTGACCCCGGAGCCCTTATTTTTTTAAAATGCCTAATAACCTTTCTTGATGTCAAATAATACTAATTAGCTATTGACATCGTATCTACAAGGTCAGTATATTTAATTCTATCATTAATTTGATATAATGGTCCGGTAGTTCAGTTGGTTAGAACGCCTGTCCCGAAGTCTCGGGAAGGTCGAGGGTTCGAGCCTTGAATTATGAAGTTTGAATAATTTTGATATAATGGTCCGGTAGTTCAGTTGGTTAGAACGCCTGCCTGTCACGCAGGAGGTCGAGGGTTCGAGTCCCTTCCGGATCGCATTAGAAGCTGCTCAATTAAGTTTGGGCAGCTTTTTTTAGTTTTATCTACTAACCAATTCCATTCCTGATGCACTATCTATACATTCTTTATAGTGAAAAACTCGATCGGTATTACAGTGGTCGATCAGGGGATGTTAACGAGAGATTTAAGAAGCATAATAATGGCCATTCCGCAGCAACGAAAGGCGGTGTTCCATGGGAGATAAAAAAGGTGGTTGAGTTCGATACAAAAACAAAAGCCATAAAAGCTGAAAACTGGCTCAAGAAAATGAAGAGTCGCAGGATAATTGAGCAGGTCATTGATGATGAGATTGACTTGAAACAAAAAATAGATGGTTAGAACGCCTGTCCCGAAGTCTCAAAGAATTTATCGGGGTAGATAATCTTACATTTATTTAAATCGGAAGTCCAGTTTAAAATTATATAGCCAGGGGATGCGTGGGTCTACGCCTTCGGCTTGCAGAATTTTGGGCAGGTTTTTGTAGCGTTCGGGATCGA
>JAFIFB010000130.1 GCA_020832285.1 Balneolaceae bacterium
GCGGTGGAGATACCCCTGAACATATCCTTGTATCCAGAATTGAAAATCTGGATGATGACTGGCACGACTGGCGGTTTACGGAACCGCAGACCGTTCTGAAACCTGAAAAAGATTATGAGGGCGTAAATGAACCGGTTGGAGTATCCCGATTTGGCGCGACTTATGATTTTGTTCATCAGCTTCGGGATCCGGCAATTTTTGAGGAAGACGGCCGCTTGTATCTGCTCTATTCAACAGCCGGAGAATGGGCCATTGCCATCGCAGAGCTTAATTTTAAAGAAAAATAACCTATTTACTACGCTCCTAAAAAATATCATTAAAATTACAACTATGGTGCCATACTCATGTCTAACAAAATAAGACTTCTTTCTTTTTCGCTTTTTATCATTTGTTTTGGATTCACAATATTTGCCAGTTGCACAGAACAGGAAACCTCTGCGTCTGATGATGGCACTCAGCCCAACATTGTTCTCATCTTTTTAGATGATGCCGGTTTTGCCGATTTTCAGCCCTTTGCCGAAACACGCTATCCCACACCCAATGTTCTGCGCCTGGCCGAAGAAGGCCGGAGTTTTTATAACTTTTATGTTCCCAGTGCGGTCTGTTCGGCATCGCGTGCGGCCCTTTTGACAGGCACCTATCCCGAACGGAACAGGATGTTTGGTGCACATGCACCCCGTCAGCGCGGCCTGGATCCCGATTTTGTAACAATGGGTGAAATGCTGCAGGATCACGGGTATGTCACCGCCTCGTTTGGGAAATGGCATCTTGGTGATCAGGAAGATACACGTATGCATGTTCGCGGCTTTGATGAAACCAGCGGCATCATGTATTCCAACGATATGTGGGCCGATCACCCCGAAAACCCGGAGTACTGGGGCCAGTGGCCGCTCCAGTACTGGGAAAACGGAGTGGTTACCATCGATTCAGTAACAGCTGCCGATCAGCCACATTTTACCACCTGGTTCACTGAAGATTCTGTAGATTTTATCAACTCAAACAGTGACCGTCCGTTCTTTTTATATGTGCCGCACCCCATGCCGCACGTCCCGCTTTTTGTAAGTGAAAAATTTGAAGGTGCTTCAGGCACCGGTATTTATGGTGATGTGATGATGGAGCTGGATTGGTCGCTTGGGGAAATAATGGATGCACTGGAAGAGAACGGGGTGAAAGATAATACCATCGTTATTTTTACATCGGATAACGGTCCCTGGCTTGCTTATGGAAATCACTCCGGCCAAACGCCCTACCGCGAGGGGAAAGGCACTTCATTTGACGGAGGCATCCGCAGCCCGCTGGTGATTTCGTATCCCGGTCATATCGATCCAAACACCGTTTCTCACGACACCTTTTTCTCCATCGACTTTCTGCCGACTTTGGCTGCACTTACAGGTGCCGAACTGCCAGCCTACGAAATTGACGGCAAGGATGTTTGGGATCTGATCACAGGTGAAAACACTGAAAACCCACACGACTATTACGCTTTTATGTTCAATCAGGAACTACAAGGGGTGTTCAGCGGAGACGGCAAGTGGAAACTGGTACTGCCCCACAGTTACCGTACGGTCGTCAGAGGTGGAATCGACGGAGAAGCCGGCATCTATCGCCAGGAACCAATTGAAGAACCCATGTTATTTGATATGGTACACGATCCCTACGAAAAAATAAATGTGATTGATGAGTATCCTGAAATCGCCAGTGAACTGATGGAGTACGCTGAGCAGCACAATCAGCAATTTTTTGAGTAACGGTGGCCGGGTTACTTGATGACGGCCATTTTCTGAATGTCCGTTACCTGGCCCGCAACAAAACGAACCAGGTAGGTGCCCGACGCAAAGTCAGCTGAGTACATCTGAACAAAATAGACTCCGGCAGACTGTTCTTCATTTACCAAGACAGCTACTCTTCTTCCGGTAATATCAAAAACGTCTATCAGTACATTTTCCTGCCCGGAAAGCTGGTAACGCAGAGTGGTTACGGAGTTAAACGGATTGGGATAGTTCGGGTTGATTTTGGTTTCACGCACCTCGGTAACGAACTGTTTTGTCGTGCTCCAGTCGCTTTGTCCGCCAATATTTCTGGAACGAACCCGCCAATAATAAATAGTGGCAAATTCGAGAGGTGCGCTTTGGGAAAACGCGGGATCCGAAATGGTACTCTCAAATTCTACTTCGGAAAAATCTTCCCTCTTTGATATCTGGATTAAGTAACTCTCTGCCCTGTCACTCGGCTCCCAGGTGAACTGCGGATTGATTGAAACCTGATTCTGTGAATCAGACGGTGCATTTACCACTACAGGATCCGGACGGCTGATGATTGTTTTAAATGACCATACCTGGCTCCAGTCACTTTCTCCCGCCCGGTTTATCGCACGCACACGCCAGAAATATTCCGTATAAAGTTCAAGAGATTGCGTACCGGAAAATACAGTTGTGGTCGAGTTTCTTACCACTACCAGTTCGGAAAAATCTTCTGATTTTGAGATTTGAACTTCATAGCTGTCGGCTCTTTCATTTGGCTGCCAGCGCAGTTGTAAACCGGGACGGTGGTCTCCGCTTCCTTCAGCAGGTGACTGAAGAGTTACTTGAGACGGCAGTTCTATAAAAGTTGTAAATCTCCAAACCGGGCTCCAGTTGCTATTTCCGTCAGCGCTTAATGCACGTACTCTCCAAAAATAGAGAGTATTAGTATCAAGCTCATGTTGAAGTGTAAACAAGGTTCCGGTAATCGATTCGCTGGCTATCTGGTCAGTAAAATTGAAATCGCGCGCGATTTGGAGATGGTATCCCTGGGCTCCGCTCACACTGTTCCAGGATAATTCAGGTAATCGATCAATATCCATGGCTGCATTCGCAGGCAAAGAGAGTGTTGGCCGCTGCAAGGCCAAATCGTCTTCAAGCAGTTCAATGCAGCTTGGTCCGAGAGGCCATCCCATATCATCAAGTATACCACAAAACACGGGCCCCGGGCTGTGGATAGCAAGTGCCTGGTCAATCACAGGCCTCATCAACGCATTTTCTGTATTGGCAAAAAACTGCCGGTCAAGATGAGAAAAGGATGAACCTTGTGTAAATACACCGGGAGCAAATAACGGGATCCGTTCTCCATCAAGGGCAAATTCAGCCTCCGCACCATTAAAAAAGACACCGCCTTCCCTGCCGGTGAGTGCATCATATAATCTGATTGAAGATTTAGGATAAATTTCTTCATCCATAAGGATATCAAATCGACCGTCCACAGCAAACAGATCGTAAACAATCGGAAGCCCGGCTGTCCCGATCCCCCAAGTAGCAGTCTGGTTCGACGGGAATCCTCTCATACTTCCGGAAAAACCCAGTCCATGGCCCAATTCATGCAAAATTACAGTAACCAGATCAATCTGGTTAGATGGAGGGTCGGCATCAGTTCCGAAATACCATCGGTTGAATTCACAGTTGATGTTAACGATGATGTCAAAATTTACTTCACCTTCTTCAACAACAAAATCGGTTCCTGTTATTGCACTGGCCAGGGCAATCGGGTAAAATACATCTCTTTTAATAGGGCCAAAATCCTGGCCAAAAGCGTAATAAATTGCCGGGCCGGCACTACCAAGCACACTTTGCTCCTGTTCAACCCAGTTGGCTTCTACACGGACAGGGATATCCGAACGGATATAATTGGACCATATCTGTACACTGTGTTCAAAAGCCTGTCTTGCCTGTCCGGGCCACGTACTGCCACTGCAGTTGCTTCTGTAACTGACCTGAAATGTACTGGCTGACTCGGCATGAGGAATTTTGGCTCGTAATTCAAGTGGTTTATATCGGTAGTGGGCGTTAATGTCGGTTGGATCTAATGAACAAATTTGCCCAAACTCTTCGGGTGGGATGATATAGGAGCGATCAGGCTGTAATTGTTGTGCAAAAGAAGCTGTAAAAGCAATAAAAGTTATGCTTTTGAATAATAATAGTACAGCAAGCTTCTTTACCATGATTCAATATTACTGAATGTACAAACTGAACAGCACTCAATTACGTAAGAAAATATATTTTTCTTAAACGGATCAGAAAAAATAATCGCACGCTGCATAGCGAACTTTATGACAGAAAGTGGAAATTTGACAAAGGCGGGAACACAAATTAAATCAGAAGAAAGGCACTTTTGCAGAGACTTGAACAATAATTAATGAACTGCATTTGATTACGCAGGTTCTTATAAAAGTTTGTGAATGCCCCATATCTTCTCTGAAAAGATGAGGGGCTTTCTCCAAACTTATTCTATCCCGGATATCTCACAGTAAATATACTAAATAAAGTATAAATTATTGATATATGATGCTTTATGATCCAAGTTTTGGGTCTATGAAAATAACACCCTGTTTTTCTGCGACATTTTCCCCTCACCTGCGTTGAAAATAAAATTGCGTGCTCAACGTACTCAGGTACGTTTCAGCTGCCATTTTATCTTCGCCTTGCTGAGGAAAAAATCTCTTGGTGAGAAATCCGGGCTATCCGGGCTATCTTCCTCACGCCTCTACTTTCATTTTAAAAAGAGCCGCAGCAATTTCAATGGGTGTAAAATCTTCTTCAGCAAGGGGTTCAAGCTGTTCAATATAGGTTCGCAACCCACCAGCCTGCAGGGTCTCTACAACTTCATCAATATGGCTGTCCATCATCGATAACTGCACTTCCTTTTTGGATGGCATGGGAAGTGGCTTCAGACGAGTCCGGATCATTTTTTCAATAAAGCGTATACTTTTCATTTTCCTTCCGGATGTAAAGGTAATAGCCATCCCCTTTCGCCCGGCACGTCCAGTTCTCCCAATCCGGTGGACATAATATTCGGGATCGTTAGGAATATCGTAGTTGAAAACCACATCAATCTCATCCACATCCAGCCCGCGCGCTGCCACATCGGTTGCAACCAGTACATCAATTTTTCCGTTTCTGAATTTATTCATCACTTTGTCGCGAACGTTTTGGCGCATATCACCGTGAAGTGCATCAGACGAGAATCCTCTTGCCTGAAGTTCCTGAACCAGCGAATCGCACTTCCGTTTGGTGTTACAAAATATCAGCGAGAGTTTAAAATTGCCCATATCCATTACACGGGATACAGCTTCAGTTCGAACCGAATCACGCACTTCCATGAAATATTGGTCGATACCCGCCGCAGTTTCAGTTTTACCCTCCACTTTTACCATCTCCGGATTATTCATCCATTTGTTCATGATGTTTCGGATGGTTTTAGGAACCGTTGCTGAAAACATTACCGTTTGTGATTTTCCTTTACTGAAGCTCAGAATTTCTTCGAGATCCTCACGAAATCCCATGTTGAGCATTTCATCAGCTTCGTCCAGCACTACCAATTCCAGGCTGCCAAGTTTCAGTGTTCCGCGTTTTAGGTGATCGATCACCCTTCCCGGCGTTCCTACAACAATCTGTGCCCCTTTTTTCAAAGCTTTTAACTGTCGGCTGATGGGCTGACCGCCGTAAACGGGAACGGTAAATACACCATTAGTATATTTGGCAAGTTTAATCAGCTCACCCGTTACCTGGATGGCCAGTTCACGGGTCGGACACAAAATAAGAACGCTCGGTGTTTTAGAACCTTTGTTGGCCATCTGTATAGCCGGAATACCAAATGCGGCGGTCTTACCCGTTCCTGTCTGAGCGTGGCCAACCACGTCACTGCCTGATAAAATGAGGGGGATGCACCGCCCTTGAATAGAAGTAGGTGCTTCAAAACCCATGTTTTGTATAGCTTTTTGAATTTCAGGCTGAATATTTAGCTCTGAAAAAGAATAATTTTTCATGTAAAAAATTGAATTGATCAAACTGTTCGGGATGTCCGATGTATTGTAAATAATGAATACAAAGAACAGATCGACTTACCGGGCTTTCCGATACTCTCGATTCGGTTATACGTATAACAGAGAACAGCTTTGTTATGATTATAAATTCTGTCGGTATCCACGCGCATTACTCTGCTCTTGTTATTGTGCCGAAAAATTTCAGGCCAAAAGCGCGTTTTACAAACATTCAGAAGAGAACTTCCTGAAGAGAGGCAAAATCAGAATCGGATGGATCTAACGTCAGTTAATGGCGCACAAGATACGGATAATTTTCGGATTTCGAATATGAATCCGAAACATTCTTCGAAAAATAAACTTTGAATAATGTTAACAAAATAATCAGAAACCCTAATTTTGAATACATTTCTTAACTTGAATAAATTATTCAAATTGAGAATAGTACGGGGATAAATAATACTCAATAAGAGGCCGTCTCATCCGGGGCAAGTCTGCGAGTTTCTTTGAATAAGTTCGTATCTTAGAAACAGTATGTGTTTAGCGGTTCGAATCAACCAACCTGACAGCGACCGCAGCGTCCAGAGCACTCTGTCAGGTCGCTAAACCGATACGTTATACGAAAACAGATTCAAAGAAACAGGTTGAACGCAATTATTTTCTGCTAACGTGTGTTAATTTGATTCCTTCAGCATTTGATAATTCTGAGTTCAACATTTGACATTTAAACATTCTATGGCCCGCAAAGAGTTTGACATCCCGGCAATGTACCAGTCCCCTGTCATCCGAAAGGTGAAAGAGGCTAACCAAATTACCGATCCCCGTAAAAAAGATCTTGCCCCCACCGAACTGGATTTCGGGCCGGTTTCCTTTTTAATCCCCCGACATTTCGGTTTTTGCTACGGTGTGGAAAACGCAATCGACATTGCCTATCGTACCGTCGAGGAGAACCCCGGCAGAGACATCTACCTGCTCAGTGAGATGATTCACAATCCCACGGTTAATGAAGATCTCCAAAAAAGAGGTGTCAGGTTTTTATATGAAACCGATGGCACCGAACGCATTCCCATCAACTCACTCGACTCGGATGATATCGTTATTGTGCCCGCTTTCGGAACTACACTTGAAATTCAGGAGAAGCTTCAGCAGCGGGGCATTGACCCTTATCAGTACAACACCACATGCCCATTTGTAGAGAAAGTGTGGAGACGCGGAAATCAGCTCGGGAAAAAAGGATACAGCCTGGTAATTCATGGAAAACACCGCCATGAAGAGACGAGAGCCACTTTTTCACACAGCGCCGATCATTCTCCGGTTGTTGTGGTTTTGAACCCTGAAGAAGCCCAAATCCTGGCTGATATCCTCACTGAAAAACGGCCAATTGAAGAGTTTGACACCTATTTCGGCTATAAAAGCACCAAAGGTTTCAACCCTTTAAAAGATCTCGAGTACTTTGGAGTAATTAACCAAACGACCATGCTTGCTACCGAAACACAGGAAGTGATAGAAATTCTGAAAAAAGCAGCTGCCGAACGGTTTGGACAGGAAAATGTACTTAACCATTTTGCCGACACCTCTGATACGCTCTGCTATGCAACGAACGAAAATCAGTCAGCCACTTATGCACTTGCCGGAGCAAAACCGGATATCGCCATTGTTGTTGGCGGTTACAACTCTTCCAACACCATGCATCTGGTAGAAATTCTGGAACATCACTGCCCTACATTTCATATTCGTGATGCGGGTGAGTTCGACAGCCCTTCAGAAATACACCACTTCGACCAGTGGAAAAAAGAGGTCTTAATTACAGAAAACTGGCTTCCTGTTGAACAAAAGCGATTGCGAATTGCCATTACTTCCGGCGCCTCTTGCCCAGATGTACTGGTCGATGAAGTTTTGCTTAAAGTGCTCTCATTTTATCCTGATGCGAAAGATGTGGAAACCGTAATCAAACCGTATGAAGAAAAAGGGGTTGAAGAAACCGGATGATTTTTAAAAAAATGGCAGAGTTCTACTCAATGTGAAACCTGACCGCTATCATTAAAATACCAGTGGACAATTTTTTCCAATAGTTTTCTGAAATCCCCTTAAAACATAGAATTATTTTTCGATTAAGAAGCCCTTTTATCAAGCGTAAAAACAGAATTCATGAGCTTTAAAACAGTTTCCACTTCTCATTCAAAATGGCTGACTGTTGGTCTTCTTTTTTTTGCTTTCTTGATCGGTTCATGCAGTCCCAGCGAACCACCCCCTGAACCGGAAGAATTGACTCTTGAATACCTGATGTCCCTGTCCGACGAAGAGTTGATGGAACGCGACAGCGATGGGGACGGCCTCTCCGACTACGACGAAATCTATATCTACGGCACGGATCCCCTCAACCCTGATACTGATGGTGACGGCCTTACCGACTATGAAGAAATTTACGTTTATGGCACTGATCCTCTGAACCCTGACACTGATGGCGATGGATTCAGCGACGGCCAGGAAGTGGAGATGGGAACAGATCCGCTCGATCCGTCCGATCCCCCCTTTATTCGAAAAAATGAACTCCATACCATCTATTTTGAACCGAACAGCTACGATATTTCTGATGAAGCTTCCGAACTCCTTCTCGAAAATGTGGAGAAATTAAACCATGCAGTTGAGTTCAGTTTACAAGTGAACGGCAATGCACCCGATGAAGAACTGGCACTGAAACGAGCCGATGCCATCGTTGCCTTCTATCTTGAGCAGGGTATATCACATGAACGAATAATATCATCTGGTATTGAAGCTGATGCAGACAGTTGCGAAGAAAACACGAATTCCTCCAATTGCAAAAAAAGTCAACGCGGAGAGTCTGTCCCCATCAATCCCCATCCTTTCGCTCCGGAATTCTGACTAAATTTCATCAAAAATAACGCGGCACACTAAAACCGATAAACATACCGGGTGCATCAAGCCGCTTCGCAAAATCTACCCGTACTATACCAAACAGACTATTGAGACTCAGTCCGATCTCGGAATGGATCCCGTCTGAAACCATCAGATCTTCCGGATAGATACCATTCGCTTCAGTGTAACCTGCTCCACCAAACAGTATGATCCCCCAGCCGCGCTCCACAAGCGGACGTAATCCAAGTAATTCGAATGGTATGGTACGGAAATTATGCTCGGCAGCAGCCAACCAATAACGATTGCCCTCGTACGGCACACCATTTCTTGTTTTAAGAGTACCGAAAGGTGTAAAACGATTCATTGACCCATCAACCGTACTGAATCGCTGGAGTGGCAGATCACCAAAAGAAGTGCCGGCCGAAAAATGCAGGTCGAGAGTGTTCGCAAAGAATCGCCGGGAATAAAAAGTGTTGAAATTCCAGTCAAGCTGAACTGACAAACTTGTATAATCAAAATCACTGCCGATGGATGAACTGCTTAACTCAGCTGCGGCTTTGACCTGCCGTTTTCCTGCAAATCCAAAATCGTTATCAGAGATATTATACCCCACCTCAAGGTTGACCGAATGTAGTGTGCCCTCATTAATTTGCGGGTTGAGCCGTCTTGGATCGTGCCAGTTAAACAGGCTGTATTCAGACACCGAACCGGCTTCAAAACTTTGATGAAGCTCGCGATTTCCGGTCGCACGAAAAGTAATTCCCGGTAAAATTCGGCGAATTTCAAATCCTGTATGGATGCGTTCATTGCGATAGTAATCAAAATAATCGTCCCCGCCCAGAAGTGTCACAAAACTGTTCATTCCGATCGTGTAGTTTTGTGAGGAATAGCGGGGAACAGTACTGTTTTCAAAACCGGCAAATGCATGGACAGGTGAATTACCAATATCAAAAAGCCGCTGATTTGCCGAGCCGCCATAATCCCACAATTCGCTATGGAAGCTGTATCCGGAAAATCCCTTCAGCAGGAGATTTCCATCAAATAAACGCCGGTTGTAGTTCAGTCCCAGGTGAAATCCATCCATCCTGTTAAACCTGCCCCTGATTGAAAAACCGTTTGGTAATAATCTTCCTGTACCAAATAAACCTCTTCGCTCTCTGTCTTCTGATGCTTCCGCCATCCTCGCCAGAAAACCCTCCGGTTTGAATGCTTCCTGGAGTGTTTTTGTGCTGTCGATTGTTTCGTATGCCGCAACTTCTTCCTGCGTCAGCGGTATCGGCTCCATCTTATCGCGGTGATCTTCAACTGTTGCGGAATCAGCTCTGGCAAACCAGTCACTCCGCTGATACACTGAATCCGGAAGCTCAACATTAATCTCGTAATCAGAAAGACGGGAAACCTGTCTGAATTTGATCGACGGAAACTGAAAACCAACTATGCCGATACGAATCAGTCCCTCCACTCGCATATCCACTGGCAGCCAGTACTCACCACCGTAGTTACTGAACTGCTGCTTGTATGACAGATCAAAATCCTGCACTGGTGGCGGGAAGTTTACCACGTCGTTAGGCTTCAGGTCCACTTCAAGCAAGGCATATTCGCGCCCCAGTACCCAAGCCGTTCCACTGAAGAGCGGCTGTCGGTCCCGCCGGGGAAGTACCTCGATTTTATATACCGGAACACCATCCATTTGTTCAGTTTCCAGCAACCTGAAGTGGTAGTATCGAAGTGCATTTGGATGAGTGATTCCTACCATGTTGTAACCGGCAATTTCGATATTATCATCATAAAAATTCGGCTGATATCTCACACCGGCAAAGTTCTGATCGTCAGACAAGTTCGATGTCTGCCTCCGGCTCAGCTGAACTTCCCTGTGTCCCCGCTCATGATCCCAGAACGCAACCGAGCTGCTTTCCGAGATTGACACAATGGAAGTATCATTACTGAGCGATTGGCGTGTATAGGCGTTCACCTTGTACGTTTTGAGCGTCTCTCTCCAGAGTATTTTCCGGGCGATGACCCGCTCCATTATCGAGAGCCCGGGATCTTTCTCAGTCACTTCAATTTCATCCATTTCCGTAACCGAAAGGCTCAGTTCAATTTTAAGAGGAAAATCGGTTTCACTGGTTACCTCTGCTTGCTGACTCTCGTAACCGATATAGCGTATCAGCAGTGTGGCGGGAAGTTTATCCACCGAGAGTGAAAAATATCCCTCCGTATTTGTGATCGTACCCCGGTAACTCCCTTCAAGTAAAATTGTGGCAGAAGGCAGTGTTTCACCAGATTCTGCATCTGAAACCACACCGGTAATCTCCGTCTGTCCAAACGCACTGCTGCTTATAAATAAAAAAAGAAAGCAAAACAGAAACAGCCTGATCAACTGCAATTGATAAATCGTTTTAAATCTTGATGTCATCGGGTTTAAAAAGGTCAGAAAATTACATTCAAAAAAGAGAAATGCTGATATGAACCTTTACGCACCGGATGCAATTTTCGTTTCACAAAACAGACTTTTTATTTCTGAAGCAGCTTGAAGGCGTGTGTCCAGTGATTATTCAGAAAACCATATCTTACCCAAATTAGTGCCAGGGCTTCCAGCAGATAGCTCTGATCGATACCACCCAGATCGTAAATCGTCCATCCCCAGCCTTCGGCGAGCTCCTGCACCCACTGTTTGGCATCAGGATCATCCCCGCAGATAAACATATCGGGGTTTCCCTCTTCCAGCTTGGGATTAGCCATATGAGCCGCAGTCACAGAATTGAACGCCTTTACCACACTCGACCCCGGCAGCCACTCCTGCACCGTTTTTCCGCCCGATTCGGGATAATTGAGAGAGAGTGTTGGCGGTTTTCCTTCTTCACTGAACAGAAGAGGGTTGGTAACATCAATCACAATTTTGTTTTTTAAATTGTCCTCTCCTGCCAGTAAGATCGCATTTTTGGCAGCACCATTTAGCCATTTGGTTGCAAGAACCACGACATCCCCGAATGAAGCCGCTTCATCGAATGTACCTGCCCTTGCTTTTTCTCCATTCTGCTCTGCCCAGTCACTCAGTTTATCGGGAGATCTGCTGCCTATTTTTACAGAGTATCCGCTCTTTGCAAAACCGGCACCCAAATGAGTCCCAACGGAACCCGATCCAAGAATTCCCACTTTGTTTACCTCCATACGACCCTCCTGTTTAAATCAGGTTTATACTATTTTAACGAAGGTACATCAAAACAGATTAAATCGAAATGTCCATTCAGATTTGGCTTATAAAAGGAAATTTGTCAGGTGAGGCTAAGCTAAAATTAAAACTCAGTAGCTTTTTTAAGAACAACTGCCGGCTCAAGTGGTTTCACAACCACCTCTTCATCTCTCTCAAAAAGCACGCGGTTATCGGTGTGAACCATGTACCTCTCTCCGTTGCAGTCTACATGGTAGGTAATGTCGTGCCCTTTAAATTCGCGGGCTACGATAATACCGCGTGTGCATCCGTCGGAAGTACCATTGGGACGTTCGATTGTGAGATGTTCCGGACGGATGGAACAAGTAATCTGGCCGCGGGCTTTACAATCGAGCTTGAGACAGCCGATTTTGGTTTCGATAAAGTCTGAGTCATCCACATTGCCTTCAAACAGGTTGGTACGTCCAAGGAACTGCGCCACAAATTTTGTTTCAGGCTTGTAGTAAACCTCTTCGGGCGTACCGATCTGTTCAATTCGTCCTTCATTCATCACGGCAATCCGGTCGGCAAATGAGAGGGCCTCTTCCTGATCATGTGTCACAAGAACAGCACTCATTCCGGCTTTTTTCAGGATGGCGCGAACCTCTTTACGGGTTGAATCGCGAAGCATCGCATCGAGATTGGAAAAAGGTTCATCCAGTAAAATCAGTTTGGGTTCCGGTGCGATTGCACGCGCAAGGGCAACCCGCTGTTGTTGTCCGCCGGAAAGTTCAGCAGGACTCTTATGCTTGTGATCTCCCATGCCAGTGCGGCAAAGCACCTCTTCTGCAAATACTTTTCGTTTATATTTGGGGAGAGATGTCAACCCGAAAGCAACATTATCCAAAGCATTCATGTGAGGAAAAAGAGCATAATCCTGAAACACGAATCCGATCCCTCTTTTTTGTGGGGCGATATGCTTTTTATTTGATGAGAGTAGTTCGCCATCCAGGTAAACCTCCCCCTTGTCGAGGTGTTCAAAACCTGAAATTAGCCTTAGCGTAGTGGTTTTACCACATCCGCTGGGACCGAGCAGTGCAAAAATTTCGTTTTCTTTTACACCGAAAGATGTCTGCCGAACAACGGGAACATCTTTTTCAAACGATTTTTCAATATGTTTAACTTCAAGAAGCATTACTGAAGGACCTGAATTATGACCAAATGAACAATATAACGCTTATTTATATTCAGTCTATATAAACTAACCATTTTTTTTGTTCTTTAAAATCCGAACAGGCAGTTTTCTTGGAGCTTAACCCGGGCACCTATTTGTTAAACAAAACTCTCTTAGAAGTAATAATCACTCAATAAACTACTATCGTATCAATGATAAAACCCGCAAAGTTTCCCTTCTCTATTTATCACTATCTTCAAAATTGGAAGAATTTTAAAAAAAACTTTGCAGGTTTCGTTTCACGGGAGTCGTTGCGCTCGGAGCTCACGAATCTTCAGACTTGATACGACACTACATGACTTGCCAGAAAATACCTGTGAGATATCCGGTATACCCTCCCATCCTGCAACCGTCTTTTATTTTTTAAAGTTTAGATGAGCAAAAAGCAGGTTTAGCCAAGACCTTTACTTAAGGAAAGTAAAGTATAAAAGCCGGGCCAATGACCCGGTGCACATAAATTTAATCCAGAACAAACCGGAATGTGATAGTGCCCCACTGGGGTTCCTGGGGAACACCTGATGGTAAACGGGAGAATCGCCAGCTTCGAAGAGTTCTCATTACTTCACGTTCCAGTTCGGGGTTCATTTTTCTTAGGGGAATAACCCTGCCGAGTGAACCGTCGGGGTGCACTTCAAAGCGGATAGAAATCACCGCTTCTTCATTTGTACGGTTGGTAGGCAGCGGCTGTACCATGGGAGAGCGATTCAATTCACCTTCCCATTGAAGATCATAAGGCGCGGAACGGTCGGGTGTATGGCCGATTCCCTGGTCTACATTCGGATCTCCTCTGGCTCCTCGTACATCGCCGCTTTCTTCAACTCCTTCGGTAACTTGTTCAGCTTCCTGGGCTGCAGGCGGTACCACTTCTTCCATGATATCTTCAGTTACTTCCTGAGCCTCGGGGTCAATTATATCCGTATCTGGAGTTTCAACTATTTCATCATCCTCAATTTCTTCAATCTGGTCTGGCAAGTCAACCGGTTTTGCTACCTCTTCCACGGGAGTTTGAGGAACTTCTTCGGGTTGTATAATTTCAGGATCGGGTTCATCCGGTTGCGTTTCTGTTGGATTGGGACGCGTGGCAACCTGTTCACGCTGAACTTCTGCCTGCTGGGCAATCGTGCCACTTCTGAATTCGCCCAGTGTTACCTCCATGAAGGCAGAGCGGTCTTCATACTTCAGGTTCACAGTATAGAGAATTGCTATAATCAGAATAACCAAATGGATGGCAAAGGTAATACCAAGCCCAAAACGGTCTTCTTCATCAACATTATTTTTAAACCAGTCCAGCATAAAGATTAATTTCGCTCGGTTGCCATCACAATATTCATGTTTAATGCCCTGCCTATATTCATCGCCCGCACAGCGTCGTCCACCCGCGCGTCTCTGTCAGCACGTACTACTAACGTTGCATTTGGCTTATTCTGATACGCGCTTCGAATTGCATTAGAAAGATCTCCGCGGGCTACCTGTTCACCATCTACAAAATAGTCTCCTTCGGGGGTAATCGCCACCGATATCTGTGTAGCCTCAGTGGTTACACTCGATTCGGCCTGAGGCACATTTACCCGTATACCAAAGTTGGTAACAAACGAAGATGTGAGCAGGAAAAATATCAACAGTAACAAAATAATGTCCGTCAGTGACGATTGTGAGAACATGTATAACGGCTCTTTCATACTGCTGCCTTCTCTGAAATCCATAGATCAGACCTCCTGTTGTTGTCGTTTTTTAGGTGATGGAGCCTGCAAAAGATCCATAAAATCGGCTGAAGCATTTTCGAGTTCGAAAATCATGCGGTTAATTTTACCTTGCAGATAGTTATAAAAACCGTATGCAATAATACCGACGATCAGTCCGGTTGCTGTTGTAATGAGCGCTTCCCAGATACCTCCGGCAAGAACACTTGGGTTTACATTGCCCTGCAGAGACTGAATATCCATAAAAGCTCGAATCATACCAGTTACCGTTCCGGTAAACCCGATTAGCGGGGCCACACCGGCAATAGTTGCCAGCCAGTTCATTCTTTTTTCAAGCTGAAAAATTTCTTTCTTACCTGCATTTTTAATAGCCTCTTCAATATCGCGCAATGGCCTTCCAAGACGGCGTATTCCCGATTTTAAAATACGTGCAAGCGGTTTATCAAACTCTTCACAATATTGTATAGCCCTTTGCTGGCTGCCTGATTTAAGCAGGGTTTCAATATTGTTAAGTGTATGTGTGATATCCATTTTGGAGTTTTCAAAAGTTCGCCAGCGCTCTGCAATTACATAAATTGCAAGCACAGAGAGAACAAACAGTGGTATCATAAGCAGGCCGCCCTGCGAAAGTACTTCGAGGAACGACATTGAGGGCTCGTCTTGCAACATTTGGAGTAGTGTATCTTCCTCAGCTGTTTCAGCCTGGATCAGGAGTAAGTAGATGATTTTCATGTAGGTTTTTTGTTAATCTTGTATTCTTTGTATAAAGTTTTGAGTGTTGTGGGGTGTTGGAAGTTCATTCGCAGCATTTTGTGCATCAGCAAGGGTCTCGAACTGCCCTACGCTGACACGCCACATCGGGCTGCCCGCGACCGTCCTTGAGTTAACCAGTGCACGATAGCCCTGCTCACTAAGGTCTGTTGCTGCCGCACGGGCATTTTCTTCATCGTTAAAAGAGTGTAAAACAATAGAATATCCATTATTTGCGTCTTCAACTACCGTTCCCATTAATCCGAAAATTTCCTGGTCTTCGGTCGTTGTGCCTTCCGCCGATCCATCTTCATTTACTTCATTATCTGTTGCCTGTTCCGCCCCAAATTCAGGTGGTATTTCGATATTTTCGGGAATTTGTTCATCGGTAATTACGGGAAGTTCATCAGGAGCAGGCCCGGCCAGTTCGGTTTCTTCTGCTGTTTCATTTTCTATACCCGGTGCAGGATCGTAAAAATAAAACAATCCTCCAACAAGCAGTGCTATCAAAATTAATGCTGCCACTATCCAGGCCCCGGCGTTACTGCTTTTGCGCTGAACCGGCTGAGGTTTCTTTTTCGGAGCCGGAGCTGTACTTTGTTTCTGCTCAGCAACTGGTTTGGTTTCTTTTTCCAATGGCTGCCCGGAAACCGTATCCTGAACCGGTGTTCCTTCTGATGAATCAATCTTCCGCTTTTCTTCACCGGTCACACCAGTAATTCCAACAGAACCTATATCTTCGGCACTCTGTTTAACCGGTAAATTTATGCTGTCGCGCTCTGCTTTAAGAACTACCGGTTTCATTCCAGCATATTTATAACTGATTTCTGTACTGAGTTCATCAGACGGTTCAAACTTCAGCTCACCATCTTCATCAAAAAAGAAACTACCAAATTCTTTGATTTCGAGAGTTTTACCACGTTTTGCGGCATCCAGTATTCGTTCGATGAGCTGCTCGAGCTGGACCTCAACATCACTTCTTTCCATACTGGTTTTTTCAACCAGCAGTTCAACAAGTTTATCCCGGTCTATTTTCATCTGAAATTCTAATGTTAGATTTGAATTTCAAAACATCAGCTGGGGGCATCATCACCACCTTACCGTTGTCATATTTTTTTTGATGCTGGCCCAGGTGCGTAACCTCAAACTTTCCAAGCCCATCGATTTCTACGTTGTTTTTATTTACGAACTGCTCTCTTAAAACTTCTTTAAATGCAATTATGAACTCGATTTCCATATCATCAAAAAAGGTATGTAAGACCTACAAATCCCTGCAAGCCGCGTTCCCGGTAACCTTGCCAGAGTTGATAATCTTCATTTAAAAAATTCAATATTTTTGCATAAAATCCGAATTGATCAGTTAGTGACATTTCCAATTTGCCCCCCATTACCATAAACGAAGACATATCTTCACCTGTGTGATCTACTCTTCCGCTGTTAAATTCACCCCAGCTCTCTATAAGTAACTGGCTTACCGGGCGCAGTGACAGTGTTGCTTTCAGTGAGAGGTTTTCAACAAAAGGAATCTTTTCATTTGTATCAGAGAAATTGGGTGTTTGCCAGTGTCCATCGGCCGTGAACCAGATAATATCGGGCCTCAGATCCTGCGTAAAACCGCCGTAGATTTTAAAAATATCTGCGTCTCTGAAACTGGCTGAATAATAGCCCTGGTTAATTTCTGAAATTCCCCCATGAGACTCCCTCCTTTCGTAATAGAGGTAGTTGTTAATATCCTGATAAGAAACACCACCGATTATTTTAGTGCCATAAAAAGGTTCTAACTGAATTTCGGCCAGGGCAAGCATTTCATACTGATGCCGGATGGGAGACGCCATATCGAAAAACCGGTTTACCTGCTGTACCTGCGCTAACGAATAGTGATTAGCTGAACCAGACGCTTTCGCCCTGAAATTGAATCCTGTAAAAAATGTATGCTTGAATTCAACAGTTGGTGTAAAGTAAAGTTTAAAATCTTCTTCGGCATCCGTCACACCACTGATTCCGGCCTTGACTTTTAAATCGGTTTGATAATTAAAGAGGCGTTCAAAATGAGCCGAAAGGTTTGATACTCCCCATGATTGCATTTGCCCTCCAAGCGTCTCTATACCTCCTGATTTTGTCCGAAGGCTTACGCGATGATATTCGTCGACATTCCTGCCAAGACGTGTATATTCTCCTCCGGCATTTACACCCCACTCCGAAGCAGAGCCGTTAAGAAGTACAAGGTCCGAATCGTGTGTGAAATCGTTTATATAACCCGCTGCATCAACAATAACGCCACTAAGCGATGTTTGGGCTACATCGACTTTTGCAGATCCGCGAAAACCGGTAAGCGAAACACGAGTATTCGTATTCAGAAATTCTTCCCATTCGGTTCCAAGCTGCAACATGTGATTAAAATTGGAAACTGCCCCTGCAGTAAAGCGCAAGTTAGTCCGGTCGGAAATCCTGCTGTATGCATTGATGTTAGCCTCTGAATACCTGTAGGAGGTATCAAGATTTTCTGCCTCAGCATGACCATCGCTTGAAGTAAAATTTACATTTGCTGAAATCCAGTTTCTGTTGTTGATGCGGCCTATAGCGAAGAGATCAGCTTCCGGAGAAATTTCGCTTCCAATACCTCCCCTGAAAAAAATATATCTGGGATCGGCATAACCAAGCCGCTGGTAAACAGGAGCTTCGGGACGGTCAAGCTCTCCGATGGGTAAACTGGCAAGAATAGCCTCTTCATCCTCGATGAACGGAATTCGATCGGGGTCTGTCTGAAAAACGCGCGGGCGCGGATTAAACCCCAAAATAGGCTGCCGGTTCAATCCGGGAAACCGTGCCTGAAACTGGCTCCGGATTTCGATATCCTGAGGGTCAATTTCCGGCAAAAGGGATTGTTCAGGGTCAGATTGATCCTGCTGGGCGTGAACATCAATAGTTACGGCCCCTATCAAAACGACAAGAACAGTAAGAAAAAATAGTCGAATCATATGTTATAAGGAGTAATAAACACTTAAAAAATAAACAATCATCCCTTAAAATTGTTTCTCAGAACGCAAAAACAATCACATGGAAGATACCATAACTTTTCAGAAAATTTAACAGCGATCCCGTTTAAACCGAAAATTCCTGAATATTCCGGTTTAAACTTCATTAACGTAATAAAGTACTATGAAATTATTCACTTTAACGGGTGGTTAAAGAATGGTATTTATCCCACCATAGTGCCACAGGGCCAACTAAAAACACCAGCAAAACAGTTGAAGCATGCACAACAGTGGCGTAAGTGAGAGCCGTTGTGAGAGGAATATCATATAGAAGCCACATTCCCTGCTGCATAAAAAGGTGATAGGAACCAATGGCTGCTGGTGTGGGTATACTTACACCAATGGTTGAGACCATTGTAAGTACAATTCCGCTGAGAATATTTAGTCCGTATTGCTGCTGAAGTTCCAGCATAAAAAATGGCAGGTAGGTCATCAGGATATAGCCGGTCCAGATGCCGACCGTAAGCAGCAAAAAAAAGGGCCAGTTTTTCACTTTATTCAGTGAAACCATTCCATCACTAAATGATTTGGCTGATTTCATCAATTTGGCAAGTACCGGATTTTGAATATCGGCTTTTTGATCGATCGCTATTACCACTCTGCGAAAAAGAAAAATGCATACAAAAAAAAGAACTATAACAAGCGGTGGAATGGAATAATGATACCAATACCACTGATCAATACCGAAAATCTGCTGAAATCTGCCCAGATCTCCGAAAAAGATGATAATGGTGAGCAAAACCAAAAAAAGCATGGTAATGAAATCGAAAAGGCGTTCGGCTACGATCGTGCCCACAAGATTACTGGAACTTACCCCCTCTTTTTTTGCCACATACACCGGCCGGGATATTTCTCCCAGTCTCGGAACAAGGTTGTTTACGACATACCCCAGCATTACCCCGGCAAATAGTGTGCTACGACTGATTTTACCGTACTCATCGGGCATGAGCAGCTGCCAGCGTACAGCACGGAGAAAATGGCTAACGATCAGTGCAAGCATAAAAAAAGGAAGCCAATACCACGTTACCGTACCGAACTGGGTCCATAGCTCCGAAAAGTCGATATTCCGGAATGCGAGCCACATAAATAAACCCGCCACCAAAACCGATATGATAATGTTAACGGCTTTAACTCTCATCAGGAACCATGCCGGAGGTCAATTTGCTCGGCACCATCCGGAGGCTGAAAGCGGAATGTTTCGGATGTTTCCTCGGTAAACCGGCCTGACTGAAAAAAAGTGGTAAGTTCGTTTTCTACCTGGTCAATCGCTTCGATTCTAAGCGGAAGGCCATCATGATCGAGCACGATAAGAACCTGCAGAAAAATAGAAAAAGGATCGTCGGAAGTGAGCAGTATGAGTGTTTCTGCACTATCGGAAGATTCATCAACAGCGTAAGAATCGTCAACACCCTGAAGCATACGGGAAGGGGCAAAATCGTCGTCTTCCTCCACATAATCACTAACAATTACACGATTTTTCGCTGCATCATATACCCTGGAAATCTCTCCGTCCACAAGCATGGTGTTGTTGCCGCTGCGTATTTTATACCGGTCTTTACCCACCCAGATAATACCTTCCGTAACCTGCTGCTCTCCGGTAAATGTATCGTTATATTCATGCACAAAAGTTGCCTCAAAAACCATCTGGTTTTCAAATGCATTTTTAAGGCGATCAAATTCGGGTGTTTCCTGGGCTAAACCAATTGCGGGAAGCAGCAAAAATATGGCCGGAATCATTATTTTCATATCAGACACCAAGTTCTTTAAAAATTTCATACAGTTCCTCTTCATCAGTAATTTTTACATCTCGCGCAGTACTTCCTTGAAACGGCCCTACAATATCGGCATTGTACAACTGATCAATAATTCTTCCCGCCCGATTGTAACCGATTTTCAGTTTTCGCTGAAGTAAAGATACTGAACCCTGCTGATGCAGTACTACAACTTTGGCTGCTTCTTTAAAAAGTTCATCGATGTCATCGAGCGGATCAGGAATACCCGCATCTTCTTTTTCGACTACAGGAAGCGGAAAAGGTTTCTTATAGCCGCGCTGACTTCCGATAAAAGAGGTAATTCTCTCCACTTCACTGGTTGATACGTAGGCATTCTGGATTCGTGTCATTCCAGCCCCGTTCGAAAACAGCATGTCTCCCTGCCCAACAAGCTGATCGGCTCCGCCTGTATCCAGGATGGTGCGTGAATCTACTTTAGATGCTACCTGATAGGCCATGCGTGCCGGAAAGTTGGCCTTGATCGTTCCGGTAATCACATTCACAGAGGGGCGCTGTGTGGCCACAACCAGATGAATACCAATAGCCCGTGCAAGCTGGGCAAGCCGTGCGATAGGTTCTTCTATCTGCTTTCCGGCCGTCATCATCAGGTCTGCAAGCTCATCGATAACCACAACGATGTAGGGAAGGTGCCGGTGGCCAAGCTCTTCATCCAGCTCTCCGTCATCAAATTTATCGTTGTATGATTTCAGATCACGCACCATGGCCATTTTCAGCAGCTCATAGCGCTCATCCATCTCTTTGGTTACGCTCTGAAGAGTTTCAAGAGCTGCAGTGGTGTCGGTAACAATCGGTTCTTCTGAACCCGGCAGAACGGCAAGAAAATGGTTCTGGATATTTCGATAAAGTGAAAGTTCAATCTTTTTAGGATCAACCAAAACAAATTTCAGGTCATCCGGGTGGCATTTATAGAGCAGGCATGTGATCACCGTATTGATTCCCACCGATTTACCCGACCCTGTTGCGCCGGCTATAAGCAGGTGAGGCATCCGGGTTAAATCGATCATAAATACTTCGTTTTCGATGGTTTTGCCCATTGCCACAGGAAGTTCGTAATCGGTCTCTACAAACTTTTTGGTATTGATAACAGATTTGATGTAGACGGTTTCACGTGTCTTGTTAGGCACTTCAATACCCACCGCAGAACGGCCCGGTATAGGCGCTATGATCCGAAGACCGTGAGCTGCTGTCGCCATTTTCAAGTCGTTGGCATAGCTTTCGATCTTGCTGATTTTCACATCCGGGGCAGGCTCAATTTCGTACAGCGTTACGGTAGGCCCTACAATAGCGTTGATACTTAGAATCTCAATTTTGTGGCGCTTAAGCTTTTCCAGAATAATCTTTTTGTTGAGCTTGATCTCTTCAAGGTCAACCTCATTCCCTTCATTCGGCGGGGAATCCAGCAGATCGATTCCCGGAAACTTGTACTTGATAACCGGCACTTCACTCGCTTTTACCTTGTTTTGGCGATCCAGTTCGCGTGCGTCTGCCTCTTCATCTCCTTTACCCACATACACCGAAATTTTTACATCATTTTCGGTTTCCTCATCAAGATTTTTGGATCTTTCTTTTTCGAGTATCGCTCGTGATGGTTTGTTTTCCAGCCCGGCACTCTCTTTTTTGCGTTCCAGTTCACGCTGGCGGTCTGCCTCCTGCGATCGTTCTAAAATATCATCAATTGAAGATGCAGGCCGGGTTTCTTCTGTTTTTTCGGAAAAACTGTTTTTCTGAACTGCATCAGCCTCCTGCCTCTGTTTGATGGCCTGCATTTTTTTCTTCTGCTGTTTTTTCTGTTCACGCTTTTCGCTAAATCCTTCGAACCAGTTTCTCGTCCTGTCGATTGTGATCTGAATGTCGCGGTCAATCATAACAATCAGAGAAATGAGCAGCAAAACAAACAGAATAATAACAGAGCCGATGCCTGTAATATTTTGAAGAATTTGTGCAATAAAAATCCCGGAATTACCACTCAGCGCCACCGAATAGGCTTCAAATTCTATATAGAACCAGCCAAGAATCGCAGAGAGGAGCACCAGCATCCAAAACCCATAGGCCACAGGCCATATAAGCTCACCAAGATCGTGAAGCCGGAAAACAAACCACCCCAGGGCAAAAATAATGATCGGAATGAGCAGGCTGATATATCCGAATAGCGTGTAAACAAATAGAAATGACAGGTAGGCACCAGATACACCAAGCCAGTTATGCACCCGCATTGCAGGCCCCTGATCAATCGTCAAAATTGAATCGTAGGAAAGTGATTTTACAAGTGCATAGTCATCCGGATGGTACGAAGCGATGCTCAGTAGCAGCAATATTGAAATTGCCATTATCAGGATTCCGGTAATTTCCATTTTACGGGTATAATCGAAACTACCGAAAAACCGGTTTGAACGTTTTTTTTTAGCCATTCGTAAGGGTAATCATCCCTTCTTTTAAACGAGGTATTATTTCAGTGGTGTCGACCTGGCAGCAATAATTTATATCATCATCACCAATCAGTTTTTTGAGCCTTGAAGCATGGTTCGACTGATGTATTGAAGCCAATATATCTTCACCATATTTATCAAAAAGGCCAAATGCCACTTTCGTACCATCACGCGCATCATCTGGCAGTTTACCATCACTGAGAGCGTGAGTAATATTTCCGGCCAAAAGCAAATCTTCAAAGGCAAGTCGCCCCTTCCAGCCTGCACAAACCAAAACAATATCCTGACTTTGGTTTTTAAGCTCATCTATAATAGCAGATACATTCAGGAAAGCTGCAATATAAATATTTGCAGAACCAATTGATTTTTTTATCGCCTTGGTGCCATTGGTAGTATTAAATATCAAAGTTTTTCCGCCTACAAGCTCATTGGAATATTCAAACGGAGAGTTACCAAGATCGTAACCATCTATTTTAATACCGTCTTTTTCACCACAAAGCAAATAATTTTCCGAGTCAACATTCTGGGCAATTTTACTCGCCTCGCCCATATCTGCGACAGGAATAATTGCTTTTGCACCGTTCATCAATGCAGTTATAATGGTTGAAGATGCCCGCAGCACATCAATAACAACCACTGTTTTGTTCCTGAGCTCATCTTCCTGGAATGAGTGAATGGAATTGAATACGTCTAATGTTTGTAAATTTACCATCTAAAGATTTAGTTATTTTTTTAAAAACGGGGGCTTGGCCACAATTGCTTCTGCCCGCCTTTTCCTGATATGTATATAAATTTTTTCGCCTTCTACGGCTTTTTCAGTTTCTATGTAACCCATACCTATTCCTTTATTTAAGGATATGGATTGAGTTCCGCTTGTTACAAAACCGATCTTTTTTTCTTTCTCATTACTGATTTCATAACCGGCTCTGGGTACATTTCTGGGTTCCAATACTTCAAAACCCATAAGTTTTCGGCTTGTTCCTTCCCTTTTTTGCTTTAAAAGTACTTCTTTTCCGATAAAACTTCCTTTCTCAAATTTGGTAAGCCACCCCATTCTTGCTTCGAGCGGTGTGGTATCTTTTGAAATATCATTTCCGTAGAGAGCGTAACCCATCTCAAGTCGCAGCGTATCACGTGAACCCAGCCCGGCCGGTTCAAGTTTATGATCTTTTCCGGTGCTCATCAATTCACTCCATATTTTTACCGGATCTGCTTTTTTTGTATTGATATAAAGTTCAAATCCTTTTTCGCCGGTATATCCGGTTGCTGATATAATCACATCCTTTTCACCCGCTACGGTGCCGGTTTCAAATGTATAAAATTTAATTCCTTCTGGATTCACATCTGTAAGGTTCTCGAGAATTTTCACAGATTCCGGCCCTTGCAGTGCAATCAGTGCGATCTGTTCAGACCGGTTTTCTATGACCGCATTCATACTGTTTTGTTTTTTTATCCAATCCAGGTCTTTATCGATGTTTGAAGCATTTACCACCAGCATATAGCTTTCATCACCAAGCATATAAATAAGTAAATCATCCACAATTCCGCCATCCTCGTAACACATTGCCGTGTACTGGGCTTTGCCCGGAACAAGTGATGAAGCATCGTTAATTGTGACTTTTTGAATCAAATCCAGAGCATTCGGTCCGGAAATAAAAAATTCACCCATATGAGATACATCGAACAATCCTGCATGTTCCCTCACCGCCAGATGTTCCTGCTTGATACCGCTATACTGAACCGGCATCTCAAACCCACCAAAATCGATCAGTTTTGCATTAAGCTTTAAATGTTCAGAATAGAGCGGTGTGCGTTTTACCATTTCAGATTATTACACTTATTTTTTCTTTTTAGCGCCTCAAGAAAGATAAAATCAATCGGCTGAATAGTCACGTAAACATAAACTATTCTCAACAAAAAAGTTGGCTTTATGAAAATCTGGTTTGTATTCGATTTTCGGCTTGAAGACCAGGTATATAATTCAAAATGTCACCGGTCATTTGTTTTAGCCTCCATTCTTCACAAAAAAATAGTTGATATATTTTATTACTATATCCAATCAGATAAGGCACATCAAAAAATTTCTTGGTGAATAATGCATGCCAGTGAACGAAGAAAATTCACAGGATTCAAATTGAATTGATACTTTCTACTTGGGTCGGAATATCTGATTACTACTCAAATATGATGATCGCAAGCGTCTCGTGTTTCAAATTTTTTTTTAATCCCTAAAAGTTAATCAATATTCCCAATTTAAAACAACATCGGGAATGATTTGATTTTATACCGGCGTTTAGATTGCTTCGAATTCTCAGTATCTTTGAGAGTTCAAATCGAACTGCTTCAGATCTTCAAAATGATACTGAACCAGGGAAACAATTTAATTACTGTAAAATAAATCAGGACATCCATCTTTTATGTCTATACACAAAGAACAGGTAAAGAGTGCACTGGCTCATGTAATTCATCCGGAGTTTAATAAAGACCTGATTACCCTCGGCCTGATCCAGGACCTAATCACACAAGACAAATTTGTTTCTTTTACCCTTGAGCTTCCCGAAAAAAACGATCAGCTCGCAGAACGGCTCAAAAAAGAGTGTGCTGAAGCCATTCGTAAGTATGTAGATGCAGAAGCCGTGCTGGATGTTACAATTGGAATAAATATTTCCAAACAGCGGGAACTGGGAAACAGCGGCCAGCAGGAACCTCAACAGCAAACCCGGCAAGAACCTGTGCTTGGAGGGGTTAAAAATGTGATTGCCGTAGCCTCCGGGAAAGGCGGTGTCGGGAAATCAACTGTAGCCGCAAATCTTGCGGTTGCACTCGCACAGACCGGGGCAAAAGTTGGCCTTTTGGACACAGACATCTACGGGCCCAGCGTACCTACCATGTTCGGCGTAACAGAACGGCCCAATATCACCACTCAAAAAAAACTGGTGCCAATCAAGAAACATGGTGTTCATCTCGTATCAATGGGCTTCCTGGTGGATACCGACCAGGCCATGATATGGCGCGGACCAATGGTTACCAGTGCCGTAAAACAATTTATGCAGGAAGTTGAGTGGGGTGAACTGGATTATATGATCCTTGATCTGCCACCCGGAACCGGAGATATTCAGCTCACGATCGTACAAACCGTTCCTCTTACCGGTGCCGTGATCGTTTCCACCCCGCAAACCGTGGCACTTGATGACGCCAGAAAAGGTGTGGCCATGTTCAACAAAGTAAATGTTCCGGTCCTCGGTATCATCGAAAATATGGCCTATTTCGTACCTGATGACATGCCTGAGAAAAAGTACTATATCTTCGGGAAACACGGTGCACGGAAACTGGCCCAGAAACTGGAAGTTCCTTTCCTTGGAGAGATACCACTGCGGGAAATAATACGTGAAACCAGTGATTCGGGAACGCCCATTGTAGCGGCTGATCCGGCTTCTCCTTCATCTATCGGCCTGAAGGAAATTGCCAACCGAATACAGCAATCACTGGCCATCCGCATCAGCGAGCTGGATCAAACCGAAAAAGTTGAGATTAAAATTCGTCCCTGACAATATCTGAACGGCGGCTCCCTGTAGTGTTTCCGTTCTTGTCACTCAATATGAATAAGAAAAAAACAAAAAGCTTTAAACGCAGTTTCATCGAATGGGGTGCAATAATAGGGGTTATTTTACTGCTCTATGTAACAGGGTGGCACACCGAGGTCATGGGTACAATGCAGCGTGGTTTGCTGGCTACAGGCCTCATCAAGCCCGACATTCCGACCCTGAGTGAGGATTTCCCGGCAGCAAGCACAGAATTTTATTTCGCCCGAGATGACGGTCGCGTGATTTCTCTGGCTGAGTTTGAAGGCAATGTGGTCTTTATGAATGTGTGGGCCACCTGGTGTCCGCCATGTATTGCAGAAATGCCATCTATTCAGAATTTATACAACCGGGTTGGATCTTTGGAAAATGTCTCTTTTCTGCTTGTTTCTCTGGATGAGGAGTTCGATCGCGCCATCGAGTTTATGGAACGTCGCAACTTTGATATGCCTGTTTATCACTTCCGGTCGAGGGCACCGGGTGTGTATGAAAGTACAGTGATCCCGACTACCTATGTGATTTCGGCCGATGGAAGGCTTGCCCTCGAAAAGCGCGGGCTGGCCAAATACGACACTGATGAGTTTGAACAATTTATCCGGAAACTGGCTGGAGAGTGAAAGAGAGTAACCGGGTTCAGTTAAAAAACAACAGCTTTCGGCTCCTGACCTGATCTCCCACCACGATCCGGTAGATATAAACTCCGCTTGATAAACCGTTCATATCTACTTCCACTTCATAACGGCCTGATTGCTGCATGGAATTCACCAGAGTTTGAACCCGCTGGCCATGCACAGTGTACAAATCCAGTAATACATGAGCGTCCTCAGACAGGGCATAAGGTATTTTTGGTGCGGGATTTTCCGGAACCACTGGATTCGGATAACTTTGATCCAGCTTTACAATTTTTTCTACCTCGAGTGCTTCCCCCCGCAGCGGTACAGAGATGGGTGACTGTTCGTTTTTAGCGTTGTGAAATACCGACATTGTGGTTGAATGCCTTCGTTCAACTCTTGGCCTGTAGAGAATGGTTATTTCTGTGGATTCTCCCGGCTCAAGGCTGAAATTATTATTTCCGACAATCGTAAAATTGTCATCGTCAATTTCGACTGCGCCAGACATCGTTTCAACTGATGAGGTATCACTGCTTATGACCAGCTTTTTTTCAATGACTTCCCCTGCATTTGTCACCCCAAAATCGATCTGTCTCCGGTCCAAAGCGATAACAGCATCTGCTGCAAGAAAACTGAGACATCCTATACCTAACGGCCAGCCCATATCAGCGAGCATACCGCAAAAAAGAGGCCCTGGTGAATGGATGGCCTGTGCCCGGTCCATCTGAGGCCGCATCAGTGCATTTACAGTACCAGAAAACGTCTGTTGATCCACGTGGGAGAAACTGGAACCGGAGCTCCACTCTCTCGGTGAATAGAGTTTTGCAAGATCCCCGTCAAGGGTTCCGCGAGTCTCGACGCCGTCAAAAAAGACTCCGCCTCTTTGGCCGGTCAAGGCCTGATATAAATCTTCTGAAGGGTTTGGATAAACGTTTTCATCCAATAATGGAACAGAGCTGCCGTCAACTGCAAACCTGTCGAGAATAACCGGGGCCGGCGGGGTACCCAGCCCCCATTCTGCTATACCTAAAAATTCAGATTCATTTTCTTCATCTTCAGGCACATACATTGTTCCAAAATACCCAATACCATGGCCGACTTCATGAAGTACCACCGTTACAAAATCGATCAGGTTTGCAGGTGTGTTTGCATCCGTACCAAAGTACCAGTTCCTGAAATCGCAATTGATATTAACGGAAATATCATAATCAACTGGATTTTGCAACTGATCCCGGATTGCAACTCCCGTCATGGCTGTAATTTGTGCCAGTGAATAATATGTATTTGGCTCGCCAACTGTAGATGATTGCACCACGACCCCCTGGTATGGACCTGCACTCCCAAGAGTTACACCACCCTCAGGGCCCGTGTCAAATTCCCTCCATACTGCCTGCACTTTCAGCGGAACATCTGACTGCAAATGAAGCCCCCAGATATCGAGTGCGTATTCAAAGGCATTCATAGCATCGGATGGCCAGGTTGTATCCCCGCAGGAGTTTCCTGTCGATATGCCAAAATCTACTTCAAATGATGCCGTAGTGGCTCCGGCCTGGATTTTCTGCTGCATTTCTCTGCTCGGACGAATATGCAAATGGGCATTCACATCGGTGGGATCAAGCACACAAACATGTTCAGCATTTGGAATCGTTTTAACCTGCAAATCATCAATTTCAATCTGCTGTGCTGAAATTGAACTCCAGCCGAATACAAACAAGTAGGCAAAAAACAGGAATGATAGCTTTTTAGTCATACAGAAGCAGGTCCGGGACTGATTAGTAAATTAATTTTATAGGCATGTTGTGAATACATTCTCAATACCGGGCCATGCAGAACATAACTGGTGAGAAAGCAGCTGTATGTACAACAGTTTTAATCAAACGAAATCAGATAAACCGGAGTTTGTCTATCTGAGACCATTGGAAAAAAGATTTAAAGTCTAACGTACAAAAACTTTAAGATTATAAAGTTATTTCATGAAAACAGAAAAACACAAAATTACATTCAAATCTGTTGCCGGATTCGTTTTCTGGCTTGGCATCTGTTACTTCACAGCCTGGATCGGAGCACAGGTTTCTCCAGGTATCGCTTCTTCAGTTTGGTACGACTCCATTCAAAAACCTGACTGGAATCCCCCTGCCTGGGTGTTCGGGCCGGTTTGGACCACACTTTACACGATGATGGGTGTGGCAGGTTGGCTTGTCTGGAAAAATTATGGATTTACAGATGCAAAAGCCGCTTTGTCTGTATTTTTAATTCAATTAATTCTGAATGGGCTTTGGTCTCAAATATTCTTTGGGTTGCAAGAGCCGGGATGGGCATTTCTTGAAATCATCCTGCTCTTGGCTGCAATCATCCTTACCACAATCTTGTTCTTTGAAAAAAACCGAGTGGCTGGTTGGCTGATGATTCCCTACATCCTTTGGGTAAGTTTTGCCACGGTGCTAAACGGCGCAATTTGGTGGCTGAACTGAGATGATGCACTTCTCTCACTAAGAGATTTCCGGGTTATGCCAGCGCATACACCGAACTTTAAATCAGGACCACCGTGGGAATGGCTGTCCCGGAACATTCAGTTTCGCCGGGCGGGATTTGCTGCCTGACGATACCCACTGGGGAATTGAACCTCCCACTTGTTTCGCCGCTCCGCTGCGAAACACTTCTCCGGCTGCTCCGCTGCCGGAATATGGAACTTCAATCGAAGCATTAGGTTTTACGCAGCAGAGCAGCTTCAGGGGTGTTCCGGAGCAGAGCGCCGGAACAAGGAATTCGGAGCTCCGGAACAAGTAATGCAGTATACCAACCCCAAAAAACAGAAAATTAAAAAAATTCTGTAAGAATTTATTCAGATGAGGTTCATACATATATACATCAAAAATAAAAAAGCGATGTACCTATGGGAAGAACTCGTTACAGAATTCATGAAACGGAATATCCTTATTTCATCACGAGCAGTATCGTTAGAGGTTATCCGGTCTTTTCAAATATATTAGCTGCAAATATCATACTCGATTCACTTACATTTTTGCAAAACCAAAGAGATACAAAACTTTACGCTTATGTCATTATGGAGAATCATCTTCATATGATCGTTCAGTCAGACAAACTGCCAAAACATTTGAGATCCTTTAAATCGTGGACCGCACGTGCAATTATTGATCAGTTTGAGCAACAGGGCCATACAAGGCTTCTTCACAAACTCCGAATGGCAAAAAAACCATCGCATACCGATTCACAGTATCAGGTATGGCAGGAAGGGTGTCATCCTAAACAAATACTTTGGAATAATATGATGATTCAGAAAATTGAGTACATCCATAATAATCCTGTGAAAAGAGGATTTGTTGACAAGCCGGAGGACTGGAGATATACTTCAGCCCGAAATTATTTGGGTATGAAAGGCCTTGTCGAAGTATCATTATTCCATTTTTGAAATTTCAGTAATTTTCATCTTGACACCCCACCCACTTGTTTCGCCGCTCCGCAGCGAAACACTACTCCGGCTGCTCCGCTGCCGGAATCCGGAACTTCAATCGAATCAGAAGGTTTTCACGCAGCAGAGCAGCTTCAGGGCTGTTCCGGAGCGGAGCACCGGAACAAGAATGCAGAACACCGGAACAAGTAAGGATCGTAGGACAGGACAGGGGCTTATTTCTGGATAATAAAAAATTTTTTTACCCTCGCAAGTCAACTTCTGACTGACCGCGTCCACCTGATTTGTCATTGAAAATTTGCAAAAAAATCTCTTGTGCTTCCGAAAAGCCACTATATTTAAAACACTCTACACCAGGCGAGCCATTAATCATTGCAGATACAGTTTTACGGCCGGCCTCCCTATACAAACAAACCACCCGCTTACCCATCTCAATAGCTCTTCCGATTTCGTACCCAACTCCCAGTGACGGAGTGGTGACCTCGGCAATCACAATATCCGACTCCCTCAGCCAGTCCATATCCTCGTCGTGAATTTGTCGGTCGGTCTTGGAGTGATCTATCGAGTCGAAACCGATGTGTTCGGTGAGAACGGTTCCGTATTGCTTCAGGTCATCGATAAGCTGTTTGTAAATTTCGGCATCCTGCCGGCCTCCGCGGATCGAGCCTGAGAAGTAGATTTTCATGAATGATTGCTCTTTATTTGTTTGGATGCATCAATCATCTCTCGAAACTGATAGATGTTAAATTCTTCCCTCCCCTGTTTGCCAGCCCAGACCATTGCTGCTGCTACATCATCAGCATCGATAGGTTTCATTCGTGAGGGAAGTAAAAACGAAAACGTATTCATCACAATCTTGCCAATCGTTTCTCCGGGGCGCGACTCATTACGCTCACCCAGCAAAATGGATGGACGAAAGATGGAAACCGATGGCACCCCTGAATCTTTCACCTCATCCTCCACCTCCCCTTTTAGCTTCAGGTAAAAACTGCCCGAGCTGCTGTCGGCCCCCACCGAGGAGACCAGAAGAAAGCGGGGGCAGCCTGTCTCGGCACAGAACTTTGCCGCATTAACGGGAATGTCGTAATCCACCTTTCTGTAGGCCTCTTCATCGCCATCCACCTTTCTCTGGGTTGTTCCAACAGTGCAGAACACTGCATCACTCCCATTAATGGCACTGCGGAACTGTTCCAGGTTGGAAAAGTCGATCACCTGAACGTTCGTTTTCGGTCCTGACAGTTCCACCGGCCGGTGTGAAAGAACTCGAACACTGCCAACGTAATCATCCTCCTGAAGCTTTACCAGCAGCCGGCTGCCGATTAGTCCGGTAGCGCCAATAAGGGTGGCGGTTTTAATGGGTTTTGGCATGGTTTTGTTTTATTGAAATTTGAATCTGAACAGTTTCGCCATCAATCTATATTTCTCACATAACTCATTTTCCGAAAAACTTAAAATATCGAACTCAATGGCTTGCAAACAATGATTTGTAGTGCTACATCTATAATAATATTCAAGAATTTTAATAAATCTTATTTAGTTAAAATCTAAAACATAGGAGTACTTTTTCATTTTTTTGTAGCCACTTCATCGTCAATTTTCGGAACTTGAAATAATTGCAGAATCAAACAGATATCCCAAATTAAAAAGCTGCAATTTCACTCTCTTTATTTTTGATAAGCTCCGCATGTTCCGGGTGGCACGTCATCACCAAAACCTGCCGGTCGTTGGCAAATTCCTCTATCGCCTTTGATGCCTTATCCCGCCGCTCTGGATCCATATCCACCATCGGATCATCCAGAACAATGAATCCGGTTTGATCCTGCAGAAAATACTCTGTTAAAGCAAACCGCCAGGCAAGAGCGACAATATCTTTGGTTCCGTGAGAGAGCAGTTCATAGGTAAGCGGACGGCCATCATCGGTTTGAAATGTGGCTGGTAAATCCCCGTTCATTTGTACACTATCAAAGCGATTGCCCGCCATCTGCTGCAGCCATTTCAGAAAGCTCTCTTCCAGGCCACAGTAGGTATTGGCATCCATCGACTCAAGTATCTCACTGGACCGCTTCCTTACATTAGCCAGCGTTTCAGCTTCATGGCGGATTCGGTCAAAATCAGCCTCCGTTTCTTCCAGCATCTTTTCAAGCTCTTCAGATGATGTATCCGGTGCATTCGCCTCTTTGGATGTTTTCTCGAGCTTCTTTTCGTTGATTCGATGATCTAACCCGCGGATTTCGTGATCTAACGAATCAACTTTTTCAATAAATTCATCCGCAGAATCAAACCCTTCCGGAAGTTCCGGCAATTGCTCTATCTCACCGCTTATATCTTTGATCGATTTTGAGATATCAGCCAGTTCCAGGATCACATCATCTATTGATTCATACCTTTTTTTCCAATTTTCCAATTTCTCATTGGCTTCATTCGCCTCTTTGGACAGTCCATTTAACTCGGTCTGTTTATCTACCAAATCATTGCTGATCTCCTCCAGCGAACGAACCTTGTCAAGATCTCCGAGTTCTTCCAATTCCTTCTTTAATTCCTCTTCACTCTTGCCGTCCAGTTCAGATCTGTAAAGTTTTTCTGTATTGTCCTTTTCCTGCAATTTTTGGCGGTACAGTTCAGCCAATGACTCCGCGCTTTGAACCGTATCAACGTCCAGCTCCTTCAATAACTTCTGCAGATCTTTCTCCTTTGAAGAGAGCTCTTTAAGCGTGTTCTCCAGATCCCCTTCACCGGAAAAAACCTCAATATCAACACCATCGATGTTTATTGAAAATCCACCCGCAGCACTTTTTTCGATCGATTTCCCTGACGGAATTTTTAACCTTTCAACCTCTTTTCCGCTTTCTTTGAATTCGATTGATTGATCTGAATCAGATCTCATTCGCAGTGTAAGCCGTGCCCCTTCCACCTGCCCTTTCAGGTTATTGATTTCTGAACGAAGTTCTCTTAACTGCTTTATATCAGCGGGCATCAATTTCTTCGCCTCTTTTACTTCCTTTTGGGCAGCTTTAACCCTGGCGCTTAAATTTTCGAGCTTTTTCAGCTTTAACTGTAATTGCTCGGCTTTCTGCTTGTTTTGAGCAAGTGTCTGCTCCTTTTTCAGTGACTGAATGCTATCCTGAAGCTTATCCTGTTTGGGCTTCAGCTGCTTAAGCCGATCTTCCATCACCGGCCACTTTTGACTAATCTCAAGCAGCCCTTTTCTTTTCTCTGTTGCGGTTTCCAGTCTCAATTCCAGTTGTTGTCTTTGGCTGATCCCTTTCTTTAGCGGCTGGAGTTTTTCAAATTCTGTTATGAGCTCTTTCTGTTTCCCGATCAGATCAGAAAGTTTCTTATTCAACAGATCCAATTCATCCTCAAATCGCCTGGCCTCGTCCAGGTGCAGCCGGAGTTGTTCTTTCTGATAATAGGCATCCAGAACTTTTCCGGTTCCTGTTTTGTAAGGATTACTGATCCCTCGATTTTTTTCCGGGTATTCCTGCTCCCGGTCCCACCGCTTGAAATACTCTTCATACCGATTATCCAGCAGTTCCCTGAACCGGTCGACCGACACCCCACCGGTTTCCATCAAATTCTGACGCAGGATATCTCCCAGCTCCTTGCGAACGCCATCTTCTTGTTCCATTTCACGAATGGTGTGATGCAGGCCGGACTGATCCGCAAGCAATATCGTTCGTAGTGTGGCGGCAGTTACCGGCAGCAGTTCTTCGATTCTCTGTTGAACCTGTTCCTCGTCCGTGATCTCAGTGTCGTCTGCCAGGTGAAGAAAAGCACTACCCTGACGATTTCCTTTTTTCCACGCTTTCCGGATTCGAATGGTGTTCTGATTCTCGTCCAGCAGTTCCAGATCCACACGAATCACATCTCCGCCGGAAGAAGGGAAAAACCGTCCCATTTCGCTTTCAACTTTGGTCGTTGTTAATGATGTGGTTGTCAGCAGCCCGTTCAAAATAGCGTGATAGATGGTGGACTTTCCCGCTTCATTTGGCCCAAGCAGAACGTTTAATCCGTTTTTAAAAACAATCGTTTTATCACGAATACCGGCAAACGGGTGCAGTTTAATCGATTTTAGTTTCATTTCTGCACCTCTTTGATCAGTTCGTAGGCCATCTGAAGTTCGGCCTCATTTTCTTCCGGGATAGAGGAGAGCAACTGTTCTGGAAAAGACCCATCGGTAAACTCCTTTCGGATCTGCTCTTCGGTTACCTTGCGCCGGAGTTCTGAATCGTCCAGTTTGAGTTCAACCACGGCCTTCCGGATGCTTTGCCTTTTTTCCCGCCACTGTTCATACAGTTCAGGTTCCAGTCGGCCGGAGACGTCGAGTTTAAGAATAGTGTGGTTAAATTCGTTACCTTCGAACTCCTTCAAAAGCTTTTCTAAATCAGATTCACTATTCAGGCTTCTCATCATATTGCGAAACCGGTACGCTCCGGTGCTCAGAATCTCCGTTGAGATCAACTTATTTTCATCGATAGTATGCAGAAATGCACGTCCTTCATGGCTGCAATCGAAACCATCCGGTTCGGGGGTACCGGGATTGAATATGATATCCTTTTTGCCCGGCTTTTCCGGCCAAGTGATATGCGTGTGGCCCATCAGCCAGATATCCACACCGGAACTGTTCAGCTCCCGAACGGTCATCGGAAAATAGTGCTGATTAAAATCAGGGGACACACCTTCGATACTGCCGTGAGCGATTCCGATATGAATTTTATCCGGCTTTTTTTCCTCATCATCTATCCAGCCAGTAGCATTCTCTGCCGAGTGTTTGGCGTGGCAGGGAGCAGGCCAGACCATTGCATTCAGATCATATTCACTCAGATCCACCGGTTCTTTTTCATCCAATACCAGAACGTTTTCTCCCGCCTCTTTTTTAAACCGGTCCCAGAGCTGGCTGTCTTCGGTGATATAGTCGTGATTACCGGGCAGAATCAGGGCTGCATTTCCCTCAAACTTATTTATAGCATGGACACACTCTAATATTTCACCAACTTTAATCCTTGGTGATTGAAAAAGATCTCCTGCAATGGCGAAAATATCAGCATTTTTTTCGTTGGCCATTCCAACCAATTTTTCAAGTGTGACGTACCGGGCCTGAGCCAGTTTATTGCTGGCTTCCGGATGGTTTTTGAAACGGAGGCCGAGGTGGTGGTCGGCGGTGTGGAAGATGTTTATCATGACTGTTTCAACCTCTATTTCTGACCCGAATGTCTGGGGTTTTCCATTTATTCTTTAATATCATGTGAAAAAAATTTCAATTCTTCTCCATTCGATTCTTAAGCTTTTCACCTTTAGGCGTTAATCGGTATTTCTGATTCGGATGGTTGGGACTTTTCGGATGTGTCATTTCTATGAATCCTGATTTCATAGCTGGTTCCATGTAATGAAGCCTGAAGTAGTCATCGTGTTTCAAACCCAACTTTCTCTGTATTTCAGAACGTTTCATTGCACCTTCTAAAACGCTCAAAACTTTTCGAACTTCCCCAGTAACTTCCCCAGTAACTTCCCCAGTAGCTTCCCCACTAACTTGTCCGGTAACTTGTCCGGCAGCTTGTCCGGTGTGAATCGGGATAATGGTTTTGAAAACATCCCCTTCAATAAATTCAGGTTTGGTGCCCGGAGTGTAAAGTCCGCAATATTTGTAGGTATTCCGAATGCCCGATCCAAGTTCATCAGCCCGGCCGATTTCTTTAAAAAAGCGGGCAATCATCGGGTTTTTGGGATATGGAGAGAAATTATCAGGATCGATGTTCCCCCTGCCATGAGGCTTATTCCAATTCTCAGTGAAGACTCGTTCTTTTTCGATTACCATTTTGGCAGGATAGGGATTGGTAAATTCACGGTGGATGAGCACATTACCAATCACCTCCCTGAATATCCGGTCCCGAAGGTTGATACGCTGGTCGCCTTCCAGGTGAAATTTTTCCGACAGGTGTTTGGCAATGAAATCCATCAGCCGGTCATAGCTTTCGATCAGATTAACCCGAATATCATCCCGGTCATCGTAACGATCTGTATTCTGAACTCGAACAATAGCATCCGTTTTAAAATGAGGGAGTACACTGGCAATCACCTCATCCTTGCCAAGCAGTAATACGGCAGCAAGAGTATAGCCGGTTTCTCCCGTTTGCATATCCTTTTTATGGAGTCCGGCAGATTTAAGAAGCTCCTCGTTGTCCATTTCCAGCCATGGATGGTCCGGGCGCTGGCTCCGGGCCAATTTTTTTACGCGGTCAAACAGCGATTCATTAAAGTTATCCAGATCAACATAGGGGTACACCTTATTTTCCGTGTAATTGCTCTGTTTTCGCAGGTACAATTGAGTAACCTGTTCCGGCTGATGCGTAATATCAAAGTCTCCGTCTTCATTACGGTCGATTATCTTTCCGGTGGTGTTGTGCACCTGCGAACTTTCCGGTACATACACCACGATTACCTTTTTACCATTCAGCTCCACCACTTCGGGTGACAGATAGTAAGGCGGACTGAGTTTTTGCGGATTATTGGCATTGGTAACAATGTTATCTAAAATTCCCTGCACGGCTTCGTCATCCACACCGGTTACCGTACCGTCATTGTCAACGCCGAGTAGCAGGTGTCCGCCTTGCCTGTTAAGAAAAGCACATACCGACTCAAAAGCATTCTTGTTGAGCTTCGTTTCAGACGATTTAAATTCAACGGAAATCCCTTCGCCCTGGTTGATGATATCTTGCAGGTTTGTCATCATTCTTTCTTTATAATACAGAATTCAAAATTTCCGAATTTGTGCTCAATCAGGTCGATTTCCACCTCTTGGTTTTTGATCAGTTTTTTTATAATGGTGGTGAGGTTCATTCTGAATGTACCTGAAAATAACCATCTGCTTGTTATCATTTGAATAACGGCTCGGCATTTCTGCGGCGTGGCAATTAATTTTGAATTCGTCTAAATAACGCTTGCACGTCCGCAGGAAATGCTGGTTGTTATAGAGCAATGAAATTTTAATATTAAAGTCCGATTGTCCTAACTATACCTATTTCAATCATTTCGTTATTAAATGAACTCTCCGATACTAATGCCTTTACTTGGAAATAGAAATCCTCATTAAGTTTTAGCGCTGCCATAGTGGTAATAACAAAACTATTGTCTATATCCATTGCTATTATATTCTCTAAATTATTTCCCAATATGTTGTTTTGAGCTGCTTGTACTGTTATTAACATAGGGCCACCCCATGCTGTAATCGAGCTTTTGATACTAAAGAAGGCGAAACTATCACTATTTGTTTCTATTAACTGTTTCGAATTTTGCCAACTAAATGATGGTGAAATTGATAAAGTAATTCCTCTGGAATTATCTTTCTCAAAAAAACCTATTTTTAACGATGCATTAAGATTTCCAACTCCTCCAGATGAAAGTATTCGATTGACTGTCGCTGAGGCATCATTTGTAGTAGTAGGGGCCTGAATGTCTAAATTAATATCGTACATGCCTCTAAATGTTTGTGGATCATTATCCTTAATGCCCCATAATAAATCTGAATAGTTGCCTGTAGCTCTTGGTGATAGAAAATTCCCAGCAGTAAAATCTTCTGGTCTAAGAACTATGTCTACTGACAAATCTAAACTCGATAATTCAGGTTCAAAATCAACTTCAACTTCTGTTGTAAGTGTTCTAGGTGTAAGATATTCAACAAGACTGTTTCTAGGATTATTTAAAGAGTTCTGATTTATGTGTTGGCCAAAAAGGCAACTAGGGAATAAAAACAAAAACCCAAAAATTATCTTTTTATTCAAAATTTCCATAGCGAGTTTGTAATTGTAAGTTTATTGATAATTTAACATTCTAAAGCTCTATAATGGTCTGGCGATTGTGCGGCGAGGCGACCCATTCTCCAATGCCCCGAAGTCAAAACAAATCCGCACGAACCGCTTGAAGGAATCTTCGTGCGACTGATGCCAAATAACCAATCTCTGCCCTTTTTTCCAAGAACAAAAAACCCGGACAACCTCCTGTCCGGCAGGCGCTGGAAAGACCCGATGCAGGCGATTCAAAAACAACGTGGATGAACTGGTTTCCATCAGCGATTGTGCAAGACTGATTACCCAACCCGGCCCCAGGCACCGTGGGAACGATGCTGCACGAGCAATGCAGGCCCCATGTACCAGGCGACCGGCTGACAATCGGCACCTCTTCTAAAAACGCCGCATGGCCGAACCACACCGAATTTCAACAACGCAAGGCGGCCACCGCTACAAGCCAAAAAAGAAAAACCGACGAGCCGTCCGCCGTTCATAGCAATCACTCACAACTGCCCGCATTCTTCGATACATCCTGACGCTTCGCACTGCCTGACCCAACCCTAACAACGCGAGGCCTGCCCCCGGATAGCGATCCTTTCTGAAAAAGCCAACGGCGCCCCGTTTGCCCGGAACTATTTCAACAGAAGCAGCCCATCAAAACGAGCCGGAGCCGGTAACAATCCACAAATATAAAAAAAGCAAAAACCCCGGATCCACCTGCCCCACAATCCCGCGCGCCTGACGGAGCTTAACGGTTTGACAATTACGCTGCGGGACAGCACACTCAAAAGTCAGGCAACCAACGTGAACCGGTCAGAAAGAATTGCTGGTTATAGTGCGTACAACTTTCTAGTTTTATGTATAATTATACTTTATTTCTGCTTTTGCGATAACATGTTCAAGTATATTTTTTAATATTTTTTCCCATTCTTTGCTTGATTTAGGGATTTCATATATCACTGCATCATCATCAATTATTTTGTTTTGATCTTTTGACCAATAGACCCAATTTTTTTCACCATCAATTTTAAATATCAACTTAGAATCTGCTGACCAATACAATTCACCAGCATAAATTGATGCATTTAAGTCCCGATCTTGCTTATCAATTGTAAATAATATTTCTGGTATAATATTTTCAAGTTCAGGACTTCTTACACTTAACGCTATATAAAGGAAAAGATCACTAAAATGAATTTTTGCAAAATAATGTGCAGCTTCTTTGCTGATTAACTTGGATGGAAATCTGGGAAATTCGACTTTTGAAACACTACTATTGGGAATTTTGGAATAAGATTTTAAAAGCTCCTCAAGAATTGAAAAAATTGTCTGGTATGTCTTAAGCCACTCTTTATTTAATAATTCTTCATGTTCTTTCTTTTTTATTTCTTCTCTATTTAATTCTAAAACCTTAAGATTTTTATTTGATTCAAATTCTTCAGCCCAATCGTCAAATTTGGTTTCGATTTTTAACAATTCTTTATTTTCATCAATTTGTTTCACAGCACTTAATTCTTGTCTAAACTCTTTAATTTCACTTTCAAAATAGCTTTTAAGATTCCCTTCAGAATCCTGAACTACTTGTTTTCTACTAATAATTGCACCTTTGGTGGTTAAAAAAAGACCTAATATTTGAGAGATAACACCTGCAAAAATGCTTAATGAGCTAGCTATCAAAGGGCTAATTAAGAGGATGCCAATTCCAAAAAGTAGAATTCCAATAATTGTAATTTTATTCATTCGTCGATTTCCTTTTCAGTACTATAACGGTCTGGCGGTTGTGAGGCGAGGCGATCCATTTTCCAACGCCCCCTAAGCCTAAACGAATCCGCACAAACCGCTTGTTAAGGAATATTCGTTCAGCTGTTGCCAAATAACCAATCTCTGCTCTGTTTTCCAAGAAAAAAAAAACCGGACAACCTCCTGTCCGGCAGGCGATGAACTTTGCACACTTTCTTTCCGTAGCTTTATACGAAGGAGAGCTTTTTCAGATTCTGCCATGGGCATGCATTTGGCAAACGCAGTTGAGGGGGAATTGTCGCAATAAAAACAGTCCGACAGGTAAACATATGAACTGTCTGGATTATTAGAAGATCCCATATTTGACTATAAAGAATTATCAATCATAAGGGTACATCACGTTTAACATAATTACTTGGTGATATCAGGTTCAGAAAGAATGAAACCAAATCATACCCAACCCACACCAAATAAAAGATTGCCTGTCATTTACACCAATAACTTTAGTTATGCCTCTCTCGTCCGCTTGTTTTTCAACTACGTTCGTGGCGTTATCCTTTTAGCCTGGCCCGATAGTTTGGCTAACAAGGCTAATGTCCCGAATATAATATTCTGCATGAAAAACGGGATTCCGCCAACCCGGTATTCATTCCGCAGTAAAAAAAGCATATATCCTGCCTGAATCATTGAGACATCCTCCCAGCTGCCGCCTCTTTCATTTGCCGATCTTGCCATCTCCCGAATAAACCAGCGGAAGTTATGGGCGGGGTCAATAAACCCTTTTACGACAACCGGCTCTGAATCGCTTCCGTTTTTAAAAGTGTGTACCTGGCCCGCCTTCACAACTGCTTTTTCACCGGCTTTTAAAGCAGACTCCTTTCCATCAATCTTAATGATAAGAGTGCCTGATACCACTTCAAATCCCTCATCAGATACTGTATGAATGTGAGGTAATGGACCCGTTTTACCCGGTGCTATTTTTAGTTTTATTTCAAGTCGTCCTGTTTTTTCATCTTCAGGATAGGGGAAGATCAGAGTTTCCCCCTGCTTTTCAAGGTGTATTGTTTCCAAAGGCGTGCGAGATTGGATTAAGTTGTTTGAGAAGTGCTTATAAAGTTCACTAAATCTGATCAAAAAAAATTAAAAATACAACAGCCTGAGCCGGATATTTCGCCAGGCAATTAATTTAATTCAAGCCATTTCCGGGCAAATTCAGTACACAGATTAAATTCGAAACAACACAATCTGTTCTCTGTTTTTTGTGGTTTCTCCAGGATTCGTTTACCTGCGAGATCGTTAAAGAACTGCCCCACGGTTCTTTCGCCATAGCACTCTGCAACCATATCTCTCGTGGTTGCAGTAAAAAAGAATTCGAGCGGACCGAACACAGAAATGGACATAAAGATTCTCATCACTTATGTGGCAGCCGATATCAGGGCTTCCAACAGGTATAGACATCCGCACTGTGCCAAAACTCCACTCACAGCTCAAAGTTTTCCAGTCATCGATTGCAGAAATTTTCAGGATAAATATCCTGGCCAAATGAGCAATACAGAATTCTTCCCTGTTTAAAATCATGTAAAATAAATTCAAACCATCCGGGCCAGCAAACGTTGAAGATTCTGATATTGTTATTTATAAGAGTGTAAATAAGAAATTTCTGATCACCTGAGAATCATCAGATATTTGATGGTTTTGGAATCAATTTCACACTTTTAACGAATTTATTTTACCTGAAATTTATAATTTTTTAAATCTTTATTTCAAACGAACATATAGGTTTCTCGTCAAAATATCTAAACACGCGAACTAATATATATCCGCAATTCAATTTTAATTAAACCAATAATGAATATCAGCAATTTTACTGTGATCGGTTTCGCGCCATTATTCGTAGCTGCCCTGGCCATCACACTGATGGGATGCAGCGAAGACGAGGAGTTTGGCGACGAAGATTTTGGCACCCCCGTTCCTGTAGTAGAAGCGATCCAGGTACAGGAAGGAACCCTTCCGCTTGTCCATCGAACAACCGGAGAAATGCGTGCAAGAAATCAGGTGGATATCTTCCCGGAAATTAATGCACGAGTAACTGAAGTTTTGGTTAATGATGGAGACAGAGTAGAAGAGGGCGAGCCCCTGGTGCAATTGCGTGATGATGACATCCGTGAACAACTTAACCAGGCCGAATTTGATTACCAGATTGCGGATGCACAGGTCCGTCAGGCCGAAGCGGCGCTTAGGCGCTTGCAAGCGCAGTTTGTGCGCACACAGCAACTTGCGGAGCAGGATCTTGAATCTGAGCTTGAACTTGAAACCATACAGGCTGATATCGACGAGGCACAGGCCAGTGTGGATCTTGCCCGCTCCCAGATGGAACGAGCATCTTCTCAGGTAGAAGAACAGCGAACGAATCTCGAAAATACGGTGGTACGCGCACCGATCGATGGTGTAGTCGGTAGCCGCGACGCCGAAGTGGGACAGCACGTTGACTCCTCCACCCGACTGTTCCAGATCGGTGATATCGACAACATGCGAATATTTGTTCCCCTTACAGAAAGAATGAGCAGTGCCATTCAACCCGGCAGCCAGGCGATGCTGGTCACATCACCGGATGATATCGAAAACCCGGGAGTGGAAGCCGTTGTGGTTCGCATTTCTCCGTTCCTGGACCCGATCACACACTCTGCTATTGCCGAGCTTGAAGTACTCGAAAACGAAAGAGTACTCAGGCCCGGGATGTTCGTAAGTGTGGACATAGTTTACGGTGAGAGCGAACAAGCGGTACTTGTTCCAAAAACAGCGCTTTATGATCACCCGATTGAAGGAGAGACCGGCATTTACCTGGCGGATATGGAAACCAGTCAGCTTGAATTTGATGACGTTCAGGTACCTGAGGAACAACTTGAAGAAGAGGATGAACTGACCGCCACTGCCGATCCTGTAGATATAACTTTCGTGCCGGTCCAGATAATCGCCGAAAGCGGTGGCATGGCCGGTGTACTGGGCCTCAACATTGAAAACGGATGGGTGGTTACAGTAGGTCAAAACCAAATTGCTGAATGGGAAAGCGAGCAGGCCCACATTCGAACCGTAGATCTGGAGTATATTCTGGAGCTCCAGAATCTGCAAACCCGCGACATGGAAAGCATCATTTTTGGAAATAATAACTGAATACCAGAGCTGAACTGAAGAACAGTCCGATATGTCTATAACATCTACATCCATCAGAAGGCCGGTGGCAACTACAATGGCCTTTTTAATCATCATTATCATCGGCTTTGTGGGCTTCCGGTTTCTGCCGGTTGACCTTCTGCCGGAAATTGAATCGCCCCAGCTCACCGTTAGTGTCAGTTACGACAATGTAGGGCCGGAAGAGATGGAGCTGATCGTAACCGATATGCTCGAAAACGCCCTCTCCGGCATCCCCGATGTAGAACAGATGAACTCCACCTCCAGTGAGGGAAGCAGCAGTGTCCGGCTTGAATTTTCCCGTGGCACGAATCTGGATGCCGCGGCCAATAATGTGAGAGATGCCCTTGACCGCATTCGTGACAATCTTCCGCCTGAAGCTGATCAGCCCAGAATCCGGCAATTTAACCCCGATGATTTTCCAATCGTGATTATCGGTGTGCAGTCCGACCGTAACCTGGCAGAGCTGACCCGCATCCTGGACCAGGAAATTTCGATGTTTTTTGAGCAGATTCCGGGAGTCGGCACCATCGATGTATGGGGCGGAATCGAACGTGAAGTTCAGATCGATCTGCATCGCGAACGAATGCTCTCCTCTCAGGTAACCGCCAGCGATGTGATTGAAGTACTGAACCGGGAAAACATCACCCTTCCGGGCGGAGACATCAAAGATGGTTTTAGTGATTTTTATATCCGAACACAGGGAGAGTTTGAAGAAATTGAAGATATCCAAAATATCGTCATCAGCTATGTGGACGGGCGTCCCCTGCGCCTGGGTGATATCGCAGACGTGAGGCACGGTTATGAAGATATCAGCCGCTATGTGGAAATTGACGGAGTTCCCACTCTCCGCCTGGCCATTCAAAAGCAATCCGGTGCCAATACCGTCGCTGTGGCCGAGCAGATTCATCGTGAAATTGAGCGGATCAACGGCATCCGCAGCGATATGGAACTGATGGCAATCACCGATCAGAGTGAATTCATCCAGGATTCCATTGATACGGTCCGAAACTCTGCTGTATGGGGCGGTATTCTTGCTGTGATCATTCTGTTCATGTTCCTTCGGAATGTTTCCACCACCTTCATCATAGCTACAGCTATTCCGATTTCTCTGATTGCCACCTTCGGCCTGCTCTATTTCGGCGGACTCACCCTCAACCAAATGAGTTTCGGAGGCCTCGCACTGGGCATCGGCCTGATTGTGGACAACGCCATTGTTGTGCTGGAAAACATAGTTCGTAAACGCGAAGGCGGTACCGACCGGATGACCAGCTCGGAAATCGGAACCAAAGAAGTGGCAGGGGCCATAATTGCCGCAACTCTGACCACTTCCGTGATTTTCCTTCCTTTGGTGTTTATGCAAACTACCACCGGAAGTATGTTCCAGGAACTGGGCCTTGTCGTTGTCTTTGCCATCGCCTGTTCCCTGCTTGTGGCTTTAACACTGGTACCGATGCTGGCAAGCCGGTTTATGACGATCAAACCCGTTGATCCGGACCCGGAAAAACAGTCGGGCGCCGAGCGTTTTTTCAATAAACTCGACTCCAGGTATACCGTATGGCTCAGAAATGCTATCAAGTGGCGATGGAGTGTGATAGGCGTTACAGCCATACTTGTTGCCGGTTCCATTGCACTGGTTCCGGGCATTCCGTTTGAACTGGCGCCCGAAACAGAACCGGATGAGATCCGCATCAGCATGAGTATGGAAGACGGCACCAATATTTCAGTTATAAACCACTATTTTGACAGATTGGATGAGATTGTTCAGCAGCTGATCGATCCCGAATTTATGACCTATTACACACGCGATTTAGGCGGATGGGGAGGCGACGGACGGATTGACATCAATCTGGTAAGCGCTGATGAACGGGATGTCTCGGCTGAAGAAATTGCAAGCACTCTCCGAAGCCGGATTCAACATGCCATTCCCGGTGCCGATATCCGCGTGAACACCCGGGGTGGGCTCTGGATTATGCAGCGAGTCTTTAGAACAGGCGGTGGTGATGAGGACGCCTCCGTAAATATTCAGTTAAGAGGTCACGATCTGGAAACCTCACAGCAGCTTGCCAGGTCGGTGCGCAACCGCCTTCAGCAGGTGGATGGTGTTACTGATGTGGAAATTGAAGAATCCGAAGGACGGCCACAGCAGGATATCCGCATTGACCGGGAGAAAATTGCAGAACTTGGCCTGGGAGTAAATGAAATTGCCAGTACCATTCAAACCAATGTGGCCGGCAGCCAGGCCGGTGTTTTCAGAATTGATGGCGAAGAGCGCCCGATTATGGTTCGGCTTAGACCCGAAGACCGGGTGGATATTGACGACATCGGAAACATCAGCATCCGGGCAGCCAACGGAGAGATTGTACCGGTCTCTTCAGTGATTGATCAGGAACGGTCGAGAGCCCCCTCTTCTATCAGCCGGGTAGATGGGCAGCGGGTGATGTACATCACAGCCGAGCTTGAAGAAGACGCCACATTGGGTGATGCGGTGCCAAGAATGGAGGCATCACTTGCTGAATTAAACTTCCCGGAAGGATATTCGGTCTATTTTGGCGGTGAATATGAAGAGCAGCAGCGTGCCCAGGCAGATTTTATCATGGCGATTATCCTGTCTCTGATTTTGGTCTACATGGTGATGGCTGCCCAGTTTGAGCGCTTCCTCGATCCGCTAATTGTGATGTTTTCAGTGCCGGTTGCCCTGATCGGCATTGTGCCCACACTGATTCTGACCGGAACCTCCATTAACATGCAGAGCCTGATGGGTGTGCTGATGCTCCTCGGAATTGTGGTAAATAACGCGATTGTACTGATCGATTACATCAACCTGAAACGTAGGGAAAATGTAGACATGAGCCTTCTTGAAGCTGTGATTGGTGGATCAAAACTGCGCCTGCGACCCATTCTGATGACCACCTGCACCACCATTCTCGCAATGATCCCTCTTGCTCTCGGAATTGGTGTGGGAGCAGAAATTCAGGCAGCTCTTGCCCGTGTTGTAATCGGAGGACTGCTCGCCTCTACCCTCATCACCCTTTTCCTGATTCCGATCATTTACCTGGGAGCTACACGCAGCATGCTGAAATTTAAAGCCTGGCAACAACAGGTATGGTTACAAATGCGCGAGCGTTTTGTGACACAGGCCGGATAAAGCAACTTAAAGTTTAATAACCTATACGATCATTTATTCCCGGATTTGTTTAGCGAGGGTGTGTTCCATGGCTTTGATCCTGAACCGCAACCGTTCCAGGTACCTTGCCACGCAAACACACCCTCCGAAGGGTCGGAGTGCCGCAAAAGCCATCACCTGTGATTTTCGAAAGGCTTGCCCCAATAATCGGGACCAGAAAAGCGCTGGCTTCGCGATCTTACATAAATCTGTCCCCTCTCAAGTTGAGAGGTTTTCGAAAACCCGACCCTTCGGGTGATGGACTTTTAAACTATCCATAAACCCTGCAAAACGTCACCCCTTCCCCTTTGTTAGTGCCATATGGCTTAGCAAATATTTATTTATCGCTGATGTCATGTTTTTCGATTAGGTTAATGTATTGATTTACGACGGATTTGGAAATATTTGTTACCAGGCTAATGTAGTCTGGATCTTGTTTGTGATTATATACCGTTTGAACCCGATGGAAGTCCTTCAGGTATCGATCCACTGCCTGTTGGGTGTGCTTGGTCTCGTTAGCTACCTGAACCGGATCTTTCTTTTCCACGATGGCCTTGTAAACAATCTGGTCTTTGTGAGTAACGCACGAGCCCATATCCTGCAGATTCCCCGGGTGAGGCAGCTCGCACTGATTAAGTTGCTCATAGTATGCTCGCCATTTTGATGGCATGGATTTGGGGTGCCAGCATAGCAGAGTGATGTCTCGCATAGACAGCAAGGCCCCTTGCTGGTAGGCTTCCCGCAGGATACGAGCAGTAGACTGAGCCCGGATCTCCATAATGGAGAGCCCTTTGGTCCTGTTCTGAATATCTTGCTCATTGACCATGGTGAGTACGACAGGCACAAACCGGCGGTTGGGAGCGTCTGCGCGCGTGGCAACGTCTACCGCATTCCACAGGATTTGACCTGGTTCAAGGGTGGTGGTCTCGCGCACTTGCCGTTTAAATAGCTCCAGCAGCGCATCGGCAATATGCGACCGGATAACCGGACCAAACAGTTTTGGAAACTCTTCGACAAAGAAGTGTTCTATTTGTGGCTTCAGCAGGCGCTGAGTGGCGGAGCTATACTGTTTTTGATGGGGCGTGTTAGCGTTCATACGATGTTTTTTTTTCTGGTAATGGGGATAGTTGAGCCGACAGATCTTGCTGAAGCTGCTTGCGCCGGTGCTCTGCAATGGGTTGCTCGCGATAGAGCTTCCAATAATGCTCGGTTAGTTTCGCAGATAACCCGACCAGAAAGCTGATGGTATGCGTGTCAAATCCCTGGCCGGCCAGCCAGATACACCGCTTAAACTTGCTTACGTAATTGGCAACCGCTACAGGGGAATGGTGGGTAGCTTTGGATATGTGGTCATATTCTTTGCCCGCCAGCCAATGGCGAATAATCAAGCTTCGATGCGAAATTCCCCGCCCCATGTCTTTGATGGTTGATCGCAACGGCAGCACAATGGACTGCTCTTTAAAGTGGTGCATATCCCGAACGAGCGTTCTCATCCCGCAGTTAAACAGCCGGTAGGCGACATCTTCGAGGGTGAGCAATCCACCCTGCTGGTAGGCTTGATGGGTAATGCGTTCCAGACGGTGGCGGCGAAGAGCCACCGGCCCGCCTGCGCGCCGGATCGCCATGTCGTTGTCCCCACCATACAAAGTGAGGCGCACGCGAACCATATTGGCATCTTTGAGAGGTTTAGCTGAAGAGTTCTCGATCCCTGTGCATAACAAGTGAATGTCTCCAATGCCTTGCTGAGCGCTGGTGTCCATATGAGAAGCAAAAACCTCATAAACCGTATCCAGAATTGCATTTGCTTCAAACCGGGAACAGTTCAACCCATCAATAAGACGGTTGGTGAACTGCTGGTTAAGGGTTTTCTGCTGGAGTCGATCCCACAGAGAGTGAGAGGTATTATTGATCATAGTTGCACCATAGGTTAAGAGATGGAAAGCGAGATCAACCGCCTGTCTCGTTCGGGCTTCGCCCTCACTTCGCAGGCGGTTGATCAGTGTGTAATTAATAATAAAACACATTACGCCATATGGCACAATAGTAGGGGTCGGGATTAGAAAAACACTAACTTGTGCCGTGCATTTGCGGCATAGGGAAGGGGACGGGGGATGGGTCCG
>JAFIFB010000009.1 GCA_020832285.1 Balneolaceae bacterium
AAAAAAGCAAGAATCAGTCTTAATTCCACATAGGTACGATTGAGAGTTCAGAGACAATACAATCAAACATTAAAACAGAGAGTCTTAATTCCACATAGGTACGATTGAGAGTGGCATTAGAAAAGCAAAAAAAGTTCAAAAAATAATAGTCTTAATTCCACATAGGTACGATTGAGAGGTTTATCAGTCATTAAAGAGAACATTAAGGCTGAATGTCTTAATTCCACATAGGTACGATTGAGAGAATTTTTCAATCGAACATATAAAGTTCACACTTGCCGTCTTAATTCCACATAGGTACGATTGAGAGCGGTGGCGCGCTTGAACACAATGAATTTACTGTAAAGTCTTAATTCCACATAGGTACGATTGAGAGAAATCCCGAAGCACAGGTTGAACAATTACGGATTGTGTCTTAATTCCACATAGGTACGATTGAGAGAAAACCAATAGACTTTTAATCTATCGGAGTGGAAAAGTCTTAATTCCACATAGGTACGATTGAGAGTAATGAAAATAGATAAACTAAAATAATGGAGAAAACGTCTTAATTCCACATAGGTACGATTGAGAGAGATGTTTGGTATATACAAAAAACCGGACACTCAGGGTCTTAATTCCACATAGGTACGATTGAGAGTTGCTCGGAAAATCAACCCCGCAAAGAGTTGAGAATGTCTTAATTCCACATAGGTACGATTGAGAGTGGAGAAGGCGTTATTTAGTAGATTGGGTGAGATTGTCTTAATTCCACATAGGTACGATTGAGAGTCCGAAGATCTTGGTGCATTCCATCCAATATTTGTATGTCTTAATTCCACATAGGTACGATTGAGAGCGTGAAATGAAGGTCAAAACAGTACGATTCTCAGTAAAGTCTTAATTCCACATAGGTACGATTGAGAGGTACTACAACAATCCATAAAAGACCGGAAAGAAGAAGTCTTAATTCCACATAGGTACGATTGAGAGATGAAAATGATAATGACATTACAGAAAGTGATTTAGTCTTAATTCCACATAGGTACGATTGAGAGCAAAACGGATACAATTATGATTATTGAAATAGCAAGTCTTAATTCCACATAGGTACGATTGAGAGAGACTGGTTGACTGCACACAATAAACGGCTTTTAATGGCAGCAGGCAAGGATTTTTATCGATTTTCTGTTGTGAAAAATCTGTCAACCTTTAGCTGCTTTTCGATAAACCTCATTTTTTGCCCATACCTCACTACTTTTTTTGAACTTATGCCATACATTATTAAAAAGAGGTTGACAGATCCGGAAATCACCCTTTACAGGCCCTAGAAGCATGATTTCGGGAATTGAGCTGTCATCTGTTCAAAATATTTTTTTTAAGTCAGGGGGGTTGACAGACGAATCCCTCCTCAGATACCCTGATATACCATTTATTCTTTTTTCTTCTGAGGCGAAAAGCGGAAGCGATTTTTTTTCATTTTTGCTCGTTTATTTCGTGAAGATTTCGATTTTCGCTTTGGTTTTTTCTTTTTTCCTCCAATAATTGAAGTGTGCCTCATTCGGTCGGCACCGGCTGTGGTCCATTCGGTAATCTGGGTTGCCCGGTTCGACTGAAATACTATCACTGAATCGTATTGTACATCAATAATCTGCAACAATTGTTTCTGCATTATTTTCACCTGGCTTTCCGACAGAAAACCGGAAAACACAGAACGCTGGCGGTGTTCCAGCCACTGTCTCAGAAATTTCATCACTTTCGTACACCGGCTTTGGTGCACATCATATACCACAACTACAAACATATCTTCACCACCATATCCTAAATGCTTCATACGTTTTCTCTCCAATCAGTTCTTTTACCAGTTTATATCCTTCCAGCCGCATCAGACGCCGGTAACTTACCGAGCGATTCAGCCCCCGGTGATGAATCGTGGTTCGCAATGTTTTCTCAAATGCCCTCACCACAATGTAGCGGCCTTCGGGGTTCATCAGGCAGCCATTCATCTCGCTTTCAAAATGGTCGGCCGTTAACTGATTCCGGTTGATGAGGGAGATCATAAGGCGATCTACCAAAAGCGGTTTGAACAGCTCGGCCAGGTCGTACGCCAGGGGGAACCGGTGTCTGCCTGGTTTATGGTAAAACCCGATTAGCGGATTGAGTTGTGTACGATGCATTTCATTGATGATTGCAGCGTAACAGGCCATATTCAGAAATGAGACCAGTGCATTACCCGGATTGGTGGGCGGATTGTAACTTCGTCCCCGCAGTTTAAATGCATCCTGAAGCCTTCTGTCCAAAAAATCATAATAATGTGCACGAAGCTGACCCTCGGCTCCCAGCAGTTGATGTTTATCAGTCGCCGAATGGATCGGTTCTGTATAATGGTCGAATCGATCCAGCCACCTTTCTTCCACGTGATCCCTGGCCACGGCATAGCGGATGTTATGGCGCATGTTGTGTGCAGCGGCCAATACCAGTTCTTTGGAAAGGATCAGTGCCTTCTTTTCATTACTCCAATCCAGGCACTGTTTCATCAGCAGGTTGCCGTTTGGAAGTGCATCTTTGGGCAGATAGCTGCCGCTGTAACTACCATAGTAATTGTAGAGGTGCAGCGGTATGTTTTTCTGAGACAGAAAATTGAGAAGGGCTGAATTCAGCCGAACAGAATCGTAGGCATGGATAGCGTCCACACGTTCTACGGGAATATATTTCGGACTCGATCTCCACCAGGCGTCTTCTTCTCCCAACTTCAAATCTTCCACAAGTTCTCTCGCAATCTTGCTTCCAGGATGACTATGTTTGGCGTTGGGCATTTTCTCCAGGCAGAGAGTCTGATCTTTGCGTTTCAAAGTAACGGGTTCGAATAGATAAATAGCTGTTTTCATAATGAGTAAGTTTTTTTCTTAACTATGACAAAATTCCAGATAGAGGCAGTTTCTGCAGGGTGATGAATCGATCTCTTTTGGAGGGGGTGGTTTTTCCTTTTCGAGGTCTGCCAGCATAATGGCTGTATCGCGCTCTCTGCGAAGGAAAAAATCCCGGTCAGGAGCTTCCGCAGCAATGGCCATTAGTCCGGCCGGATTTTCAGCAGCATGAAGTTGTAACTGTTGTGCCAGATTCAGTGCCTGCTCTTTCCACTCCATTGGGTACCAGAGCTGAAATTCCATACCTGCCACAGCCAGTTCTTGCAGCTCTTCCTGCATCATCCAGACCTGGTAAAGATGTTTGGCATGCGGCTGTTCGGTTTTAAATTCGATCAATACCTGTTCGCCGGGTATCCACGCATCGATTCTTGATCCGGAAGGGAGGCGAATTTCAAACCGCCAGTCGTGCTTCCATATATCGTCAAGGTGATTTTTCAACGCCCATGTTTTTTCACTTGACCGCAGCTCCTCGTTTATCCGATAGTGATGAAACAGAAGCCATAACCTTCTGGAACACTCCAAACCTTGAACCTGCATAGAGGGAGGCAGAGAAGTTGTCTCACGGTAATCGTTGGATTTCAGTCGAAATATCATAATTATCCTTTTTTTGTTTTTACTAATAAAAAAAGCCGCCGCTGCCCGGCCGCGGTTCGGGGCAGTTGCTCAACCGGCGACTATTCGCTGTCTCTCTGGTTTATAATTCATCTTCAGTGTCCATTTGCATAGCTGTCCGTACCTCCAGGTAATTTCCGGCTGCTACAACAACACCTTTGATTTGCACTTGATACGCTTCAGGGCTTTTTGCGAACGATATGCCGTAATGACCGTGGGTTCTTCTGCCGGTGTGGTTACCACCACAAGGCGTTTAACCCGCCCGCACATCTGAGCATCCAGCCCTTTGGGCAGGTCTTTATCCCGCATGATGTGGAACAGAAAACCCTGCCGGTGTATTTTTTTGGCGTGTCTCAGAACCAGGATCACCTGATCTTTGGTAACCGCCCGCTGTGCCATGCGGCGTTTTGCGTGATCGGTGTATTGTATCTGCTGTTTCATGGTTTGCCTCCAATGTTGGAAATTTCTGTTTCGTGTTATTTCCAAAATCGGGCAAAAAGAGAAGTGCTGCCGTGAGCGTACCGTTACGAAGAGTTACGGAGATTCGTCAATCAATCCCAACATTTCGGCATCTTTAGGGTGCAGGCCGGTAATGTGGCATTGGGAGACCGGTACCGGAATTTTGATAATCCGGTCAACCACCCGGCGGCTAACCGAACTCTCTCTGATGATGTGTTCCCGCTTGATATCTGATAGTCCTGATTGCTGTAAGAAAGATTCGAGTTGACTGAACAGCACCGATTTATTTTTTGGGAAAGAGCGTTTCAGGGGTTTGTTGTTTTCATCGTGCCAGTATTCATATTCCAGCCACTCATCTTGAAACTCTTCGAGGTTTATCTGCCGGTTCGATTCGTTAATTCCTTCAAAATTGCCTTCTTTGGCAGTGCGATAAAAAATATGAAGTGCTTCACGCATATCGGGATCTTTTACAACGTCTCTCCACCGGATATCGAACGGTTCTCCCTGCTGAATGTTCATCCAAACCAAAAATGCCAAAATACTGAGCTGTCTCGGCTCCATACGGCATTCATGCTCTCTGCCGTTTACATAGAGTGCACTATCACTGCCGTTGAGATGAATATGCAGATCGTAAATCTGGTATTGCTGGTTGGTCAAGAGCTGCTCATCCGCTTCTGCCATAAGCTGATCGAACGAACTGGAGTAATCGATTCGGGTTTCCAGAAACGGACGGAACCGTATGAACGGGATATTAATCAGATCAATCACCGCATCTTTGGCATCGTACAGCTTGCCGGAATGTTTTGCCTTCATCGGCTGACTTTCTTTCGTGGGGAAATAGAAATCGGGAATGTTTTCGAAAGGTTCGGAAACCAGAAGGTGAAAAAGGCGGTCCTCCCGGCGGCTGAACAGTTGCATGGCCGACATCAAATGTGAACTCATGGTTTTGCGTCCGCCCGACAGCAGCCCGAACACCCGCTTGCTGCTGTCTTCGGTGTGCTTTTGAACCTTTCGCTGAATTTCAGCAGCCATTCGCGCATCCTCTTCCGAAGTTCTCACATCTTCAAGTTCGTTTCCATCAGGGCCATCAACCCCTTTAATTTCATGCACAAACGGAATTTTTACAGAAAAGGGATCGATGCCCAGCTCATCACACAGCTTTTGCCAATATCTGTTCTTCCTAAAAAGTGAGCCTTTTATTTTTTCGGCTCCGTGAGACGTGGTGATCAGTTCAATTTCAACCACCGGCCAGATACCCCGCTGATACAGTGCATACACCGCTTCCGTTAAAACCGCAGGCGAAGAACCGATGGTGGCGATGAGGGTGATGGGTTTGTTTTTGGGTTTTGGGCTCATGCTACAGTTTTTTATGAATCCTGATCCAAACGCTTCTGCCAGAAATCGGGATTACGTTTGTGATGTGCTACGGCAATAACCATTATAATTTGTTCCTGTTCCTGTTTATGGTAGATAATGGAAAATGGAAAGCGCTGGCAAGTTTTTAGCCTGAGATGTTTGTATGAAGCATGTTGCGGGCCGGATTCAGGAAATTTCCGGATAGACTCCAGGGCATGCTTGATATCCCTCATAAAATAATCGGCCAGTGCAGGATCAATTTCTTCGAAATAGTTTTTGCTCTTCTCCAGGTCTGTATAGGCTGCCTCAAAAAATCTGATCTTCACGATTAGCTTTTTTTATTCAATCGCTTGAGTACCTCTTCTTCCGTCATGGTTTTCATCTCACCGCGTTTCCATGCTCGGTAGCGTCTGTCTGCTTCCTTTACCCATGCAGTGTGGGTATCTGTGTCTTCTGTTACTATTTCCGGCTCAAGGCTGTCAAGTAACTTTAAAAGAAGTTCTGTCCGGTCTTTTTTGTTTAATTGGAATACCTTCTTTTCGATGTTTTTAGAAACTGCCATATTGAATTGAGATTCGTTATAAGTGAATTATGTTAATGGAGAGCTTTGTCAAGCTTATCCAATATAATTTTACCCTCTTCAATATGGCAAAAAATTCTCTTTGCGTCACGGTCGGCCCATGCATCTATCTCATGCGTTGAACCTGGCACGGGACTTCCTTTTAGTTCTTTAAAGTCCAATCTTTTTTTATTGTATTTTTTTCCTAATTCTGCAAACTCTGACAGATCATCAACTCGCTGGTTGATTAACCGAATACGGTCGGCAGGCAAATCTTTCACAGATTTTTGAAAAGCTTCTGTCATGACCACTTTCTCAGTTGGCGGATGATACACCCTGTTTACATATAAATCATTGCGCACTCGCCCCCATACCAGCTCACCCCATGGGGAGAGAACTGCTTCGTTGTCGAATTTCATAATTAAAATCTCAGGCAGTACTGAAACATCTTCAACCGGTAGATTTAACGCCAGCCTCCTGATAAGATTTAGATGTTGTTCAATAACTTCATCCGGCACAAATTTCACCGGGAGTTTAGGAAGCTTCAGAAGTTCCTTACCAGATTCAAAAACATAGATCGCCTCATCTGCGTAAAACATAGCCAGTGTTTGCAAAAAGCCTTGTACGCTTTTAAATCCACCCGTTAAGTTAAATACTACGCGGTATTTGTTCTCTCGGTACCCCGGAAGCGTTTCTTCGCACCACTTCACAAAATCGGAGAGTGCAAGCTGAAAGGATTCAAGGTTATCTGTCCTCAGATCTTTCAAAACAAGCACCTGAACTGAAAACCCTTGCTTTTCAAGCCACTCTTTCACAAGGTTTGCAGTGTTTTCACCAAGCCAGGTATCGGTACTCAACAGATAATGGATATCAGATGAATGGCCGGCCAACTGGCCATCATAATATTTGATAATTGCATTCAGCTCTGCTGACAAAGACGAAACCTTCTGAACCGGGATTTTAAACAGTTCCTGTTTTGCTCGTTTTATCAGCTTGTTTAATTCATCTAAATCATCATTGGGAATTCCACTCTCTTTTTCGTTTGCATACTTGGTAATCAAATTTCTGTTTTTTCTAAAATCTCCAGTCATCTGTTTCGTCAACAGGCTTGTACCACAAGGAGAGAGCATCAAAACGTTCATAAGCATTGATTGCTAAATGGTATTTCTAATTAAAATGGCCAGCTTCATATTTACTGTACCACTATCCGACATGGCCATTTACAACTGTTTCTAATTATTTGACCAACAGTAATCAGTTTTTCTGTTCGAATAATAACCAACCCATGACAGAAGCCGGCTTTTTTGCAACATCCAAAACCACTTTTCTGGTTTTCGGATATTTATAGTCCTTCGTTTTCTTAAATAAAAACTGAGCAACCTTTCTAAGTGATTCGATGTATTTTTTTCCATCAGGACCTGAGAGAAAACCATGGCCTCCGGTCATACTTAACCACCCTGAGCCCCACCCGGTTCGTATCATCCAGCTAATTTTTCCGTTTTCAGTATCTTTTATACACTGATTAACATCCTCAAGCAAATATTTATACTCTTCGTTAATGGTTTCAAGAACTGCAATATCCTGCACAGCCTTATTGAAGTAGTCTTGTTCATATTTTATCAATCGTTTAGATAAAGCATTGCATGCATTTGCGATGTAATCGAAATCAAATGATCCTTTCCACTTAATTGACTTCAACGCAGTATTGTCAACGGAGATCGTGATGTCTGCGGGCTGTACAAGATCCACATCAAACGAAAGCGCAAGTGCAGATATAAGCGTGGCGTCAGATAGGTTAACACTGTTACCGGCACCGCGGCCCATTACTTTATACTGGTAGCCGTTATGGGTCTTATTAACAACTACAGAATTAAATACTTCGAGGTCAGCTTTCTTAAAAGTTGCATCTGAAATTCGTAATGCTCTTCCCAGGTCATAATTGGGTGCTTTCCCTCTTTTTTTGGCCGTTGACAGCAGCTCATTTTCAAGTGCATTACCACCAACTTTTCTGCCACTGATTATCCTTTCATAATCGGCAACTTTCAAATTTCTTTCATTTAATAAATCGGAAAACAATGCTGTTCGTATACTCCCTTTCAAGCTGCTTCCGGGAAGGATTGGGTTGCCAAAACCGTCACGAACCGGCTGCATCAGTTCCTGGCCGAGAACATCTCCTGTAACGCTCTGTTTGGTGAAGTCGGAAAGATTATCTCCTTGATCGGTAATGTATCGATCCAGTTCACCTTTAATGAGCGATTGCTCCAGTGCATCAATATCACTCAGGTAGTTTTTATAAATTTTTTGATGATCGAAAAAATGAGTGTAACCCCGGCTGCTGTAAAAATCGAGCCCTTTTCTCATACTCATACCCGAACCGATGAACACCGGTGAATAGGGAACCACCGTAAACGTGCGCTTATCAATTTTAGACTCAGAACCTGTAATTTGTTGAATATCTGATAAATTCATACTCATTTATTGGATTTGAGTTGGTATAAAATAACCCCGGCAATCTCTGTACACGGAATAATCCGGTTTGTTTGATTCAGGAATATTATCATCATCTTTATCGACCACACACGGTACGTTTCCTTTCAGTTCAGAATCACTTTTCAATACAGCATTTTCCCCGATGCATGGCACGGGACGGCGGCGAAGTGACTTGCCGCTTACCCATCCGCTGCGTTTTTCCAGGTTGTAAGCAGATTTTCCCCAGTCAATATCATCGGTTTCAATTTCCAGGGGATTATAAATTCCTAAATTGAACAATTTACCACCTCCCTGTGGCGGTGTGGAATTTTCTGCATTTTCAACGATAAACCTGCCCATTCCAATGGTCCGGTCAGCTCCGATCCCCTCATCACCAAGTAACCTCAATAGCGCAGTAAATGTTGTTTCATGCTCTTCAACCAAATCTGCATAAAACCACAATCGAACATCCCTTGCATGAAACACTCTAACAAAGTGGAATGGAGTAGAAGCACTATTTACCCGGTCCAGCACTACCCTGGTACGGGCATCTGTTATCAGAAGAGGGCCTATTCCCATATCCGCCTTCGAATCTTTAACCAAAACGGAGCCTCCCCTTTTCAGCCGGTTGTCCTCCGAATCTGCAGGCCAGAAAGCATCAAGGCTTTCTCCTGATTGCCAGAGTTCAAATAGCTCTTCATCCAGCCAGCGAATCTTTTTAAACACCTTGTGGTGGTGTTTGTCTGGGTTAATGCTTAATCCAGCAGGTTTGGGGTAGAGCCGTTGAATCGTACCGTTAACATTCACCGATGGGAACAGGGATGATAACCTGAACGGAATTGAATCGGGAAAGCCCGGCAATTCGTCATATTGACGGAACCACCAGTAACTAATGGCAGCCGAGAGGGTATCCGACCGCGGGTACAGATCCACGGTTTCATGATCTCCGCCGCCCGTCTGCAGATGAAACGGGGCTTCCGGTTTGAGATAAAAAATTCGGGTGTTCATTACTTGTGCTTATCCGGTTTGATGAGATTGCCAATCGTTCCCTTTTTCGTAATCAGAGAGTGTTTTTTGGGTGACCGAAAGACCTTCCCAGTCAAGGGCCACTTCTCCGCTTCCGCGTGAGCCGCTGCCTCCAAGGTAGTCATCTTCCATAAGCCGAAGACCCACTTTCACGTAGTCAACCAGTTTCTTTTCATCATCATCCTCAAAAACGTTCAAAAGAAGACTGACTTCAAATTCTGATCCTGCAGGTACCCGTTCAATTTGGCGCGGCATTGCAGCGGATGTCACCCTGTCGATCACCACTTCGGTTTTTACCTCGGAATAGAGCATATCCATGTTTTCAGAATTTCTAAGCTCCTTTTCTGATTCATCAGTCAGATGTGCATCCCTGACGATAACCCTGCTCGGTATATTGTCATCACCACCAGCTGCTTTCCCGTAAAGCTCCGGGATGATTCGTTTTATTTCATCATCAGTATCCTGGTAAGGCCCGAATTTGACAACACCCATGTTCACTTCTTGATATGCTCCCAATAATTTTTCAGAAAGTGAGCGCATTTTTCCTTTAATAGAGCTACCTGGTATAATAGGCTGTTGGGTCAGTGGATCCCGAATTACTACTGAGTCAGCTCCACCTATTGCCATACTCATATTACTGCCGCCAACATGCAATCCCGATTTTAATTTCAAGGGAATCGTGAATAATACTTTTTTCTTTAATGCTTTCATTATTTGCCTCCGTAAGCTTTATGATAGGCCAACATAGCTTCAAATATGTTAGCTAAATTATTGAATGCTGATTGTTTATTGTCAGAGTTTGAAATTGAGTTAATTCCTTCAGTAATCACTATTTGCAGATCTTTATAAGCGTCACTACTTTGTCTGGATGCTGCATATGCCATTTTAGGTCGAAGCATTAACATTGCCGTTTCATCAAACTGCATTTTCAACCTGGTCACTTCACCATATGCAATTCTGATTTGAGACGTGGAAATGGCATTTCTACCCTCTCTCCATCCACCCCATTTTGTTGATCGGGCATCAGCAAGATATTTCCCAAAATCTTCAATTAAATCCATATCTCCTTTTGATTTGAAGCCCTCTTCGATCCACTGTGGAATCTTCTTCTTTATTTCTTCTAATTGTCTATATGCCATAACTATTAAATATTATGATTGATTACGAGTTAAACTTTGCACCCAGCGAACCGCAAAACCGGTCAAATCTACCAGTTCAGGTTCGCGTTTGATGACTGAAGCCCCATTCTTCGGGATAATTTCAATTCGTTGAAAATTCTCCTTCTTAAATGTTCCGTTGAATAACCAGGAAGCCAGTTTCATCAGCTCGTCTTCATTTTTATACCGTTTACCCATTCGTTTCAGACGGTAGGCTGATCTCCACCTCCACCGGCCATAATGGTCATCCTCATGATACTCACTATACAAGCGACGCAAAAAGCCGAGCAGAGCGCGAGAATCCATCTCATCCTGCAATCGGATAATCTCTTTTACGAAGGCGCGGGCTTGTTTAAAATCGTTCCAGCTCATGGCCTGACCAAACATGCAGAAAGCATCCTTTCCGTCCGGTTTATAGTCTGCGGTTTTAAGTGTTTTAGCTTTATGTTCAGATTCCTCGGCTTCCAAGGCAGCTTTATGAATCGGGTATTTCCCGTGCACCATACTTACCCCGCCAGAAAGTGTCATTTCCGGGTGATGATTCGTAAACCGTTTAAAATCGCGATAAATACGCTCTGCCAACTGCGGGGCGATATCCCATCGACAAATGATAAACACGTCATCTCCACCGGCATACACAGGTAAGATGAATTGGTTCGGATTTTTCTGTCCAAATTTTTCAGAAAGAAGGGTGTGATCGAATTGATTCTTATCTTTAAGAATGTCATTAATCAGATGATGAATGTAGCCTGAAAAGAACAGATCCAGCTTTTCGCTCATATTACTGAACCGAGAGATGCTGGCCAGACTTTTCTCTACACCATCCTTCACGTTAAAACCTTCTTTAAACAGACTGCCCAGGTTGTCTACATCCAGCCTCAGGACAGCCATCAGATTGTTTTTTCCATCTTCAGCGATATCAGTAAATTCAATCGTCCGGAAATCTCCTGTTTCATTGCCCTGACTGTCTTTTTCAGTCACTTCATCCGGAATCCAGCCTGCACCATAAAACATAAAGGAATGGGCAACAACACTGTCAGTTTCAGAAAGTTCCATAAAGTCAGTATTATTCAGTGAAATAACTTCCAGTAGATGTTCCTTCGTCAATAAATCCTGGTAATATTTCGAATCAAATTCTGATTTATTAACAAACCGATACGCAATAGTTTCTTCTGCCTGAAGAATCTTTTGCAAAGGTGTTATTTCCTTCTTATTCCAATCCCCGTCTCTTTTTTTAATTTTCAATATGTAGTCAGCGTCCCGAAGCCATCTGCCCAGTTGTATCTGTTCAAAAACTCCCAGACTTACATATACCCCCTCATCAATAGATTTTTTTTGGTGGTCCTGTAAATCCATTCCTGTTACATGACAAATTTGATCACTGCTTGTCCCGGCAACTGGCCCTGGCTTAAAGAACTGTTTATCTATTATCGAAGCATACTTGCGGCTTTTCATCTCTTCTACGCGTTCATAGGCTTCGCTTACTATATCGGTATAGTTTTTTACACCATTTTTCTCTGTTTTTTCACTGTCTGAAACCATAAAGGTCTTTGCAGCAAATGTTTCCACTCCGGTTGCCAGATAAATTGTCCCATCAAAATCGTTCCGAAGTTCAAGGTTTACCATTCCAACAAATTTCTCCACTTCTTCTAACATGGCTGAGTCATTTGGAAGAAGAATCTGAAATCGCCCTCCACTGGCCATAAGTACGTGGGCTTCTTCAATCTCAAAAATGGATAAAATTCTTTTGATAACAGTATCCTGAAGCAGGTTCAAATAAAAGGAACGCCCCTTTAATGTCTTGGCAGCTCCTTTGGAAGAAAGCTGATAAATAAACTTCTGTATTCCCGAAAAGTCTCCTGCAAGCAGTGCAAAACGTTTTTTATTCTCGTCTAACAATCCTTCCTTTGTAGACGGCAATGGCCCGAACCCTTCCAGGCTTTCGGAGTAAAACAGGCAGCAGGAAATAGCGGCTGTGGTTTTCAGGTGATCATACAATGAGATATCCGGCATGGTGTTCGTGGCACTCGGAATGCACCATGTATATTTCTTGAGTAAATGAAGGAGTGTTTTTACCTGTGCAGAAAAATTGTTTTTGGGCAACTTCTGAACCTCAACTGCAAATGCTTTCCACAATGACTCATAATCAGCCATTCTATCTTTATCGAGATCCACCCCCCTTTCTGCAAAAATAGTATCATTCACTTCTAATGGCTTCAGAGGAAAATAGCTTTGGTCTGTTTTACGAATTCTGTACACCCTGTCAAACGGATTGAGCAACGGGATTTTTTTGTATTTGTATTTAACATCTTTTGATCTTCCATCATCACCTTCCTCCGGAGATTCTCTCCTGTCATGGCCTGAAGAAAGTATATCAGCATACTGGATAATTCGCTCTACCGGACCCAAATTCCGTTTATGGTGCCTGGCAGAAACATTTCCCATCTGGTAAGTTTTTCCATCATATTCAAATTCGCCCGCCAATACCCTCCGGTTATTTTCGAAAAATTCATGGGTATAAAGAGCGTGAAGGTGGCTTGGATGTCCAGGACTTCTTTCCGGACAAATTGAACCGGACATATCCAATGTGGATTTTTTTAAGGTCTTCCTGCTTTTGGTTGCTCGCTGCCAAAACTTTCCAATGTCATGAAGTAGCCCGGCAAGATAAATCCCCTGTTTTGCTGTTAGCTGCATATTGTTTAAAAATGGTTGAATTTTTTTTGGTTATCTCATTGTTGCCGTATGATCCAAACTCCCAAACCCCACCCCCGTAAGTTCACCTGCACCGACAGTCCACAAAAACTCCAGGGCTTCGGGCGGGCCTTCTGCAATGACCGGGCAGACCGACGCCCGGTTTTTAATTCCTTTGATATCTACCAGTTTGGTTTTGGGGTTGCGATAGGTTGAATCGAACCGGAGGCTGAGTTCTTCTCCCGGCCCAAAATCTGCCTCAGATGCTTTTTTGTGTATCAGCCGGTTTAAAATGGTGCTGCTTGCCGGATCATCGTAAATAACATGGGTGCGGCTTCCATCTTGTTCAACCTTACGCAGCAGGACAGGACTTCCGGCCAAAAACCTGTGAGATCCCTCATGAAAGGCAGGCGGTTTGAGCCGGTCCACTTTTTTAATCTGCATCCCGTGAAAAACGAAATCTTTAAGCAGCAATCCACGAATCATCTGTTCAGAGATTCCGCTGTTGTAAATCCCAATATCCCAAACGGCTCCCCGTGGAAAATGGAGTGCCCCATTCTTAACGTCGGTTTTTCCCTTCAGCCATCCGAGCGAATAGAGGCTTATTTTGCCGTGCAGGTCATTATTTCCCAGCCAGTGGTGAAATAATCCACATAATTGATAGGGATACTGAAATGGAACCGGCTCTGCGTTTTCGGAAAAACGTATTCGTATCTTCATGGTCTGTTCTGTTATTCTGATTACGAAGAGTAAAATAGCTACAGACTCGTACTGTGTCCCCTTTCGTAATACCCCGTAACATTACGGATATTTGGTTAGTAATTCCCTGATGCCAAATGGATTACTTAAAAACGTAATTAGATTTCTAATGAGCAAGTTATTTACATGTTTTTTAATCATCTAATCGTATGATGAAGCAAAAACAGAAATCAGAGTAGATGCATGCAGCCAAATATTATGATGAAAAAGCATAGGAACCAGCTCCGCCCCTTGTTCTGCATACAGAATTTTAAAACTGCTTCGGTACAATAAGAAAAGCAAAAAAGTCATTCCACCCCGACCAACCCACATCGGAGCAGGCATAGACGCGATTGGCAGAGCCCTCCAAGCGTTCGAAACCCTTGGAGGGCTTTCCTTTTAATTTAATTCCATTAAGGTACGATTACCCTACTACGCATAAAGATTCAGAGGGTAAAAAAGTTCAAAATGCCTGTCCTCCGAAGCTTTATGCGTAGGAGGATCTTAATTCCACATAGGTACGATTTAGAGAGTAGATCAGTTGGCAAGAAGAATGCAGGGGTATCGTCTTAATTCCATATAGGTACGATTGAGAGAGAGTGGGCTGAGACAGTCAATCATGTGTATGACGTGTCTTAATTCCATATAGGTACGATTGAGAGTGGATGAAATATTTGAACAACTAGAACAAACCCTTAAGTCTTAATTCCATATAGGTACGATTGAGAGTAGTGAAAGGGTTGATATTATCGAAGTTGACGAAACGTCTTAATTCCATATAGGTACGATTGAGAGGAGGAATACCTCGACATATTCGGACACGCACGCAGGGTCTTAATTCCATATAGGTACGATTGAGAGACAAATCAGATTCACATATCAGAGATGGTACGTGGTGTCTTAATTCCATATAGGTACGATTGAGAGACCGGGCACAAATGCACATTCACTTACACGATGTCGTCTTAATTCCATATAGGTACGATTGAGAGCACGCCGAATGAAATAAAATTGTTTTGTCCTGTTGTGTCTTAATTCCATATAGGTACGATTGAGAGTGAGTTGTATTACCACATCACTGGCTACGGGAAAGCGTCTTAATTCCATATAGGTACGATTGAGAGGTTTTTATGCAGGACGATGGTAACTGGAAGTACCGGGTCTTAATTCCATATAGGTACGATTGAGAGGCTGGAATTACGCCTCAATATTTGAATATGATTTTTGTCTTAATTCCATATAGGTACGATTGAGAGATTTCAAAAGTATGGAAAGAGATAAACTCAGAAACCGTCTTAATTCCATATAGGTACGATTGAGAGACACGAAACGGCTATATGGCAACTGTTGGCACTATCGTCTTAATTCCATATAGGTACGATTGAGAGATGAACAATTAAAATATATAGGGGAGTTGAATGAACGTCTTAATTCCATATAGGTACGATTGAGAGATACCGAAAAAAACTAAAAGTGATAAACTTACTATTGTCTTAATTCCATATAGGTACGATTGAGAGCAAAAGAGAAAGCGATTATGGACAGGGAAACGCTTGTCTTAATTCCATATAGGTACGATTGAGAGACCCGAATCAGTTTAAAGTTGAAACAGATCACGTACGTCTTAATTCCATATAGGTACGATTGAGAGAACCATATAGTACATATAACCATGAATAATATAGAAGTCTTAATTCCATATAGGTACGATTGAGAGTACGGGATTGATGTTAAAACAGAAGACATTAACATTGTCTTAATTCCATATAGGTACGATTGAGAGACTGTAATGACAGCGTTTTAAGTTGCACTGAAACAGGTCTTAATTCCATATAGGTACGATTGAGAGGAATCT
>JAFIFB010000012.1 GCA_020832285.1 Balneolaceae bacterium
AATCGCCGGGGCGCGGTAATGCCCGCTTTTGAACTGCGTCAGCAGCTCCGGCAACCGTTCGGCCCGCTGCTCATTGTACTGGCTCCAGCTCAGCCCGTCCACTCCGGGTGCCCCTTTCTTATTCAGGGCATCCAGGCTTTCGGCCAGTAAAGCCACATCAATAAAGCTGTGCAGGTTCGTCAAAGGCTCATCGGGGTACGCCCTCGCCCTTTCCGCTATATGTAAATCGAGGGTTGACATAGTGGTCAATGACTCTGGTTCATGTTATGTTTCTGAGTTACATGTCCACAAACAGGTGCCCACTGCATGTCTCCATACAGAATTTTCCCTTCCCTGACAGATGGGTCTCGTGGAGTCAATTCCCCATCCTTCGACGGTACTATGGAGGCACTAAGACTGCCTTCGCCCATCTCCTAACCTTCAGTTTCCCTCGGCTCGGATACCACTTGGTAACTGCTGATTCTTAACGCAACCCCGTCGGCAGTTGTCGACAGGCTTGCCAGGGCAATTGATCAACCGGCTACCCTTTTTACCGGTTTGCTTCCAAGTGGAGACGTTAGGCTCTCCCAAGTTCCCATGGAAACCTCATGTGGGTTTGCCCTGCTCTGGGACCCCGACCGTCATGCTACGACTCACCTTGTTAACGCCGTAACACTGCTGCTCCCGCTTAGGCTAACAACGAAAGCTCCAGCGAAAAGAAATATTTCGTGGCTCAATCACACGGCTTTCCCACTCCCTGTCTACGCTTCGTGCCAGCCTCTCGACTGACTACGCAAGACTCGGTTCCGGCTGCTGGTTAGGCTTTACCGGATGGGATTTGGATACCCATAGGTTTCCTGCGAAAGGTTTCAAAGAACGTAAATTGCCAAATCCCCCTTTCATGGATTTACTTGGCGCAATAACCCGCATTTCTCACAGAAAAAATCATGGAAAAATCTATTAATTTGATTATTAATGCCTTAGCCTACATTTTCAGCGATGGTGCCAAAAACACTCTGTCAGATGCTGCGCTCCGAGCGTAGCGATTCCCACGCAGTGAAATTGCCCGTGGGCTGTGTTGTCTCTGAAATGGCTTGCTCAACGTACTAAGGTACGTTTCCGCCACCATTTCCTCCCGACTGCCGTCGGGATTGCCCACAACCAAATTTCTTGGTGAGAAATGCGGGCTAACACCCTTCGTTCTATAAAGTAACAGGCAGGAAAGTCGAGAAATTAATTTTAAAGTTTTACGGCCTTAAATCGTTTGGCGGGAATACCCGTTTTTCGAACCTTTCCTGTTGACTGTCTACTGGTAAAGTTGTAAAGTTAGCGGAATAAACTTCTGGTATCATGAAATTTACACCTTTTCGAATCACGCTCATCTATATCTTGTTTGCTCTGCTTTGGATATCCACGAACGACCATATTCTTGGGTGGTTTTCTCAAGATCTGGTGCAGCTATCAAGCATGCAGACCGCAAAAGGAATTATTTATATAAGTATAACGGCAGGCGCTCTGTACTGGATGGTTAAAAGTTACACAACTTCACTCGACAGAGAGCAGGAGCTCCAAAATAAAATCATGGAAACGATTCCTGTAATGTTAACCATTTACAGGCCAGATATTTCCGATTTTTCTGTAAACAGAGAGTTTGAGCAAATAGTCGGCTGGAAAAATGAAGATTTGTCCTCGGTTAATCTCATGGAAAAGGTTTACCCCGACAAGGAGTATAGAGAAATGGTCAGCCGTTTCATGCAAAGTCTTGATGGAAGATGGAAAGATATTGAAATTATCACCAAAAGCGGAAAGAAAATTCAAACCGCATGGACGAATATCCGCCTCTCGGATGACACACAGATTGGTATCGGGATCGATATAACAGAGCGGAAAAAAATTGAAGAGCAGCTAAAACATAAAGAAGAGTGGCTCCAGCTCACGACCACCAGTTCTAATGTTGGTATGTGGGAGTGGGACCCGCAATCGGGTGAAACGGTTTTTGACGAGGTTTGGGCAAATCTTGTAGGTTACACTCTGGATGAACTTCAGCCTATAAGCATCGAAACCTGGAATTCTTTGGTACATCCTGATGACCTAAAAATATTTATCAAGGAAGTTGAGCGATACTTTGCCGGCGAGACGCCTATCTATGAATGTGAAATTCGAATGAGACACAAAGAGGGACATTGGGTGTGGATTCTGGACCGTGGCCGGACCGTGGAATGGAATGAAGAAGGCCAGCCTGTAAAGATGGTTGGAACTCACGTTGACATCACCTACAGAAAAAATATTGAAGCCCGGCTTGAAGAAGAAAAACAACGCTTTAAAATCACATCGAGTCTTGTTAGTGATCTTATTTATGATCACGATATAAAGAGAAATGAAACCTGGTGGAGTGACGGTATCACCTCAGTTTTTGGCTATCCGCCTGAAACTGTTGCTGAAAATAAAAATATATGGTCGGAACAGGTTCACCCGGATGAACGGGAAAAAATGATCAGAAAATTCCAGGATTCTTTACATGGGGACTCTAATCTTTGGGAAGCTGAATACAGGGTACTGACCCACAATAAACAGGAAAAATATGTTAAAGAAAAAGGGTTTATCCTAAGAAACAGCCATGGTGAAGCTGTTCGTGTAATCGGCTCCATTATTGACCTGACAGATGAACTTCAAAACAAAGAGTTTTTAGAGTACCATGCTAACCTTCTCCGTGAAGTGTCGGATGCTGTGATTTCCACAGATAAACAATTCATTATCAAAAGCTGGAATAAAGCCGCAGAAAAAACCTATGGATGGACACGTGAAGAGGCAATCGGTAAAAAATTAAACTCACTGATTACTACAACTTATGATGACATAACTGAAGAAGAAGCTCTCCGGCAACTGATGGATATGGGAGAGTGGGGCGGTGAAGTAATCCAGGAAACAGAACATGTAAACAAACGGAATATTCTTAGTTCTATACGCCTTTTACGAAACAGTGATGGAAAGATGACAGGCGTTGTTGCAATAAACAGGGATATCACAGAACGTATTGAGGTAGAAAAAGAGAACCGCCTGCTGGCCGACCTCTTCATTCACTCAAACACAGGCCAATCGGTAAGTAATCACAATACCAACAAAATGGAGAGGGTAAATCAGGCTTTTGCAAGTATGTGCGGTTACGAAAACCAGGAAATACCCGGACTTGATGTTGATGATTTCTACCCTGATTCTGTGAAAAACCATCAAAAAAAACAAATTCAAAAACTTTCAGATACCGGACAAGCCACATTTGAATCGATCTTGAAACGAAAGGATGGCTCTACATTTCCCGCTCTTATCACTCTTTCACTTGTCCAGGAAAAATATACTAATAAGAAATACAGAATCAGCACTGTACAGGACATCACTATTTTAAAAGAGCAGCAGTATGAACTCCAAAAAAACCGTGACAGGCTGCTCCAGGCGCAGGAACTGGCCAGGCTTGGTTACTGGACTCTGGAGATGGATACCCGAAAATTGTGGTGGTCTGATATTGTCTATGATATTTACAGACAAGATATCGATTCATTCGAGCCATCCCTCGAAAAATACCTTGAAATCACACATCCCGACGACTTTGAAAAGGTTCAGCAGTCCATTTATAATAATCTAAGCGGAAGTACAGTTTCCTTTGAATTGACTCACAGAATTGTTCATTCAGAAAATAAAACAGGGTTTGTTCAGGTTCTTGGCGAGAAGGTTTTTGATGACGCAGCTGGAAAAGAGATAATTCGCGGATCGGTACTTGATATTACAGAACTTAAGCAAATTGAAAAACAACTCGAAGAGGAACAGCAACGGTTTGAAATTGCAGCTAATATAACCAGTGATGTTGTGTGGGAATGGAATCCTGCCCGTAAAACAATTTGGTGGGGAGATGGCATTGAAAACGTACTTGGCTATACAAAAAAAGATTACGAAAATAATCCCGACTTCTGGCCAAATCATATCTTACATGAAGACCGGGAGCGCGTGGTTTCCAGCATGATAGCTGCGGAACACTCCGAAAAATCTACATGGACAGAAGAATATACCTTTTTTGCTGCTGACGGCAGTAAACGAAAAATTAAGGATTCCGCACTAATTCTGAGAAACAGCAGGGGGGATGTCATCCGAATTATCGGTGCTATGGTAGATCAAACCAAAGAGATTGAGTACCAGGAGGAGCTGCGAAAACAGAGTTACAAGTTTGAAATGATTGCAAACAGCTCAAACGATGTACTTTACGATTGGAATCTTGAATCTGACAATGTTTGGTGGAGCGACGGTTGGGAAAGCCGGTTTCACTTTAACGAACAGGAAATAAAAACAACTTATAATTGGTGGTTATCAAGAATTCATCCTGATGACAGGGATAAAGTACAGAAAAGCCTCAAAAAAGCTGCAGCATCTGATAACGGACACTGGATTGAACACTATAAACTTCTGAACGGCAAGAATGAATATTCTGTGGTTGTTGATAAAGGTTACTTTTTAAAGGACAAAGACGGAAAAAATGAAATTATGGTTGGTGCTATTGCAGATATTACTGCCGATGTAAGAGCCAAAGAAGAACTAAAAGCCTCAGAAGAGCAATACAGGCTTCTGTTTAAACAAAATCCTATTCCAATGTGGATTTACAACCCTGAAACCCTGCGATTTTCTACAGTAAACGATGCAGCACTCAGAAAATACGGATACAGCCATGATGAAATGCTGGAAATGACTATCCTCGATATCCGGCCACAATCCGAAATTGAAGATGCAAGCCGGGAAGAAAAACTTAATAAGGACCGTTCAAAACCATCCTTCAAAGAGTGGACCCATTTAACGAAAGACGGGGAAAAGCTCATTGTTGAAGTCTCATCTTCAGAAATTGCTTATAAAGGTAAAAATCAGCGATTGGTAATTGCTCATGATATCACAGAACAGCGCCTGGCCGAAGAGCGTGCTATCAGTGCAATTATTGAAGGTGAAGAGCGCGAAAGGCAGCGTATTGCTAAAGAACTCCACGATGGCCTTGGACAGTATCTTTCGGCTTCTAACATGAATCTAAGGTCCGTTTATGAAGATATGCCGAAAATCCCGGATGAATTATCAAATGTTTTTAAAACCGGCCTCGATTTTCTTAACCACGCGATCTCTGAAACTCGAAGTATATCACAGAACCTGCTTCCCAAGGCCATACAAGATTATGGCCTTGAACTTGCTGCAGAGTCCCTTGTTAACCACTTGCAAAAAAACAGCAGCATCCGGTTCTTTTTTTACAAAAATATGGATGGTGTGGTAATTCCGGATAAAGTTCAGATTAATCTCTACCGTATTTTACAGGAAGCACTGAATAATGCCATACGACACGGAAACCCTGAAAAAATTGAAATTCAACTTGTATATTCGAACGGAGAAATCCTTATGACAATTGAAGATAATGGTGTCGGTTTTGATACGTCTAAAAACAGTTCGGGGATTGGAATAAGAAGCATGAAAACAAGAGTTGGGGCTATGTCAGCAAATATAGATATTGTGAGCAACAAAAACAGGGGCACCAGTATTTCTGTTGTCGTTCCGGTTTAAAACAAAACACTCAAATAATGGCAAATATAAAAATCCTACTGGCTGATGATCATAAAATTGTAAGAGACGGCATTAAACTTATGCTTGAATCTCAGCCCGGTATCGAAGTTGTAGCTGAAGTCAGCAATGGAAAAGAGGCTCTTGAAATTCTTAATGATACGCTCATCGATCTTGTAGTGATGGATATTAACATGCCCGAAATGGACGGTATCACGGCCACTAAAGAGATTAAGGAAAAATATAAAGATATTAAAGTACTTGCCTTAACAATGAGTAATGATGATCTGCATATCCGCCAAATGATCCAGGCCGGAGCTTCGGGTTATATCATGAAAAGTGCCGGACGAAACGAACTCAAAGATGCTATTATGACGATTGTAGATGGCAAGCATTACTTCAGTGATGAAGCTACTCACAGTATTATGATGGATTTGGTAAAAGGGAAAGGCAAGTCCTCATCGTCTGAACTTGTTCATATTACCGACAGGGAACTCGAAATCCTGGAACTTATCATCAAAGAGTTCACAAATCAGGAGATTGCAGAAAAACTCTTTATAAGTTCGCGAACTGTAGATGCCCACCGAAGGAATCTGCTTCAAAAAACGGGAGCCCGAAATACCGCCGGACTTGTGAAATATGCGTTCCAGAACAACATCATATCACCAAGTGATGAATAACCGCCACTTCCTTCGTTATTTATAATACTACTTACCTGATTACGCCTTTTTACGTATTTGTTACATGGAAAAATACGCTCTAAAACCTATATCGTAAAAATATTACTGTTCTTAGATTTATATTATGGATAGTAATACACATAATATCAGCATAATCTCGGACCAAAAAGTACGAGCCCGTATCATTCAAAATCTGATCCAAAAAGGGTTTGACCCTAAGGTTACAGTTACTGTTGTAGGTTCAGAAGATTATAATATAATGTATGGTGAATTTGATAAGCATCTCATTCTTGTAGATTTGATTAGTATTGAAAAGCCCTCCCGTCAGCTTATAAAAGAGATCAGAGAAACGATGCCCGGAGTGAAAATTATCGCTCTTCATATCTACCGCTCACTTATACTGGTAAAACCATTATATGACATGGGAATTAATGGTTACGTCTACTACGAGCCAAGCCGTAAAGAGTTAATGCAGGCCATTCATTCTGTCTTTGGCGGGAACAATTACAAGCCTGAATACCTGATCCATAAGTAAAAACACCTAAGGGCATTCAAGAGAGCTTTTTAGCCCGAATATCTCACAGTAAAAATTCTAAACAAACTATAAATTGTTGATATATAATGCTTTATGATCCAAATTTTTTTCCTATGGAAATAACACCCTCTTTTTCTACGACATTTCCCCCTCACCTTCGTTGAATCTAAAACGAAAAAAGTTCAGAACCGGTTTCTGTAGCTATACATTGAGTTAATGAACATTTTTGACAGAAAAAGGGCTTAATTGATGTAAATAAACTTCTATCCAAAGATTCTGCTAATAGCTCCGAATCGATAAAACATATGCTGATAAAAACATTGTTCAATCAAATTGAAGGAGCGTCAATTCTTCCAAAAAAGAATCCGGAATATCTGCTCTTCAGTGTTGATAAAACTGATTTCACCAGAGACACCAGCAAAACCATTGATACTTAATGCAAAAGCATCCAAACCCAAATTGACACTTTTACGGATTAACTAATGAAAATATTGATTATAGAAGATGATGCCATACAGGCACTGAGTCTTGAAATGATCATCAAAAAAACAGGTATTAAAGAAATAAAAAAAGTTCACGATGCTGGTGAAGCACTGGATGTAATCGCACAATACAAACCTGACCTAATGTTTGTTGATATCAATCTCAGTTCATCAATTTCAGGAATTGATATTGTTAAAAAAGCTCAAGAAGAAAGTGAGGTTTCAGTCGTTTATATTACCGGAAACTCAGACAGCACCTATCGAAAAAAGGCCGAACAGACTCAATTTATTGATTACTTAATCAAGCCTGTGCACCCTAAAGTTCTCGAAAATCTAATTGCTAAAGAAATGTCCTTAAACTAATTCATTTTTCTTAATAAGTATGGTATATGAAACCTAAAAATGAACTGTTCCGCATTCAGGCTCTTCGGTCCTATCAAATTAATGGTGTTGAATCTTCAGTAGAGTTTGATGACCTTACTGCACTTGCGGCATCCATCTGTGAAGCTCCCATGGCCAATATCAACCTTATTGATGAAGAAGAACAATGGACCAAATCAGTTTTTGGAGCTTCTGATAGTATCAGGAGAATGCCAAGATCTGAATCGGTTTGCCAGTACACCATACATGAAAATGTTCTGTTTGAGGTTCCCGACCTTACCAAAGACGACCGCTTCAAAAACCTGCCTTATGTAAAGGACAAACCATTTATTACTTATTATCTCGGTGCCCCGCTTGTTGACCCCAGTGGTAATATCATAGGTGTATTGTGCGTGCTTGATTATAAACCACGGAAAATGAGTAAGAAACAGAAACACCAGCTAAAAATACTGGCCAGACAGGTAATGGCTCATTTTGAATTAAAAAAGCAGAACGCCGAACTTCATGAGCTGAATAAACATAAATTAAATCTCATGAAGATTCTCAGTCATGATATCCGCTCTCCCCTTGGCGGAATTATCGGAATGAGTTCGCTCCTCATGGAAACCACAGAATTTAAAGATCCGGAAACCAGGCAGTTATTACTGCTTCTTTCTCAGTCAGCACGCCAAATGAATGTTATGGTTAATGATATTCTGAATTATACCATTATGGATTCTAAGGGCTTTTCGCTAAACCTGAAGGAAACCGACCTATTCTATATCATTGAGCATGTTGAGAAGCTTTATAAACCAACAGCTGACCTCAAAAAAATCAATCTCGATTTTCAAATAAAAAATGTGGCTCGTTATCTCCTTCTCGACCCTGAAAAGTTCGAACAGATTCTTGGAAATCTCATTTCAAATGCCATAAAATTTACACACGAAGGCGGGTATGTTGAAATTATCTTTGAGCTGGATAAAAACGGTCAGCTATTGCTAACCGTCCGTGATAATGGAATCGGCATGACCAATGAAATGTTATCAGGCCTGTTTAAAATGGATTCTTCATACGAAAGACCGGGTACTACCGGAGAAAAGAGTACTGGTCTTGGTTTATCCATCATCAAGCATTTTACCGACTTGCACAACGGCACAATCTCTGTAAACAGCAAGCCCGGTTCCGGTACAGAATTTATTATTCGATTTCCCATTACCAATGAATCTGAAGCAAATATTCTTTAATTCTGCACCCTCACAACAATAAATCAAAAATATTTTAGCATTCAAATATTACCCTTACATTTAAGAATTAAGAATCGTTAGAATTTTGAATGGCGGGATGTGCCACAATTAAAAAAAGAGAAGATAGAAATGAAACATTTCTCATCGAAAGAGAGCAAAGAACTTGTATTTAGTGAAGTTGAAAATTTTTTGACCCTGAAAGAGATTCAAATTTCTGGCAAAGACCAGAACCGGCCCTGGGGTGGTTATTTTCTGATTGATAACCATTCTCTTGAACGCTTCATAAGATCTTTTTTTCCTCAGGCTAAATTAAACCGGCAAGATGGCAATGCCATGCTGAGCCCGAAAGTTTTACTGGTTCAGCCCGAAAAAAGACTTTCATGGCAATATCACAATTTGCGATCAGAGGTTTGGTCAGTAATCAGTGGTTCGGTTGGAGTTATCAAGAGTGATACTGATAAACTGGGAGATGTTACAGACCACAAAACCGGCACCACAATTTATGTGAAACAGGGAGAACGCCATCGTCTCATTGGCCTTAAGGAATGGGGTGTAATTGCCGAAATTTGGCAGCACAGCAATCCCTCTGCTCCTTCTTCCGAAGAGGATATTGTTCGTCTTGAAGATGATTTCGGGCGATAATTTTCCAGAAGCTCATTTCTCTTCCCATTTCCGTTTTTATCAGTACAGCCTGTTGAAAGTAACCATGCCCGATTGAGAGTAGAGAATTTTTTTACCTTTTAACCCGCATCCAGAATCACACTTTTAAATGAACCTTATTTTGTAGCCACTACATCGCTATTTTTCGGAACTTGAGTTAGCTGTGTTTGACAAAGGCATGCCCATGCCAGAATCTTTAATAACTCTTGGTGAAATATCCAGATTACCGATAGTTTCTAAATCAATTCTGCAGACGGAAAAAAATCGGCAGCATATACTGAACCCGTACCGGTCGCCCGCGCTGCATTCCAGGTGTAAATCGTGCCTGTGAAACAACTCTGAGAGCTTCTTCGTCTGCACCTCCACCAATACCACGAATCACTTTCGGATCTTCAACTTCGCCGCGTTCATTTACAATAAATTGTACATAAACACGGCCTTCAATACCCGCTCTTCTTGCCATTTCGGGATAACGCACCTGGCGCTGCAGCTGTGAAAGCCCCCCGATTAGTTCCGGCATCTGCTCAACCACCACAAAAAAGTCCTCTTCTGGTTCTTCTTCTTCCTGCACAGGACGAGGAGGCAGCTGCAGTGGTGAACCAAGGTCAAATTCCGTATAAATCTGAATGTTAATATCATCAATGATCACATCGTTGGGAACAGCCACCGGCACGGGTGGTCGTGGCGGCGGCGGTGGTGTTTCAATCTGACGGGTCTGAATAATTTCTTCCATCTGTACCACCTCTCTTTCCATCGGAACGAACTCTCTATCCGAAGAAGCCCGTATATCGATTCGTGTCAGAACAATAAAAATAATCAAAACCAACAAAAGTCCAATTTCAAGAAAAATAGAATGATAGTTTCTTAAATCTGCATCGGGTTTCTTGCGAATAACCATAACAAACCTCCAGTAAAGTTAACTGAATCAGTTTCCTGTTCAGGGTGTTATAAAAATAAAAAAGACCTGCTATGCTTTTCCTTTTGATATGTCAAAAATTATTCCAATTTCTATTATTTCATCCTTAACCTGACTTTTTTTCCCTCTCTCTGCCAAAAATTGTAATTGTACCTGGTGAAATACAGAATAGCCAATGAACAAAAAACCATATTAAATTAATGTACCCGCAAAAATTTCCAATAGGTCCTATTTCTTGCTTTATACTTTTACACCATTCAAAAAATTTACGAGAACCGGGTACTCCTCAAAACAGAAATCGGCGGTGGAATTCTCAATAGTTTCTTCAATCAAAGCAGTAAACCAAGCGGTTTTCCAGCCCGCATTTTTCCCTCCAATGATGTCTGATGAATAGGAATCTCCCACATACAAAATAGATTCGTGCAGCTTTCCCGCTTTTTCGGCAGCTGTATCAAATACTTTTTGGTGCGGTTTCATAACCCCGATCTCTTCGGAGATAATGAACAGATTGCTGAAGCGGGTCAACTCCATTTGCTCGATCTTCTTATGCTGTGTTTCCAAAAATCCATTCGTAATAAAACCTACCGGATATCTCCCCGAGATTTCCTCAAGAGCTTCCTCTGCACCGTCAATCCAGCACCAGTATTCGCGGTACACTTCCATGTACCTCTTTCCGATTTCATCACTCCTTTCCGATAAGATTCCGAGCGAAGCCATCGTTTCTTCAAACCGGGTTCGCTGGAGCTGCTCACGGCCAATTGCACCGTTCTGATACTGAAGCCAAAGCCCGTTATTGATCTCCTTGTAAGAATCCAGCCATTCATCTACGGCTACTTGCTGTAACTCGGTGAATTGTGAGTAGATCTCCCGCTGTGCACTGGCCTCAGCAGATGAATGGTCGAGAAGCGTATTGTCGATATCGAAAAAAATAAATTCTGGTTTCATCGGGTTTACTGGTGGTAGTGAATTCGTCAAAACATCAAATATACGATCTTTTTCCGGTACCATTCATAGCTGAATTGAACCGTTTACTCTTGCAAAATTCAAAGAGTCTTCTCTTTTGCCATTTACGCTTTTGCTACTGTTAAAATCCCGGCTTTTTCTTCATCATTCAAAACTGTTTTTGCCACTTCGAATGTGGTAGATCCTGTTGTAAAAACATCATCAATTAAAATGAGGAATTTATCCTGCAGCTCTGCACTGTCTGTTACTTCAAATGCGCCGGAGAGATTATTTTCCCGTTCATGGGAATTCAGACCGGTTTGCGTTTTTGTATTCTTTTTCCTGATTATCAAACCTTCTCGGGATACCGGCCATGATGTCACCCGGGCCACACCCTCTGCCATGGCTCTTGCCTGATTGTATCCCCTTTTTCTTTGTCTCGATTTGTAAAGAGGCACCGGCACCAGCAGCGGCTTGACGAGGGCAAACTCTTCTCTTATAGATGAATCCAAATTATTTAAAAAGGCCCGGCCGAGGCATTCTCCCAGCTCTACCCCCACTCCTTTCAGGTGATGATACTTCAAGTCGTGTAAAAGCTTTTGAAGATATCCGCCCTTGTCAAAATACCACATTGAAAAAAAAAACCGAATTCGTTCAGGCAGAAAGCTTCCGGGGTCAGTACCTGCTTTTTCGAACCGATCGAGTTTACACCATTCACACAAATAACAGTTTTGCTCCGATGTGGACGATCCGCAGCACGCACACGTTAGAGGAAATACAATGTTTTGGTAAGTTATTAGGATTTTTTTCAGTTGCTTCATATTAGTATGAACCAAAATCCTGAAATTTCTTACATTTTTTGCGGTATTTTTTACCTTATCTTTATTGTAACGATTTAGATGTCACCAAATCGTTCAAAAGATCAAATTTTCAGATAATTCAGATAAAGAATTTTTATGCCTTCAATTGGTAAAGACCTTTCAAAAATTCGTTCTCACCTGGGACTGAGTATCCAAGACATTCAGTATGCAACAAAAATCCCTGTAGATACCATTAAAAGTATCGAAAACGATTCAATTTTTTCACGCGAAGATGAGGGAAAAACGTACATACGCAGCTTTGTAAGAAGTTACGGCCGGGCCTTGAAAATTGATAAAGATACAATGATCAAGGCTCTGGACCAGTGGGAAACCGGCAATTACAATCATCTGTTGCTGCAGCAATTTACAGCACTTGCTCAACAAGAGGTAAACGTTCCCGGGCAACAGCCAATAAAAAATAAAGAAGAAGAGTCAGTTAAATCTTCTCAGACAAAAACTATTGAACAAACCGAAGCGGAAATAAAATCTGAAAGCAGTCCCTCCATTCAAAAAAAGGAAGTAAACTTCACAGAAAAAACTGTAAAACCTTCTGCTGAAAAAAAGAGGCCTGCGGCACCCAAACCGGGCAGTACTTCTTCCAGACGAAATGTAGACTGGGCCAACATGGGCCATAAGTTTTCAGAAGAAAAAAAACATACACCGATCTGGATTGTTGGTTTAATCATTTTGTTTATCATTGCCGCTTTTGCAGGGTATTTACTCTACAATAATGGTTATTTCGCTGCTTTTACCGATCGAGACAGCCAGGAGCAATCTGTTGATACAGAGTCTCAGTCAACACAGGGCAGTTTATCTTTAAACCTCGACGAACCAAACCAAAACGATATTGCTGGCAGTGATACACAGCTGCAAAACGTGGAGCTGGACGATGTTCTCTACATCACTGTTTATGCTGCTTACAGTAACCTGGATCCGGTGAGAGTATGGAGTGACCTGAAACCCAGACTCGACCCCTACTGGCTTGAGCAGGGTGTAGCTCTCCGCTTTGAGTTTCAGGACACCATTCGTATACGAGGCCCTTATTCTAATCTATTGCTCTTTAAAAATGGGCACATCATTGAAAATTTCCTCGAAAACTATTTTAATGAAAATGAAAATGTTATTGAACTGACACGCGACATTTTCTCTGCTGATTCCAAATGGGCTCAGTCGGTCTCTTTTGAACTGCCCGACGGTGTAGCAGCGCCCGACAGTATAGCAGATCGCCCTTCTTTTTAACCTTGCTCAAAACCTCAGATGGATAAACCCACTGCTGAAAAACGCGTTAAGGAATTACGCGATTTGCTGAACCGCGCTAACAAAGCTTATTATGAAGATGCGCGGCCATTTATCAGTGACCGGGAATTTGATGAAGCCCTTGCCGAACTGGGCGGTTTGGAACAGGAGTTTGGCCTTATTACAAAAGACTCTCCCACACAGCGGATTGGCGGTGAACCTTCCAGTAATTTCCCCACTGTGGAGCACCCCCACCCGATGCTTAGCCTTGACAATACATATAATGAAGAAGATTTACGCGATTTTGACCGACGTGTGAGAGATATTCTTGGGCATTCCGATTTCAGCTATGCGGTGGAATTAAAATTCGACGGAGCTTCCATCCGACTGCGGTATGAGAACGGAAAATTGGTTACAGGGGCCACTCGGGGCGATGGCACCAAAGGTGATGATATCACCCGAAATCTTAAAACCATTCGTGAAATTCCCCTTTCTGTAAAGGGGACATCGGCTTATGTACTGGAAATCCGCGGCGAAGCTTACATGGAAAAAGAGGCTTTTGTACGGCTCAACCAAAATCGTGAAGAACAAGATCTAGCACCGTTCGCCAATCCCCGCAACTCTACCGCGGGTTCACTCAAAATGCAGGATACAAGGGAAGTGGCGCGAAGGCCCATCAAATTTTTTGCCTTCGACCTTATTCTTGAAGAAACTGACCTTAATCGAACTCACGCAGAAAAAATGGAGCTCCTGAAGCGCTTGGGGTTCCCTGTCTGTGAGTATTTTGAAGTCTGCACGACTGTTGATGACCTACTTGATGTGATTCACCAATGGGGTGAGCTTCGGCAGGATCTGCCTTACGAAACCGATGGCGTAGTTGTGAAAGTTAATGAAGAACGCTTTTATGAGGAACTGGGCAGTACCTCCAAATTTCCGCGCTGGGCCATCGCATATAAATTTGAAACAGAACAGGCTGCAACTATTCTCGAATCGATCACCCTTCAGGTCGGAAGGCTGGGGAAAATCACACCAGTTGCTGAACTCAAACCGGTTCTTTTAGCCGGTACAACCGTTAAACGGGCCTCATTACATAATGAAGATGAAATTTTACGAAAAGATATCCGGCCCGGCGATACTGTGGTTATAGAAAAAGCCGGAGAAATCATTCCCCAGGTTGTAAGCGTCGTAAACCCCGATCGTAAAAATCGACCTGAACCATTCTCCATGCCAAAATATTGTCCTGCATGCGGGCAAGAGCTGGTGAAGCTCGATGATGAAGTGGCATGGAGATGCATCAACCCGGAGTGCCCGCCTCAGGTGCGTGAACGTGTAAAACATTTTGCCTCCCGTGATGCGATGGATATTGAGGGGCTCGGTGAAGCCGTAGTTGATCAACTAATCACTGAAGGACTCATACGCACCTATGCCGACCTCTACGACTTAAAAAAAGAAGAGTTGGTTCCGCTGGAACGAATGGCTGAAAAAAGTGCCCAAAACCTGATGAATGCTATCGAAAAAAGCAAAGAACAACCGCTCGATCGGATCATTTATGCACTTGGAATCCGTTTTGTAGGCCGCACGGTGGCAAAAGATCTTGCTGAACATTTTAAAACAATGGATACACTCATGAAGGCCGATGAAGAAACCATGGAATCCGTGGATTCAATAGGGCCTAAAATTGCCGAATCCGTAAAAGCTTTTTTCACCAACGAAATAAACCTTGCTCTTGTTGAACGACTAAAACATGCCGGACTTTCATTTGAGATGGAAGAATCCGAACAATTATCATCAAAATTAAAAGACAAAAAAATCGTTTTAACCGGAACACTACCATCTTACACAAGAAGTGAAGCAAAGGCTATTATCGAAAAACACGGCGGTTCAACAGTATCAACTGTAAGTAAAAATACGGATTTTCTTCTCGCAGGAGATTCACCGGGAAGTAAATACGACAAAGCTAAGAAGCTAAATATCAAAATATTAGACGAAGAAGAGTTTCGAAATCTGGTTGGTGAATAAATAGATATTTAACAGAGATATCCCAACAATATTTATCTTTTATTAGTCATAATACCTTTTTATACTTTCATTATGCTACGAAATAATATAAACGTGGCATCCATTGAAATCTGATTATGAGTATTCTCAAAAAACTTGGATTGGGCCGAAAGAAGGAAGAGTCGGCTCCCGGTATCGGAGCCAATAAAACCCGGGAAGAAAAAGTGCTCAACGAAAAGAAAAGCATGTATCTTCGGTGGGTAATTTTATTTGTTTTTCTTGGCCTTGTACTTGCTATTCTTCCCCAAACTTCCTTTCAGCCGGTATCTCAGTACTCTGTTGGAGAACCCTGGAGGTCGGATGACCTGACTGCACCATTCACTTTTTCCATCAAAAAAACTGCAGAAGAACTCCAGCAAGAGAGAGAGGAGATCAGAAGTCAAACCTCTCCTATTTATCACGTTAATAATGATGCCGACATCATCATAGAAGGCCGAATAGATTCCCTGTACCGAAGTATGCAGCCGGTAATGGACAGCTACCTCCAGTGGCAGCGATCTAAACAAGATAATGGTTCATCAGCTCCTGATGACAGTCTGCGATACTATGAAGACCGCGAAGCTGCCAATGTTAATTTAGATAGCGATGCCTGGGATACTCTCCTTGAGAATTATGCGAATGTTATTATGAATAACCAGCCTGAGCGCCGGGCGGTTATTTTCCAGATCAGTAATCATCTTGAAGATATTGTTGACAGACTGCTCGCTGATGGTATCATCAACCGAAACAAAGACGATCTGGACCACAACGAAATTACCATTCGCAATCTCCGGCAGCTAACCGAACGCTCAATCAACATTGCAAATACACGCGACGAAGCGGAAGCCGCTGAATATGCCCGCCTCCATTTTAACCGGGTGTTTATTCCCGATGTGGCCAGGGCAGCGAAACTACTCTATAACCAGGTAATAATACCAAACTACATTTTCAGCGAATCCGACACAGAAGCACTTCTGTCCGAAAATCTGGAAAATATCTCTGCCACCAAAGGAGCTGTTGACCAGGGACAAATTATCATTCGCCGCGGAGACATTGTTACCGAAGAAACGGCAAATATTCTCCGAAGCCTGTCTGAAGCCCGTGCACTCACGGCTACTGAAATGGAAAGATGGCTGCGGTATTTAGGGGAATCGATTGTAATCATCATTGCAGTGATGATGTTTTTCTTTTATCTCTTTCTCTACAGACGTAACATTTACGATAAACCGGCTATGTTTTTGCTGGTATTTTTGGTTTTCAGCATTGTTACAGTTGCCAGTGCTATCGTTTATCCGCTCGAAAATGTTAACAGCTTTATTGTTCCAATTGCCATTGCCCCTATTATTCTCACCATTATTTTTGATTCGAGAGTGGGGCTGATGGCTGCCGTTAGTATTGCCATTATTACGGGCATGATGCACGATTACAGTTTCGAATATCTCGTTGCAACCATCGCAGCCTGCGGACTTGGTATTTTTTCCGTTCGGGACATTAAAAGGCGCTCCCAGTTCTTTTTTATCACTCCGGGGATTGTCTTTGTATCATACATGCTGGTGATTGCCGGCTTTGGCCTGGCTCGTTTTACAGGGTGGGAGAAGTTTTTAAGTGACCTGTTTTTCATTGGTGTGAACTCGGTTTTCATCCTGTTTACCTACCCGCTGATTCTTCTGTTTGAGAAGATGTTCAAAATCACCACTGACTTTACATTGCTCGAACTTGCCGATACCAACCTTCCGCTGATGAAAGAGCTGATGAACAAAGCTCCAGGTTCCTTTCACCACAGTTTGCAGGTAGCCAATCTGGCTGAGTCAGCTGCTTCAGAGATAGGAGCCAATGCTCTCCTTTGCAGGGTTGGAGCTATGTACCATGATATTGGCAAAATGGTGAAACCTTCCTATTTCATTGAAAACCAGAATAAATCGAACGATCACGATAAACTGAAACCAAGAATGAGTGCGCTGGTGATCAAATCTCATATTTCAGAGGGAGTGAAAATTGCCCATGAACGCAATCTGCCTGAAGTTGTGATTGATTTTATCCAGACACATCACGGAACATCACTCATCAAATATTTTTATAATAAAGCCAAAGAAGAGTCGGGTGATGTGCAGCAGGAAGATTTTCGTTACGACGGGCCTATACCATTTTCGAAAGAACAGGGGATTCTGATGCTCGCAGATGGCGTGGAAGCATCCTGCCGTTCTATGAAAGACACCACCTACAGTAAGCTTGAAAATCAGATAAACAGGCTTGTGGATGAACATATCAGTGATGGACAGCTTAGCAATTGTCCGCTTACCTTCAGGCAGATTCAGATTATCAAAGAGACGTTTCTGAGTATTCTCAAAGGTGTCTATCACAGCAGAATTGAATATCCCGAAGACCAGAAAAAAGAACCGGTTCCTGCTCCGCTTGATACCCCCGATATCAAAACTCAGCCTGAGGAAGTATCTGAAAAAGAAAACACATAATAAATGGCATCCTTTGAAGCGGAATTGAAGCAATACCTTCAGTTTATCACGCTTGAAAAAGGACTGGCAGAAAATTCAATCCTCTCCTACCGTAATGATTTGGAACGGTACCTGCATTATGTGACGCACGATTTAAAAGTGCGCGATCTTGGAGGCATCACACTCTCTCACATTGAAAGGTATCTTTCGGAACTGACCGAAATGGGGCTTGCAGTCGGTACGATTGCAAGAAATATATCAAGCATCCGCAGCTTTCATGAGTTCGCCGTAGTAGAACATCTTGCAGAAGCCAATCCAGCAGAACTTGTAGATCTTCCCCGTAAAGCTCAAAAACTACCTGAAGTGCTCGATACAGTTGAGGTTGAACTGATCATCGATGCGGCCGATCGCACCACTCCCTCCGGAATACGAGACGCAGCCATCCTGGAAACCCTCTATGCCAGCGGCATGCGTGTTAGTGAACTAACAAACCTGGAACCGGATAGTCTTTTTTTTGAAATCGGATTTATCCGTGTAATAGGCAAAGGGAACAAGGAACGACTGGTACCTGTGGGTGAAATGGCCCGGATATCCATAAAGCATTATCTTGATGATGTTCGAGATTCCTTTCTGAATGACGCTAAACCGGGAAAAAGTAAAAACAAACTTTTCTTAAATCAAAGAGGTGGGCCGCTTAGCCGTATGAGCATATGGAATGTTGTTAATAAATATGCCCAAAAAGCAAAGATCAAAAAAAATGTATATCCACATATTTTCAGGCATTCATTTGCCACTCATCTTCTGGAGGGCGGTGCTGACCTCAGGGCCGTACAGGAGATGCTTGGTCACACATCTATCTCAACCACAGAAATTTACACACATGTAGACCGAACACTCCTCCATCAGGTTCATAAAGAGTTTCATCCAAGAGCGTAAGATAGGAACAATAGTTAACTTGTAGATTGAATATACAGACTTTATGTCTCAGAGTTGAGTAAAGAGTCGTTTTTTTCTTGCAGATGGGCTTTGTTTTGAGCAAGAGTTAGTAATATAACAGGTTTTAAGCATCCGGACATTCTATTCTGACGAGAATTGAGCATGACCCCTATTTCTTCCAATTTTCTGCTTACCTTTGATGCAACAAATTAAAACTTCTCAAAAATATTTAACCAGATGCGAAACGACGATGTAATTCAAAGCATTCGCTATATGCTTGATGTGAGTGACGCAGAAATTGCAGAAATCATGAAACTTGGCGGATACTCTCCCGCACGCGAAGAGATCTCGGCTATTTTCCATGAACCGGCTGAAGGCGAAGAAAAAGAAGATATCAGCCATAAAATGACTGCCCACTTTCTGGATGGACTTATTTACCATAAACGCGGCAAAAGTGATAAGTATCCGCCCCGCCCCATTTCCATTCCCGTATCGAACAACACAGTTCTGAAAAAGCTGCGTGTTGCTTTCAAACTGCGAGAAGAAGATATACTGGAGATTCTAAAAAGTGCCGGTTTCAAGATCTCATCCTCGGAACTGCGGGCTCTGTTTCGTGATAAAAACCACCGGAATTATAAGCCCTGCGGAGACCAGGTTTTGCGATACTTTCTGAAAGGGCTTACGATCAAGCTCAGAGACGACTAGTGTCGTGTCAACTGTAAAAGTGTGAGAGAGTCATCAGACGAGTCGTTCCGTGATCATCCCAATCATCTACTTTGGTATATTTTTTGAAAAACTCGTCAGATGACTTACCCGACGTTTTATCTTTGACATAACACTAGCCCACAACCAAATTTCCTGGTGAGAAATACAGATCAGAAAATTATCGGTACCGGTTCTCCGGATTCATCTCATCAATTTCAACCATCAGATCACCCACTTTTTGAGTCAGAGCCTGAAACAACCTTTTCCCCTTCTCTTTGGTTGAATGTTTTGGATTTCCGATACCTGTATCCTCGGTAACCATCGACCAGGCACGCTCCGACCAGGCCCATCCTTCACGGATACCTGTTATTACCGATTGCTTTTCACTGCCTTTGCCGGCCTCATTCAGCGGCCGTACAAGGTCAGGGTGCAGATACATCATCAGGCTTGTTTCCATTTCATCGGCATGGTCTCCATCCTCCTCAAAATATTTTGATTTATCTTCCACGCGAAACCAATCACATAACGACAGGAACATCTTCGGAAATTCGAGGCCAAGCTCTCTGAGAAGCGGTTTAAAATTATTGCCTCCATGGCCATTCAGCACCAGCAGTTTATGAATTCCCTGCCGATTGAGCACTGTAACCAGGTCCCGCAATATGATAAGCTGCGTGCTCGGGTTCAGGTTCATGTCCAGCTTTATATCAGACTGACCTGTATTAACACCGAAAGGGATCACGGGCAGAATTGTTACCCTGGCGCCCTTTTCCCAGGCAATACGGCCGGCTTCCCCTGCGATGGCGTCGATCTGGTAATTGTCCGTCGCATACGGGAGATGATAGTTGTGTGCCTCCGTGGCTCCCCAGGGCAATACTGCAAGGTTTATTTGTTGATCTTTTATCTCTTTCCAGGTGCTTTCAGCAAGAATGTAGGGTCTCATTTTTTCAGGTACTGGTTACGTGTTGTAAGGTTTTATTTCTGATCCAGACTAAAATATTTACAGTTATTTCAGAGTTAATATCTTGCGGTTAAGCCCAGCCAGGCAGCATAACTTTATTTGTTTCGCGCTCTGATTCTGATTCATCAATTACAGGAATACCGTTTTTTCGCACTTCTTCAAGCAGTTTCATACCATCTGTTTTTTCTATATCACGGACACTGAATGATTTGCCCTGATCGCCAGAAGCAACATAAACCTGAACGGAACAGAGTTTTCTGAATCGCTGGAACGGACTCTGGCTGTACGTCGCATCCTGCACCCGTTTCTTTTTAATGTAAGCGGTAGATTTAGACAGTCCGCGGCTCCTCAGCAGCAAAATATCATCCCCCCAGCCCAGCGCAGCATCTTTGTACTTGAGCCATCCCCAGAACAAAGATACAACAGGAAGCACCCAAACCCAGAGATTGAATCCCAGTCCCCAGTAGACACCTGCTGTGATGGATGTAATCAGAAAAGCCGACCGGAACATATACCTGCGCAGGGACCTTGGCGGTGGGGTAATTCCTTCCAGTTCTTTCTGGTAGTCTGGTAAAATTTCATTTAGCAGTGGTAAAATCCTTTTCCTCCTGATAAGCGGAAAGAGCACGAATGATCCGGTTCCCTTATCATCGCCATATCCGGCGCTTTCGAGATGAAGCGATGCATAGCCCAGAGGCTGGCGAATCATTCCTTCTGTAACATGAATTGCCTGAATTCGGTTATAGGGAACAGTAATACGCTTTTTCTCAAATATACCGCGTGAAACCACGATCTCTTTTTTCTTCACATCGAGCTGAAAATTGCCATAGGTCATAAGTGTGCTGAAGAATGAGATCAGCCAGGCAAAAACCACAAAAATCGCAATGATTGTGATAATCATCACTGTATCGGTTTGAGACGGCAGCAGCCCGAACAGGTACTCAAACAACTCCGATTCACTGATGAGTGGTTCAATCTGGGAGAAAATCGTGGCAATAATGGAGAGTGCAATTCCAAAACTGCCTGAAGTTGATGCCGCTATCAGCAGTTCCTTATGAGGCAGTTTAATAGTATTGAACTCCTCTTCTTCCGGCTTTCTCACCTCAGCGTTAACGTCCTCCGGATCTTCCGAAACACTCTTTTGATCACGCAGCAGCCAATTGATTTCAACCGCTTTTTCCCTTGTTACGGCATCGATGGCTGCCTGCCGGGAGCTTGATCCGGCGGTTTGAATATCGAGCTTAACCAGGCCAAACATTCGCTGGATTACACCGGATGTGATGTCGATCACCTGAATACGGTCTTTGGTGAGGTAGAGGTTTTTTCTTACAAAAATACCACTTTTAATATGCAGTACTCCGTCTTCTATTTTATAGAGAAACCGCCACCAGTTGACCGCTCCCAGGATCAGCAGAAAGCCAAAACCTCCCGCAATCCACCAAAGGAACGGAAAGTTTTCACTTTGTGCACCCACAAATAAAAAAACCAGGATAGTGATGAAATTGCCGCGGATTAATCCGAAAGCCCTGCTAACGGCAGCAACAGGATGTTGGCGTTGAAAATCAGACATCTTCTTCGGCCAGGCGTGCATAGGTTGAAATTTGGCGGCGGACCCGGTCTGCGATCACGCTGTCGAGTGCGGGAATTTCGTGCGTGGTTGCTGCAGTGGAAATAGTTACGGAAGAGAGGTCATACCATCTAAGCAACGGCCCCTGACGGGTATCCACGTGCTGAACGCGGCTGAGCGGGATGAGAGTCCGGGTTTTAAAAATAACACCACGTTTAAGGTCGATCTCTTTTTCATCTACGGCATAACGCCAGTTTTTCCAGGAGAGATATGGCATCAGTATAATCGACAAAATATACAGAACCAAAATAGCAGAAGTAACGGCAACAATTAACCAGAGATGAAGGCCTTCAAAGCCAAAAATAAAAGAGTAACCTGCCGGAATCATAAAATAAAAGAGGTTTCCGATAGAATTCCCCCATTGCCATACCCGAATTGCACGAGGGGTAATTTTGTGAAAAGACGGTTTACTCATAAGTACGGATTTGTGAAGCCAAAAGGTACGTGATCAGATAAACAGACGAAACCCGGAATCCGGTATTTTCCGGGCTAAACAAAAAAAGCCACGAAGATCGTGGCTTTTTGCAAAAAATCTTATCAGGCAGATTATCCGTTATTTTTTTTTTCCTGGATTTCAATACGAATTTCCTGGGAAAGTTTTTTGAGCTCCTGAAGTTGTTTTCTTGCTCGTGTACCGGCAGCTTTGTTTCCTTTGTCATAAAACTTAACAAGATCTTCCTCGAGTCCTGTCATCAGTCCTTTTAGTTCATCAATTCTGCTCATTATATCTCCATTAATTGGTTAGTGTTGATCTTGATGATATACTCCTATCATCTGTTTAGGTAATGAATCCTTAGATCCTTTGATTGTTTAAGCGTGTTTAAGTTAACATTCTACGCAATAAATACAGTAGAAAATTGGTGTTTTTTTTCAAAGAATATTCACCCCTAACTATAATTCACAGATGATGACTTAATAACTGATCAGATAAATGATAAGTCAAATAATAACAGACCTTAACAAAATTCCTTTTTTTAAGATGCTTTACACTGTTTGTTTTGTCTTTCTGAAAAAGCCTTCTTTTTCAGCTCAAGTGACTACATTTTAAAAGACGGATGTTAACTTTTCTGTTCTTGAAAGTCATCCGCGGCTTTTTCTCCTCTTTTCTCATTCACGAATAAACAGACAAAAATCGCTATAAGGAAAAGTGCCGCACAAAACAGTACGGATTGATGCAATCCGAACTCTGCCTGCAGCAAACCCAGTCCGATAATCCCGAAAACTCCGGCCACTTTGTTTGAAAGTCCCCAAAATCCAAAAAACTCGGCTGATTTTTGCTCCGGTGTAAAAATACCAACCAGGGCACGGCTTGCAGACTGGCTTGAACCAAGACTTAGCCCAGCAATCACACCAATAACGAGAAAAACGTATTGAGCTTCAAAGTCGGCACTAAATGTCATGTTCAGCCAGTCGGTAATATCGGTAACCGCCCATATCCCTAAAACACCAACAAACCAAAGAACGAGTGTTATATTGTATGTAACCTTGGCTCCGATTCTGTCTTGAATAATACCAAATGAAAAAGCACCCACTGCTGCTGTGATCTGGACAATCACAAACATCAGTACCCGAACTCCTTCATCCCAGCCTACCACCTGGTCACCGTAAATAAAGGCAAAAGCTATTACGATGTAAATTCCAGCCATTGCAAAAAATACTGAAATCAAAAATACCATCAGGTCTTTAAAAGATCCGACCATTTTCAGGGTTTCACCCAGCCGTTTGAATCCCATTGAGAAGAATGTTTCTCCCTCGGGTAACTCTTTACGGGCACCAGGTTCTGTCAGCCAGATAAATGTGGGGATGGCTGCCAGCATAAAAAACAGAGCTGCATAAGGCCCCACCCAGCGGATCCGGTCAAAGTTTTCGAGAGTAGGATCGCCAAGGTATAGAATCACAAAACCCGCTGAAAAAAGTCCGCCTACATATCCAAGAGCCCATCCAAAGCCCGAAATTTTACCCAAATCTTTTGGCGGCCCCAAACTTGGTAAAAATGATGCGATAAAATTTTCACCAATAGCATAAGCAAAATTTGATATGATGATCAGGATCACTCCTAAAACCACAAGGCCCGGCTCAACAAAATAGAGCAGAGTTGTGCTGATAATGGTGAGTAGATAACTGAAAAATAAAAACCGTTTTTTCAGTGCCGAATAATCCATAATGGCACCAAACACAGGACCGCTCAGCACCACAAGAAAATAGCTGGATGCAAGCGCAACACTCCAGAGCAGGTTGCCCAAGCGATAGTCCTGCTCGCTATCTCCCACGATAACTGTGGTGAATAGAACAGGAAAAATCACTGTGATAATCAGCAGCGTATAAGCCTGATTAGCAAAATCGAACATAGCCCACCCGAAAATCTCCTTTTTGGGTGCGCGGGGTATATCACTTCTGAATCGTTTCATAAATTTATTATTGCGCTCAGAGATAACAATTTTATGAGTAGAAATAAAGTTAAAATGCAGAAAAATCAGGAAGTATGGTCAGCGGATTCCTGTACATCTGCGTCTATATATGGTTTTTCATTAAAGTGCTGTTATTTTTTTATCTTTAAAGTTAAAATAAAATCATAATAAGATTCACTTGAGCCATGAAAAATATTGTATTAATACCGGGGGATGGAATTGGAAAAGAGATTACAAAAGCGGTAACCGATATACTGGATGCCTCCGGGGCTAATTTAAACTGGATCGAATGCAAAGCGGGAGAAGGCGCATATAAAGAGACGGGGAATCCGTTGCCCGAAGAGACAATTGAAGCTATAAAAAAACACAGAATTGTTTTAAAAGGACCATTAACTACACCTGTTGGCGCCGGTTTCAGATCGATTAATGTGGCTCTTCGCCAAAAGTTTAACCTCTACAGTAATATCCGGCCAGCAAAATCATTGCCCAACATCGAAAGCCCGTTTCGTGCCGTGGATATCGTACTCTTTCGGGAAAATACCCAGGGTTTGTATTTTGGCAAAGAACACTGGGTGGATGGCGATATAAAAAATCATGCCGAAAGTGTTGCAGTTGTAACCAGGGATGCGAGTGAGAAAATTATCACTGCGGCATTTGAGTATGCAAAAAAGAATAAACGAAAAAAAGTAACTCTGGTCCATAAAGCCAATATTTTAAAACTTACAACCGGCTTGTTTCTTGATATTGGCAAAGAGATAGCGGAAAATTATCCCGAAATTGAATTTCAGGATCTCATTGTGGACAACATGGCTATGCAGATGGTTCTCAGGCCACAGCAGTTCGATGTCATTGTAACCACAAATCTTTTCGGTGACATTCTCTCGGATCTTGCATCTGGCCTTGTTGGGGGGCTCGGGGTTACCGGAGCTGCCAATATCGGTGATGATGCAGCGATGTTTGAAGCGGTTCACGGCTCTGCACCCGACATTGCCGGAAAAGGCCTGGCAAACCCTACAGCTCTTCTCTTTTCAGCGCTGATGATGCTGGAATACCTGAATCAATACCGTACTGCGGAAAAAATACGGTCTGCAGTGTACACAGTTTTGCAGGACCACAAAGAAGATTGCACAAAAGACATTGGCGGGCAGGGAACTACTGAATCCTATACTGAAGCAATTTGTAAACTTTTGATAAATTAATATCTGAGAAAAATAAACCGTTTTAGGATACAGAAGACCTTTATACACTTATTTTCTAAGCTAACTTTGAATAATCACTCAATCTCTATTTCAAAAGGGCTTAAAAATCATTAACATTTAAACCATTACAGAGTGATTAACTCAATATGGTAAGGGGTAGATAAACGATATATGGATTCGGATTTCAAAATACTTATCGTTGAGGATGAACTGGTATTGCAGATGATGCTTGAGCATATGCTGAAAAAGATGGGGTTCAATCAATTCGATACAGCTACAAAAGGAAAAACTGCCATCGAAAAGTGCGACGAACAAGAGTTCGATCTTATTCTGATGGATATCATGCTTCAGGATCAGATAGATGGAATTGAGGCCTACCGGCAAATCTCAAAAAAGAAGAAAATTCCGGTTATTTACATCACTGGCAATACCGACCCCCGAAATAAAGAAAGAGCCCAGGAAATTGGCTTTCACGATTACATTGGAAAGCCAATTACAATGTCTTATTTAAAATCTTCTATCAACAAATTGGTGCCTTCTGACTGAATAGTCAATAACTCAACTTCCTAAAAATCTTAAAATTCGACCTCACCGGCTCGTAAAGAACGATTTGTAGTGCTACACCCATCATATCCAAAAATTTTATTAAATTTTATTTTTGAGAAGTTGGTCCATTTTTTGATTTAGAAATCAGTTTTATCGGCCTCACTTAAACTGTCCTTTTGGCTTGACCCAAAAGGACCAAAAAGTCAAGCCCCGACGGCGGTCGGGGTTGTCGGCGGGCTTTTCATCGACGCGGCACCCTTTTCCCTAAAGGGATCCCCGTGTAATGGTCCATCACACTCATTGACCGTAATCAAAAATCCGGCCGGTATAAAATGCTGCCATAGCGTCGCTGAAAACACCCTGTTCCCGCCAACTGATTCAAGGCCGGTCAAAATATGTCTCAAACGATTTCTGCAATTTACAGATATCTGGCTGGCACGTTCCCGGATTTCCGGGTGATGAAAAGTGCACTATGCAACCGCATACAACTTCTCCTCCCTGAAATTGAGCAGCAACTCCAGGACAGGTTCCATCTCTTTCTCTTCCATAATGGCTGCCCGTAGTTTTTTCCCGTTTCGAATTCCCTTGAGATACTGGCCATAATGCTTCTTCATTATAATAACACCATATTTTTCTCCGTGATGAGCAACCGATAATCTCAGTTGTTCAGCACATAACTCCAAACGCTCGCGGATAGTTGGATCAGGCAAAAGTTCACCTGTTTCAAGATAATAACGGGTTTGCTCAAATATCCAGGGATTTCCAATGGCGCCCCGGCCGATCATTACACCGTCTACACCGGTTTCATCAAACATTTTTTTGGCAAGCCGGGGCGAAGTTACATCTCCGTTCCCGATAATGGGAATTTCGAGCCCGGGAGTATTCTTCAGCTTTTTGAGCCACTCCCACCGGGCATCACCTTTGTACTTCTGGCATCGCGTACGGGCATGAACGGTCAGAGCTTTAACCCCAACATTCTGAAGCATCAGCCCGACCTCCTGAATACGGATCGTCTTGTCATCCCATCCAAGCCGGGTTTTTACCGTAACCGGCAGGCCTCCTGCTGCATCCACAACGGTGCCCGCCATTCGTTCCATCATATCTAAATCTTTCAGACAAGCAGAACCGGCTCCCTTTTTTACAATTTTATAAACCGGGCACCCAAAATTAATGTCAACCAGGTCGGGGTTATTGGCAACAGCCACTTTGGTAGCTCCTGTCATCGCTTCTTCACGGCCGCCAAAAATCTGAATCCCGAACGGGCGTTCCACCTCCTCAAAATGCATTTTATGCAAGGCAATGTCAGAATCGCGGATAATGGCCTCTGAGCTGATGAATTCCGTATAAACGATACTTGCTCCCTTTTTTCTGCATATCTGCCGAAACGGAGAATCGGTCACATCCTCCATCGGAGCAAGAAACAGGGGGTTTTTACCGATGTCAATTTTTTCAATTTCCATAAAAACAGATGGCATTTTGCCTTCACAATTCATGCTGGTTTTCAACCTTTAAAAATAACAGTTTTTCCGTTTTACTGCTAAAGAGTTTAAAATTTGTCAAACAAAGCGCTTCCAGTTCTTTCTGTTAATGCTGCAGCCATAGCCTCTTGATGAATTAACGTGTATATTATAGAGATAAACGAAATTTCTAATAAAACAGGAGCAAAAAATGTCACTTGCATTATCAAGTATTGAAGAACTTCTGGGGGAAGATACAGACTCACTGCTAAGTCACGTATGTAAAACCATCCCGAAAGAGAAACTACACATCCCGTCATCATCATATGTTGATGACATCTGGTACCACTCAGACCGAAACAACCGCGTTCTCCACAACCTGCAAAGAATGCTGAATCACGGACGCCTTGGCGGAACCGGGTACCTGTCGATCTTGCCTGTGGACCAGGGAATTGAGCACAGTGCAGGCGCATCCTTCGCCAAGAACCCGGCTTATTTCGATCCGGAAAACATTATTGAACTTGCCATTGAAGGAGGTTGTAACGCTGTAGCATCTACTTTTGGTGTGCTGGGTGCATGTGCCAGAAAATATGCACATAAAATTCCTTTCCTGGTTAAAATTAACCACAACGAACTTCTCACCTTTCCGAACAAGTACGATCAGATTATGTTTGGCTCGATCGACAAAGCGTACAACATGGGTGCAGCCGCTGTTGGAGCAACCATCTACTTCGGATCTGATGAATCAACCCGCCAGATCGTAGAAGTTGCCGAAGCGTTCGATTACGCACACGAACTGGGAATGGCCACTGTACTCTGGTGCTACACCCGAAACTCTGCATTCAAAGTAGACGGAACCGACTATCACTCTTCTGCCGATCTTACCGGTCAGGCTAATCATCTTGGTGTAACGATCGGAGCTGATATTGTAAAACAAAAACTGCCCACCAATAATGGCGGTTATCTTGCGCTGAACACCGGGGATTCAAGCTACGGAAAACTGGATCAGCGAATTTATGATGAACTGACCTCCGACAATCCTATCGATCTGACCCGTTACCAGGTGGCTAACGGCTACATGGGGCGTGCAGGACTGATCAACTCTGGTGGAGCTTCAGGTGATGATGATTTTGCCGATGCGGTTAAAACAGCTGTCGTTAACAAACGTGCAGGCGGTATGGGCCTTATCAGCGGACGTAAAGCATTCCAGCGGCCGATGGATGAAGGAGTAAAGCTTCTTAACTTTATCCAAGACGTGTACCTGAACGAAGATATTACCATCGCGTAATTTTCAGGTTTATTTTTTTATGCCATGCTGAAGCCATTTACTGTTTTCAGCATGGCTTTTTTATTTTTGCCTGCCTCTCATTAAGTTAGACGAGCTAAGGAATTATAATCCATACATTTGCCTGATCGTATAAAAAATAACTCTGCCGGCCGGCCCTTAATATCCTTTAAGTACCTTGCACTTTCCATAGGATTAAGTGTAGTTAGTATGGGGATTGTCATCTACCTGACATATACACCCGGTGTTCTTGAGCATCTCGCCCCTAAGCGAATGCCCGGCCTGGTTCTGGCCATTTTTGTAACCTTTCTGAAGGTTTATTTTTCTGCTCTTAAAATCCGATTTCTGGCCGATAAAGTGATCAGTAAAATGGCAGCTATGCGGATTGCACTCACCTGGGATTTTGCCTCTGCAGTCACTCCCTCTACCATCGGAGGCGCACCGGTTGCCACCTTTGCTATGGCCCGCGAAGGCATCCAGCTTGGAAAATCATCAGCTATTGTTTTATACGGAGTGATGCTCGATCAGTTCTGGTATGCACTGGCCGTGCCTATTCTGCTTATATCCGGCATCTATTTTCAGGTACTTCCCGAAGAGATCGGGCTGGTGGGAAATATCACCATGATCCTGATCTATGCGGGACTGCTATCTTACGGAGCATTACTTGCCTATGGCCTGTTAATCAATCCCGCAGCCATTAAAAAAACAGTAAATTTCGTCTTCCGTCTCCCCTTTCTCAGAAAATATTCCCATAAAGTCAGTAAAGAAGCCGAAAACCTGGAAAGTTACTCCATAGAACTGAGAAAAAAGTCATTCGGTTTTGTACTCAAAGCTTTTTTCCTTTCCACAATGAGCTGGCTCTGCCGGATTGCCATCCCCGTAATTGTAGTTCTCAGTCTTCTACCGGCCAACGAAATTTTATTAATTCTCAGAAGCCTTGCCATGAATCTCGCATTCCTGGTCATTCCCACACCCGGTGGCTCAGGCGGAGTTGAAGGTTTATTCGCAATCTTTCTCGGACCGCTGATCGAACGCTCGGGATTCATCGGACTTGCAGTTTTTGTCTGGAGAATTATAACGTATTATTTCAGTATTGGTGTGGGTATTATCGCCATGTTGTGGTATGTGAACAAATCCGTTGCAAGTAAACTGGGGGATGACTAAACCCGAAATTCTCATTTTCTGATGGAATGTGAATTCGTTTCACAGAGCTTACACAACAAAAAAATTTTCATCTTTAACGCTTTGATTTGTGGCTAAACAACGAGTTCAGTTTGAATGCGGCAACTGCGGACACCTCTCAGCAAAATGGCTGGGTGTCTGTCCATCCTGTAATGAGTGGAACACTTACTCGGAAGTGGTTCAGAAAAAAGAAAGTTCAAAAAAACATAAAGTGGATATTTCCACGGTTGAAACGGCTGATGCCACAAGGCTTTCCGATGTAAAACCAAATCAGAACAGCGACCGGTTTTCAACCAACCTTGAAGAGCTTGATCGTGTTCTGGGCGGAGGACTTGTACGCGGCTCCTTTTCCCTGCTCGGCGGTGATCCCGGCATCGGGAAAAGCACACTGATGCTGCAGGTTGCAAAAAAGTGCCCCGAAATGAAAATTCTATATATTGCCGGAGAGGAGTCGGCTTCTCAAATCAAACAGCGGGCGGGACGTATCGGGCTGAAGGGAGAAAATCTATATGTCAGTTCTTCCACCCAGATTCAGCAGGTAGTTGCTCAGGCGCGGAAAATCCAACCCGATCTGCTTGTAATCGACTCCATTCAAACCGTTTTCAGCGAAGAGCTTAACAGTCTTCCCGGCAGTGTTCAGCAGATTCGTGAGTGCTCTGCTATGCTTCAGCAGATTGCCAAAAAAGAGAACATCACCACAATGATGATTGGTCATGTCACCAAAGAGGGCGATATCGCCGGGCCCAGAATACTGGAACACATGGTAGATACGGTTCTGCATTTCGAAGGGGATAAAAATCATCTATACAGGCTCCTCCGGTGTATCAAAAACCGATTCGGCCCGGCCCAGGAAGTGGGAGTGTTTGAAATGAAAGAGCACGGACTTGAAGAGGTAAGTAACCCCTCGGCCCTGTTCATGTCCGATACAGAAACTGAAGTAAGCGGCAATGCCATCACCTGTATTATGGAAGGCACACGGCCGATCCTCGTTGAAGTACAGGCACTGGTTTCTCCAAGTAATTACGGAACGCCTCAGCGTACTTCAAGCGGTTTCGATCAGCGAAGACTCTCCCTGCTGATTGCAGTGCTTGAAAAGCGCGGCGGGCTGAGCTTCTCCGGTCAGGATGTGTACCTGAATATTGCAGGCGGACTCAAAATTTCAGATACAGCGGCAGACCTGGCTGTACTTACTGCACTGGCATCCAGCCTGAACGATAAAGTGGTGAGTAAATCCCTGCTCTTTATCGGTGAAGTGGGTCTGGGTGGTGAATTAAGGAAGGTATCGTTTGCAGAACAGCGACTCCGTGAAGCTGCAAAAATGGGATTAAAAAAAGCTGTTCTGCCTAAACATACAGCCGTGAACCAGCATCTGTTAAAGCTTAGGCACACGGCATTTATCTCAGATCTTTTCTGACCCTGAAACTTTAGTAGTTTTCTCTCTGTCGCCTTCTCTCTTCGCGGACACTCTTTTTAAGAGCTTCTCTTCTTTCCTCAGATGGCTTGGTATACTGCTGCCGCTCCTTGTACTCGTTAAGGATTCGCGAACGCGTAACCATTTTCTTGAAACGGTTAATTGCGCGATCAATGCTTTCGTTATCTTTTACGTTAACTCCGATCATATATTTAGTTTGGTTTGAAAATGTTGATAGACCCGTAATATAAAAATACTTTTCAATAATTAATAGTTCCCGGGTTTAATTTTTTCGCACTGACTTCAAGCCACAATTCAGCATATCTTTATTTTGAAATACTGACAATTTTCTGGAATCTGCCACCTCTGTTTGGATGATAGAGCCTCAGTAATCCCGGAGTTTTTGCTTTTGGCATCATACCTGTTTAGTGGCCTAAATCGGCTTCTTACGCCACATCGAACAGAGTGAGGAAGGATAGTAACGAATGAAGTCGAGATACTATTTCACAAAACTGTTTTTGACTTCGATCCTTCGTTCCCACTCAGTCCCTGCACCACCGTTGACAGTTTAATCTCATCCATTAGGACCCATCCCCCGGCCCCTTCCCTCTCCCGACAAAACTACAGTCGGGACAAGGAAGGGGTGCCGTTTTTCAATGAGTTTTTCAAAAAAAAGTCCCTCCTTGTCGCGATGGCGCTTTTCCAGCGCGATAGGGAGGGATTTCCCCAATGGGATGCCTATGGCAAGGGTGGGTCCGCAATTGCGCGAAATTAGGCGCTCGAACGGAAGGATATTTGATCCGCAAAACAGGTACGAACCCAAGCCCTTAAAGGGCGCCATAATACAGCCCGGGGCAAAGTGAGCCAGCCTACGCTAAAGCTTCGGATGGCAGGCATCGCGAACGGCGCCCTGGGTAAAAAGTGACATAAAAACACCCCGAGGCGAGTTGCCTTGAAAAAGCAACACACATTATCGAGGGGTTTTGGCTGGAACCCGGGAAGGATAACCACCTCGAATCATTCAAAACAAAAAAAAGGATGCGTGGCCAGAGTGGGATATCTCGTGCAAAAGGCACGTTCCAGGGCAGAGTTGCGCGGATTGAACCGTAGTGTTACGCAGAGTAAATAGATCGAAACTGTAGAAATCAAATGGAGTTCTAAAACCGAAGAACTGATAAACTGATAAATGTCCAACCGATAAAGTAATTCCTTAACCAGTCCCTTTGCTCAAACCAAACTTTTTTATTTTTTCGGTTTCTCTTTTTAAAACGGACCAACAGGTAAGATTCATTGCCCAACAACCCCTCTATTCGCTAAACACACAAACCAAACTTTTGCCTATCTTACCACCCTTACAAACCAAAACAGATATACACAGATTTTTTTATGGAACAAGCTATTTTGCACACCGAAAAAGGTGAAATGAAAATTGAATTTTTTGCGGACGACGCACCTAACACGGTTGAAAACTTTATCAAGCTCTCCAAAGAGGGATTTTATGACGGACTCATCTTTCACAGAGTGATACCAAACTTTATGGTTCAGACAGGCTGCCCCAAAGGAAACGGCACCGGCAACCCCGGCTACCGAATCGACTGCGAGCTCGACGGCGACAATCAGCATCACGACAGGGGCGTTCTCTCAATGGCACATGCCGGAAGAAACACCGGTGGATCGCAATTCTTTATCTGTCACAACCGGGATAATACCGCCCATCTCGACCGAAATCACACGGTCTTCGGAAAAGTAGTCGAAGGAGTAGATATTGTAGATGATATCCGCCAGGGTGATGTGATCACCAAAATCGAAATTATCGATGAGAGCAAGCCCGCTATCTCCTAACTCAATAACATAAACTCCATGCCGATCTTTCGGTTTTTAAAGCGCCGATGGCTACTCAGCAGGCCTTTTCCGGAGGATTGGCTGCGGGTGCTCGAACAGAAAATCCCGGTTTATAAAAGACTGCCGCCAGAACTAAAAGAAAAACTTAAACAGCGCATCACCATTTTTCTGGATGAAAAAAAGTTTGAGGGTTGTGGCGGACTTAAAATGACCGACGAAAAACGCCTGGTGATTGCCGCATACGCCTGTATTTTGATTCTCGAAGAGACATCAGACTATTACGGCGACCCTCAGTCCATCCTGGTCTACCCAGATGACTACGTGGCTCCTTTTCACGATGAAGGAGAAGGCGGCATCGTTTCGGTGGGGTATGAATCCCGAAAAGGCGAATACTGGGGCATGGGCAGTATTGTTCTTTCCTGGAAAGATATTGAGAGAAACCTCTACACCCATAAAGACGGACAGAACCTGATCTACCACGAATTTTCACACCTTCTCGATGACCGCTACGGTTTAACGGCTGGTATCAGCGAAACCGGAGAGGCCATCCGCGATGATGAGTGGAGCCGTATCCTGGCAAAAACGTACCGAAGGCTCATCAGAGATTCCCAAATGGGCCGAGGCCACCTTCTCGATCCGTACGGAGCCCAACATCCCGCCGAACTTTTTTCCGTGGCAACCGAGGCTTTTTTCGAACAACCCGCCGAAGTAAAACGCTCACTTCCCGATCTCTACAACCTGTTCCAGTCGTTTTATCAGCTTGATCCCGCCTCGTGGTAATGGCTTCAGGCATGAACAGGTTCGGGAGCTTCAGAGGTACGTCCATCTTGAAGATAGCTCTGGCCATCGGTACTGATTATGGGTTTTGCTACAGCTACAGGCAAGCGAACAAGAACAAGAGTGTGTAACAGTATACTGCGATTGCCTGACCATTCTTTTTCAGCGGCATGTGATATGTGAAATATGAATCTTCCAAACGCCGATCAAATCATTTACCCGGAGATTTTAATGGTGATATTTATCCGGTGGGCCGAGCATTTTATTGGAAGTGATTACAGGTCAAATTGCACAGAAAGATGATTTGAATTATTATGCGGGTGATTTGTCATGTAATGTCCTTTTGGACAAATACATGTTATACCCACTATAAAAAATCTAATTTCATCCGGTTTTTTACATTTTGCCTCATATGCCCCACATGAATCAAGGAAAATTTGTCAATCTGAAATGTTTACAGTTTATGGCTACATTACTGCCCTAATTTAAATCAAGTAAACCAATGAACGATTTGCCTGAACCAGAGAACGGCGATAAGATCACAGTTAATGAAGAAAATGAAGTTGAACGCTTTACTTTTTCTCACCTTAGCAAACAAGCCTTACAGTTTTTCAATTTAGAAAAAGGTTTTTTAAATACGCTAAAACTATTAGTTATAAATCCGGGAAAACACATTAGGGACTATTTGAGTATTGACCGTGATCGGTTGGTAAACCCATTTAAGTTTTATCTTGTTGTTGGATCAATCTATGTTTTTCTCTTTCAATATTTATTTCCGGAGGAGCACCTTGAAAATAGGGTTGACTCAGAGGTGGAGCAAGAAGTTTTTCTTTTTATTCTTCACTACTATCACTTCTTTCTGCTATTGGCGGTATTCTTTATCGCAATTTTTTCTTATTTGCTTTTCAGAAAAGAATCGGGCTATAACTTTATAGAAAACCTGAGCCTTAATCTATATGTGACGGGTATACTGTTTGTAATTGCGATTATAACGTCTCCACTGGATGGCAATTTCCAGCCCTATGGAACTATTATTATTAGTATTCTTTCCTTCTCTTATTTTATATATGCGTACATATCCTTTTTTAGAGGTAACTACACGAAAACAATAGCCAAAACTGTATTATCGATTCTTTTTGGTGTGGGTGCATTTTTATTTTTAATTATTTTTTCAGGATTTGTAGTAGGCTTTCTACAAGCTGCGTCCCAAGCCTAAAATTATAAAAACAACAATGTAAAATCGAATCAAGTAATTATGAATTTTTTTGAAAAACTTTCTGATAAATGGAGCCGCCTTTCAAAGCTCCAGAAGACCATTATAAATGTAGTTATCATTATTATGTTGGGTGCGTTTCTATTTTCAATAAGTTACAAGATTGGTGAAGCTGTTTACGATGCTTATGGAAATTAAGAAAACATATATCACTGATATCGACACTTTAAAAAGAAATTCGAGGTATTGATAACATCGAGTCCGAAATCTGTGGGTATAATTGCCAAACCGTTATGCTGCATGCATTGGATTTATACCAAGTATCAATTCTTACCGTTGCAAATGTAGCACATTAAAGCTACATTACTATCTATAGGTTAACCAAATTAATTGTTATGACTAAGAAAACTGTAACAGTTCGAGCCCGAATGGAACCAGGGTTAAAGAAAGAAACGGAACGTATCCTGGATCAGCTTGGATTAAATACAACAGAAGCAATTCGAATTTTCTTTAAGCAGGTAAAACTTCAGCGTGGCCTTCCATTTGAGATGAAGATACCCAATGAAACTACTCATCAAGCAATTGTCGAGGCCAAAGCAGGTCAAAAAGTGAAAGAATTTGAAACCACTGAGGAATTGTTTGAAGATCTGGATATCTGATGAAAAAGATTTCCCGTACAAACGGATTCAAGAAAGACGTCAAAAAAATGAAGAAACGTGGAAAATCATTTGACGTTTTCAAACAGGTAATTCAACTATTGGCCGAGGGTCAATCGTTGGATGAAAAATTTCGGGATCACAAATTAATAGGTAATTATGCGGGGACTCGTGAATGTCACATAGAACCTGATTGGTTGCTTATTTATGAAGATCACGATGACGAGCTGATCCTGATTCGTACAGGTACACATTTAGATTTATTTGGGTAGCAAGTTAAATCAAGGTAGATCGTCAGCATAACCGCCAAGCCGTAAAGTGGCTCAATAAAAATTCTCTCCTGTCGTTGAAATGTAATCACATTGTAATTATATTTTCTTTAGTTGTCATTTTAACTTTATAGCCATGAAAACAAAACTTATTCGCATTGGTAATTCTCAGGGTGTCCGAATCCCCAAACCTCTGATTGAAGAAAGTGGGATAACTGAAGAAATAGAGATGATTCTGAGAGACAATGAAATTGTACTCCGATCTGCTGAAACAACACGAAAAAATTGGGAAGAGGCATTCGAAAAAATGGCAGAACAAGATGATGATGCTTTATTGGATCAAAAAGAAATTGAAAAACCATCCGAATGGGATGAAGCTGAATGGACATGGTAGAAAGGAAACCGGTTCAAAGGTTTGAAGTTCATCTGATTTCACTGGACCCTGCAAAAGGATCTGAAATCCGAAAAACTCGTCCCTGTTTAATTATTTCACCTGATGAAATGAATAAACATATCAGAACCGTCATTATCGCCCCCATGACTTCCACAATCAAAAATTATCCAACGCGTGTCACAACCACGTTTCAAGGTAAAAAAGGACAGATCGTATTAGATCAAATTCGTACAGTTGATAAAAGTCGTTTGATCAAAAATCTTGGTTCAATCAGTAAAGCAGCTGAAGAAAAAGTGCTTGGGGTGTTGCAGGAGATGTTTGCCCCATAGATTCGCCCACTTAACCAGCGGGTCGTGCGGATACGTACTGGCTTCGGGGTTTTTGTAATGTTGGTCGCCTCACCGCACAACCGCCAGACCGTTAAATGACTTGATTGGATCAATTTCAATAGTATATTATGAATATATTTGAAGTATTAAATCAAGGAAATTCCAGATTACATGAACCAAGTGTTTCTGCGATGCTGGGTTATTTGCTCGATACACGTAGAGATCATGGTTTAGGAGATACTTTTTTCCGGGAATTTGTATCACTAATAAATAAAGAGGTAAATGATCATCGGTTTGAAAAGTATTTAAACCGTTCATTTATTGACACTGATGTCCTTTTGGAAGAGCCCTATGAATTTAATGGATCAAGTAAATATATAGATATACAAGTGAGTGTTTTAAATAAGGATGAACAAGAAAGACGATATGAAGATTTTCGATTCATTATCGAAAACAAAGTTAATGATAAATCAGCAACTGAAGGTCAACTTGACAGCTATTACAAAGCAATTATTGAGGATGAAAATACGATTGAAAATCTTGCAATTATATATATCACTCCATACTCCAAACGAAATACTTTGCTCAATGAGTTCAGCAACCTCAAGCTAACAGATGACAGGCATATTAAATCATGGGTTAAGTGGAATGGTGAAAGTCAAAGTGTCTTGAGTATTTTGAAGAACGTACTTCAGAAGGAAACAGTTGGAGAAATTAACCCCATAAACGAATATACTCGGCACACAATTAAAGCTTTCATTCAATTCCTGAATAATATTGTAAGCTCACCCCATGATAGAACTATCAGGTTTGGTGAGGATATTGGTGAAATTGTTGACAGTGTTGAGGTAAACTTAAATGAAGACGGTAAGACGTATAGAATTATACGTCGTGACAGTCAACAGATTCAGATATTTGAAGGCGAAGAGAAAGTAACAGCAAAACCAATACTTAGAAAAATCATTCGAAACAGAAACCTTAATGTACCTTTATCAGGCCTAAACACTCGAACCATGGGACGTAAAGTAATTGATGAACTTAACCAAAGGTTATAGAACAAGCTAAGGCATGGAATGAAGACTGTTCAGCTTCTCTCCCATTTTCCACCTTTGGGCAGGAAACTTGAAAACCGTAAAGAACGATTTTTATTAAAGATCACTTTCAGATTTTTTATATGGATGAATCAGACTCTATCAAGATTCTGCATATCTGGGACACCCGGAGAGATCCAATGGATTTCCCACTTTAGAATTCAAAAACTGAATACTAATTTCATGACAAAATAAATACGACGTGCATACTGTGCCTGGCCATTCTTTTTCAGCGGTATGTGATATGTGAAATATGCATGTTCCAAACGCGGATCAATTCATTTACCCGGGGCTTTTAACGGTGGTGTTTATCCGGTGGGCTATGCATTTTGCCGGAAGCGATTACAGGTCAAATTGCACACAAAGACAATTTGAATTATTATGTGGGTGATTTGTCTGTGGAGATGATTCAGGGCAAATATATGTTAATTGTCATCACAAATACCAAGTCTTGAGTAGACATTACGAATCATTTATATCAAAGAATTCAGATATAGTTTTGATCTCGGTATTTTCTATTACTTTCAATACCAATAAATCTTTGTCTCCTGTCAACAAGAAGTCAGCTTTACCATCAATTGCCAGCGACAGTAAAAAGTTATCTTTTGGATCCCGGCATTCTGATATTTCTGACGTTACATTCACAAATTCTGCGACTTCATCAATCGTCTCCAAAAGATCATCTAATTCATCTCTTGAAATATATTTTCTGAGTTTTGGACGTTTAGCAACAGCTACAAATTCCTCTATAAGTTCCTGGCTGAATAGAAGTTTACATTTCTGATTAAGCAGTAATTCATCGAGTTTCTCATATTTACTGCTAATCAGAAAACTAATCCAAAGATTTGTATCGAGAATGAGACGCATTCTTATTTCTTAGTTCGCCTTGAACGAACAACTTCTACTTCGCCAGCGATCTCTTCAGGACTTGGTCCAGCTTCAGATTTGGATCGGATTCTTTTCAATACTTCAGAAAATTCACTCTTTGTTGATTTACGAATAGCAATGAGATCTAAATCAGCCAGGTCTTTAAGCAGTTTTCTGGCTTTTGGATTTAGTATGTCTACTTTAACTGTTTCCATGATTTAATGTACAAAATTGGTCTTGATTCGGAAAGTATGAAGTAATTCTTACAATCATAATTAACGAATAAATAGAAATCAAGTTGTCTCAAATATCAAGGAATGCCAATTAACAAGCACCTCAAATTCACAGTTCATTGACAGAAGACAGGTTTTCGGTTACTTTTAAATATGAAACCTAAAATCTATATCGAAACATCTGTTATCAGCTACTTGACAAGCCGTACCTCCCGTGATCTTGTTACTGCTGCCCGTCAGCAATTGACAACGGATTGGTGGGAATCCAAAAAATCGCAGTACAAGCTGTTTGTGTCACAACCGGTAATTTCAGAAGCATCTGATGGAGATCAACAGGCAGCCAAAAAAAGAAATTACCGTTTTGAAAAAACTGCCTTTATTGGAAGTAACGAATGAATCTGTTGAATTCGCAAAATTTCTGGTTTCGGAAACGCCATTCCCGGAAAATGCTGCAATTGATGCTTTGCATATCTCAATAGCTTGTGTTCACCGGATGGATTTCATTTAAACATGGCATTTTTCCCGAAGGGATGGCTTTGCCAAAACACAAAGCTAACGCCTCTATACGTTCTAAACTTGAAATACTGGCAAGTAGCAAAGAGTTGAAATTACCCGCTGTGTAAACAAACTTTTATAATCATGACCACTAATGAGGAAACCAAACGCTACTATAAACTCGAAATAATAGGTAAATCTTCCGATTCAGAAATCTGGATTGGAGATGATATGGGGCATCTTGTTCAAAAAGCAGAAGGAAAACTGAACACTGATTTACTTCCAGGTAAATATACAGTGGAGTTTGAATTGGGATCACAGTGTTATCCGATCATATTAAATCATGACACTCAACTAACACAAAATGAAATTGAGGCTGGACCAGCTTGTGAACGACCTAAAATAAAATTCGAAAATCAGGAAAAAGATCATTAGAAAACCTGCCCTTAGAATGCAGTAAACATTCACACTTTTAACTGACTTTCTGAGAATTATTATCCATATAAAAACCGGTCTGCCAGTGCCACGGTGCCAAATAGAACCGACAGAACCGCCAGGCTCAGTAAAGGCTCCCAGATTACAAACCCGCCAATGGTGCCCAGTACAGCGCCCAGGTATTGAATGGTTTTAAGCTGTTCGTTGGTAGCGTTGAGGATCATTCGCTCCAGTTTCTGCTCATCAAATTTTTGAAGGTTCTCCTCCACAAGCGCCTGTACATTCAGTTGATTGATCAGTTTGTACACAGCCTGTGTGAGAATGTCATCAATCTTTTCGCTGTTCTCATCAATTCTTCGCGGAAGTTCATCCAGGTAATCTTCGATGAAACCGATGTTTCGTTCTGCAGAAACCGGTACTTTAGCAAGCAATTCTTCAATAAACTGCTGAAGTGTCTGCCCGCGAAAAAACGAGTACGTTTTAAGTGCCATTTTTTCGAGGACATTATCTTTAAGGGCATCTTCCAGTTCTGAGAGCAGATGGGCTGAAATTTTTCGCCTGAACTCCGCGTCCTGAACCAACGAGTTGATGTATTCCAGGATCCACTCCTTTAAATCCCTCCGAAAATCTTCACGGGCCGTAACCCGGCGGACATGGCGAATCGCCTGGGTCCGATATAGGCTGATTGCCCTCGATTCACTGATTTTCTGCTTGATAAGAGCCGGATTTATCAAATCGTCTGATACTGCCCGAGCCAGGCGAAATGCGATTCGGTCTTTATGAGCGGGAATGAGCCCCTGCCCCAGAAGAGGACGTTTTTTGAGCGGCCGAAACAGCATCGTAATAGCAATCCAGTTCGTAAGAAACCCGATCATACCGCTCACCGAAATAATGCGCAAAATTCCCTCAAAATGAAGCTCCAGCCCAAAAACCGAAACGTTGACACCCTCAAAATCCCATAAAAATGAAATCAGAAACAATCCGCCAAGGAGCCAGGGAATGGGTCTGAGAAATTTCAAAATTCGCAATTTGCCGTTGTGTTGCGGCTGAACAGATCCTTTTTTTCTCTCCTGCCGGTTTCCATCACTACCGAATTCAAGATATGAGGAAATAATCTCACCCAGCCGGGTAAAATGGTTTTCATCTGCTGCGGACTCTTGTTCTTTCTTTTTTTTCGGATCGGTTATCATTGCTCAGAACAGATTATAATTGGCTCTTTTATGACGCAAGAACGTCCCTGACAGTTTCAGCCTTTAGATTTTCATTCTCGCTCAATTTGCCAAGTTCTGTCAATATTCGCCCGTACGATTCTGCATCATTCAGATGTTTTAAAATTTCAGCCCCAGGTTTTACAATCTCTCCTTCAATCCGCACCCACTTTTTTTCACTCCACTCATCAAGCTTTTTCCCGAATGATGAAGGCCTGGCTGTACCGAATCCGTTCATTGTAGTTCCCAGATCACTCAAAGTTATGCAGGGACGCAGAGATGTGGGCACTCTATTCGATTTATCCTCCTTCTCCTCACTATAAAAATAGACTCCCGGGTTCAGCTCGTTGGTGTATGAGACCTCAAGGGGGACGGGCAGGGTAATACAGCGTATCATGTGGTTGTAAATCCATTCGTAAAGCTGTCCGGTTGTTCTGGGAAGTTCTCCTTTTATCTTTTCAGGCGAATGGGCAAGATTCAGCGGATGAATGCTTTCATGGGGTAAATCAGGGTCGGCCACTTCCTGTAAAAAACGAGGCTTGAGCTCACTTACCGGACCGATTTTCATATACTGGCTGCTGATGGTCTCCCAGGTTTCACTGTAAAATGCCCTGGCCGACGTGCGGGGATAGCTTATGAGTGACTCTTCTGAAAATTGAAGAATAGTCTGAAAAAGCTGCTGAACCAGCAACTGAATTTCCTGATATGTTCCGGCAAGTTTATTCTCCATCGCCGGACTGAAAAGATCGTACAAAGCCAGTGGTTTGTACACCGGAATGTGATTTTTGTTTTGTCCCTGCTGAACCGGAATCCATTCATCCTGTGAGCACCGGAATAGACCGGAACTTTTATAAAGCCTGCCATCCTCATCCAAAAAGTGCAGATACTCATTTGACCATCCGAAAACAGTCGTTAATCCCGCCAAATCCATCTTAACCTGATTTGAGTTTTTCCATTCTTCTCGGATTAAGAAACGATTTTTAAGGCGGGTTTCAAGGCGGGAAAAATCGATCTGCTGCACTTCGCTGAGCATGGAAAAAATTCCCTGCCGGCTGATACTTTGCAGCCTGCCCCGCTGAACATCCGGCCTTTTTAAAAACCGGGCGATTGCCCATGCGATAAAATCACCCGAAGGGTCCTGATCCGTTGCAATCACCACCCGGTTGGCTAACCGTGCCTGTTCTTTCAGTTCGCTGCGAAGTTTTCGTTTTTCCGGATCTGCCTTTGCCTTTAGTTCATTCTTCTGAGGATCGTAGCCGGGGCGCCAGCAAAAACCTCCTGTTGCCAGAACATACACAGAAGGCGGACATACCTTTTGTATGATCCGGGCCATCACCGGAGATTCCACAACCAGCAGTGTATAGACGGATCTGCTCACAATTCACCAATCAGCAGTTCAAGGTAGTAGTTTTCACGTTGTGTCATCCGGATCATATCTTCTTCGGTTTGATCATCAAACCCTGCAAGATGCAGTAATCCGTGGATAAAAACGCGATAAAACTCTTCGCGGAGAGATGTTTTTTCTTCATCGCTCTGCTCCTCAATTCTTGGGGCACAGCAAAAAAGTGTTCCTTCAATCTGCTTGTTTGATTTCTCCTCATCATACCGGAAAGTGATAATATCAGTCACATAATCGCGATCCAGATGTTCTTTGTTGATGGATATGATTTCGTCCTCATCAACATAGACAAGTTCCAGTTCACTGAATCGTATATTCTCCTCTTCTTCAACTCTCTGCATCAACTTTTTGAGAGTGGGTTCCAGGACAGGCAGGTGGCACCCGGAAACATTCGTCAGGGTAAAAACAGTACCTTCACCGGCTTCGGGTATGTCAGGAAAGGTCGTCATCTTCAAAAGAGAAGTCATCCGTATCGAGCGTATCGGTGAGTGAAAGGGCTACGCCGCACATCATGACATCTTCGGGCAGTTTCGTAAAATCTCCGGACAATACCGCATCATCTACATTAGCATAGAGACTGCATCCTGCCCCCTGCTCTATAATCAGCCCGGAAGTGTTTCCTCCCTGTTTGCCGAAAAACGTAACTTGCTTAAGAAGTTCACTGGCAATAAAAGCCGTGCAGTTGTGAAGCTGCATGAAAGTACTGCCTGAATAGACAGATACCATATTCATTCTTCGTCCCTCAATTTCCAGGCCGAGGTGAATTTCAAGGGCGAGCTTTCTCCCATCTTCACTATTTACCATTTCCAGGCGATATACATCATCACCCAGTTTTTTCGGTGTACCTTCAAGCACTTTGCCGATGGATAAAATATTCTCTTCAGTAAATTCGTGTATCATGGCCGTTCAAGTTGAAGAATAAATAACGGCAGGCTTTTAAACCCACCCGTCAGAAGAATTTTTCCAAAACTTCTTAAAGTACAATATACAATCTGTAACATTGATTTTAAATTATTCCTGATCACACGTTTTAATCGATCAGTCCGAACATACGAATTTGTTCACGGCTTTCTTCGATATCTTCAGGCAGCTCAAGCCTTCCGCCGGTAATTGTTTCTACTTCAATCCTGAGGTACTCGGCTGTTTCTTCATCCCCGGTTTCGAAAAAGATATTCTGCAAGATGGTGAGTCTGCTTACCGAGAAGCTGAGATCCTGCACCACACTATCACGCCTGCTTCTGAGGCGTTGTTGCTGATTTTGCAGTTCCTGAGCCCGGGCGGTTCGTGCACGTGCCCTGGCCTGGCCTATATCATCTCCGAGCCGGTCGATTCTCTGTTCCAGGTCGTTCAGGTTTTTCATGTCGTACCGAAGTTCATGCTTCAGACGCTGGGAGATAAAAAATGACAGATCATTTGCCCGCTCTAATTCATCTACCCTCAAAAAACGGAAAGCGTAGAGCACTGGAACAGTCCAGTCGTGTTCGATGGTTCTGAACGGGATCTTATCCTCACCAAACCTGAGCCAGTAGGCGGCCGATTCGTAATCTCCTTTGTCTATGTATGCATCGGCAAGTTGAGTAAATCCATAACGGTAATTCCCCAGCATTCTTCGAATGTTCTCATCGAAATAAACTGTGGGAGAGTTCCACCGCTCGAACCTGAAATTACTGAGCCTTTCGGCATGTACTTCGGCATCCACATAACCGAACGGCCCGCTTGGGCGCTCTTTCGGCACAACACGAAACGCTTTTCCTTCAAACTGGAAAAAGTTCTCAAGGCCAAGCTGTCCGTCTCTCGAAACGGTGTTTGCAAAATAAATGGGCCGCAGCCACATATTGTTTTCGAGCAGGTGGATAATCATCTTGTCTTGCGTTTGTAAATAGAAACGCTCGTTCCCCTGGCCATCTCTTCCGGCAGATCGCCCCTGTACGAACCAGCGCATTTCATCATCCAGCTCCTCAACAGGCATTGAGTAGGGAGTGGCCATCCGGATCTGGTTGTGCAGCATCTCGCTCATTGGAATGTCTTCGGGAATACTTCCACCCTGAAAAAACTGGCCGGTGGTGTCTTCAAGCTGTTCAGCCGGCGCTTCAAAAACTGACGTCAGAAAATCCTTACGAACAGGAATTACATGTTCTCTCGGTTCGTACAGCTCAAGCTGAGCTGTCATCTGGTCGATCTCTTCATCCGTTAGTGATATGGCCAGCGGCAGGGATTCATGGGTCTGCCGGTCGCGCATTTGCCGGATGTACCAGCCTGTATTTAGAAGACTGAGGTTCACCACACGCACATCGGTACGAACACCTTCTACCTCCTGTAAATACCAGAGCGGAAAGGTATCATTATCACCGTTGGTAAATAGAATTGCGTTTGGCTCAACAGAGTTCAGCAGGTTGTAAGCATAGTCTCGTGCCACATAGCGTTCGCTTCGGTCGTGGCTCGGCCAGTTTTGATGGAGCATCCAGCCAGGCATAGTAAAAAACATGACGGCCAGTGTTCCATAGACAACCGCTTTTTTGTTCCCAAGTGTATCCCGGATGATTTCGATGATTCCGGTTACCCCAAGCCCAAGCCAGATGGCAAGTGCAAAGAATGAGCCAACATAGGCATAATCCCGTTCTCGCGGCTCAAAGGGCGTCTGGTTCAGATAAAAGATGATCGCCAGCCCGGTGAGTATAAACAGTGCCAGTACCGAGAGTGCCCTGCGCCAATCATGCCGGAAATGAAACATCAACCCGAATAACACCAGGATAAGTGGCAAAAAGTAATAGGCCGAGTTGGCCGGATTGTCTTTATGGCGGGTATCGGTAAAGCCGGAATACCAGCCCGTATCCTGGATATCAGCTTCACGACCCACATAGTTCCAGAGCAGATATCGCAGGTACATATGGTTGACCTGGTACTCGAGGAAGAATTGGAAATCGGAATTAAAATTACTGTAATAATCAAGATGGTGCGGCTGGCTGGAGTGCCGGCGGGGAAACATCACTTCCTGAGAGCGGTCGATGGAGCGGGTGTTGTTATCAAACGTATGCCCGCGAAGCAGCGGAGAAGTTCCGTATTGATCGCGATTCAGATAGCTCACAAATGCTTCCACTGTAGACGGATCGTTTTCGTCAATTGGCGGCTCGGCCTGCGAACGGATAATCACCAGGGCGTAACTGGAATAACCGATGATAATCATCATGTAGGCCAGAAAAATCATATTGGCAATACGATGACCTTTTTTGTGCGTGTAGTAAATACCGAATGCAACTGCAGCTACAAACAGAACAACAAAAGTGATTGGTCCAATGAGTCCGTAGGTCATTCCCCCAATCTGCCCGGCGAAGGTTGGAATCAGAATGATAGTAACCGGATAGATGGTCAGAAATCCGAGTACCGACACCACCACCATGATCAGGAATGATTGAATCGAAAACTCAATTTTCTTGAAATAAACAATCATTGCCACGAAGAAAAGTGCAAGCAGGTTCAGCAAGTGAACTCCAATTCCAAGCCCGAAAATGTAAGCGATTAGAATAAGCCACCTTTCAGAATAGGGCTGATCGTGATAGGCAGACCACCGGAGAGCCATCCAGACTACCAGGGCGGTAAAAAACATTGAGGAAGCGTACATTTCGGCTTCAACAGCGTTGAACCACTGGGTGTGAGTAACGGTAAATGCAAGAGCTGCAATCACACCTCCGCCATACATTCCGGCGAGATCCATAAAACTCATCTCGTCTGCCGGCCCCTTCCACTCCTCAATGAGTCGCACTACAATCAGATAAAGCAGCATGATGGTGAAAGAAGAAGCGACCACACTGATCATATTAATGCTCAGTGCCACATAATCAGGGGGAATAAACATAGAAACCACACGTCCGACCAGGGCAAAAAAGGGAGATCCGGGCGGATGTGCTACCTGAAGAGTATGAGAAATGGCAATATATTCGGCAGGATCCCAAAAGGACGCTGTTGGAGCCACCGTCATAAAATAGATGACAAAAGCGTAAGTAAAACTAATGGTTGCAAAAAAAAGATTCCGCGTCTTATGCTGAGCGAAAATTGCAGAAAAATCCATGTATTATTGTAGTTCAGTTGCTTAATAATTGCGTTTAGCCGCACAGTGCCAATTACTCAAAGTTTAGTAAACGAGGCACCAGATTGTAATATTTTTACCGCAAAAGATACAAAAGCATTAAGATACCGAATCAGGCTTTGAAAGCGCAATGTAATTATTGAGATGAATTACTTTATCGGTTGGACATTTTTCAGTTAATCTGTTCTTCGGTTTAAGTGTTCTTCGTTTTACCAACTTCATTTGGCATCTGCAGTTTCGACTTATCAATTCTTACCTGAACTTCTTCATACTCCGTATTCAGAGATCCGGGTAAATCGGCTTTTTTTTGCAGACAACTGCCTGATTCACCTTTTGAAAAACGGCCCAATAAAAGTATACTTCTGAAATTCATCCAGTAAAAAGTCATAACCCTTGTCCGATTATATCTCAAGCCGGCCATTCAACAAACCTTTCCTGGTAATTGCCCACCGGGGTGCCAGTTATGATTCTCCGGAAAATACGATGCCTGCTTTTAAACTCGCACACCAGATGGGAGCCGAAATGATTGAACTGGATGTTCAACTCTCTAAAGATGGTGTACCGGTGGTATTTCATGACAGCACACTCGATAAAAAAAGCAGCGGCAGTGGCATTATCAGTTCTCATACGGTCCGTGATCTGAAACAGCTGGATGTCGGAAGCTGGTTTTCATCCCGGTTTAAAGGTGAAAAAATTCCGTTGCTGGAAGAAGTTCTGGAGTGGGCAAAGAACAAAATCCTGCTTAACATCGAAATTAAACCGGAAGCTGTTGAAGAGAAGCCTGGCCATGGTATAGAGGAAAAAGTAATAGAACTGGCAGAATCCTATAACATGAAGAATAGTGTACTGATTTCCAGTTTTCACTACATAGCACTGAAACGTCTTAAAGAGATCGCACCTGACTTAACCACCGGCCTGCTTTATTACAAAAAAATATCTGACGGTTTATCTCCCTCTGAACTCCTGAAACTGTACAGGGCCGATTTTTTCCACTGCAGCCGCCGGGAGATGAAAAAAAGCTGGGTTGAAGAACTCCGCCAAACCAATCATCCCTTTTTAATCTATACAGTGAACAAACCCCGGCAGATGAGAAAATTTATCCGGATGGGAGCGTTTGGAATTTTTTCTGACAAGCCGGACTTACTGAAGGAAATCAAAGAAAAAACGGAGTAAAAAGGATCAAAAAAATACCCACATCAACATCAAAAAAATAAACACCCATACAGCTATTTTAATCGATTTGGGCTGTTTCGGAAAATCGTAACCGCAAATAGGGCACACATCGGAACCAGCATCTACTTCAACAGCACAACCGGGACATTCTCTTATTTTTTCTTTCATTATAACTTCATTTTAGTTCTTACATCAGAACTTAAAATATTAATTTCTACAGGCATTTACCGAACTGCTGTGTACGTTATAAAATATATCCTTTCGACAAAAAAGCCTCCGGTTCACAACTAAATGAGAATATTTTTGTTCAAAATAAATGCGTAGTTTAAAACGTCTTTAAGAGCACTGTTCAGAGTAATAAATATGTCCTACAGACCCCCGTCATTTTTTTACATACTGGCACTGGTATTTCTTGTGCCAGGGTGTCTTTTTTATGATGAAGAACCGGGCGAAGATACCCTTGATAATGGACCCTATGAACTTCGCCTTTCCGGGGAGTTTAATGATCATATCACTCCCTCCAACTTTGACCTGTCTGTTGAATGGAGAACCGAAAACAATGGAAACAGTGTAAAAGCTATCTTTTTTGCTTCTGAGAACGATACTGTAGATAACCGCGCAATTCAGAAATATTTTCAACTTTCTATACAGCGTTATCGTGAGTGGCCAAGAGGTGGCAATTTTGGTGTGACCCAAAACCCTGATCTAAGTGCAGATGACGATGGCCGTCTGCATGTAGAACTTTATGCCGAATACAGAGAAGACAATCTCGACCCTGAAGATGAAAACAGCTTTCTTTACATTGATTACAATTTTACGGTTTCGGGTGGAAATTTCTACATCACCACATCTAATGAAGAGGTTTTGCGTGGGGATTTCGAACTGTCCTTTCAATTGGACAGAAAACATACACAAGATCCTTTTGATGAAGGCACCATCGGGCCTATCGAAAATGCTTTAATGTTACAGGGTGCATTTGATATCAAACTCCAGGAAACGAGAGTCAGCAGTTTTTCCAGCAGATAACTTTTCTGTTCCTTCTAAAAGGTCTAAACTGAATTATTCACCAATGATTTTTATACGGGCAAACCAAAGTTGAAATTTATTTCTTATAATTATTACATCAAACTTTTGTTTTTTTTAACTTTAAAAGCCTTTCAATAACTATTTTTGAATCTTTCAGGCTAAATGAATTCCATGCAGATTTTGTCGAGCTTGACGATGGGAATTCGTATTTTACGTAATCATACTTAAATTGATTTTTCTATGTCATCACGTCTGATTAAAGTTTTTCTCTTTATTGCCATTCCTCTCATTCTTCTGTCAATCTCATCAAGTTCGATCTTTGAATGGCTCTGGCTCAAAGAATTGGGATACTCAAGAGTTTTTTGGGTGCTTCGGGGAACACAGTTTGCACTGATTATCGGTGCTTTTATAATTGCAGCCGTTTATTTTACCCTGAATTTCCGCCACCTGGCAGAACAATTAAAACATGCCAACCTGCATGGCTCACCTCTCCAGGGAGTCAATATTAATCTCACCTCTGATTTTGCCAATAAACGTATCAAGCAGATTTTTACTGTCGCTGCACTGGTTATGGCACTGCTTTTTGCGCTGAGTTTTATCATTCGATGGGACGAATCTCTTCGGTTTATCAGCGGAGTAGAATTTGGGGAAACTGACCCGATGTTTGGGCGTGACATCGGATTTTACCTGTTCCAGCTGCCGTTTTTATCGGTCATGCAGAGTTCACTGCTAACTATTTCATTCCTCACTGTAGCTATACTGGTATTAAGTTACATTTTCACAGGGCTACTTTCTGTAAGATCTCTGACGGATTATTACGCTCCCCCGGAAGTCATGAATCATCTGAACATCAATATTGCAATCTGGCTTGGTTTCCTTGCCTGGGGATTTTACCTGGACCGATTTCAGCTCCTCTATAAACCCGACGGCCTTGTCTTTGGCGCCGGATACACCGATGCTACCATTCAGCTGCCCGCAATCTGGATTTTGTTCATCATCACTGCAATTCTGTCCATTCTTTTCCTGGCCAGTCGCTGGGTGAACCTGAAAAAACTGGTACCTCTTTTTGGCGTGGGAGTTGTTGCCGTTTTGATTCTGGGCCGTGTTATCATTCCTGGAGTTGTCCAGCAGTTTAATGTTGAACCGAATGAACTACAGCTCGAAGCACCATACCTTGCCAACAACATTGAAATGACACGACTGGGCTTCAACCTCCACAATGTACACGAGGTAGAATACCTGGCCGATGACACCCTGACCATCGCTGATATCAGGAACAATCAGGACGCTATTGATAATATTCGCCTATGGGATCCCCGCCTGCTTATTGGCACATTCAAGCAGTTACAGGAAATCCGGTCCTATTACGAATTTTATTCTGTTGATAATGACCGATATACGGTAGATGGCAACGTTACTCAGATGATGCTTTCTGCCCGTGAAATTGCCAGTACGCTTCCCAGCCAGTCAGACACCTGGGTAAACCGCCATCTGGTGTACACTCACGGCTACGGCCTGGTCATGAATCCGGTAACGGAAACCAACCGGCAGGGTGAACCGACACTCGTGATCAGAAATATACCGCCGGTTTCCGAAAGCCCGGACTTACAGGTGGAAAATCCGGCTATTTACTATGGTGAACACAGCTCGGGGTATTATATAGTAAACAGTAATGAACCTGAACTCCATTATCCCGAGGGAGACGATAATGTGTATATCCATTACGACGGAGAAGGCGGCATTCAGTTCAGCAATTTTTTCAGAAAACTTCTGTTTGCCTGGGAAATGGCCGATATTAATATAATTCTTTCAGACTATATCACCGATGAAAGCCGTCTACAGGTTTGGAGAAGTGTTCAGGAGCGTATCAACAAAATCAGCCCGTTTCTGAAGCTTGACAACGACCCCTACCTGGTACTTAAAAATGGAAGCCTTTACTGGATCCAGGATGCATACACAACATCCACGCATTTCCCCTACTCCCAGCCCCACCGAGACCGCATAAATTACATCCGAAATTCAGTAAAAATTGTTGTAGATGCCTACAACGGCTCCGTTGATTACTACGTAGTTGATGAGGAAGATCCTGTGCTGAAAGTGTATCAGAACATATTCCCCGACATGTTCAAATCAATCGATCAGCTTCCCGATGGCCTTGAAAATCATTTCCGCTATCCCCAGGATCTGTTTGAAATGCAAATTGAGAGATTTGCCCGTTACCACATGACCCGCCCACAGGTTTTCTATAATCAGGAAGATTTATGGACCCGCCCAAATGAGAAATACGGGGGCCGCCAAATGCTGATGGAACCCTATTATGTACTGGCTCGACTTCCCGGAGACGATGAACTTGAGTTTATGTTGATCAGCCCATATACGCCCGAAAATCGTGACAATATGATTGCCTGGATGGCCGCTAAATCAGACCCCGAAAATTACGGGGACCTGGTTGTTTACAAGCTTCCGAAAGAGCGCCTGATTTACGGGCCTGCCCAGATCGAGGCGCGTATTGATCAGGACCCTGAAATCTCACGGCAAATTGCACTTTGGGACCAAAGGGGATCACGTGTAATCCGGGGAAATCTGATGGTGATCCCAATCGAAAATTCATTTCTGTATGTGGAGCCGGTCTTCCTGCTGGCTGACGGAGTGGAAATACCACAATTACAGCGTGTAATTGTAGCCATTGGCGACAACATTTCGATGCAGCCAACGATTGAACAAGCAATTTTTGATCTCTTCGGCCAGGAAGCTGACTTTATGCTGCCAACTGCGGCAACTGTACCCGCTGTAGCTGAAGATGCTATGCCAATGGCCATCGCCGATGGAACTCAGCCCGATCTTTCTGCACAGCAGCTCAATGAAATCCGCTCTACCTGGCGCAATATTTTAACAGCCCTCGAAGAAGGCGACTGGTCCCGTTACGGCGAACTATTGCACGAACTGGATGAGCAAATTAATAATGAGTAAAAGTAGTAAAAGTGTAGATATATCAATTTATATAGAGATTGGCAGGCAGGCAAAGATTGAGTTGATTTAAGCATTGACCATTCATTGTTCAGTTTTCAAAACCGAAAGGCAGAAGTGACACATCCTAAAACCGATATTATAGAAATTGTTGGAGAAAAGTTTAAACGCAGACTGAGCGAAGAGATCTCAATAGTAAACCAGCATATCGTCCAATTACGTGCTGAACTCAAAGAAGACAATGCCATACTTCGTGCTGAACTCAAGAAAGACAACGCCTCACTTCGCTCTGAATTCAAAAATGACAATGCTTCACTGCGTACCGAATTGAGTGAAAAAATTTCAGCATCCCATGCCAATCTGATTAAATGGATGTTTATCTTTTGGGTTGGGCAGGTAGTGACTATCCTGGGAGTTCTGTTTGTTTTTTTCAGGTAAACCTGCCTGCGTGAATACCTGCCAAAGATTCTTATTTTTCTGAAGTAGCAGAATTTAAAAAGACCTTCTTCTCTCTGTCAAATATTTTTATTTTCCCCCCTTAACCTGCTCTCTTTATAACTCAACATTCAACCTACGATTCATTTTATGACTGCGATTATAAAAAACCAGCTCTCCAAACTTCGCGAATCTAATATAATTGAGCCTCACATCTACCGAAATGGCACTGCTTTATATATGAACGGTGCCTGTCAGATGTTAAGCCGGGGAAAACAGTCGTGGGAAATTCTGGTGGACACACCTGATAAAGAAGTGGTTGCAAAAATCTCGGTACTGGATGAAGAAGTGGAATACCAAATGAACGGCAAAAAAACTCCCTGGAATGGTTTTGCGGTAGCTGCTTTGCTGCAGGCTGCCGAAGAACTTGAACATGGCGAACCGCGCCCGGTTTCCGAAGGAAAAGCGTATACCCGTAAAGGGATGATGAAACGGGTGCTGGCCGAACGAAGGGAAAAAGCACGGAAAGCAGAGTATAAAATTACCTTTGCCGATAATCAGTATGGAGAACATATCCTGGTAAATGAAAAAGGCGTGGAATACCGGATCACCCTGCGCGATTTTGATAATGAAACCGGCTATATCGACAATCCCGATCTGAAAACCAACAAACTTGGCACCACCAAGCATCTTATTTTTGCCTTTCAGGAGCTGAAATCAAAACCGGAATTAATGGAAAGGATGGATAAGAACTATCCTTTCGTCGAAATTTATCTCGATCCCCTTTATGACTATAAAATAACCTGGCATTACCCCCATCCTCTGAAGGATGAAATAAAAGCATTGATAAATAAATACTTCAGGGAGGATAGTTATATACCCGAACATCAAATCCCTGATTTTTTGGAATTTTTGAAAGAAGCCGATGCTTACCCGGAGATCAGGATTCGGCCTGAGGTTGAAGAAGCCGTTCAAAAAGCCTGGGATGAAAAGATGCTCGCAACGATTAAAGAGAACGTATCTCCCGATTATTCCCTCCTGAAAACGGAGCTGTTTTCATATCAAAAAGAAGGGGTAGAGTTTGCAACATTTCGGAAAGGTGCCATTATTGCTGATGAAATGGGACTTGGAAAAACCATTCAGGCCATTGCAACAGCCGTGTTGAAAAAGGAGATCTTCGATTTCAAAAAAACACTGGTCATTTGTCCGGCCTCTCTCAAAGAGCAGTGGAAAGAGGAAGTCGAAAAATTTAGCCATGAAGAAGCAATTGTTGTGGAGGGCACACCCGATGAACGGGAAGAAATTTACAGGACTACCGAAGCCTACTTTATTATCATCAATTATGAAACGGTTCTCCGGGATCTTCATGAACTGAATCGCATGGATGCAGATTTTATCATTCTGGATGAAGCTCAACGCATCAAAAATTTCACAACCGTTACAGCTAACACCATCAAAAGCCTGAACCGAAAACATGCACTGGTCATTACAGGTACACCAATTGAAAATCGCCTGATTGACCTGTATTCCATTGTTCAATTTATCGACCCGTATTACCTGGCTCCATTGTGGGAATTTTCTTATCAGCATTGCTTTTTTGATACCGGGACCCGGGATAAAATTACCGGTTATTATAACCTCCAGGATCTGCAGGAACGCCTAAAACCGATCCTGATTCGCCGTGAAAGGCGCGATGTAATCAAAGAGCTGCCGAATGTATCCGAAATCACAATACCGGTTGGCATGCATTCCGACCAGCAAATGTACCATGCCGGTTTTGCATCGGGCATCGCAAAAATTTTGCGTAAAAAATATATCACACCATATGAACAGCAGCGTTTGATGTTACTCCTCAACAACATGCGTATGGTTTGTGATTGCACCTACCTCATTGACAAGGAGACCTATCACTCCCCTAAACTCCAGGAGCTAAAATACATTTTACTGGAAAAACTCGATTTACTAAACACTGACAAGAAGATAATCATCTTTTCAGAATGGGTAACCATGCTGCACCTGATCGGGAAAATGCTCAATGAAACGGGAATCGGCTTTGCCAGACTGACCGGTCAAGTTGCCGTTAAAAACCGGGGAAAACTGATCAAAAAATTTGAAACTGATCCCGATTGCAAGGTTTTTCTTTCTACCGAAGCCGGTGGTTCGGGACTCAATCTGCAGGTTGCTGATACGGTAATCAATTTTGAATTGCCCTGGAATCCCGCTAAGAAAAATCAACGCATCGGCCGTATTAACCGTCTCGGTCAAAAAAAGAAAAACCTGACTGTTATTAACCTGATTACAAAAGCTTCGATCGAAACCAAAATCGCTGCCGGGCTGAACCTTAAACAGAACCTTTTTGAAGGAGTTCTGGATTCCGGTTCCGATCTCGATAGTGTCGACTTTTCGGCGAAAGGGAAAGCTCAGTTCCTCAAGCAGCTTGAAGAATCAATTACAGAGTTTACCAGTAAATCGATGCCTTCAGAACCATCAGAAGAACCCACCATCGAGCAAAAAGAACCTGAACAGAAAACACTTGCTGATCTGATTGAAGAAGATGCAGATACCTCTGGTGATGAAGAAGCAACTTCCGGAAATAGAATATCAGATCACAATCCTTCATCGCAGTATGAAAAGAAAGCGGCCGAAATGGAAAATGTACTGAACAAGGGAATGGACTTTTTCTCCGATCTTTTCAGACTGTCTACCGGAAAAGAGTCCGGCCTTGAAAACCGCCGTGTGGAAATCGATGAAGAAACCGGCGAAGTTGTGATGCGGTTTAAGATCGGGTAGTTGGCCGTAGTGCAACTCTCATTTGTTGTATCAAGACCTGACACCTTAAAAAAGGACTTTGTCAAGGGAAATATACCTCGCCTATGACTTCGCAGAGCCGATGTTTGATCCTATTTTAGATTTATAACGTGTTAAAAACCTTTCTACTGGCAACCGGTTATGCGATTCTTCCT
>JAFIFB010000029.1 GCA_020832285.1 Balneolaceae bacterium
GGATGTCCATTCTGGATGTTTTTAATTCTTAAAAATCCTTCGTCATTACAGGACACGTCATGACAAATCAGTATGCTGATAACATGTTGTAAAAAAACAGCATCATTTTCACTCCGTAAATTTACCCTGAAATTTTACCCACAATTTCTTCCCATGTCTTGGTATCAGTAGCTGATTTCCCGTTTTGATCTATATATTAGAATGAAAACACAATAGAAACCGATCATTGCCCCGGATATCATGCGCTTCTGCCTCTATATACTCATCTCGTTAGTCACGGCCTTGCTGTTTTTATGGCTGGCTTTCCGGAGTACAGACCTGTACCTGTTCAGGGAGCATCTGCTTGCAATGAATCCTGTCTAGCTTTTTCCTTTTACTGGTGCTTTTTTTCTCAGCCACTGGTTTCGCTCCAAACGCTGGGGGCTGCTGATCAGCAGCAAACCGCCCGCACAAACCCTTTTTGCCGGCCTGATGTTGGGCTACCTGGTGAACACACTGGTGCCCCGGGCTGGAGAACTTGCCCGTCCGGCGTATGTAGGCAAAAAAACAGGGTTGAGCACCGGAAGGCTGCTGGGTACGGTTGTGCTTGAAAGAGTCGTGGATGTCGTATGCCTGGCTGCCCTGCTGGTTTATGTTTTTCTGACGGTTGCTTCCGGAAGCAGCCTCCCGGAACATTTCTATGGCGGACGTGTGACAGCAAAAACGGTGTTTGTCGTGTTGTTCCTTCCGGGGCTTTTGGCTGCCCTCGCCTGGTGGTTGTATCGATATATGTCCATTTACGAAGAAAAAGGAACCCTTTCCCTGTTCCTGAAAAAGATCCTGGGCATGGCAACGCTCTTTTGGGAAGGAGTAACATCCATCCGTAACCTCCGGCATCGCTCTCTTTTTCTCTTCTATACTCTTGCCATTTGGGTGAGCTATATGGCGGTTTTCTGGTTTCCTTTTTTTATACTGGATCTACACGAGGCCTATTCCCCGGGTTTATCTGATGCACTGGTCGTTATGGTTTTTTCGGCAGCCGGCTTTGCCATTCCCACTCCGGGCGGCACCGGCTCCTTTCATTTTCTTGTTCAGCAAAGCTTAATAATCATTTGCGGATTTGCAGCCGAACCGGCACTGACCTATGCACTGATCACCCATGCTGCCATTACCGCTGCTGTTTTCATCGTTGGCGGCGCGGCACTCCTGTTCGACAGGATCATCATCTCCCGCCAAACAATTATCTGAGTTCTATTTTATTTTATATTGAAAATTTTTGATCAGTTTGTTTATCAACTCCCTTCGCTTCCCCGGTTCCATTTCTTTTATATTGGAGGGTGAATAACCCGTATGATATTTCACAAATGCGTACAATTCGTTATGATCTTTCATGCTGTGCTGCCAGGCAATTTCATTACCGGATTTCTGCTCATCTTTTTCAAGACACTCCATAATGTGGATGAGGCGTACTGCAGTCAGCACTTTACCCGGATTGATCTGGTAATAGCGGACAAATACCCTCCGAAAATTTTTATGACTCCGGTACCCCATCGCCTCCGCCCATTCTGTCACTCTTGCAATCCAGTCCAGGTTTGATTCCAGGAGATGTATAGCCTGCTCTATCGGTATTCTCTTTGTCTTCATGACGAATGTTTTTGATCCCGGGATGCGGCCTTGCAGTTATTTGCCTGTAAGAGTATACAAAACAGTATCTAAAAAAAAAAAAAACGAATTTTTCCGTCTTCGGATCTCCCCTATGAGCACAATTTTATGTTGCTTAAACAAGTAATTGGCGCCAGGGCGAGACGCCTCATTTTAGCTGCCGAATATTTGCTCTCACCGGCTGCCCGTTCCCCCACAGTAATTGGAATGGCCTTCTGCCGGAATCCCATCCAGGGGTTCAAACCACACAGGAAATAATGGTGTTCGCTGATCTTAGAAAGAGATTCTATACATTTTTTGTTCTAAAATACGTACATCTAACAGAACGTTAACGAATCAACCCAAAGAATGAAGCGTATTCAACTTGATCAGGATATTCGATCACTCTCAGATTTTCGGGCGAATGTAGCCTCTTATATAGAACGAGTTAAATCAAAACACCGGCCGCTTGTACTTACCCAACATGGTAAAAGTTCTGCAGTATTAATTGATGTGGAGGATTATCAAAAACTGCTGGATAAGATTCAGTTATTGGAAGAGTTATCCACTGCCCGAAAGGAATTAGATAATGGTAAAGGCCTTAGCCAGGAAGAATTTTTTAGTGAATTGAGAGCCAAATATTCATCATGAAAATCATTTGGTCGCCCACAGCTGATAGTGCGTCATTTCCGGCAAAATTTTTCCGGTTCTGAGCTATAGTTCAACCCGGTGGTTAATATTGACCTAAAACAAGATGTGTGACTCAGATATTCATACTATGAGCTATAACCCTTCTATCCTCATCTCTTATGAGATACATGATATCGTCCATGATTGCAATATCTCTTGCAGGTTCGGGAAGCGCCATCGAATGAATATAATGTCCATTTTCAAGCTGATATACATCAACAAATGCATCCATACCATTTTCCTGGTCATTCGTTTTCAGATACAAAATATACAGCAACCCTTCAAACGTTGATATTCTTTGTGCAATCATGTCAGTCTCCGGTGCCGAAACAGTCCTCGTATCCCCATTTCCACCTTGCTGACTTGCCGGGAATTCTCTTTGGTCAAAAGTTCTTATTAATTTCGTTCTCTCTCCATTAAGATTAAAATAGAACAGATAACTGGCATAAAAAGGAACATAAACGAACTCTGAAGCGTCATCAACTGAAGCCAAATGCCCCTGAACCGAAAGAGGATTTGATGCCTGATTGCTTTTGAGTTCACCAAATTGATTTAATTTCTCTCCGCTTTTATCGTAAACTTCAAAAAGGCCTTCACCCCCCAGGCTGGAAACCACAAGGGCGTCTTTAACCCCGGTAATCCGCATCGGAGTACTTTCCACCACAAATGAGTTCATAAAATGATTCTCAGAGATCTGAAATATATTTAACATAATGTTTCGGAGGTCCAGAATATATATGGTGTCTCCGCTCACATAGTAATCCATAAACTGAGAGAATTCCCCCGGACCTCTTCCCTGTCCAATACCAATCTCATTTATATACGTTCCGTCAGGAAGAAACCGTTTGATTTTCATATCTCCATAATCACCAATGTACAAGAGATTGTCATAATTTTTCAGGCTCATTGCATTCAGTAATGAATCCTCAATATCCGATTCCAGGTCCACTGGTTCAAGGATATTATCAAGCCATTTTCTCTCGCCTTCCACTTCTTTTATCACTACTTCATCATTTTTTTCGGACAATTCAACCTGGTCTCTGTCCGACCTATTTAATCCAAAGTAAATTGCAACCGTGATGACAAGGACTCCACTGATGATGATGATTCTGTTCCTCATATCGTATTTTTCCGTTTTATTGATCTTGTATAAGAGTTAAAGGCGGTTTAAAGCAGGGTTCAGGCCGTTTGAAAAGCCTGCTTCCGCAATGAACCCGGCTCCTGCACAGACAAAAACCCGAAAACAGAATGTCTAAGGAGGCTTTGCAAAACCCACTCGTCAGACGATTCCAAAGCCTCGTCTGAACACTTCATGTGGTCTGACGAATGCAAAAGGCTACATGTATTTCCTGAGTCAATTCGTCAGACGAGTTTTGCAAAGCCTCCTATAAAAGCCTTCCATTATTTTATTGGAATCAAAAGATATAACCAAATGTCAAAAGTCGATCCTGTTTTCAAATTGATGGATAAACGACTCTCCCTCCAGACCATTTAGAGAATAAATAATAAAGTCATCCGAGTTAAAAAGAACGGATAAATGAACAAATGGAAGCTGAACAGATGAACTATATTCTCCTGAAGTAAGGTTAAATTTGTCTATTAAAGCCTCCTGCTTTCCTTCACCATTTTTATCGGCAGGTAAAACAGTATATACATAGAGATTATTATTTTTATCAATCACACCATCCCGCATATATATATGATCAGGGGCATATGTAATTCGTTCTTCACTTCTTGTAACAGGAAATTCAAGTCCATCCGGAGTTTGTATAATCTGGATTAATTCCCCTTCGCCATTAAAATGATAAATCAAACTTGCATAAAATGGTATATAAACAAATCTGTCTTTACCATTCGACTGAATATTTCCATGCACTGAAAACATGTTTTGGGTTTGATCCTCTATAATTTCTCCAAATTCAATTATTAGATTACCTTCATAGTCAAACTTACTAAATAAATATTCTGATTGAGACCACTGTATTATCAGTCCATCTTCTAAACATGCAATCCTTGATGGACGATTATCTGCCGGATAACTTTCCAAATACCCTCCTGTTTCTACAGAATATGAATGGATCATAAAATTTTCGCTGTCTACAATCCATAGTTTATTCTTGCAGATATCAAAATCTGTTATGTGTTGTACCTCACCCGGTCCTCTGCCCCGTTCTATATCAATTTGTTTTTGAAATTCGCCATTGGTGTGATACACATAAAATGTAAAATCCGAATAATCTAAAATATATATTATTCCATCATTTTCTCTGATGAGTCCTGGCAGAAAGACTTCTGATGTATCGGTTAATGGGTGGCTTTGGAGTTGAAGATTCTCTGCGTACGTTCTTTGAAAAATTTCGGGAGAGACCTCTGAAGATAGTACCGTAATTTTTTCACCTCCAAAACGCCAAAAATATAAACCAATCCCAACTATGACTAAAAACCCCAAAAGTTTCAGGTATTTTTGATTCATATTTGTTTTAATTTTAAAGTATATAGTTTAAATAATTTTCCTTTTAAAAACAGCACATGCTTAGCGATGAAAGTAATTTTCGACTTTCCCGTTCGCTAAACATGTACTTTAACCTCATCAAAACCATTTGTAACACACCCGGGGCCCTGAACCACATTCCATAACCGTACATTCATCAGGGCCAGCAACTCCACAGACATGTGCACAATGACTCCAGCCATCTCCGGCAAATGTCGTCTGTCTTACAAATCACACAACCGGTCCCTCCAAAATGTATCCGGATCACCTAATTCTGCCGGCCCCAGCTTATTTAAACCGGGCCAGAACTGTTCGCCCTTTTCATCCAGCATAAAGATGTTTTCTTCCTGCCCGGAGGAAGCTTTCCAGATCAGGATGCGGCCATCGGCAGAGTCTTTCTTCAGGGAATAGATCGCTGCCATGCCGCCTGCAAGAATGACGGCAGCTATGGAGATCACAGCTCCTTTTTTTGCCAGTTTATTCAGATGGCCGGACAGAAATTCAGCACCCCCATACCTTCGAAACACAAGGTAACCCGAACCGGCCGCTGCCGCCAGCAGAGCGGCCCGGGATTGTGTCGCAGGCAGCACCAGAAGAATGGCAGCCGCAGAAATGAAACCGGCAACGGCAAAGAGATTTTTTCTGAAGACTGGTGTGAAATTCTGCACGAACCCTGCCCCTAACCGTTTACGAAACAGCCAGACACCCAATGTTACCGGAAATACCGATACCAGATATCCCGCATAGGGCCCCGGATTAAAAAAACTACCGGTAATGTTAAAACCGGAGTGCCAAGAATAAAAAAACCCATATAACTGCAGATTGCCATAGGCTGCCTGGAGAAATCCGCCAACTGCCACTGCTAACAGAAACCATGGAATCATTTTGGGCCCGGTTTGCCGGATCAATAAATAAAGAAGAGCCAATCCCCACAATTCATAAAACCGAAAAGAAAAACCGATTACATCCTGTAAAAAATAGCGGTTCACAAGGATGTACACGAACAAGACTGACAAAAGGAGATCAATGATCGTAAGATGATTATCCCATTTTCCATTCCAGAAAAGCAGGTGTAGTACAAAAAGGACAGCAACTCCAGATATACTATAAAGAAAAAGGAAGGTTTTCGCCTTTTGAGTGGGGTGGATCAAATTTTCCGAGAAGGCAAAAGGGATCAAGCAGATCAATAAAGTGATGCATAAAACATAAAAAAGGGGGTTCTACGGGAAACCTTGTGGGTAGAGGTCTAATTTTCCAAAATAGAACAGTATGGCATTTCGGAAATTATCAAAGTTTCGGTAGCCTTTCGAAATAGATTTTAACTGCTGAATTTTAGAGTTCACTTGTTCGGCCCTGCTGTTGGTAATCGGGTAGGAGATATAGTTTAAGATCCCCATCAGGTGCTTTGTAAACATCGTTGCTACTTTTTGACACGCATCGATGGCTTTCCGGGAGACATCTTCTGCCCACTGGCTAAAGTAATAGAACCCTTCAATCGGCGATTGCTGCTCGTAGACGCCTTTAAAGTTCTCTTTGATCAGCCATGCCTGGCTGGTCTTTAAATTCATCTGGCTGATGTGCTCGAAACTCTCAGCCTGTTTCGTTGTGTGATTTTCGGTGTTTTTGAGCCACGTATAGCGCGTATTCTTTAAGGCCGGTTGGGTTTTCGCTTCTGACCTGCGAACCTGGTCCAGGGCTTTGTTCAGCCAGGCAATGATATGGAATTTATCGTGGATTATGCTGGCTCCGGGCAGCCTCGCCTCCACCGCATTGATATAGGCCTTCCACATATCGATGCTCACTGCCTGTACCTGATCGAGGCCAATCTGCTGGTCTAATCCCTCCAGGAGCTCTTCGGTATCGCTTTGTTTGCGGCCCAGTCCCACATCCCAAACTCGCCCGGTCGTTGGGCAGCTGATAATGGTAATATAGTGATGGCCGGCCCGAAAGGCTTTCTCATCAATGGCTAAAGCATCTACACAACAATTCTCGAGGTTTCGTCGCTCTAATCCCCGCCGCACAGCCCGCCCGATAATACCCGCAATGACATCATAGCTGCTACCCAGAAACTCGGCCGTCTTTGTTGGGCTTTTGGTTAGTTGAGCCAAGTGAATGGCTGTCGCCTCAAACCAAAAAGTAAACCGTTGATTGATATCCGCCCAGGGTGCCTTCACGGTTTTTACGTCTCCATTGGCATCTTTTACCCGCGGCAGATTGCACACAATCCAGGTCTGGTACTGCATCATGTTCAAATGGCGCCACCGGCGTTGCTTGCGATGATCGTATATGGGCAACAGCTGCCCACTGTCCGGACATGGCGCTTTAGAGCCGGTAAACTCCACGTGAACGTCAACTCGGTTGGACTCATCATCTACCTCAACTTTGGTTACCTGCCAATCGGGGCCAAAGTTTAACACATGTTCAAATAATTCAGAAATCTGACTCATTCTTTTTTCAGTGAAAAATATATGTACATTGATTTACCCACAAACTTTCCTGTAGATCCTTTAAAATCAAGGTTGTGAACCGTTCCATTACGGACACTCTTCAATCCAAAATCGATAAAAAAACAAAACCCGTGGGTTCTCTTGGCGAACTGGAAAAACTGGCAGTTCAAATTGGATTGATTCAAGGCACTCTCAATCCAGATCTTGTAAATCCTCATATAGTCGTATTTGCCGGTGATCACGGGCTCGCAAAGGAAGGAGTGAGCGCATACCCGCAGGATGTAACCTGGCAGATGGTTCTCAACTTTTTGAATGGCGGGGCGGCAATTAATGTATTGGCCTGCCAGAAGAGATATACAGATCCGGAACCAAAATCATCGGGTTTGGCGAGATGGGAATCGGAAACACATCGGCCGCATCATTACTAATGAGTCTGCTCACCAATATTCCTGTTGAAGAGTGTACAGGCCAGGGTACTGGAGTAGAAGGCGCCGCCCTTCAAAGGAAAACAGCGGTGCTGAAGCAGGTACTCGAAAACCGAAGCAAGCGGGAAGGAACGGTAAATGATGCATTTTCCTGCCTCCGGTATGTGGGAGGGTTCGAAATGGCGATGATGTGCGGTGCCATGCTCAAGGCCGCCGAAAAGGGGATGGTGCTGATGATTGACGGGTTTATCAGTTCATCGGTTTTTCTCTGCGCTCAGCGAATGTATCCCGCTATCCACAATTACGCTATCTTCTGCCACAAATCAGAAGAACGGGGGCACGAACAGCTGCTCAGTGAAATCGGAAGCACCGGCCAGGTTCTGGATCTTGGCATGCGCCTGGGAGAGGGGACGGGTTGCGCCGCTGCATGGCCGGTCATTCAAAGTGCGGTTCTCATTTTAAACCGGATGGCCAGTTTTGAGGAAGCCGGTGTTAAAAACAGGTGAAAAGAATGAGAGAAGAGATTCGCATATTTTTGACGGCATTGATGTTTTATACCCGGATTCCCTGTCCGGCCTGGGTTGACCATTCGCCGGAATACATCGACAAAAGTACTCGATATTTTCCGCTGACAGGCTGGATAGTGGGAGGCGCGGCTGCTCTTACGATGATTGGAGGTGTCCTGTTTTTCTCATTTCCGGTGGCCGTGCTTCTTTCCATGGTAGTCTCGGTGCTTATTACCGGGGCGTTTCACGAAGATGGGTTTGCAGATGTATGTGACGGATTTGGGGGCGGCTGGACCCGGAAAAAGATACTGGAGATTATGAAAGATAGTCGCATAGGCGCCTACGGAGTGATCGGGATGATTCTGATACTCCTTCTGAAACTTTTTCTGACGATTGAAATACTGCATTTCGCCGGTAATGAGTGGCTGCTTATTTTACTGATCATCATCTCATCCCATTCGATCAGCCGGTTTATAGCCTCAACATTTATTGCCACGCATCTCTATGTGAGAGAGGCCGATTCGAGCAAAATAAAACCGGTATCCAAGGCTTTTCCTGCCGGCTCCATACTTACACCAGGGCTTTTTGGATTCTTTCCGTTTACGGGCGTTGTCTATCTCAGCGGTAGTCCGCTTCTGATTATGGCCCTGTTGATTCCGCTTCTCGGCAAAGTATACCTGGGGCATTATTTTAACAGGTGGATAGGCGGATACACCGGAGACTGTCTTGGGGCAACACAGCAGGTAACCGAAATTCTCTTTCTGGCTTCTGTTGTTGGTTTATGGAAATATATCTGATCCGACATACAACTCCCGATATTGAAAAAGGTATTGTCTACGGACAGTTGGACCTTAACCTCAGGGAGAGCTTTGATGAGGAGGCTGAGTCTGTTTTGAAACACCTGCCGGAGAGTTTCGATACGATCTGCTCAAGCCCGCTGAAACGTTGTCTGCACCTGGCGCAAAAAATGGGTGCCCCGGTTTTGACCGATTCGCGGATTCAGGAGCTCGATTTTGGGGAATGGGAGGGAGAGAAATGGGATCAGATCAAACAGAAGGAGCTAAACCACTGGATGAGCGATTTTGTGAACCGTACCCCGCCACAGGGGGAGAGTTTGCTTGATCTGAGAGATCGTGTTCTCAGGTTCTGGAAAGAGATTCGGAAGAAGCAGGAAGGGACAATTGCAGTGGTGACTCATGCCGGGGTTATTCGAATGATCTACTCCATTGTTACTGAAACACCTCTGGAAAATATTTTTGATTTGAATCTCGATTATGGATCTGTTCTGAAAGCAGAGGTTGATGGAAAGATCATACTTGTTTCTGGCGCGTCAATCAAATCAGATGAATAAATATAAAAAAGGGAATGGAATAGATGATTCGTTTGAGTTGGGTAAAAATTGCAGGATATAGTTAAAGTGATAGTCATGATCAAAAAAAAGTATTGTCGTTTTAATCTGGCACATGACTAAAACAGCGGATCTTTTCTAAGGATTTTGAGCAACAGCAGGTAGAGGTCTTCGGTTCACATGTTCAGGAGATAATTCAAAAGATGAGTAAAATCAGGTATACCGGTATTGATATTTCCAAATTGATGGTGGAACAGGCATCAGGAATCAATAAAGAGTGGATTGAAGAGAGGAGAGCGGACTTTATTCTTACTGACGGCAAAAAAATCCCTTTTCAAAACAAACAGTTTGATCTGGTTTTCTCTGTGAATACGATCTATTTTTGGGAGGAGCCGGCGAACTATTAGCAGGAGATAGCCAATGTAATGAAGCCGGGTGGAGAGCTATTTCTGACTTTTGGGTCAAAATCGTTTATGGAAAATTTTACCTCTATCAGCATACGGATTCAGAATCTATGATGCACATGAAGTGCAAGAGATGCTTATAACAGCCGGATTTACCCATTTATCGGCAGAGACCGTAAAAGATCAGTCAGAGAGCGTAGATGGTAAAAAAATTGAAAGAGAGTTTGTGGTCGTTGGCGGGAAGAAAGAGGATTCGTTTAAAAGATAATAGGTCTTTTCACCTTCGGCTCTCTTATTGATGCTTTTCATTAGCCCGGTTATCGAATCAAGACTGATTTCAGTCATATTTGTATTATAGATAATGGCGACTGGGAAGGCCAATATAGTACCCGGTGAAACATTAAGATTGAGTAAAGGCTACTCAGCATGAGATGTAAGCCATCGCATGCTCGTATTTACACTCATTGCAGTCACGGTGGTCAAAATCAATCCCATACCGAAGATCTGCAGAGTAGCCAGTGTTTCATTTAAAACCACAACACCGAATATTGATGCGGTGACTGGTTCGGCCATTGCCACAATTGAGGCCACAGCCGGAGCGGTATTTTTCAGGCCGATGATATAGATTATGAAGGACAAGCCAGCGCCAAGCACTCCTAATATTGCAAATAGAGGCCAGCTTGGAGTGCTCAGTACAGCCAATGTCTGGTCGGTATCACCCGGCCAGATGAGTACGGTGACAAGTACTGCGAACGCAATCAAAAGAATCGCCTGTGGGCTGCCGTGGGGTGCCGCATACTTGAATCCAAAAATGAAGAGTGCATAGGAGAGTCCGGCAAGTAGTCCGGCGCCCACACCAACAAGAGTGACGCCACTCGATTCGATGTCATAAATCTGTGTGAGAAACACGATGCCAAGCATTACCATGGCGATAGCGGCCCACTTAAGCGGAGTGGATTTTTCCAGCTTTAGTGTGAAGGATACGAGATAAACGAATACCGGTGCGGAGTACATGAGTGTTACCGCAACTGCAACACTGCCCTCCGAAATACTTACAAAATAAAAAGCGAAGTTGCCGGCTACCCCGAGACCGGCAATCACCGACCAGAACCATAATCGAGGATTTTTTAATCCGCTGCCGCACGGGCGAAGCAATAGCCAAACGAGAACAAAAAAGAGCCCGATCAATCCGCGATAGAACGAGACTACGAACGGGTCCCAACCGTCCTTCATCAGAATCCCGCCGATCCCGCCCGACAGACCCCAGCATAGTGCTGCCAATACAACGAATGCCGTACTTATATTCTTCATTTGTCAACATATTTAGTCATGGTCAGAAAAAGATTAATCCATTTTTAAGGACCCATGATCAAATTAACTGTACGTTATTCAGAATAATGAGAAAAACATGATGAATGTTAAGAGTGGAATATCAAATAGTGGTAAACAGGATTCAGATATTTTTTTCTTTCTGAAACTAAGTGCTTATCGTAAACACATGATAATACTATAACCTCTCATCAAACTTCATATTTATAATTCCTTTTACAGAGAGCTTTGAAAATTCATGATGATTTGGATTGATCAATACATTGGTTTCATCCCGGATGATAGATGAGGGAACCTGCATGAGTAAAGATTCGCCATCTTGAATCCAGCGTTCGCCAATCTGCTGGCATGAAGGATAGTTTTTTGTTTTGTACCAATGAACCGGCAATGTGGCATGGTCAGCTATTTGCAATGAGCAATCATCCGGAATTTCTATTTCAGTGATTTTAAAGTTTTGATTGAATCCTTCTCCGGAACGGTGAACAAGGTTTTCAAGACATGCCAATGCCCGGCTCGATGAAGTATAGATGACATAGGTGCCTTTTAAATTCCAACGCGCCGGATATCCCGATCCAGTAAGTTTCCCGGCCCAATCCGTAGTTGTAATATTATAGGTAAGCAAAATTTGTATAGTTTAGTAGTAGTAAAGTTTATCTGGAAACAGGCATTATGCCAAAGATCCGTACTCTATCCTGAGAAGCTCTTCACGAATGAGGTCGATACCTCCGGGAGTTTGCAAAAATTGCAGAGGAATATGGCTCCCAAGGCCTGCGGCAGGTTTACGAAGCCAATGGTTAAATGAAGGGATTGATCCAAACACTTCTTCGGCTTTTTGATAGAGCGCAATCATTTTAAGAAGTTGTTCACTATTGAGAGCATTGAGTTTTTTGCCGTCTTTTTCGTATCTCTGAATGGTTTTGAATGATAAATCAAGCAAACTGGAAAGTTCTTCTTTTGAGAGATCGGAGATTTCAAGGAGATCGAAAAATGCAGAGACTTCCACACCGCTTTGAGCTCGGTTGAACATCGTAAATTCGTTGCCGCTGTTTACATTATACTTCACTGCTATCTCTTGTGCCAAACCGGGTTTAGTGGAGGGTGTATTATATTTGTTAGTCATAACTTGTGCTTTTATTATGTCTTCTACATTAAGACATTTGTCCAGAACTTTCAAGTTATTACCTGCAGAATAGTTTTACTCTGGAGAAAATTCGGCTTTGAAATAGGTATAGAAAAGAATGGTTTGGCCTTCAAAACCGGAGCGCGTTCCAAACCATATCCATGCGCGTCCGTCATCATCGGATGTGAATGTGATGTGTTGAGGTCCAGATGTAACCTCCTTCATTTCAAATTCCCATCCTTCTTCACATTCTCTGCTGTTGGCAATATCACCCATGATTTTATTATTATACCACTCAGAAGGATTATCGTGATGTTGCAGGTTCAGTCGGTAATAATCATCCTCCTGATCAACAAACCGTTCGGGTTTAAGTTCATCTGCTCCGGCAATTACCCGCACTGCTTCACCGGGTGGCCCGCCTATATCCACACAGCCTGATGGCGTTTCGGTGGCAAAATATACTTCAAAAGAAGCGCTGTAAGATGTGCGTGAAGCTAATCCATCTACCTGTTTCCGATACAGCATTTTTACATCATCACTGCGATTAACAGCACTGATAAAATGTGCCATCTCTGTAGTGTCGAGTGGCTGCGGCAGCGGGCGGTAATCTGCAATGAGCTCCATATTTTCATCATCACCAACGGGATAATCAGTAAAAAATGCTTCAAAGTTATGTTCTGATTCATGAAAATTATATTCGAACACTATCGGTGAATCGTTGTCGTCAGTGATATCACAACCTGATATCATAAACCCCGAAAAAATCATAAAAAGTAAGAAAATATTTAAGTTTAATATGTTTTTGGAATACATCTTTCTGAAGTTATTAATCTTTAATAAAATCTTATTTTATTTATTACGAAACAGATAAAAAAATGTTATATCTAAAGTAAGAAAACGTGTTTTAAAGATATAAATTTTAATGACTTGAGAAGATGGGATTTGTACTTTTCGGAGATGAAAAAACCGGTTAAGGTTTATAGAGAATGTTCAGCATATTTAATAGCTGGCTTATCTGTAAATACTAAATGATCGCCTGTTCAGATACAAATTCAGACAGATTGCAAGCATCAGAGAATTGGCAAGAAAAGCGGAGCCGCCATAACTTACAAAGGGTAGAGGTACGCCCATGATTGGAAGAACAGCCGTAGCACTGCCAACATTGATGATGAAGTGTGCAAAATAAAGAAAAGTTACACCTACAATTACAAGCTGAGCAAAGGGATGTTTGTGGTTTCCGGCCATATGGAGCAGTCTTAGAAAAAGTCCGGCATAGAGCAGAAGAACCAGTGAAGAGCCTACAAATCCGAACTCCTCACCAATAACACAATAGATAAAGTCCGTCCACTGTTCAGGCAAAAAGCGGAGCTGTGTTTGGGTACCCTCTAAAAACCCTTTTCCGTAAAGTCCGCCAGAGCCAATGGCAGTTTTTGCCTGCAACACGTTCCACCCGGAACCCTGAGGGTCAAGTGTGGGATTCACAAACGCCTCAACCCTTGCCCGCTGATGCGGCTGGAGAATTTGTTCTAATGCAACTTCGGTTCCAACAACCACAACGAGTCCAAGGAGTACCGAAGAAACAGTGAGCCACTTTGTTTTTTGCAGAAAGAAAATTGCGATGGTAATCAAAAGTGCGGCAATAACGCCAAATAGAATATCTATAACAGAGAAATAGCCAATAAGAGCAGGGGAGATAATCAGCAGTGAAATTCCATAAGGCAGGCCGGACCAAAAAAGGACTACGGGTATCAAAGCCAGAAGCACAAGTGCTGTTCCCGTATCGTTCTGCATAACAATAATTGCCACAGGAATCAGGATCATCATTACCGTAGTAAGGGCCGTTTTAAAATTGCCAACGGACATATTGCGTTTGTGGGTGAGATAGTTTGCCACGGCAAGCACAGTGGCAAGTTTTAAAAATTCACTGACCTGGAGGCGAAAGCCAAAGATGGAAAGCCAGCGACGCCCACCGCCAACTTCAATTCCCACAAAAACCGTTATGATGGCAAGTATAATACAAATAGCATATAATATATATGCGCCACCCTGAAATGTACGGGGTGAAGTAAATTGAATGGCAATTAATGCAACGAGTGAAATGGAAATCCAGAGAATCTGTCGAGAAAAATTTCCCTGTATATGAGCTGGCAAAAACTGGGATACTTCCCCCAGTGTGGCGCTGTAAATTGCCACCAGTCCAATTCCTGTAAGGGCAACCCATATAAAAACAACAGACCAGCTAAAATCTTTTCTGTCAATCACTTTCAACAACCTCTAATGTGCGGATTCTGGGTTGAAAATTGAGGACATAATCATAAACATGCTGACGGTTTATTTCACCGGTCAGGTATTGTTCCATTACAAGTGATGCAATAGGAGTTGCGGAAATAGAGCCAAATCCAGAGTTTTCTGTAAGTACGGCAATTGCTATTTGAGGATCATCTGCGGGTGCATACGCAATAAACCACCCATGATTTTCGCCGTGGGGATTCTGGGCTGTCCCTGTTTTTCCGGCAACCTGGATATCCGGAATATTACCGTAAAATCGTGCTCCACCTTCAACAAGTGCGCCTTCCATTCCCTTTTTTACGACATCTAAATGATCTTCACGGATCCACTCAATCCGTTCAAGAACCGGATTTGTATAACGAATTTCTCCGTGAGGTTCCCGAACAGCACTTACAATGTGAGGCTGAATTCTGTAGCCTCCATTCGCAATACTCGAAACGGCAACAGCCATCTGCAGAGGTGAGACGGAAACCATTCCCTGACCAACACCGAGACTCATTAAATCACCAATGGCCCAGCGCCGTTCACCGAAAGTTCGGTTCATATATGTACTGTCGGGAATAATGCCGGATCGTTCTGATGGCAGATCAATGTTGTTGAGCGGGCCCATTCCAAAATCTTTGATGAGTCTGGACCATGTATTCAGATGACCACGTGTTGCAATCCGGTCCATCATCCAGAAAAAGTAGGTGTTGCTTGAGCGTGAAATTGCTCTTTCGAGATTGTAGTTTCCGGGATCTGCAAGGTCTCCGTAGCGTCTGCCCCGGAAATAATAACCGGGATTATAAATTTGTGTTTGAGGCGTGATGAGGTCCATGTGCAGGCCTACAAGCCCCATAAATGGCTTGAATGTAGAGCCCGGTGGCTGGCGATTCGAGACAGCCCGGTTAAAAAGCGGCCTGTCAGGGCTGGTATTTAAATCCCGCCAGTAAGAAGCATCCATCCGTCCGGCAAGTTTGGTGAGGTCGTATTGAGGTGAACTCACCAATGCCAGAATGCCTCCGGTTTGAGGGTCGATGGCTACCAATCCCCCCCGTTTATTTTCCATCAGCTTTTCGGCAAGCTGTTGCACTTCAGCATCAATCGTAGTAATGAGATCGGAGCCTTTGACCGGTTCGATGTTCAGTGAGCCGTCATCGTAGGTGCCCAGCGCCTGTCCATAGGCGTTCACTCGGATATACTCGGTTCCCACATCACCACGAAGATACTCCTCATAAATCCGCTCAATTCCGCTTTTGCCAATTTTATCACCGAGGCGAATTCGGTCTGAGCTTTGGTACTCTTCCAAAGATGCTTCACGCAGATAGCCCAGAAGATGGGAAGCTCTTAGTTCGGTAGGATAATGGCGTTTGCTCTCGATTTGATGGCCTATACCAGGGAGCTGCCAGATGTTTTCTTGAATAGTGGAGAAAACTTCAAAAGGTACTTCTGTAAAAAGCCTGGATGTCCGATGCCACGAATAACTCTGAGCTTCAAGTATTCTCTCAAGTACAATTTCCTCCTCAATTCGCAGAAATTCGGCAAGTTTGGGCAAGCTGGCCATGTTGAATCGGGCCGGAGTAATAGTGATCGAGTAGATGGGCTGATTTTCTACGATAATGGTGCCTTTTCGATCCAGAATGAGCCCGCGTGCCGGATTAACAATCTCCATACGGAGTGAATTCTGCATACTCATCGGAGAGTAGGTTTCATAATCGAGAATCTGCAGATGAAAAATCCGGCCAAACATCACAAGAAAACCAATAATTACAATAGTTTGTAATATACGTGTATATGCGCGTAATTTTTGAGCTTGTTTTGTATCAGCCATTCTTAAATATCTTCTCTTACAAGTTGCAAAAAACTTCCCACAACTGCCGTGAAAATAGTGCTGACGATTATGAGGCTTGAACCAACATAACCAGAAGCATATAATTCAGAAAACATACTTACTCCGTAAAAAATTACATTGTGAATAAATGCTGCCAGCAATATTACCAAAAAAACCTGCCAGAATATCAACCGCGATTGAGTAATATGGTTCAAATATCCATAAAGAATAAAAACGAGTAACGCCTTTGAAAACATATGCAGGCCCCACAAATCAGTTATAGCATCCTGCAAAAAACCAAGCATGGCTGCATATAACAGACATTCTGTTTTGGTTTTGTGTTTGCAAAGCCAAAGAATATAGAGCAGAACGAGGTCCGATTCGCCACCCAGAATTTGCAGATGTCTCATCAAAACGATCTGAACTGCAACAATACCAAGTCCGATAAAAAAGGTTCGTAGATTTTCAGATCGCATCAAAACAGCTCGTTGTGCTCTTCTATTAGGTCTGTTATGGAAGTATCGGGCCGGAATTCCATAATAAAAGCTTCCGATAGTGTTGAAAGATCAGTAAAAGCATTCAGGTAAATAGTTTGAGTGTCAACCCCCCGGCCGGCCTCCACAGAAACAACTTCCCCGATAGGGATTCCCGAAGGATAGTAATTACTGTGTCCGGAGCTTTCTACAACTTGTCCCGGTTCCACATCTACCGTTTGGGGAACATACTGCATAATCAGTTCCCGGCCGCTATTACCCGACCACGTTACAATTCCATAAGCCCGGCTTTCCTGAACACGGGCACTGATTCTGAACATGGAATTGGAATATGGCATTACCTGTGAGTGTTTTTTTGAAGTAACGATCACCTGCCCTATCAGGCCGTCGCTGTTAATAACGGGCATTCCGGTCTCTACACCGTCATCAGAACCAGCACTTACCGTAAGTGAACTGTTCATACTGCTTAAATTTTTTGCTACAACCTGAACAGGAATCAGGGGAAAGGAACTATCTTCCCGCATATTAAGCAAACTCCTGAGTACACGATTTTGCTGTTCGGCAGAACGTAAACGGCTCAACTCATCCTGCAGGAGAATGTTCTGCCGGTGAAGATAAGTATTAGTGGAAACGGCTTGCCGGTATATGCGAATATTAGAAAGAGGCTGTTCGAGATAGCTGAGGATTGTAACGGAAGCTTTTCTCATATTTTGCAGACCGCCGTCGTGCCTGTTCACCATAAGGCCGATGGCAAGCAGAAGAATCATCGCCGTTATGATGTAGTCTTTAACACCAGCTAATTGTCGCATTCACAACTAAGCAGAATTTTAATTAATTACGGTTCGGTAATAGTTCAGGTCTTCGAGGATCTCCCCAGTGCCACGCACCACCGCGGTGAGCGGGTCTTCGGCAATATGCACCGGAAGATCGGTCGTTTCCATGATGAGTTTGTCCAGGTTTTTTAGTAACGCACCACCACCGGTAAGCATTATTCCGCGATCCAGAATATCGGCAGAAAGTTCGGGAGGAGTTTGCTCAAGAGATTTGGTAATCGCTTCAACAATGGTATTTACTGACTCTGAAATGGCTTCTCTCACATCTTTCGAGGTAATTTGGCGGGTTCTTGGAACTCCGTTCACAAGGTCGCGGCCTTTTGTAATCATCTCAATCTCTTCATCCAGGGGAGCGGCTGAACCGATTTCACATTTAATTCTTTCTGATGTCCGCTCACCAATTAACAGGTTGTGATTTCTTCGGAAATAATTCACAATATCATCATTCAGTTCATCACCACCCAGCCGGACCGACTGCGCATGTACGATACCGGAAAGTGCAATAACGGCAATTTCCGTTGTACCCCCGCCAATATCCACAATCATGTTTCCAATCGGTTCATGAACATCCAGCCCGATTCCAATTGCAGCAGCCATTGGTTCATCTACAAGATAGACTTCTTTGGCTCCGGCATGTTCTGCACTGTCGCGAACGGCACGCCGCTCAACTTCGGTAATTCCACTGGGAACACAAACGACCATTTGTCTGGTAGTAGAGTACCATTTCATTTTTACTTTTTTAATCATATCACGGATCATCTGCTCGGCCACTTCAAAATCAGCAATTACGCCATCTCTGAGCGGGCGAATGGTGCGGATGTTTCCGTGGGTTTTTTCGTGCATCAAACGTGCTTCATGGCCGGTCGCCACAGGTTCATTTCTGTTGTTCAGGGCTACAATTGAGGGTTCATTCAATACAATTCCCTGCCCTCTGGCATAAACAAGTGTATTAGCAGTCCCAAGATCAATAGCAATGTCTGTATAGAGAAAGTCGAACAGTCCGTTATTCTTTTGATTCTTTTTAGAACTCTTTTTTGTTGCAGTGTAGGTCTTAGACATTAGGATGATTTGCTTTTACATATTAAACGTGCTGGAAGACGGAAAAATACGTGATTAACCGCCTATTTGCGAACATTATATTTAGGTTTATAATCGATTATTTTAGTGCTTAAAATGGCGAATTCCAGTAAATACCATCGCCATATCATATTTGTCGGCGGCTTCAATGACTTCTTCATCGCGGACACTGCCTCCGGGCTGAACTACAGCGGCAGCACCAGATTGAGCTGCGGCAATCACACCATCGGCAAAAGGGAAAAATGCATCAGATGCAATCACACTGCCGTCCAGTGATAAATCCTCGTTCATAGCCTTGCGAACAGCAATAACTGAGCTTTCCACACGGCTGGTCTGTCCAGTACCGATGCCGCAGGTAGCACGGTTTTTTGCGTAAACAATTGCGTTCGATTTTACATGTTTCACAACACGCCAGGAAAAGAGAATATCAGCCAGCTCCTGTTCAGTAGGCTTTCGTTTGGTTACTACTTTCAGATCATCTGCAGTGATGAAAGCGTGATCAGGCTGCTGGTAGAGGGCACCGCCAAAAATCGAGCGGATTTTGAAATCGCCTTTTTCGGCTGGATAATCAAGAATTTTCACAAGCCGGCGGTTTTTTTTCTGTTTCAGAAACTCTTCTACTCCATCATCATATTCGGGGGCAAGAATTATCTCTGTAAAAATAGAATCAATGGATTTGGCAGTCTCCAGATCGAGTGGCCTGTTTACAATAACTATGCCGCCGAAAGGAGAAACGGTATCGGTTTTGAAAGCGCGTTTGTAAGCTTCATTCAGGCTGTTGCCGGTTGCCACTCCGCAGGGCACCGTGTGTTTGAAAATTGCTGCAGTCGGTTCATCATTACGGAAATCAGCCATCAGATCAAGCGCGCTGTCTATGTCGAGATAATTGTTGTAACTAAGCTCTTTACCATGGAAACAATCGATATAGCTATCCTGATCTCCGTAAACTGACGCTTTTTGATGGGGATTTTCACCATAACGCAGGTTGCCGGATTTCGGAAAGGATACGGAGAGTTCATCGGGTAAATCTATCTCTTCTATACGGTTAAAATAGTGGCTGATGGCCACATCGTAATCAGCCGTATGTTCAAATGCTTTTCGGGCGAGTTTACGCCTTGATCCGAAAGAGATTTGCTCCTTGTTGGTCAGCTCATGTAAGAATTCATCGTATTGCTTCGGGTTGGTTAACACACAGATATGAGCAAAGTTTTTTGCTGCAGCGCGGATCATGGTCGGCCCTCCGATGTCGATATGCTCGGTGGCTGTGGCCGGTGTTACTTCAGGGTCATTCACTGTTTTTTTAAACGGGTAGAGGTTTACAACAACAAGCTCTATGGGGGTGATATGAAGCTTTTCCATTTCGTCAAGGTCCTGCTGATGGCTGGTTCGCCCCAGGATTCCCCCGTGAATTTTGGGATGCAGCGTTTTTACTCGTCCGTCAAGGCATTCAGGAAAATGAGTGATTTCGCTTACATCGGTAACAGGAATACCCTCTTTCCGAAGCGTTTTTGCCGTTCCCCCGGTGCTAATAATCTCCACACCATACTGATGTAGTGTTTTTGCAAATTTCTCAATCCCCGTTTTATCGGAAACTGAAATTAGAGCTCGCTTTATTGGCAACGGATTTTGGGGAAGGGAGAGTAATGGTTTTAAAGGCACGTAATTAATCGTTTGGGTTGAATATTTTTTTTATAACTGAAGGCAGCAAATCATGTTCCGCTTTGAGAACTCGGGCTGCCAGGGATTCGGGAGTGTCGGTGGATAAAACAGGTACTTTTTTCTGTGCGATAATATTTCCACGGTCGTATTCCTCATTAACAAAGTGCACAGTACACCCGGAAACCTTTTCACCAGCTTTGATTACAGCACGGTGAACATTCAGGCCGTAAAAACCTTTGCCACCAAATTTAGGAAGGAGAGCAGGGTGGATGTTTATTATTTTATCTGAATAGGTTTTCACAATTTCATCAGGAATTTTTTTCAGATATCCGGCTAAAACAATCAGGTCTGGTTTCCACAAGGCAAGTTGGTTTTTAAGCTCTCCAGAGAAATTTTGTGAATCGTAAGGGGAGATGACTTTTACAGGAATCTCGTGTTTACGGGCTCGTTCAATTGCACCAATATCATCGTTGTCGGTAATCAGCCCGGTAACTGTTGCTCCTAACTCCTTACGCTCTGATGCGTCAATAATTGACTGAAAATTGCTTCCAGATCCCGAAGCAAATACGACCAGTTTTTTCACTCTGCAGATTGATGGATAAAAATATTTTGCATCTAAAGATAATGAAATTCGCAGGCAATTATTTGTTAGATTTAAATAAAATAAATGCCAGTATTTCGAATTTTCTCTTCATTTTTTAAAAGCTGGTGACAGCTGAGCGTAGCAAATTGAAGTTTTGCTTACGATATACTGTATTTTAATTGCTATAATTCATCAATGATCCGGAAACTCTCTGGTCCGTACTGAAACAGCAGGTCGAGCAGACAACAATCCGGTTCAAAACCCTCAAAATGCTGTCGGTAAACGGGATGTGAAAAGTCCATGTCAACCTTATTTTTGCCCTGCCGCTGGTAATGCCGGGCATTTTGCTCCTGATAATAGATATCGGCTCCCAAATTTTTAGCAAGCCGGTCGGGGTCGGGGGTGTATTCCGGAATGCCTGAAGCGAGGGTGATGTCTGATCTGATTTCAACTTCAAGAAATTGAAAAAGTCGTTTTCTCATTTTCAGAACGAACGGAAGAAGGTACTCCTCATCACGGGCCGATGTAAAGTCAGCACGGATTTCCGGTTCATAAAAATCGTAATAAACACTGTTACGGTAATTGAATTCGATAGCACGCAGTATCTGGGGAATCCAGGATTGTGAGTGATCAATCCGGACTTCACGAATTGCTTTTTTACGGTCTTGGGTGTGAACAGGAACGTTCAGGTACTGAGTTCCTTCGGGTGTGCGGATTTTAGCCCGGTGAACACGTCCTTTGCGCGACCACTGTTCAGTATCTTGCAGTACAACAGTATGTGAAGTCTGGATTATGGCCAGGTCGTGAAGAGTGGGAATCAGAACTGGCTGAAGGATGGCGAGAATATGTTTGCCTGATTCTGTCACAAGGTTGTACTGGCCGTAAAAAATTACTGCTCTACAAATTCAAAAACTTCCCCGTCAAAAAGTCCCTTGTCACTCATTTTCAGTCTGGGGATAACCAGCAGCGCCATAAATGAAATCAGCATGAATGGGGCCTTGAGTTCGCTTCCCATTTCGCGGGATATTCTGCTGAGCCTTTCATAACCCTTTGCAACAGTTTCTCCGTTATCATCACTCATAATTCCTCCGATGGGCAGGGCAAGAACATCTTCTCTACCTCCGTGAACGGCCGAAATACCGCCCTGATTATGCATGATCAGGTTGACTGCCCGGCTCAGGTACTCGTCACTGCTTCCAATAGCGATGATATTATGGGAGTCGTGCCCCACGGATGAGGCGATCGCACCGTTTTTAAGGCCAAAGTTTTTAATGAATCCCACTGCCGGAGGCTGTTTTTCGTATCGGTTTACTACAGCAATTTTCAGGATATCGCGATCAGGATCAGCCAGAACTTCACCATTTTGAATGTTCAGAACAGCAGTTTCTCTGCCAGTTATCAGTTCATCGTCCTGAGCAACAATAATTTTCTGTTCTTTTTTACTTGAATGGAGTTTAAAATCATCAGGGGCGGTATCATACGGTTTGAAGTTATTAATTCGCCGGGCTTTGATTTTCGGAAATTGAACCACATCATCTTTGAATACAGCGTTTCCGTCGATCCAGGTTTCTTTAACATTCATCGATTCCGGGCTGTCTACAATTATAAAATCTGCGGGATCACCGGGCTGAAGCAGTCCGACATTCAGATTGTAGTGCCGTACAGGAAGCACAGATATGGCATGAAGGGTATCGAAGTAATCATATCCATGTGCGAGGGTACGACTTACAATTTCATCCATGTGGCCGCGAAGAAGATCATCAGGATGTTTATCATCGGAGCAGAACATTATTTTCCCGGGGTATTCACCCAATAGTTCAATCAGAGTATTGTAATTTTTAGCAGCACTACCCTCACGGATGGTGATCAGCATCCCATGTTTTAGCTTGTCAACGGCCTCTTCTTTGCTGAATGATTCATGATCGGTAGTGATTCCGGCTGAAGCGTATTTTTTGGCACGATCTCCTTTCAGTCCGGGAGCATGACCGTCAATCGGTTTTCCGAGTTTTTTTGCCGATGCAATTTTGGCCAGTACACCAGGATCATCATTCAATACTCCGGGCCAGTTCATCATTTCTGCAAGGTAGTGGACTTCTTCACGCTGGAGAAGCTCTTCCACATCATCAGTATCGAGCACAGCTCCGGCGGTTTCAAATGGTGTGGCAGGCACACACGACGGGGCACCAAAAAAGAATTTGAGCGGAACTTTATTCCCGTTTTCTATCATAAACTCCACACCTTCTTTACCGCAAACATTGGCAATTTCGTGGGGATCGGAAACAGTGGCCACTGTGCCATAACGTACCGCAAGTCTGGCAAACTCTGAAGGTACCAGCATGGAGCTTTCAATGTGAATATGCGCATCCACCAGGCCGGGTAAAATGTGACGGGTCGGAACAGAATCCAGTTCTTTTACCGATTCGATTTTTCCATCGCGGATGATTATCTCACCGGGAAACTGTTTCCGGCTGACCGGATCTGAAATTATTCCTTTAACTGAAACCATAGTATTTGAGATTACCGGTTGATGGAAAATTAAAAGCTGTGACTGATTTTGACAGACACTCCGTTTTTAAGAGTCTGGTAAACAACACAATATCGTTCTGTAAGTTTCAGAAGAGTTTCGATCTGATTTTCGGTTGCGTCTGTTTTGAGATCGAAATGGAGGCGAATTTCTCTGAATCCTACTGGCGCTTCTTTGGAAACTCCAAGCGTACCGCGAAAATCAAGATCTCCTTCGGCCGTCAATCCGGCCTTTTCGAGATTCAGTTCGATGGCTGTGGCCACGGTATTAAGTGTAACTCCTGCACATGCTACAAGTGCTTCGAGCAGCATATCACCCGAACAGGCCTGAACTCCGGAGCCACCTGTGGCAGGGTGTAGGCCGGCTTCAACCATGGCTTTGCCTGTTTCAACTTTACAAGAGAGGTTTTCTCCAATATTTCCGGATGCTTTTAAAGTAACAAGTGCGGAATCCGGGTTCTCTTTGTATTTCTTTTTCAGAGGGGCCTGCATCGACCGGATGGTTTCTGCATTCATATTATTGGTGAGATAAATGTGTTAATATTTTCATTGGTATAAGGAAATAAACGGATGGAAAATTGCTGATTACAGGGATTCTTCCATTAGAGGTTCATCCCAGTCCCAATAGATTCCTGCCAATAATAAGGCTCCACCGGCTAAAGAAGTGTCTTTCAGAAGGTTTGGCATGGCATTGGGATCGCCGTCTAAGACGGCTGGCAGATGAACAGTAAAAACAAAAACCAAAAGCATGACTGCAAGTAATAGAGAGGCCAGGCGAACCTGGCGCTGGGATACTATGGCAAAAGAAGCTGCAAGCAATGCGAGGCCAGTAAGATATACCCAGACAATACCACCCGGAATAAATTCGGGCACCATGCCAACCACACTATCAGCATTCATCAGTTGAACGATTCCGAAAATTCCGAAAGGGATGGCAAATAATAACCGGGCTACACGATTGGTAAGAAATGTCATAGCAAAAAATTTCGAAGGTTTATGCAAAAAATAAATTCATTGCGGATAAACATGGCAAAAATGTTTTTAAAAAGAAATTCTAAATTGGAAATACTCTGTGATAAAACGTTAAACCACCGTTCGGGTTTCCGTGGGCGTATGGATGATAGTTTGTCCCGACTGACTTTGGGATGCAGGAAAACCGTACAACTGACTTGAAAACCGAGTGTATGTTTACGAATTATAATATTATTATTATACAGCTTACAGGAAATATTCGGGCAGGAAGAGAAAACGAATCTCGATCTTGACAACTGTACCACTCAAGATTCTATCGACCAGGGAAAATAATATCATTTTACATTGGTATTAATTTTCTTTCTTGAATTATTTGAATCTTTGAAGCCAATCAACATGGTTGGGGTGATCACGGATCGACTTGTCCGATGACTCTTCCAAACTTTCTGAGCTGACACAACAGCAGGGTCTTGCTGAGTTCCGAATGCTTTCGGAATTGGTTAGATATCCGGGGTAAATCAGGGTTTTGCAGAGTAAAGATTTCTGTTCTCGCCAAGCACTGAATTACTTTAGCGAAATAGATTACAAAGCAGAGCCCTTGCTCACAAGAACAGATATTTATGGTAAATAGAAGGAATAAATTATGGTAATTCCGTATGTCCCATTAGCCACCGGTCGCATTCACGGGCAGCTCCCCGACCTTCGTTTATGGCCCAAACGATCAGGCTTTGGCCGCGCCGCATATCTCCTGCAGCAAATACGCCGTTTACGTTTGTTATATAAGATTCATGCTCCGCTTTGGCATTGCTTCTTTCGTCTCGTTCTACTTTAAGCTGCTCCAAAACAGGATTTTCGGGCCCTAAAAAGCCCATTGCCAAGAGTACAAGGTCGGCTTTCCAAATCTTATGACTGCCTTCCACTTCGACAGGTTTCATCCGGCCATTTTCACCCTTTTCCCACTTTACCTGTACGGTATGAAGCTCTTTTACATTTCCATTTCCATCGCCGACAAATTTCTTGGTCATCACTTCGTATTCCCGGGGATCTTCACCAAACTTTTTCCGGGCCTCTTCCTGGCCATAATCCAGTTTATAGACGTTAGCCCATTCCGGCCACGGGTTCGTTTTCGCCCGGTTTTTCGGTGGTTTCGACAGAATTTCAAACTGAGTAAGTGATGCACATTCATGGCGAAGGGATGTACTGACACAATCCGTGCCTGTATCTCCGCCACCAATGACAATCACATGTTTACCTTTTGCTGAGATATAATTCCCATCTGCATGATTGGTGTCCAGCAGACTTTTTGTATCTGCGTGCAGGAAATCCATTGCAAAGTGTATTCCATTTAATTCGCGCCCTTCAATCGGGAGGTCCCTTGGTTTGGTTGCACCGCCGGCTAAAATCAAAGCATCGTATTTCGATTTTAAATCAGTTGCAGGAATGTCTTTTCCGATTTCGGTATTTACAACAAATTCAACTCCTTCCTCTTTCATCAAATCCACTCTGCGCTTCACAATCGATTTATCGAGCTTCATATTTGGAATACCGTAAGTCAAAAGTCCACCGATTCTGTCGGCTCGTTCATATACAGTGACACTGTGACCAGCTTTATTTAGCTGAGCCGCAGCTGCAAGCCCCGCGGGACCAGAACCCACGATCCCAACTTTTTTCCCGGTTCGTTTTTCCGGTGGATTAGAAACAACCCATCCTTCTTCAAAACCCCTGTCGATAATCGCCTGTTCTATACTTTTGATGGCAACGGGCGGATCTGTAATCCCCAGCACACATGAGCTTTCGCAAGGAGCCGGACATACCCTTCCGGTAAATTCAGGAAAATTGTTTGTTTTATGTAACCTGTGCAGTGCTTCTTTCCATTTTCCGCGATAGACAAGATCATTCCACTCGGGTATGAGATTATGAATAGGGCAGCCGAGAGATTTACCACCCCAGTCATCACCGGTCTGGCAAAATGGAATTCCGCAATCCATGCACCGGGCACCCTGCTCCCGAAGATCTTCCTCGGGCATTTTCAGGTTCATTTCTTCCCAGTCATTAATTCGTTCTGTAGGTTCTCGGTATGGAGTTGTTTTTCGTTCAAACTCCATAAATCCGGTGGCTTTACCCATAATAATTGTTGGTTCTTAAAGTTACTTTGTATTGTTGTACCGTGTTTGACAAATCACGGAATAGAGGTTTTGAACTCAGTTTAAAATCTAACTCGTTCAAGTTATGTCGCTAATCAAGCAATTTGTTGAGTTGATGTACGGTGTCATGTTGTATTTTCAAGGAATGCTTCCATAGCTGCATTCTCATCATCGGCCCCGTTTTCTTTCGCTTTGGCGATGGATATTTTCATCTGCTCAAAATCTTTCGGCATCACTTTCACAAACTTTTTCTCCATCTCTTCCCATTTGGCCAGTACTTTCCATGCAAGGTGACTGTCGGTATATTCGCCATGATTCAGAATCATCTGTTTAACTTCACGGATTTCATCTTCATCACTCAGACTTTGAAGGCTTACCAGTTCTTTATTGCAGTTCCTCTCAAAGCGGTTATGAAGGTCCAGCACATAAGCAATGCCGCCTGACATTCCGGCTGCAAAATTTCGTCCCGTTGGCCCGAGTACGACCACTCTGCCACCGGTCATGTATTCACAGGCATGATCGCCTACTGCTTCTACAACAGCCTTCACGCCACTATTTCTTACACAAAAACGTTCACCTGCCATTCCGCGAATGTATGCTTCACCGCTTGTAGCTCCATAGAATGAGACGTTACCCAAAATGATATTCTCTTCCGGTTTAAATCGAATACCCTCATCAGGGTAGAGAATCAGCTTGCCTCCAGAGAGACCTTTACCAAAATAGTCGTTGGCATCACCCCGCAGCTCGAGGGTTATCCCATTCGGGATAAACGCACCAAAACTCTGACCGGCTGAGCCGTGGAAATTCAGGTGTATGGTATCTTCTGGAAGTCCCACGCTGCCATATCGCTTTGTCACCTCACTGCCGATGATGGTTCCAACAACTCTGTTGATGTTCTGGATTGGTAACCGTGCCTGAACCGGTTTCTTTTTAGAAAGTGCCGGTTCACAAATATCCATTAAAGTCTGGATATCAATCGCATTATCCAAACCGTGATCCTGCTCAATCATGCAGCGGGTTCCAACTCCTTCGGGGGCCTCTGGTTTAAAAAGGACCGGTGAAAGGTCCAGGTATTTTCCTTTCCAGTGATCAGTTTCCCGTTGTTTCAGTTTGTCAGAGCGGCCGATCATCTCATCAATCGATCGGAAGCCGAGTTTTGCCATATACTCCCGAACATCCTGAGCAACAAACTTCATAAAATTGACCACATACTGCGGGTCGCCATTATATTTATGGCGAAGTTCAGGATTCTGTGTGGCAATTCCAACCGGACAGGTATTCAGGTGGCAAACTCTCATCATAATGCATCCAAGAGTGATAAGTGCACTGGTTCCAAATCCATACTCTTCAGCGCCCAAAAGTGCGGCAATCACAATATCGCGTCCCGTTTTGATCTGTCCATCCGCCTCGAGAGTTACCCGGCTGCGAAGGTCATTTAAAACAAGTGTCTGGTGGGTTTCTGCAAGACCCAGTTCCCACGGTAAACCAGCATGCTTGATACTGGTTTGAGGAGAGGCTCCTGTTCCTCCATCGTGCCCGCTGATGAGGATAACATCGGCATGTCCTTTGGAAACCCCTGCTGCAATTGTACCGACCCCTACAAGTGAGACCAGTTTCACATTAATTCGTGCATTGCGATTGGCGTTCTTCAGGTCGTGAATCAACTGAGCGAGATCTTCAATAGAGTAGATATCGTGATGGGGAGGAGGTGAGATCAAACCAACTCCGGGTGTGGAATACCGGACTTTGGCAATCCAGGGATATACTTTTCGTCCGGGAAGCTCTCCGCCTTCACCAGGCTTTGCTCCCTGTGCCATTTTGATCTGGATTTCGTTTCCGCTGTTCAGGTATTCGCTGGTGACTCCAAATCGTCCGGAAGCTACTTGTTTGATAGCACTATTGCGCGAATCACCATTGGTTTCTGGAACGTAGCGATCCGACTCTTCACCACCTTCACCACTGTTACTTTTACCTCCAATACGATTCATTGCAATTGCAAGAGCTTCATGAGTCTCCCGGCTGATGGAACCGTATGACATCGCACCTGTTTTGAATCGTTTGCAGATCGATTCCACAGATTCAACTTCTTCAATCGGAATTGGTTCGTTCTCGTAATTAAAATCAATGAGATGACGAAGAGTTGGGGGTGGATCAAGCTGCTCATCAAGCCGTTTGGCATAATCTTTGTACAGCTGATAATCATTTGTTTTACTGGCAAACTGCAAAAGATGAACGGTTTCGGGATTGTACATATGGTACTCACCGTTTTTTCGCCACTTGTACTGACCGCCTTCATCGAGTACCTGACCGTTGACCTGGATTTTCGGATAGGCCTTTTCGTGGCGCATTTCTGCTTCTTTTGCAATGATGTTTAGATCGATACCTTCAATCCGCGAATCGGTCCAGGTGAAATATTTGTCAATTACCTTTTGATTAATTCCAAGTGCTTCAAAGATTTGTGCACCGCGGTACGACTTGATGGTCGAAATTCCCATCTTGGACATCACCTTAACGATTCCTTTCACAACAGCTTTGTTGTATCCTCTGACCCCCTTTTCATAAGAGACATCTTCGAGAAGTCCCTCCTGGATCAGATCGTGAATGCTTTCGTAAGCCATATATGGGTTCACGGCATCCACACCATATCCAAGAAGAGTGCAGAAGTGGTGGGTTTCCCTCGGCTCGCCCGATTCAAGTATGATACTGATTTCGGTGCGCTGTCCGGTTCGTATCAGGTGGTGATGAAGCCCTGATACTGCGAGTAAAGCTGGAATAGGTACCCGATTTTGATCAAAATCTCTGTCGCTCAAAATCAGGATATTCGAACCAGATTCGATAACTGAATCGGCTGCAGAGAAAAGCTCTTCCAAAGCATGTTCAAGTCCGTCTCCTCCGCTTCCGGCATTAAAAAGAATCGGCAATACGTCCGTTTTAAAACCAGTGAGATCAATTTTTTTAAGCTGATTGAGCTCTTCATTCGTTAATATCGGTGTTTGAAGCTCAATCTGCCGGCAGCTTTCTGGTTTGGGATCCAATATATTTCCCTGAGATCCTAAAAGGGTTTCCGTTGAAGTTATCAGCTCCTCCCGAATAGGATCGATTGGCGGATTCGTTACCTGGGCAAAAAGTTGCTTGAAGTAGTTATAAAGCAGTTGTGGCTGGTTCGACAATACGGCGATAGGAGCGTCATTACCCATCGAACCGACCGGCTGCAGCATATTTTCTGCCATCGGGCCCACATTTATCTTGAGATCTTCATAGGTGTAGCCAAAAACTTTCTGCCGGTGAAGAACCTGTTCGTGATTCAGCTTAGGTACTTTTGGTTCCGGATCTTCGACAATGGTATCGAATTTTACCAGATTTTCATCGAGCCATTTCCTGTAGGGATGTTGTTTTGCTATTTGTTGTTTTATCTCTTTATCACTGATAATACGCCCCTGCTCTGTATCTATCAAAAGCATGCGGCCGGGCTGAAGCCGCTCTTTCTGGATTACATCTTCTGGCGGGAAACTGAGTACCCCAACTTCAGATGCCAGTACAACCGTATCATCCTGGGTTACATAGTACCGGGATGGCCGAAGTCCGTTTCGGTCGAGTGTGGCTCCCACAATTTTTCCATCAGTAAAAGCTATAGATGCAGGGCCGTCCCACGGTTCCATCAGGCAGCTGTGATATTCATAAAATGCACTTAAATCATCGTCCATATCTTCATGCTTTTCCCATGGCTCGGGAATCATCATCATCATGGCATGAGGAAGGGATCGTCCGCTCAAGTAGAGAAATTCAAGACAGTTATCAAATCGTTCAGAATCACTTCCGCCCTCCTGAACAATCGGGAAAAGCTTTTTGATTACATCGCCAAAATGTTCTGTTTCGAAACGGGCTTGCCGTGCGTGCATCCAGTTTTGGTTGCCGCGCATTGTATTGATTTCACCATTGTGAATCAGATACCGATAGGGATGGGCAAGTTCCCAGCTTGGAAATGTGTTGGTACTGAACCGTGAATGGACCAGTGCGAGAGCTGTTTCCATGGCCGGTTCACGCAGGTCGGGGTAAAATGCCTCGAGCTGCTTGGTTGTGAGCATACCCTTATAGATGATGGTTCGGGCAGAAAGGCTCGCAATGTAGAAAATCTCTTTTTCATTGATGAAGTAATCTGTTTCATCAATCTCTTTGGTAACTCTGCGCCGGAGAACGTATAAACTTCTCTCAAAATCGAGTTCTGTTTTATACTTTGCACCTCGTTTTATAAAAACCTGACGAATACCGGGTTCATTAACCCTTGCAGATTTGCCAAGCATGGAGTTATCAGTTGGAACTTTTCGCCATCCAAGAATTTCATGTCCCTCTTCAGATATGATCTTTTCCATCAATCTTTCGCACCTTAGGCGATCATCACGTTCACCCGGCAAAAAAATCATTCCAACACCATAATTTCCCGGTTCCGGCAGGTCAAAACTCAAACCTTCACAAGATTGTTTGAGAAATTTGTGCGGAATTTGCATTAAAATACCAGCACCGTCACCACTGTTGTGTTCACTGCCGGTAGCACCGCGGTGATCAAGATTATTAAGAACTGTGATGGCCTGCCTGACAATTTTATTCGATTTTTCGCCTTTCATGTTTACAACAAAACCCATACCACAGGCATCGTGTTCATGTGCAGGATTATAAAGGCCTTGTTTACCAGGAGCTTTTTGTAATGTCATCTAATAAGTAATATGTATACTAAAAAGTAAAGGTTTAAAATGTATTCTGAGCTGGGATAAATCGGATAAGAATTTCAAATATAATGAATTCTCATAGTTTGATATCAAAAGCCTTATAAAGTAACCATTTTGTAAAGATTTTATTAAATGGAAATTATTTTCGGTGAAAAAAGCCGACTTAATTTTTTATAAAAATATTAAAATCAATACGTTACAAAAATATTTATTTAAACTAATATTTGTCTGTACACTTCCATGTATAAGGGTAAATAATTGGAAAAAAATAACTTTAACCTAAACCACTGCACCATTTCCCGGCACTGTCCAGGATTTTTTTTATAAATTGTGTAGGTAAATTGGCAGTGTAAATGCAACTGAGTACGTTGAAGAGGCCATAATAATTTGAATATTTTATAATGAATGATCTGATTTTATGGATCCATTGTAATGACCATGAAGAGTGCGATAGCTCCTTTCCTGAGCTGATTACTTTGCGGCAAGAGTCAAGATTTTTAGCCGAACTCTGTGATGTATTAATTATCCGAAAACAGATCCTGAAAAAATAGCCTCATTACCATTTTTCAAAAACCTCTGGTGATCTTCTTCGATTCAAATTGATATACTTCAGAAATCATGATGATATCTTGTTTTCAAAAAGTTGAAACGCGGGAAGAAATACCGTATTTTGTTAGGCTCTGATTCAAAGCCGTAACGAATTCAGGATATGCGAGAGTGGCGGAATTGGTAGACGCGCCAGATTTAGGATCTGGTACCTTTACCGGTGTGGGGGTTCGAGTCCCCCCTCTCGTACTAATCCAATCTAAATATTCTGTAAAATAAAAAAATAAGGAAAAACGTGGACATATCCGTTCAGGAGATTACCTCCGTAGATAAAGAGATCACCATTAAAGCAACTCGCGAAGACCTCTCATCCAAATTCGACAAAGCGTATAAAAAGTACCGCGCACAAGTTCAAATGCCAGGTTTCAGGCCCGGAAAAGTACCTCTCGGTATCCTGAAAAAAAGATTCGGGAAAGAGATCGAGATGGAAGAAATTAATACATATGTGCAGGAAGTATATGAAGAAGAGATCGTGCCAAAACACGAACCTGTGGGCGAAACCGAGATGGTTGATCTTTCTTGGGAAAATGATCAGCTTGAGGTAATCTTTAAGATTGGAGCGAAACCAGAATTTGAGCTTGTAAATCTTGAAGAGATCACCATAGATACAATGGTGCATGATGTGACCGACGAAGAGGTGAAAGAAGAGATCGATCGCACGCTGGACCGACAGGGAAACTGGGAAGAAGTGGAGGGTGAAGCAACTAAAGAAAGCCGTGTGACCGTTGATGTAATTAGTCTCGATGATGAGGGCAACCCGGTAGAAGGTGAAAAGGATGAAGACCAGAAACTGGATCTCCGCCAGGATGCCGCAAAAGAGTTTCGTGAAAACCTGGTAGGTAAAAAGGCGGGCGACGTGGTAAAAATGGAACTCGGTGAAGGCGACGAAACCGACCGGTTCGAGATGCACGTAAAAAAAGTTGAAGTAATGCACAAGGCTGATCTTACCGATGAGTTAGTCAAAGAGCAGTCAAACGGGCAGGCAAAAAATGTGGAAGAATTCAAAAGCTTCATAAAAAGCCAGATGCAGGAGTACTACGATCAATCTTCTGATGACATTTTCAAGCAAGAGGCGATCGATGCAATGACCGAAGCTCACGAATTTGACATTCCCGAAGTAATGATCGGGCAGCTTCAGAATTCATACGTGGAGTATGCAAAACAACAGAGCGGAGGAGAGTTGCCCGAAGGGTTTAATGTTGAAGAGTATAAGGAGAAAATGAAAGATCAGGCTGTTCGAGAAGCCAAATGGATGTTCATCAGCCAGAAGCTCCAGGAGAAATTCGATGATATCGAGATTAAACCTGAAGATATCGACGAGCAACTGGCAGTGGATGCTGTACGCTTTGGTGCTACTGTGGATCAGCTTCGCAGTTACTACGCACAAAATCCTTCACAACTCGAAAATCTGCGATCTACCATCCGCGAAAATAAAGTCTTTGATAAGTTAAACGAAGAAGTTACTATACGTGAACTATCGAAAGATGAATTTCGTAAGAAGAGGGAAGAGCAAAATCAGAAAAGTAACGAAGAAGAATAAAGCAGTATGAATTACAAACAACCTATTTTCGAAATGCCCGGCCTCGGTGAAATTGCCGCTGTTCAGAACAATCTCATCCCGATGGTTGTAGAAACAACCAACCGCGGTGAGCGCGCCTACGATATTTACTCGAGGCTGCTTAAAGACAGAATTATCATAATCGGTACCCCAATTAATGATACGGTAGCGAGTTCGGTTGTGGCACAGCTTCTGTTTCTGGAATCTCAGGATGCCGAAAAAGATATTAACATCTACATCAATAGTCCTGGTGGAGTGGTTTCTTCCGGAATGGCAATTTACGATACCATGCAATACGTAAAATGCGATGTGGCAACCACCTGCGTGGGTATGGCTGCCTCAATGGGAGCTGTACTGCTCACGGCCGGCACCAAAGGAAAACGCCATACACTCCCTCACTCCCGGGTGATGATCCATCAACCGCTTGGTGGTGTTCAAGGCCAGGCAAGTGATATCGAAATTGAAGCTCAGGAAATCCTGAGGCTCAAAAAAGAGCTGAGTGGAATTTTGGCGGAACATACCGGTAAAGATCTTGAAACGATTATTCAGGATTCTGACCGGAACAAGTGGATGACCGCTGATGAAGCTTTGGAATACGGTTTGATTGACCGCGTAATGAGACGTGAAAAAACAGATTGACAGAAACACGTTTTATAAGTAATAACACCCTTGGGAAGGGTGTTCTTTTAACAATAACTATGGCAGGTAATCATAAGCTTTACAGAACTTGGTTCCGTTCTTATTTATTGTATCAATCCTTTCAGGAAGTTCTTGGTTAAAAAGACAGATACTCTGCCAGATTTTTTTGGCTGAAATGAAAATAACCACTGTTTTCTGAATTTTTCTGAAAAGTAAATGAAAATGTATAATTTCAGGGTACGTTAAACTTTACATACAGATGAGTAAAAAGAAAGACAACGATTCAGTATTCTGCTCCTTTTGCGGCAGATCCAGCCACGATGTAAATTCGATGGTGGCCGGCCCCGATGTGTATATCTGCAATCACTGCGTGGAAGATGCATCGAGTATTATTCAGAGCGACCTTTCATCTTTGGCAAGACGCAGGGAAAAACAATACAAGCCAAACCTGAAGCCGGTAGAAATAAAGAACAAACTTGATGAATATGTGATCGGCCAGGAGAGTGCAAAAAAAGCACTTTCTGTGGCAGTTTATAATCACTATAAGCGCATTTCATCCACATCCGAACTTCATCTTGATGACACTCGTATCGAAAAAAGTAACATCATGCTGCTGGGGCCAACCGGTTCAGGGAAAACCCTGCTTGCCCGTACACTGGCTAAAGTTATTGATGTGCCTTTCACTATTGCCGATGCAACTGTACTGACCGAAGCTGGTTATGTGGGTGAAGATGTAGAGAGTATTCTCAGTAATCTATTGCAGTCGGCTGATTATGATGTGGACCGCGCACGCCGGGGTATTGTATATATTGATGAGATTGATAAAGTGTCTCGTAAAAGCGATAACCCATCCATTACCCGGGATGTTTCGGGCGAAGGAGTTCAGCAGGCCCTGTTGAAAATTCTGGAAGGCACCACAGCCAACATCCCGCCTAAAGGCGGGCGGAAACATCCTGAACAGAGCTTTATTCAGCTCGACACATCGGAAATTCTGTTTATTTGCGGAGGGGCTTTCAGCGGATTGGAAGAATTAATCTCCCGAAGGCTGTCTACCAGTGCGATGGGCTTCCATTCTGACGATCAGGTGAAGTTCGATAAAAACGATCCGAAAATATTTACACATGTTGAACCGGAAGACCTTCAGAAATTCGGCCTGATTCCCGAGCTGATCGGCAGGCTGCCTATTATCTGTGGCCTGGAAGAGCTCTCAGATGAAGCGATGACCGAAATTCTTTTGAAGCCCAAAAATGCAATTACCAAACAGTATAAAAAATTGTTCGGTATGGAAGATGTCGAGCTGGTTTTCGAAGAAGATGCACTAAACGCTGTTGTTGAAAAAGCAAGAGATCGTAAAACCGGTGCAAGGGGATTGCGTTCAATTCTTGAAGAAGCGATGCTTGAGATTATGTTTGTGATACCTTCTATGAAGAACATTAAACGGTGCACAATAACACGGGAAACGATTGAGAAAAAAGCTCCTCCAGTTTACGAGAAGCACAAAGCATCGGCCTGATAGAAACTGCAGCTGGTACAGAGTGGCCGGACAGCAACAAAACACAAGGTTCACTGCAGCGTTGATGAAGAAAGCGTGATTATACATAATTTCCGATAAACCGCAGTAAAACCTGGCCATGAATACTTTACTTCCATCCAACAGGATAAAAATTATCCTGGTGTCTCTTCTGATTCTACTTGCAGGCGCTTCATTTGTCTATAATCAGGTTCTTATCAATAAAATTATGGAACAGGAGCGCGCAAGTGTAGAACTTTGGGCAAAAGCGTTCGAGCATAATTATGATCCCATTCACATGGAGATCAGTACGAAACTGAATACGGTTGCCAATTTACTGGATACCTACCCCGAAGTTCCCGATAGCCTTTCACGCCTGATTCAGGAAGCAGAAGCTGCAAAATTTACCATCGATTTTGTGACCAACGAAATCATCAGGCCCGATCATCTGTTTAACATACCCGTAATTGTTGTGGATGAGTCGGGTTTTGTGCTTCATTATCGTTTTATTGAAGAGGATAATGCGGATCCTGATGAGCTCATCAGTCGTTTTTCATCTCTGCACGACCCCATTACAATTACTTTCGGGGATATGGAAAGGGCCCAAAATCAATATGTGTATTACGGTGAAAGCCCGATGATTCAGTACCTCCGTTATTTTCCGTATGTGCAGTTTGGTATTTTGGCTTTGTTGCTGGGTGTTGGCTACACAACTTATCGCAGTATTACACGCTCTGAGCAATCGAACCTGTGGGTGGGAATGACCAAAGAGGCTGCTCACCAGCTCGGAACACCTCTTTCGAGTATTTATGGCTGGCTGCAACTGCTCAAGGATAAAAACCATGACAATGATGACACTCTTTCTATCGCATATGAGATTGAAAACGATGTTAGCCGACTCAAGGGGATTGCCGAACGTTTTAACAAAATCGGGTCTCAGCCAGAATTGAAACGGCTTGGGCTTGAACCGATTATAGATGAAGTTCTTTCATACATGGAGCGCCGTCTGCCTCAGCTTGGAAAACAAATCGAAGTTCGCAAATCGATCCGAACCAACTCGAAGGTTCATGTGAATCCTGAACTTTTCCAGTGGGCCATCGAGAATCTGATAAAAAATTCAATGGACGCCATCAAAAAAACAGAGATGAATGCGTATGTATCCATTTCTGTAACCCAGGACGGACAACAGATTTTTATTGATATCGAAGATTCAGGATCGGGAATAGACAAAAAGTTTGCAAAGGAAATATTTAAACCCGGTTTCAGTACGAAGAAGAGAGGGTGGGGTCTTGGCCTGAGTTTAACAAGACGGATTATTGAGGAGTATCACAAAGGGAGAGTTTATGTGTATAGTACTGAAAAAAACAAGGGTACAGTCATCAGGATTACACTTCCTGCGGCTCAATCAGACTGATTCTTGAATGAATCTAATCCTGTGCGTAGCCCCGCTTGGCTGCATATTCCATCAGTTGTGTTTTCAGAAGATTTCTTCCCCTGTGCAATCTGGACCGGATTGTACCGATTGGAACATCCAGCATATTGGCAATCTCCTCATAAGTAAAATCTTCAACATCGCATAAAAGAACCACGGTGCGAAAATCTTCCGGAATACTGTCGAGTGCATTAGAGAGATCGTCATCAATCAATTCACGGAACATTTTATCTTCGAGATCGGAAGTTTCCGTTCGTTCGGCTCGAATTGTTTCGTAAAAGGTTGCTACTTCATCGTAATCGACTTCCTGAGGTTTTTTTGATTTTTTCCGGTAATTATTGATGTAGGAGTTTTTAAGAATCCGGAAAAGCCACGCTTTAGCATTGGTGCCTTTTTCATAACTGCTGAAGAAGCGGTATGCTTTTACAATGGTATCCTGCACAAGGTCTTCTGCGTCATTAGGATCAGAAGTAAGACGCAAACCAAAATTGTACAGAGCATCAAGGTGAGGAATGATTTCCTCATTGAAGTCCTGCTGTTTTTTTATTTCTTGTGTAGTGAGTTCAGCCATCCCTGTAATCTTATTGTAGCGTCAGGACGTTTAATTTAAATTAATATCAAAAAGTTCCTTATAACAGGTATTTAATCTACTATAATGAGCACTTTTAATCTAATTGATAGAATTGATTGAGTTTGTAAAAATTACTTAACACGCTCACAATTCGTTTTCTCTTCATGATTTATCTGTTTACATCATCATTATCACCAGTAAGTCATACTTTGCATGTGTCCATGCAGCGATCCCAAAACCTCTTATAACATAAATAACATTTAATGCTAACCCAAATAAAAACCTGAATAAGAATGATTCAAGGGTAAATGGGTCTCCAAATTCACCAATGTAGTGAACGGAACTGAAAATAAGTGCTGCAATAACAGCGGTAAAACAGTAGGGAGTATATTTCCCGGTGAATAACTTTTTGAAAAGATACAGAAAAAGAGTGACAAGTATAACTCTGAAAAATAATTCTTCATATAATCCGGCTCCCAGCGAAAGGGCTATAAGCTGAAGTTTATTCAGACTGTGTAGTGGACTTTCTGCCGAGAGATTTAGCACAGATCCCAGAAAAAATCCGATGATTGTTCCCACCAGGATTGCGTATAAGAACGATTCCAGTAACATGTATCCGAAATAATGCTTCCGAAGGCGGGTAATTTCATTCCGCTTTCTGTATACGATGATTCCGCCTGCAATTGCGGCAACAAAGAGAGTAGCTGAAATCGCGTTCACACCAAGAAGTTGAAAAATGGTTTTGAACCAAACATCAACAGAGATGCGAACGACCTGTTCAGCTCCCGGCTGTGATATGCGGATGAGAATTTCGTACAGAAACAGCAGGGGTAGACAGATCAGGTAGCTGTAAAGAATTCCGCTGGTTTTATCCAGATAGATGTTGCTGGTTTTCACCGGGTCGGTAATCAGTTATCCAGGTAGATGGTAACCTGTGGCTGCTCGATATTAGAAAAGCCGAGCATCTCATATGCCTTCCGTGAAATTCTTAGCCCGTCACCAGAGTATCGGTCGTTTACCCTCACATAAACACCGTTACCGTTGGATGGATTTTCGATGTAAACAACATTGCCAATGCTCATATTTGCGTGAGCTGCGGTAAGTTCATTGGGATTGTAAAGTTCACCGCTGGTTGTAGGTGAAGCCCGGTCGGAGTCGCTGTAACGGCTAACCGGTACTGTGCCAAGATTTTCGAGATTAGAGTCTCTTTTGAAGGGATTGCTGAAGCTTCTTGTAGGCGGCAGTAACACCGTTAACTGCTGTCCGGATGATGCGGATGCGACATTACTGCCGGGATTGAGCGCTTCCAGCTCGCGCATACTCATTCTGAAACGTTCTAAAAGAGTCTGAACATTTTCTCCGCTCTGAATTCTGTAAAGAGCAAATTTACCTTGTGGTGTAGAATCTTCAGCTCCTTCTGCTACAGATGGTGCGGTACGGACTCTGCGCACAGTCAGCCGCTGTCCTACCCGGATTGCATCTCCCTGGATATTGTTCATATCACGAAGTTCATTCACAGTCATATCATGGTCCCTTGCTACCTGATAAAGAGTGTCGCCGCTGCGTACTGTGTAGGTGTCACTTCCGGAAGTGGTTCCGGTTGCCTGCCTTACGATGGAGGTTCGTTCCTGATCATCCATCTGTTCCAGCTCGGATACAGTTGGGGTTTGCGGTTGGTCCGCTTCAGCCGTCTCCGGCACTTCGTCTGTAGCCGGCAGAGGCTCTTCCTGTTGTTCAGCATCGTGGCGATAAATGACCAGTTCGGTACCTGCATCTACTCCGGTACCGTCGAGATTATTCCACTGTTGAATTTCGGCAATAGTTACATCGTATCTGCGTGAAATACCGAAAAGGGACTCACCCGGTTCAACAGTATGAACAATTCGGCCGTCATTGGATGGAGGTGTAAGGCTCAGAACCTGTCCTGTTTGCAGGTTGTCGGTTTCAAGCTGATTCCATTCTCTCAGGTCACTTACGGCAATATCATATTCTCTGGAAATACTGAACAACGTTTCACCCTGTTGTACGATATGTTCTTGTTCGGCCTGTTGTGCATTGCTTTCCGGAGCGAATGAAATGATCGGTATCAAAATAAAAATGAGTGAAACAAAAAGTTTATTGAGGCTGATCATAATCCATTTCTATGTTTAGGAGTTCGAGAGCTTCTTTCAGTTCTGCCAGTGTGCGTTCGTGGTTTTGCTGTTCGGCTACGCGAATGCCTTGTATGTACATTTCTCTGGCATCCTTGGGACGGCCGGTTCGCTCATATAATTTCCCTAAATGATAATAAACGCCAAGATACCGGGGATCTTGTTTCAGGATCGATTCAAACAGAACCCTGGCTTTGGATACTTCATCAAGTTTTAAGAGTTCCAGTGCAAGTGCAAATTTTGTGAACGAATCTTCCGGGTTTTTTTTAAGAAACCCGGCCAGATCGCGTATTTTTTTACTGCTTTTCGTCATTTCGTTCCCGGTTATAACGTGCAAGAATCTCTTCCATTGAATCGCCGCCGAACTTTTCTAAAATGGCATTGGCCAGAACGGGCGCAATGACACTTTCCGCTACAACCACAGCCCGCGGCAGAGCACAAACATCAGATCGTTCATAGCGGGTTTCCTGCTGCTCTTTAGTTTCCACATCAGCGGTCTGAAGAGGTTTGATCATCGTGGGAATAGGTTTCATCACCCCGCGCAAAATCAGCGGCATCCCGGTGGTTACGCCACCCTCGAGTCCGCCAAGCCGGTTGGTTCGGCGTGTAAACTTACCGTTATAGGCAATTTCATCGTGTACGTTATGACCATGTGTTTTGCCAGACTCAAATCCAAGGCCAATTTCCACGCCTTTCATTGCCTGTGTTCCCATTATGACCTGTGCAAGTAGTCCGTCCAGTTTTCGGTCCCAGTGAACGTAGCTGCCCAGGCCTTCAGGAAGGCCGGTAACAATAATTTCGTAAATACCGCCGAGTGAAGTGCCGTCTTTCCGGCGCATTTTAATCTCTTCACGCATTTTGTGGCTCAATTCTTTATCAATACAGCGCACATCCGATTTATCGGCTTTTTTGTACACTGCTTCTGCCCCTTTTTCTGCAAGTGGGTCGGCTTGTTCACGAACAGCCTGCCAGTTATTAAATCCAACAGGGCCAAGTTGAATCACGTGCCCGCCAATTTCAATGCCCAAGGATTTCAGAAATTTTCGCGCAATTGAACAGCAGGCCACTCTCATAGCGGTTTCGCGTGCACTCGAACGCTCAATGACCGGGCGGATATCATCAAACCGGTATTTTTGGTAACCAACAAGATCGGCATGGCCGGGGCGTGGCAGGGTGATTTTTTCCACGTCACCACGTTTGCCATCTTTAGCCATCACTTTGGGCCAGTTGCTTTTATCTTTTTCAAAAGCCAGGTTAACCATACTAAGTGCTATGGGTGCGCCTGTAGTCAGACTAAAGCGGACTCCCGACTTGATGATTGCACGATCTTTTTCAAAGGCCATTCTGCCGCCCCGTCCATACCCTTTTTGACGGCGCACCAGGTGCTGTTCCATATAATCTTCGTTTAATTCGAGGCCTGCGGGTATTCCCTCAACAATTCCTGTAAGTTCCGGCCCGTGAGATTCGCCGGCTGTAAAATATCGGATCATGCAAAAACAATATTAAAGATAAACGTTTGTTTGATTGTTGGTAAAGATAACAGTTATAAATACGATCTGCTTTTAAAGTTCACATTTACAAAACAAGTAAAAGCAGGTTATTTTCACGGTCACATTTTGGATAAAACTTTTGTAATATTCAATTCTGTAAAAAAATAAATAGATAGAACTTTGATACGTCAGTACTTTTTTAGAAAAGAAACTGTATGAATGCATTTAAAGAGTTAGGCAAATACAGTTCGTTGCTATATCAGGCATTGCGTTCATCAACAGAGTTTAGCACCTATCGGAAAAATCTCTTCCATGAATTGGTGAAAGTAGGTTACGATTCTGTTCCGATCATTATTCTTGTGGGAATTTTTACCGGCTCTGTAATGACCCTCCAGTCTGCATATCAGCTGCAATTTGCATTTATCCCGCTTTCAACCATTGGAGCCATTGTTTCGGAGTCTATTTTGATTGAATTAGCCGCAGTGATCTCTGGCCTGGTTCTCGCCGGCAAGGTTGGCGCAAGAGTGGCTACCGAGCTGGGGACTATGCGGGTGAGCGAACAGATCGATGCATTGGAATCGATGGGTTTCAACTCGGTTTCGTTTCTTGTTGTGCCCCGTGTACTGGCCGGTGTAATGATGTTTCCCGTACTTTACATTGTGGCAAGTATTTTTGGAATTGGCGGAGGTCTTGCAGCCGGATATTTTTCCGGTACAGTTCCGCCTGCTGACTTTTTGATGGGAGCAAGAATGTACTTTTATCCCTGGAATGTTGTTTTTGGCTTCACAAAATCGTTTGTATTCGGTTTTATTATCACATCGGTGGCATGTTATAAAGGGTTTTTTGCAAAGGGCGGTGCCGAGGGTGTGGGCAAAAGCACGACAGAAGCTACCGTACTTGGCTGTATATACATTCTGCTGGCCGATTTTGTATTAGCTGCACTATTATTATGATTGAAATCAGAAATCTTACAAAAAGTTTTGGCGATAACCTGGTCTGGGAAGATGTTACTTTCCGGATTGAGGACGGGGAAACTACAGCCATTATCGGACGATCGGGATGCGGGAAGTCTGTTTTATTAAAGCATATTAACGCTTTAATGACACCCGACAGCGGTGAAGTACTCATTGATGGGAAAAATATCTTTGAACTGGATTATGTGGGACAGAGAAAACTTCGTCAAAGATTTGGTGTTTTGTTCCAGGGATCGGCACTTTTCGATTCCATAAACACGTTTGAAAATATAGCATTTCCGTTACGTTATTTTACGGATCTAAGCGAACATGATATTCACGATAAAGTAATGGCGGCACTTCGTCACGTGAATCTCGAAAGTGCTGCAGAAAAAGGAACGTCCGAACTCTCCGGAGGAATGCGAAAGCGCGTGGGACTGGCACGGGCGATTATTCTGGAACCACAATACATTATGTATGATGAACCCACATCAGGTCTGGACCCCCAAACAGCCGACGAAATTAATGAACTGATCGTTGTGATGGCTGAGCAGTTTGATATTACTTCTATTGTCATCACACACGATATGCACAGTGTTCTGGAAGTGGCCGATAAAGTGGCTTTTCTGGATCAACAAAAACTTAGCTGGTATGGTACCATCGACCAAATGAGGCAAAGCAATCAGAAAAACCTGATCGATTTTATCTCAGCCAGCGAATATCAAATCAAAAGTAAGAGTTCAATATGAAATTTAGTAACGAGGTAAAAGTTGGAATCACTGTTTTTCTGGCATTCGTAGTTGCCATTATTGGTTTCCGGTTTATGAGGGATGTGCCCATTTTCAGGCAGTCGATGGAAATTTCAACCACGTTCGACAGGGCAGATGGCATCAGCAGCGGAAGCCTGGTTTACATTAAAGGCGTGCGGGTGGGTTCGGTAAACCGGATTCAGCTTACACGTGAGAATAATGTACGTGTGAATATGAGAATTGATACCGATGTTCCTATCCCCGATAACTCCACGGCAAGGCTCACATCACTTGGGATTGTGGAGGGAAAGTCGATCGTGATTGATTTGGGAACCTCAGGCAGGTATCTGGTCTCGGGTGATGAGATTAGCGGAATGTATGAAGAAACCATGATGGAGGTACTGGGCCAAAAAGGAGAAGAACTTGGGGATGATGTTTCAAACGCTATTTATGAACTAAACCAGTTTCTGCGCCAGTTAAATGCCACTCTCGATGATGATACAAGGACAACCCTGGATCAAACTCTTAGAAGCACCCAGGAGGTAACCGGGAGTATAGCAGAAATTCTGCAGGGGAAAAAAGATGAAATTGACCAGGCGATTGCATCCGGCAGCCATATGATCAGTCAGCTCGATACCCTGGTTACCGATAACCGACCCAGAGTGGACAGCCTGATGTCATCCATTGAGGAAAATGTGAGTGAGCTGGCAAAAGTGCGCATTGAACTGGAAACAGCAACAGCAAATCTCAACAATATCCTGGAAAAAATTGATCATGGTGAGGGTACACTCGGTAAGCTGGTGAACGATCCATCCATTTATGAAAATCTCGACTCACTGACCATCGAACTGAATAATCTGGTGAAGGGAATTAATGAAAATCCGGGGCGTTACCTGCGTCACATGAGTATTATTGATATTTTCTAAAATGGAATTTGATTTGCTGCGTTATACAAAGCAGTTACATTGTTCTTGGCTGGCGGAAGTTGTATCTTTCGGGGCTGTTGAACAAAGTTTTAAAATTAATAAAGAAGAATTTATAGAGGTTTTTCTATGGGTGTAATGGAAAAAATGAGAAACAGTACCGCATCTATTTTGTGGATACTGATTTTCTCGTTCGGAGTTTTATGGGTTTTGGCCGATACACAGGTGTTTGATGCACTTGCAGTAGGCCCCCAAAATTTGGGAGAGGTAAATGGAGAACCAATCACGCTGGAAGAGTATAACAACAGAGTCAGCTTTTATACCGAGCAATACGCCCAGCAAACCGGTTCCGGAATGGACCCGGAAACAAGATCCATGTACGAAAATCAGGCATGGGAAGATTTGGTTGCTGCCCGGCTAATCCAACAAAAAATGAACGATCTCGGTATTGCCGTTACCGATAATGAGCTCATTGAAATGATTACCGGCGACAATCCCGATCCTTTCATTCGTCAGCAGTTCCAGGATGCAGATGGAAACATCGACCGCGTAGCTCTTCGTGCAGCGATTGATTCACCTGAAAACAGCCAGGCATGGATTATGGTTGAGCAGCAGCTTCGGGATAACCGCCGTCAGCAGAAGATGAGCAACTACATTTCATCCGGTCTCAAAGTAAGCTCACTCGACATCAACAACGAGTATAAGCGTGCCAACTCTTTTGCTGATGTACAGTATATCAGATTTCCATATTCCGAAGTCACTGATGATGAGATCAATATCACAGAAGAAGATCTGAGAAGTTTTTACAGAAACAATCCATCCCTTTTTGAAAGAAGTGAAACCTATCGTTTCCGCTATGTCAGCTGGGATAAAACGCCAACACGTGAAGACACCCTGCGTGCTGTTCAGGATGTGGAGGACCTTCGTGAAGCATTTATTGTAGAAGAAAACGATTCTCTCTTCCTGGAGAGATATTCATCCAATACCAGTTTCAGAAGCGGCTATTTCTCACCCGATGAAATCAGAGACGAATACTACCCGGTTTTTGATCTGGAACCAGGAGAAGTTTCCGAGGTAATGCTGATTGATGGTTCAGCCTATATGTTTAAAAAAATTGACGAAAGAGACGGTGAGATCAAGTTTGCCGCTTTTTCATATGAAGTTCAGGCTGATCCAATAGCAACCATAGACAGAATTGCAGAACGTGCCGAAGAATTTGAATTTTACGCATCAAATGATGGATTTGAACGGGAAGCAGAGAGGCGCGATCTTGAAATTCAGGAAGGTACTGCAACCAAAGGGAATCCGACCATTCCGGGACTCGGGCAAAGCCAGCGTACCCTTGATGCACTCGAACGCCTCCGCACAAACCGAATTTCTGATCCGATTGAACTGAATGACCGTTTTATTGTGGTACAGCTTGTTGAGCGTGCCGATGCAGGTGTAAGACCATTCAGCGAGGTTCGTTCTCAGGTTGAGAATTACGTGATGAATGAAAAACGAAAAGAAATTACGTATAACAGAGTTCGTGATCTTCTCACTGAAAACGGTGACCTTGAAAGCCTTGCGGCACTTGCTGACAAAGAGATTCGATATGCCGATGGTGTAAGGCTTGGAGCCAATACCCTGCCTGGTGCCGGACGGGAAGTGGGTGTAATTGGCAAAATTTTCGGAATGGAAAATGGACAGCTTTCCGGGCCAGTTCGCGGAGAAAATGCAGTTTTTATCATTTATGCAGAGGATGTAGACCTGGCCGATCCGGCACAGATGAGCTCTACACAGAGAAACCAGATTCGCAATCAGCTCGAACAGCAAAAGTTTTTCACATTCCAGCAAGTATTTCTGGACAGACTGAAAGATGGTGCACGAATCCGCGATAATCGAAGCCAGCTGCTTCGCTGATCTGTCTTTGCCAAACAATTTTTAATGAAATAGGGTAAGGGTTATCTCTTGCCCTTTTTTATTTTTAAGAGCAGGGATTTTTTTGGCCCGTGACAAGAAACTCAGATTAAAAAATCATTAAGCCTGATATGGCTCCAAAAAACGACAACATCTGGATGCAGCGAGCCCTCAGTCTGGCTGAGCAAGGCCTGGGTTTTGTATCTCCGAATCCGATGGTTGGCTGTGTGATTGTTTCAAGAGAGGGAGATGTAATTGGTGAAGGCTATCACGAACGGTTTGGGCAGTCTCATGCTGAGGTAAATGCCATCCGCAGTGTAGGGGATTCATCGAAGCTTGATGGTTCCACACTTTATGTTACACTGGAACCCTGCTCTCACTACGGTAATACACCGCCATGTGCCAATCTCGTTGCCAAACATCCGTTCAGCCGCGTTGTTATTGCAATGAGGGATCCCTCGGAAAAGGTGAACGGCAAGGGAATTGAAATCATAAAAAAGAGTGGCATTAAAACGGAAGTAGGCGTACTCAGAAAAGAAGCCGAACAGCTCAACGAAGCCTGGATACACTCCATTGAAATGGGAAGGCCATTCATTACACTGAAAATCGCACAGACAGCCGATGGTTACATTGCTGCGCCCAACGGAGATTCAAAATGGATCTCGGGCAAAGAATCACGCGAGCTGGTTCACAGGTGGAGGAGCCAAATGGATGCTGTAATGGTAGGTCGAAACACTGCTTTGCACGATAATCCATCGCTGACTGTACGCCTGGTGGAGGGGCGGCAGCCCAGGAGAGTGGTGATTGACGGGCCTTTTGAACTGTCCAGAAATCTGAATCTTTTTTCCGATCAGTTTGAGGAGAAAACGATCGTCATTACTTACAACAAAAAGAAGTCGGAAACCGAAGCTGACCCGATGCTGAAGATGTTGCAAAGCAACTATTTTCGCGGTGAAGTGGTTGTTGTGGAAAAATCAGGCGGGCATGTGCGTTTAAAAGAAGCGATGAAAAAACTTACCAAATTTGGTATTAACTCTCTCCTGGTGGAAGGAGGACAGCAGCTTTCCACTGCACTTCTGAAAAAGGGATTGGTAGATCGTTTGCAGCTTTTCATTGCTCCAAAATTACTCGGCGGGGGTACACGATCAGTGTTTGGATTGGGTGTCAACCGGATGGAAGATGTTGTACCGTTTAAAAACTCGGCCTGGCTGCAAATTGGACGGGATATGTTATTAACAGCAGATTTATAGCTTATGTTTACTGGAATTGTTGAAGAAGTTGGGACTGTTGAAAGTGTAAATGAAATGAAAGGAGGAAAAGATCTGGCTATTTCCGCAACATTTGCCGGTGAAGTACATGTGGATGAAAGTATTGCCGTGGACGGAGTGTGTCTGACGGTGGTTTCGTTCAACAGTGAAAAGTTTCATGTTCAGTGTGTGGATGAAACTCTTCGGAAGACATCACTTGGTGAACTGAAAAAGGGTTCACCGATCAATCTGGAACGTTCTCTTACTCTCGATAAAGCGGTAGAAGGACACATCGTACAGGGACATGTAGACACAACCGGAATTGTCAAAAAAATAGAAAAAGATGGAGCTGATCTGCTTATTACTGTGGAATACCCTGAAGAATTTGAAGACTATATTGTAGGCCGGGGAAGTGTGGCCATTGATGGCATAAGTCTTACTGTAGCTCGCGAGCAGGACAATCAGTTCACCGTGGCGATCATTCCCTATACTTGGGACCACACCAACCTGAATTCAAAAAAAGAGGGAAGCAGCGTGAACATCGAATTTGACGTTTTCGGCAAATATATCGTGAAGTATCTGCAAAAACGAGGACTGTGACCGAATAAAGATTCATTGTTTAATACTTTCACACAATTCCACAAGCACCCCGTGATTTTTTTTCGGGTGCAGGAACACAATTCGTTTGTTATCGGCTCCTTTTCCGGGAATTTCATGGACCAGTTCAAACCCTTCTTTTTTTAGCCGTTCAATTTCTTTTTCAAGATTCTCCACCCTGAAGGCAAGATGATGAATTCCCTCGCCTCGTTTTTTGATAAATGAAGCAATAACCGAATCGGGCGTAGTAGCTGCCAGCAGTTCCACTTTTGATTCTCCCGCTTCGAAAAATACCGCCTCAACTTTTTGCCCATCCACAACTTCAGTTTTATAAGAAGGTTTGCCAAGTAATTTTTCGTAAGTAGCGGATGCCTCTTCCATATTTTTTACGGCGATTCCGATGTGATCGATCTGCATAATGTAGTATTTAGGAACTGGGTGTTATGTCAAGGGTAATTTGTCAGGTTAAATGTCGAGCTAAGGATACTCCCCGCCTGGAGAGGACTTTTCTAATCACCCGATACTTAATCGTTCACATGACAATAGATTGCAAAGCGAAAAAAACTGATTGCGAATTTTACTGATTAAGCATAGAAATTTATGTTGATGTGCTGTTTTAAAACACTCTGCATTTAATGTTTCAAATTAGTTCAAAATTTGATACATATAAAAAACTTTTTCCCATGAAGAGGTGTAAGCATCAGCATTAACATTAAAATTGGAAAATGAACTTACAAAAGATTATTAAAAGAAAAGTTAGCAGTCAGGGCATATTCAAAACTGATGTCGTCTATAAGGCTGCGAATTTATTTGTAATCCTGCTTTTTTTTGTTTCTTCAGCGTGTAGTGATTCGGAACCACGAAGTGATGGTACAGAAACCGATCAATATCTACAGGAAATTCCTCAATCAGAAGTTGGTTCGCGAGGCACCATAGAGGAGGCGAGGGCGATGCTGGAACGTGCGGTTGCTCACTATAATGAAGTGGGACGTGAACAGGCATTGAACGATTTCACTGCAAAAGCAGAGCCATTTATTGACCGCGATTTGTACGTTTTTTGCTACGGCCCAGATCGTACTATTTCTGGACATGGCGCAGATCCCGGTCTGCTGGGTACTCCGGTAGATGAACTTCGTGATGTGGATGATTTTGCTTTTGGAACCAGAATTATGGATGTCGGAGAAGAATCACCCGAAGGCGGATTTGTAGAGTACAAATGGATAAATCCAGTAACTGGTGAGGTGGAGCCGAAAATAAGTATAGTAAGAGTTGCCGGGACCGATATATGTGGTGTAGGCGCATATAATGAATCAAGCTGAGCGGTCTAAACTTGAATAGCCTTGCCTATCTGCTTTTGAAAATGCATCTCTTGGTTTCGTTTTTGGCATTTCTCCTGGAATTTTATCCAGCATATTCATTATTGGTCACCTGTTTTCTCTATATTTCAGGGGGTTACTGGTTGTCAGGTACAGCGTAAGTATGCTGAATATTGAGGTCAGTGAACGGGAAAAACCTGAAAATCGAAATCATTATTACCGGATTTGTATCGGCAAGGGAGCTTCACAGGGTTATGTTATTTATTCAAATGTGTTTTGAAGATTAGCAAAAAAGATTTCTCTTTGGTTTAATACTTTTTATTGATAAAATCAGCAAAATGCTCTTTTCGAATAGACCGAAGGAGAGGAAAAATCAAAAAACGAAACACAGGAGATCAGCATGGCATCACAATTTCGAAACCTGGTATTTGAAGGGGGCGGCGTAAAGGGAATTGCCTATATCGGGGCAATGCAGGTGATGAATCAGCGCGGATACCTGGGCGACCATATCAAACGAGTGGGTGGTACCAGTGCAGGAGCGATTAATGCACTGATTTATTCCCTGGGCTATGATATACGTGAACAGCAGGAGATTCTGAATTCTACCGATTTTAAAAAATTTATGGACAACTCGCTTGGATTCGTGCGCGATTTCCGGCGCCTGTGGACCGATTTCGGCTGGCACAAGGGCGACTTTTTTACTGGCTGGATTGGTGAGTTGATTGAAAAACAGCTGGGAAGCAAAAAAGCCACATTTCAGGATTTGAAAGATGCAGGCCGACCCGAACTATTTGTAATAGGAACCAATCTCTCCACAGGATTTTCCGAAACTTTTTCACACGAAAGACATGCGGGAATGCAGCTGGCAGAAGCAGTGAGGATAAGTATGTCTCTTCCGCTCTTTTTTCGTGCAATGCGTGTGGGTTCCCGGAAAGATGTTTACGTGGATGGGGGTGTGATGCTGAACTTTCCCGTAAAGCTGTTCGATCGCGAGCGTTATATCGACATGGAAAAAGAGAAAGAAGCGGCACGCTACACCGAATATTACAACAAAGAAAATGCCCGTTTTTTGCTTGAACGCCCCGGCAGGAGCCCGTACGTTTATAATAAACAAACTCTCGGTCTCCGGCTTGATTCAGAAGAAGAGATCGGGCTGTTCCGGTATGACGAACCCTTGCAGGGTAATGAGATTAAACGATTTCCAGAATATGCAAGGGCACTGCTTGGAGCCTTAATGCAGGTTCAGGAAAACATCCATCTGCACAGTGATGACTGGCAGAGAACACTCTATATCAATACGCTGGATGTTAAAACCACCGATTTTGAATTGACTGATGAACGAAAACTGGCACTTGTTGAACAGGGTATTACCGGAGCGGAAAATTACTTCAAATGGTTTGAAGACCTTCGTGAAGAGGTAGTTTGCCGAATTTCCTAAACAACCTGCCAGGTCACTGAACAAACAATCTCGTCTATTTTCCACAAGCTTTCCCCGTAGAACCGATTTTTATTTGCTTTTATTATTCTCTTTCTCCCACCTGATTTCCGGATCTTTACCGTAATATTTCAGAATAATATAGAGAATAATCAGTCCTGTGAGCATTCCCCAGAGTGGATGAATCCATTCAAATGCAGCGGGAATCTCCCCTACAATAAGCGCCACAACGGCCACGACCAGGGCATAGGGCAACTGTGTGCGAACATGGTCAATGAGGTCGCAGGCTGATGACATTGAACTGAGAACCGTGGTATCGGAAATGGGTGAGCAGTGATCTCCGAAAACAGCACCGGCCATTACCGAGCTGACGGAACCAAGAAGAATGCCATAGTGCTCGCCGCCTGCGAAGCCAACACCGGCACCCATCGCTACAGCGAGAGGAACCACTACGGGAAATAAAATGGCCATCGTGCCCCATGAAGTCCCAGTTGAAAAGGCGGTAACCGCTGCAATAAAAAAGACAAGTCCGGGCAAAAAAGCCAGCGGAAGAGTGTCTTCAAGCAGGGATGCAAGGTAGGTGCCCGTGCCAACTTCCCCGGTGATACCACCAAGTCCCCAGGCCAGGATCAGAATGATAATCGCCATCAGCATCGACTGCATGCCCCCAACCCACGATTCGAGCGCCTGCTGCATGGTTAAAATCCTTTGAAAAACAGCAAGTGCGATTGCCACAGCACAACCCGTAAACGAGGCCCAAAGCAGAGCAGCAAACGGATCGGCATTTCCGATAATGTCCCTGATGGCGCGTTCTCCCGGTTCAAGCCCCTCTATTCCTGTACTGAAAAGACTCCAGACTGCGACAATGATCACCGATAACACAGGTAAAGCTGAGTTGTACCAGCGACGGGGTTTGTCTTTTACTGGTTGAAGAGATTCGAGACTGGTATCAGCTGCAGGCATGGAGCCGGGGCGGATGACACCCCCTCCCGAATAGGCTCTTCGTTCGGCATCCAGCATCGGGCCAAATTCTTTACGCATGATGATCGTCATCAGTACAAAAGCGAGTGCAAGAATGGGGTAAAACAGGTATGGGATGGATTGAAGAAAGATTGTAAACGCATTATCTGCCCCGGCCTGCAACTGAGCGCTCAGGGCCGCATCGGTGGTGGCATCGGCCAATGAGGCCAGTGAGTTTTGAATCTGTGTGATCTCAAAACCAATCCACGTGGTGATAACCGCCGTTACGGCAAGAGGAGCTGCAGTGGAATCCACAATATAGGCCAGTTTTTCCCTGGAGATTTTCAGGCGATCCGTCATCGGACGGAGGGCGTTACCGCGAATAAGAGTGTTGGCATAGTCATCAAAAAAGAGGAACAGTGCCGAAAGCCAGGAGAAGAGCTGTCCGCGTTTGCGTGTGGTTGCATATTTTTCGAGCGCCTGAACAATACCCTGATTACCACCGCTGCGTGACATCACGCCAACCATACCGCCAAGAAAAAGGCTGAATACAATGATCGCAATATGATCGGCGTCCACGAGTGCATTCACTATAATCTCAAGGGATTGTGCTGTTCCTGCAACTGGATTGAAACTGACCAGAAACAAGGCTCCAACCCAGATTCCTGCAAAAAGAGAAAGAATGACTTCACGTGTGATGAGGGCAAGGCCAATGGCAACGAGCGGTGGGATCAGGCTGACCCAGGTTCCGTAGTATCCGGAATCTTCTGAGCTGTTTTGGGCAAAGGCAAACAGATCAAGCCAGCTAAAAAGAAAAAATAAGAGAGTGAGAAACAGGGCAGTTGTGAAATATTTTTTCATAAAATTTCGCTAAGATTAGATCAAAGACGCAGGGAAACTTTCTTCATATCTAAAAAATTAATCATCAGAAAATACAAGCATTATGCTTAAATCCAATTGCCATTTTATTAATGGTTGTGTAACCATTTTAAATACTATCACACTCATCCGAACAATTTGGAATAAAGCGGATTATCAGGATCTAAGTAATTGATATTATTACAATCAATGTTTAAAAACACAGAATAAAAGTCATGGGTTATCAAATAATGTACCCTTGCTTTCAAGCTGTAGTCGCAT
>JAFIFB010000038.1 GCA_020832285.1 Balneolaceae bacterium
TTATGGTATAAGCAAAGATACTAAATTGTTGCGTAATTAATTTGTTGAAATACTAGTGTCGTGTCAATAATAAAACATCGGGTTATGTCATCTGACGAGTTTTTCAAAAAATATACCAATGTAGATGATTGGGATGATCCCGGAACGACTCGTCTGATGACTCTCTCAAACTTTTACAGTTGACATGACACTAGCCCGGGTATCGTTTCACTCTGTGCTCACAGCAAACATGATAAGTAAATGTATATTATTGATATATTTTACTTTATGATTCAAATTTGAAGTCTTGGTGAGATATCCGGTTTAAATGTATGATGGTTGACTCTTTCATGGGAAATTTTCCATCACCCAGTTTCGTTTCATTTTCGTTATGACCACAGGAGCTTTTTTACCAAGGTATCATATCAGACAGCACCTTCTGTTGTACTCTAAATATCTGACTTTCCTGATATTGCTTTTGATAATCATCCCTCCCGAAAGCACCGCGTCCACCCGATCGGTACAGGAAACTCCCCTTTCCGAATCTGCCTCTATTTCCCTAATCACCATTCTGCCGGGGGAAGCACCGGAGGAACTGTTCGGACACAGTGCTCTTCGTGTATACGACCCCGAACAGAATCTCGACCTGCTCTTCAACTACGGCACATTTCAGTTTGATGACTATTTTTTGATGAAATTTATTTATGGAGACCTGAACTACTTCCTCTCCATCGCGCAAACTCCCCGTGCAGCCGATGTGTACCGTCAACGGAGGCGTCCCATGATTGAGCAGGAGCTGAACTTCACACGACAGCAGCGACAAGATTTATATCAATTCCTGATGATGAACACACAGGAAGAATACCGCTACTACCAGTACGATTTTCTATTCGACAACTGCTCCACCCGGATTCGTGATGCTCTGCAAAACGTTTTGTTGGATGATCTTCGCTTTGCTTCCCTTCCTGACCCCGGCCTCTCTTTCAGGGAGTTGATTGCGATCTATATTCCTCATCTTCCGTTTTTGGAATACGGTTTTGATCTGCTCCTCGGAACCCCGGTGGATGAAACCGCAGATCCGTGGGATGTGATGTTTCTCCCCGACTTTTTGATGGAAGCATTTGATAAGGCTGAAATCCGAATCAATGGGGAGTGGCAGCCGCTGGTTTCTGCCACAAAAACGATTCTTGAAATTTCCGGGTATGAGACGGTAGAAAATGCAATTTGGCCCTGGCCCTCACTCCTGTTCTGGACGCTGTTTTTCTTCGGCAGTATGCTCACATTCCGTGAGTTTCGTTCAGGTAAGCGGTATCTCTCCCATCGCTGGTTCGATATTCCTCTGTTTCTTTTTGCAGGAGTTATCGGCCTGCTTATTGCATTTCTGTGGTTTATCTCCCTTCACCAGGTAACCGCCTCCAACTGGAATCTTGCATGGGCCTGGCCATTACACCTTGTACTTGCAGGACTTTTGTTCCGACGGGACATGGCTTCTCGTTGGCTAAGCTATTATCTGTACGCGTTGACCGCTGCATGTTTACTATTCCTGGGTGCCTGGCTTATGATTCCACAAGCCCTTCACCCTGCGGTTATTCCGTTATTGTTGCTCATAACTGTGCGAAGTGGTTCTCTTGCCCGATTTGCGAATCCGGTGGATATCCCCGAATAAATAGCTGAATCCATCACTTTCCTAAACGAAATATTAAATGATGCGCTGAATAGCGATTTCTTGAGGGACAGATGAGTTTCCCTATATGAAAATCTGCGAATCTTCGCGATAACCACCACTGAACTCTGTGAAAAACTAAAACCGGGAACTCGATTTATTGCACCAAATAAAAGGCCTCTTTAAAAAAGCAGCTTTCACTATTACATCCTCATTTTCAGGTTATTTTTGTACAGTTTTGATCTGAAGCATTCCCTGTACAGGCAGTTTATTTAAATAAAATAAATAATTATCATAACGGGCAGTACCTATTCCGGAAATTTAAGGAACACGGTACCCGATAATACCTGAACTGCCTGTAACCTGCTCAGACAACGAACAAAAATTTAAGATATGTCTCTATCTGATCTCACTCCATCTGCCATTGACCGCCGTATAGGTTTTGCACTACTCCGCCTGATGCTTGGTATTAATATGCTTGGACGCAGTATAGTCCGAATTCCCGAACTCCAAAACTTTGCAAACGGCATGGCCGATAACTTTTCAGAAACTTTTCTTCCTGAAACCTTTGTATTTCTTTATGCTTACATCATTGTATTTACCGAAACGGTTATCGGTGTGATGCTGATCCTGGGATGGAAAACCCGCTGGGGACTTACTATAATGGGTTTACTACTTGCAAGCCTTGCTTTCGGAGTAATTTTACAATCGAACTTCGGTACAGCCGCTAACATTATGATTTACGGGATCGGAGTCTATCTTCTGCTTTCGAATACCCAACATGATCATTTTGGCATAGACCGGGGCTTTTCATTCTCCGTTGAAGAAAAGGAACATTCTTAATCATTGCCTTCATATCTCATCGGATGAGTGCTTAACGCCCATACACTGAATTATCCCAAAATACTCATCCGATGATTATAATAACCTGAAAATCAGTTCAAGAGCTCTTCAATTGTATCTGCAGCCAAACTGCTGCCGCCGGAAGCGGCCATCTCCCGTGCAATTAGCTCTGCTTTATCTTTCATTTTCAGAGCCTGTTGTACGGCATCGTTCAGGGTTTTTTTATTTAGGTTTTTGGGCAGTAGTCTAACACCAACTCCGGCAAATTCAACCCGTCTTGCCACCTCAAGCTGATCTCTGCCGAAGGGAATCACCACTACCGGAACTCCGTGTGATAATGCCCGCTGGGTTATACCCATGCCGCCATGACAGATCACAACCGCAGCACGCTCCACCAAGGGGTTGTGTGGTATAAACCGTTCGATCCGTGTGTTTGGCAGAGCGGTGGCCTCCAGTTCTTCGAGAGCATAAGCCGCGCTGGTTGCCACTACAAAAAATCCTTTTTCCGGCAGAGCTTGCAATGCTACCTCCACAATTGGACGGTCTTTTTGCAGCTCCGTGGAACAGGTTACAAGCACAATTGGCCGGTCTGTCTCTTCCAGCCATGCAGGTGGCTCTGCATCCGGTGCCCAGGACCCGGGCCCCACAAAACGAAAATTATCTGGCCATTTCTCTCGAGGATATTCGAGGGCTTTGGTTGTAAAATAGATCAGCCGCGGCGGGCGTGTAACCATCTCTTCAAGTGAAACAAACGGATCAAGGGCCAATCGAACACGGATTTTGTTGAGTTCGGGTAAAGCAATTTTATTTAACTTTGAAAAAAGTATTTTACCCACAAGTTTATTGCGAATTCCACCAATTACACCGTTCATACGGGCAAATCCCGGGCCAAATGGTGGAACCTCCGGTGCCGGAAGAAATGTGAAATATGGCTGAAACACAGCCCATGGCAGGCCTGACGATTCCGCCACAGCCTGCGCTCCCCAGCTATTCGTATCTACCACAAGTATATCTGCACCGTTCTTTTTTAGGGCTTGCTGCACGTCGTCAACTTCCTGGACAGACCTGTCGCAAAATGTTTTCATGGCCAGTTCCACTGCCTGTATTGGACTGTTGCCCTTCCAGTCGTCCATTTCGCGAGATTCAACTTTCTGTGCAATCGGTTCGGCACTCATTCCGAGGGAACCCACTCGTTCCACCTCGGAAGCAAGTGTTCGTACATGGATTTCATGCCCGCGTGTTTGCAGTTCAATAGCTGCACCGAGAACAGGGAACAGATGCCCGCGGGCAGGTGATGTGTAAAAAAGTATGGATGCCATCATTTACCTCCATTCAGTCCGTTTAATATTTTTTGCATAACTTCGAGAACTTCATTCGGTTCCAGTCCATAATCACGCCGGAGCAGTTTCCAGGTGTAAAGGTCTGTAGCCGTAATCGCGGCATGGAAAATTCGCTCTCTTTCCTTGCCATTAATACCGGATAATAGATTCCGGCAGTGCGTTTTCACCCATTTGCGGTGTACCTCGCGGCCCCTTTCAACAATTTTTCTTATCGGTTCAAAATGTTGCTCCTGGCATATGAAGTTGATCATCATATCGCCATCGCGTTCATAGTGCTTCACCAGGGCAGACAGTGCGGCCGATAAACCCTCATCCTCCGGGACATCACGGTCTGTGATTATTCGCTTGCCTTCACGGTTTGCAAGGTGCTCAAACAGCTCTTCTTTTGAACCAAATCGTCGTATCACAGTTTGAACCGTAACCCCGCTATTGCGGGAAATCTGCTGAAGTGTGACCCGGTCGAAAAGATCACTGGAAAAAGCTTTTAAGGCTGCATCCAGAATTGCTTCACCCGTTTCTTTTTCAGACTCAGCACGTGCTTTTTTCTGATATGATCTCGTTTTATCCTTCAAAATGGTGGGAGTTTATAGATATTTATATTTTAAGCCTCAATTTCATATTAACTGAATTAACATGAAATTTAGGTAAAAGTCAACTTAACTTTTTTATTTAGATTAAAAATCGCAGAATTCAGTTCTTCAGCTGAATATCACCCGTGTTCGCGTCGAAAAGCCACGACTCGTCTCCCACCTGAAATAGCAGTTCACTCTTTTGCCAGGTCAGTACCTTATATATTGTTCTTCCGGCTCAAGCTCATTATGACCATGGATTCTCACCGGCATAGCACTTTTCCTGACCATTTCACCTGTCTTCTTTCGATCCACGACCGTTAAAGTACGATCACCGGCCGCACCTTCATGTACAAAAATTACAAACTGTGAATCCTCGTTCCATGGACCGATAGTCATGTTGCCGCCATATTGAAAGGATGCCGGCAGTGGGAGCCGGGTACCTTCACGTAACAGCCATCCTGCACTATGAGCAGCTCCCGTTGTAACAACAGACTGAAGGTTTGTTATAGTCCCGGTTCGTTCAAGCAAAGGGTTTGTTGATGAAGACCGTATGAAATCTGACCATACATTCGAGAAATCGAAGGTTTTTCAGCTTTAGAAATGTTTGGGACAGCTCTGCATTCAAATACTGTTTTGGTGGCGTTTCTCTTTAGCCAATACTTCTGTCTTTTTAAAAAATTTTGGTGGTTACACATTAGTAAAAAAGATAATTGCACCTAATATCAATAAGAGGGTGATCCAAATCGTCAGAGCAATTTTATTTGTTTTTTTGGCAGTCTTGGTCTCATACCAGGTTCGGGGACGCACTCCCTGGATAATAAATGTTGTAACCGCCGCAAGGTTCACACATATAACGTTGGTCATGAGCAATACAAATGCAAAAAATGCATAGCTCCACTGCATATTGCCCAGAAGAAGCCCGGAAGTCACAAGAGGCGGAAGCAGAGCCACAGCAACCATAACACCGATAACTGCCGCTGACATACCAACAGTATACGCTAATACACCAGCTGCACCAGACGCCAAAGCCAGGCTGATATCGGAAAGATGAACTTCTGTCCGAATAGCTATCTCATAGTTTGTAATATCAACATTCATGAAGAAACCGAATATGACAGAAATCACAAAAGCAATAGAAAGTCCGGCCAGGTTTGTTCTAAGTGACTTGATACCTAATTCATAATCTCCAAGGGTAGTAGCCAGGGCTAATCCGATATTGGGAGCGAGAATTGGAGCAATAACCATTGCACCAATTACTACAGCTGTATTATCTCTCAAAATACCGAGTGCAGCAACAATTGTAGAAAGTATAACCATTGCTATATATATGCGGTTCAATGCGATACCATCGGAAATTGTACTGAAAAGCTCCTCACGGCTTACACGTAATCCTTTTAATGGTTGTTCCCAGGGTTGAAGAGGCACTTTTTCCTTTACGTTTTTTTCGGGCTCCTTGATACGAGGGATTGTTGCATCCACAGGTGTCATAACAATGCGGAACCCTTCATAACTTCCCAAAAGTTGTTCAGCATTGTCAAGAAACTGTTCGCCATCTTTAGCATCAATCAGCACTTTAAGAAGGTATTTTTCGGACGGCCCGGTAAGTTTCCCTTGCCAGTAATCAATGATGAAATCTCCTTCAAGAATTTTTTCTATGGAGCCCTTGCCCTGCTTTGGAATAGTAACTTCAACTTGTTTAATAGGCATCCCGGGTAGATTTCTGGGTTATGGAAATGGCCTTGATTCTCATCTTTAAAATTTTAGGCGAGTCATAATAAGAGTTGATCCTTGATGATCCCAATGATCATAATTTGTTCATTTTTCGAAAAAATCGCCCTATTACTTACCTGTCGTTTTATCTCTGACACAATGGCCTATTGATGTGCATTCCTATCGATACGCATCAAAATACTAAATCGTGATGATAATAAAGCAAGATACCAAAGTCATATTCAAATTATCAGCTTCAATTACACAGAGATATTATCAAATCACTGAAACAGGAATAATTGACAACTCTTATTTTAACCGGATCACACTGGCAGCAGAAAAACGATCAACACGGAAACAACGAGTTTCATGATGTCTTTATCGAGTATTGTTCGGAGCACCTCCATTGCCCGATAGACATGATTTCGCACTGACTGCCTGCTGATAGATAAGATATTTTCGATTTCTCCGTAGCTCATCCCGTTGTAGTAGTGAAGGTAAAGCACTTCTTTTTGTTGGTTGGAAAGCAGATTCAGAGCTCTATTCAGCTCCTTTATTTGCTTTTTTTTCAATTCTCTGTTTATAATTAATTCCTCTTCAGTAAACACTATATCAAAATCTTGATAAGTATGCTCTTCCAGCCCCTTTGTTTCTTTCTCCTTTTTTCTCCTCGCTTTCAGAATTGCTCTTCGTAATGAAACAAAAAGGTAGACATTCGGGCAGGTGATATGCTTCAGATCTTCCCGGCGCTCCCAGACCGTAATGAAGAGGTTTTGAACAGAATCCTCTACCAGTGCAGAATCGTTGCTCAGCTTCAATCCATATCCGTAAAGAGCTTTATAATAACCTTTGAATAGGTTACAAAAGCAGGAATGATCACCTGATACAAATTGATCCCAAAGATGTTCTGGTAACGATATTTTCACTGTTATCCCAATGTTATGTTTAGACAAACAACAACTTATCCTATAAAACTACTGATTTTATAATATGAGACTCCCTTATTACCTGTTTGTTATCAGATCTTTAAACTTCATTTCAAACCATGAAAAAGATGAATTAAATCTCTCTAACCCTTCATCACAACAAAAGAATGAAGTCTTTCAAATCTAAAATGTAAACGATTACAATTTTATGTTGAATTTTACTCCAATTCTGAGCTTATATAGTACAGACCTAAACCCTTAAGTCTTCTTTGATGCAGTTACCTCACTTTTTACTACTGAAGCAACATTTTTTAAATACGTAAAAATTTGATAAAAAAAAATATTTCACCTGAAAATTATTGGGATTTAAACCCTGGTACTGATTATCGTTTTCTGCCTTAATTAATCCTCCAATGGGTATAGTTCAAGTAATTCTTCAGGTGAATAAAAACTGCGTTGATCACTGGTAGCTTCCCGGACTTTCCTGACATGATCCGGGGAAATAGCAGAGGCCTGATTGCCAAATGCATTTCTTATGTATGTCAGCACGGCGGCCATCTCCTCATCATCGAGCAGTCCCCGAAAGGGTGTCATTGGCACACTGCCTGGATATTGCCTGCCAAGTACTTCCATCGGCCCGGCCAGCCCATGCAGCGTCAACTTGATCAGCCGCTCTTCGCTGCCAGTCACCCAACGCGTACCGGCAAGCGGAGGGAAACCGGCCGCAGAGAGTCCCTGACCGTCCCCGCCATGACAGGTTCCGCAATAACCGTCCTGGGCATAGATGTGACGCCCCTGCAAATACAACTCCAATTCTTCACCCTCCAGCTCCACATCCACCTCTTCTTCGGGCAGCTCGGCTGGCAGCTCTCCCACCAGATGAGCCATCGCCGACTGGTAAGTCTCGCTCATCCAGTCATCGATCGGGTAGTTGGCAGCTTCGTTGAGCACCACCATTCCCTCATCGACATCCAGCCAGGAGGCTGCGACAATTGCTTCCAGGCGAACCCGCCCGTGCTCGTCGCCGGCTGCGGCTCTCAACAGCTCTGCCTGACTATTTACCTGATGGCCGCTGTAGCGAAGCACCCTCACGGCCGCTGCCCTCACCCGGTAATCATCTGATTCAAGCAGCTGCCGAAGCAGATCCTCATCCACCCGGTTCAGCCCCCAGGTCACCCAAAGAGCTTCCAACAGGTTTTGCTGGTAATTTTTGTCGCTATCATCCAGGTTCTCCACCCAAGCCTTCATCGCATGCAGCACCTCCGTTGATTCCCGGCCCCGAAGTTCCAGGCGGGTGCGCTCGCGAGTCCGGTATTCCGGCAGCTTCAGATTATCCAGAAGCTGTTCGATACTTGCCCCGTCAATTTTTGCCGGCTCGACCAGCGGCCGCGAGGGATAGGTGATACGATAAATCCGCCCGTGAGCATGGTCGCGCAGCGGATCGCGTGCGTTATGCTGCATATGACCGATCAGTACATTGTGCCAGTCCACCAAATATAGTGATCCGTCCGGAGCAAATTCCATGTCAACCGGCCGGAAGTTTGGATCCGTCCCGACAACCAGGTCCTGCCGGTGCCTGCTGACATATCCCGTACCGTCATTTTCCAGGGTGTGCTGTTTGGTCCCCAAAAACCCAATTGTGTTGCTGATCAGAAAATCACCCTGCACCTGATCGGGAAAATGCCGGCTGTAGACAAACTCCAGACCAGAGGTCGGACGCACACGATGCTCATCCTCAATCAGGTTCCGCGATTTTGGGCTGGCTACTCCATAGCGGGGTATAATGGTGCCCGGCATCATCCATAACATATCCGGGCCAGACGTCTCTGCAAAGAAGTTCTGCCCCCACCGGTCGAAGGCAATGCCCCACGGATTCGGTATGGACAGCTGGGCCGTACGCTCCAGATGCCTCCTCTGGGGACTGTAGCGATAGAAACCGCCGTTGGTGGCGCGAACCGGCCCGTAGGAGGTTTCCATATTTGTATGTAAAAACACCCCCTCGGCCATGTAGATGGCACCTGACGGATCCATCTTATAGGTGCTGTGGGCGTGATGTGTGTCGTGGTCATCAAACCCGCTCAGGATGATCTTCCGGGTATCGGCCTGGTCGTTTCCGTTCGTATCTTGAAGCAGCACCAGATTGGGCCCCTGTGATACATAGACTCCTTCAGGAGCAAAGGCAAAACCCAACGGCAGATGCAGTCCGTCGGCAAAGGTGGTCTGTTTGTCAGCACGCCCGTCACCTGTGGTATCCTCCAGAATCAGAAGCTTGTCATCCGGGCGTTCATCTCCGGGTTTGTAGTGCGGGTAACTCGGCATGACCGCCACCCAGAGCCGGCCGCGGGTATCAAAGGTAATCTGAACGGGGTTAGCCAGGTCGTGAAAATCTTCTTCGGAGGCAAACAACTCGATCTTGTAGCCATCGGGCACATGAAGTTGATCCAATGCATCCTGCCCGTACAAGTACTCCCGGTTGCCGTGCCTCTCGGGATCAAAATTGGATTCCACCATCGGCAGTTCGATGGTTTCCCGTTCATCGGCTGCGGCCACATCCATCGAATCGCCCACGGCAGCCTTCCATATAGCCCGGTCCCGGATATCGGTCATCTGGCGGGTTTTCTCGATTTCGGCCGGGTAGTTATCCGGGCCGAACGGCTCAAAGCGCCGGCCATAAGCGTGAACACTATTCGGAATCTTGTAATCCTGATGCCACATCCAGTTCTTATCAAGTACAGCCTCACGAATCCGTTCCCGGTGTTCTTCAGCGTCTGTGCTGGAGGGCCCAAAGATTGCATCGGCCAGCAGCTTTGCAAAACGGGCGTAACCTTCATCGCTGAGCTGCGAACCGTCGATCGTCAGCGGTTCATCGCTCTCGCGGTACCACTGGCGTGTTGGGGTAAATACGTCTACAAACCGCACCCCATGGCAGCTGGCCACCTCCCGCATCGCTTCGGTATAGAGTTCCAGGTTGGCATTTTCTATGGTGCCGTCCGGCAGATCGTACAGGCCAGAGAGATCCTCAAAGGCGATAGGTGAGACAAGAACCAGTTTCGTTTCAGCCTCCTCATTGTACTGCTGGTTGAATGAATGCCGGATGAATGCCTCCAACTCCTCCTTAAAAGTTTCCACTCCCCCCTCTCCCCGAAACGATTCGCTATAACCAAAAAAAGCTATCAGAATATCAGGGTTGAATTTTGAGATCCACTCATCGGGGTAAGGGAAGTGGCCCTCGCTGAATTGACCCCACTGACTTTCAGAGTCGGTAATCAAATCGGCGTGAAACTGTTCGGCACCCGGAAAGGTCCAGGGGGTATCACGAGCTGCATGAGACCGGAAACCCGGCGTATCACCCGGAATGCTCTGGTTGCGGATCAATAGGGAATGGCCGGGATAGCGAACATGAAGCTCGGTCTCGAAATGACCGAAATACATCATTCTTGAACCCAGGTTATTTCCGATCAGCACAATACTGTCATCCGGATTGATTTGTAAGTGTGCGTCTGATGGCGAACATTGCTGAGCTGCTAACGCAAATATAAACGCACAAAAAAGAGCAATTATATTCCTACCTATACCGCTTTTATTCATAGTTTTTATTTAACTTAAAATAATATTTTGTAAATTACTCAGGTTGTAATCTTGGCCATATTCATCTGCCATGAAATAATTGTGATCACTGGAAATTCAGAACCATTCATTAAAAGGCCCGGAAAGGTCAAGCTCATCACCGGTATCATTCTGTAGTTCCAAAAGGCGCTGCATAAGGCGGCGGATAACCGGCCCTGAAGCCGAATTTTCAGCCAGGTCATGGATTTCGTACGGGTCTTTATCCAAATCATACAAACGAATCCTGGAAATATCCGGATACAAGATGAGTTTATAGGGCCATTCCACAACCGCACGTTGATTCTGTAAGTAAGCACCATAAATCGCCGGGTAGTGTCCGGTTTTCTCTCCCCGAATTAATGGGATCATTGAATGAAACTGATACATGTCAGGAACCGAACCACCAGCGAGTTCAATCGATGTCGGCACGACATCCTGCAGGTATATAGAAGATTCATTTACCTCTCCAGAAGGAATTCCCGGCCCGGTCAGGATAAATGGCACTCGCAAGGAGTGCTCATACATATTCTGTTTACCCAATAACCCGTGCTGCCCAACAGCGAGACCATGATCGGCTGTAAAAATGATGATGGTGTTCTCGGTTTTTCCGTTTTCATCCAGAGAATCCAGTATGTAACCGATCTGAGTGTCCATGTGCGAGATGATTGCATAAAACTCCTGGCGATGTACTCCCATCGCATATTCGGTTCGTGGAAAGGGAGCCAGCCATTCATCGCGAAGATACCCGCTTGATTCAATCACTTCCTCAGGTGTTCCCGGCGAATGAGGCATATTCCCATCATCCACCCGGCCGGACCCTATCGGGTTTTTGTATGGATACACCGGTAAGAAATTGGGCGGAATTTCAAGTCCATCCGGGTTGTAGGATTCGACATATTCACGAGGTGCCTGGCGGGGATCGTGGGGAGCATTAAATGCCAGATACATAAAAAATGGAGTCTTCCGCCCCGCAGCCTGTTCAATAAACTCTGTAGCATCGTTTTTCAGCACTTCAGACCAATGAGTACCGCTGCTCCAGAACCCTTCAAACTCCGGATCGTAAGGACTCCAGGGATCTTCCTCATCTTCATGAGGGCGGTTGTAACCTTCCGCTGTTTGATTGGGCATTCCGGGACGAATGTTAACCACATAATCAAACAGTTCTTGAGGATTCACTCCCGGAACATGCCATTTGCCGGTAAAATAGGTATCGTAACCAGCCTGTTTAAACTGACGGCTCCAGAACAGATCGTTTTCGTGCCACTCCTGAAAACCGGTGTTACTCAGCTTGCGAGCATCCCAGAGAAATCGGCCGGTATTCAGCATAGTTCTGCTGGGAATACAAACCGCCGGACTCCAGGACCCCATATTATATGCACGGGTAAACTTCATCCCTCTTTCTGCAAGAGCATCTATGTTGGGCGTCCGCACCTCACTGTTACCATAGGCTCCCACATCATAGTAACCCAAATCATCTGCAAAAATGAAAATGATATTCGGAGGTGGCGTTTCTTCACCTTGAGTTGGTTCCGCAGCACTGAAGAGAAACCCGATGAGCACCACTCCACACAGAAAAACAGCAATACCGGTATTTTTAAGCAACTTTTTCATGAGGAAAAATATTTTCAGAGTTTATGAAGGATAATAAAAGCATGCCGTTGTTGATACACAAACTCTTTTCGGAAGCATAGCTTAAAAGTTTACTGCCTCTGAAATAACCTCTCATATTTTAAAAACAGAATATTCGGAGATTAAGGTACTCTGGAGAAAACTAATTCACCAATCTACAATACTATACAGTTGCATATCTTAATTCCAATTCCAGTAATTTCTGATATTAAACCCGGATTCATCAGTTCACGTTTGAGTTTAATTTGATGTATTTTTGTCTTCACGTTTTCAACGTTTTCAATAGAAATCGACAAAAAGATGTTTAAAAATTACTGCCTATGTCCCTGCTGCTTGTAGCCAAACATCGCGATATGGCCCTGTTTCAATCGGCCATACAAAAAATTGATCCTAACCTGGATGTGGAAGTTTGGCCCGCAGTAAAAAACCCTGAAAGGGTACTATTTGCCGTGGCCTGGCATCATCCCAAAGATGTATTCCGCCAATACCCTAATCTAAGGGCGATCTCTTCATTGGGCGCCGGTGCCAATCACCTGATCCGGGATAAGACCATCCCCAAATCCGTTCAGATCGTTCGGGCATCCACTCCGTCACTCGCTGAACAGATGGGAGACTACATCACGATGTCAGTTCTAAACCTTATCCGGGGCACGGAAATGTATTTCAGGCAGCAGCAAAAAACTGAATGGAAGCGCCATGCTTCATATCCCAAAAAGAGCATTTCTGTTGGTATAATGGGTCTCGGTAAGCTGGGAACCCACGCTGCACGGCAACTGATCAGCAACGGCTTTAATGTCTGTGGCTGGGCAAAATCAAAAAAAGAGATTGAGGGCATGGAAACCTTCGCTGAAAATCAGCTCGGTTCTTTCCTGAACCGAACCAACATCCTGGTCTGCCTTCTCCCCCTTACCGAAGAAACCGAGGGAATTCTGGACCTGAAGCTTATGAAACAACTCAAACAGCCTGCCTTTCTGATTTGTGCAGGACGCGGAAGCCAACTTGTGGAGGAGGATCTTATTTACGCTCTTGATATTGGTCTGATTGAGCACGCGGTTTTGGATGTGTTCAGCGAAGAGCCTCTGCCCGAATCACACCCATTCTGGGGCCGAAAGAAAATTACAATCACACCTCACATCGCCTCTATCACCGACCCAGATGAGGTAGCGGTGCTGCTGGTTGAAAATTACAAACGGCTGCTATCCGGCATGGAGCTGCTGCAGGAGGTAGACAGAAATAAAGGCTACTAAACTATCCCGGCTTTGAAAAATCACCAGTTTTGATGGAGCATCTCTACCAGATTTTCGGGAGCGCTCCATTGCGGATTGTGGTCCGAATCGATAATCAGCACCGGCCAGCCGTGCTGCCGGGCACGTTCTGCGTGACTGTAAAAGTTATCCTCTTCTGGGTCGGTACCTGGCTCCACTGCATGGATGTAAGTTGCAGGAATCCGGTACGCATCCTCATTTCCGAGTTTTACCGGTTCTGTAAATGCTTTTAAGGGGTGAGGCACATCGTGCGGATAGGGCTGACCAGCAGGCACCCATCTTGGAATTAAAAAGCCATTCTCCTCCATAGCCTTAAATCGTTCAAAATTTTCTCCCTGGATACTTTCAATACTCTCCCCGTCGTCTGGAACAAATGCATCAATGTAGATCATTTTTTTAATCCGCTCGGGAATTCGATGTGCTACACCAGAGATCACCATTCCTCCGTAACTGTGGCCAACCAGAATAATGTCCTCAAGTTCTTCAAATAAAATGACATTAATCACATCTTCTAAATGTGTGGAGAGATTTACATCATTATGGGCAAGATGGTGACGTTCACCAAGCCCGGTTAGTGAGGGGCGGTAAACATCATACCCTTTTTGGCGAAGACGATGTTCTACATCACGAAACGCCCAGCTTCCTCCCCATGCTCCGTGAACAATGACGAAGGTGGGTTTGGAATCATCTATGAGGTAATCTCCACGGTCGTCAATCAGCTCCGGAAAAATCTGTGCGAATGCCAAACCGGTAAAACAGGAAAGAATAACAAGAGTAAATAATAATGATCTTAGCTTTTTTTTCATATGGTCCGGGTTAGATTAAGGTGATAATTGAATGGTTAACGCATTGGCTCTGAATTCGTTATAAACAAATGATAAAATCGGAGCATACCTGAAAATCTGCGATGACTGCTTCAAAATAATGCAGACAAACAAACTTGTTACACATCAAACTCAATTCCCTGTGCCAGCGGCAGCGCATCTCCCCAGTTGATGGTATTTGTCTGCCGGCGCATGTAAGCTTTCCAGGCATCGGATCCGGACTCCCGGCCGCCACCAGTCTCTTTTTCACCGCCAAATGCTCCGCCGATCTCTGCTCCGCTTGTGCCAATGTTAATATTGGCAATTCCGCAGTCGGAGCCCCGATGACTCAAAAATGTTTCCGCTTCCCTCATATTCATTGTAAACATGGCAGAACTGAGCCCCTGTTTCACTCCATTATGATACGCAATTGCCTCATCCAATGAGCTGTATTTGATCAGGTAGAGAATGGGGGCAAAGGTCTCTTCCTGTACAATCTCGTAGCGATTTTCGACTTCGCAGATAGCCGGTTTCACGTAGTGCCCCTCCATATTCTCCAAAACATCACCGCCGCAAACCACAACCCCTCCCTCCTTTTCCACCTGCTTGAGGGCAGCCTGCATCGCTTCAACAGCGTCTTCATCTATCAACGGGCCAACGAGAGTGTTTTCATTCAGCGGATTGCCGATTGTAATGTTATCGTAAATAGAAATCAAACGCTCCTTCACCTTTTCAAATACAGATTCGTGAATAATGATTCTGCGTGCAGAGGTACAACGCTGCCCTGCGGTACCCACAGCCCCGAATACCACTGCACGAATAGCCATCTCCAGGTCGGCCTCCTTACTGATAATGATCGCATTATTACCACCCAGTTCAAGAATTGTTTTACCGAGCCGTGCACCCACCACCTGTGCTACCTGTCTGCCCATCCGGATCGATCCTGTGGCTGAAATTAGAGGAATCCGATCATCGGATGCAAGCCACTCGCCTGCATCAGGCCCGCCGGTAATCAACCCGAAAATTCCTTCCGGCAGATTGTTTTCCTTCAGTACTTCGGCGATGATATTCTGTACCGCAATGCCACACAAGGGTGTCTTTTCCGATCCTTTCCAGATCACAGTATCACCACAAACGGCGGCAATCATTGCGTTCCAGCTATAGACCGCCACGGGAAAATTAAACGCTGAAATTACCCCCACAGGGCCGAGCGGATGCCACTGCTCGTACATGCGGTGCTCCGGACGTTCGGAGTGCATAGTTTTACCGTACAGCATCCGCGACTGTCCTACGGCATAATCACAGATATCGATCATCTCCTGTACCTCACCCAGCCCTTCCTGGTAGATTTTTCCCATTTCGTACGACACCAGCATACCCAGCGGCTCCTTGTATTCACGAAGTTTCAGTCCGATTTGCCGCACGATTTCACCGCGTTTGGGTGCCGGAGTCATTCTCCAAACTTTGAATGCCTTAAGTGATACTTCCACAACACGGTCAAAATCCTTCCGAGTGGTTGAATAAACATTGGCAATTTCCGATCCATCAACAGGTGTATAGCTTGTAAGTTGTGCGGCCGCTGAATCCTTAAAAAAATTTTGTCCTGTTGCTGTTCCTGCATTTACTTTTTCTATACCGAGCGTGCTCAAAAAATCTTTCATGTCTTGAATCTTATTTGTGAGTATTTTGTGGAATATAGAACGAATCGTGATGAAGGCAAAAGGGGGCGATTTATAAAAAATAACGAACCCATTCCTCGAAAAGTCCTTTATTTTACCTGAACATAATATAAGCTATTACCTGTGGAGCACAGCCTTACCCTTTGGGTTGTTTTTAATATTTTTATCGTATCGATGCTCATTATCGATCTGATGGTTTTTAACCGGAAACCACACGAAATCAGCATCCGTGAAAGTCTTGTCTGGACCGCCATCTGGATTGTAATGGCCATCATTTTCGGCATCGGGCTCTACTATTTTATGAGTCCGGAAGCCTCGCTTGAATATTTTACGGGTTACCTGATCGAAAAATCTCTCAGTGTCGATAATATCTTCGTTTTTCTTTTGGTTTTCACCTATTTCGGGGTTGAACCAAAATATCAGCACCGGGTACTGTTTTGGGGCATTTTCGGAGCACTGGTCTTCCGCCTGATCTTTATCTTGATCGGAGTAGCACTGATCGAACGCTTCCACTGGATAATCTATATTTTTGGTGCTTTTTTGATTTTTACCGGCATTAAACTGGGACTGGAAAAAGACAAGGAGATCCGCCCCAACAAAAACCCTGTTTTGCTTCTCGTACGCCGATTCATCCCGATAACAAAAAACTATCACGGACAAAAGTTTTTCATCAAACGCGGTCGGGGTTATGTTGCCACTCCTATGTTTGTCGTGCTTGTGGTAATTGAGACCACCGACATTGTTTTCGCTCTCGATTCCATACCGGCGATTATGGCCATTACCCGTGACACATTTATCATCTATAGTGCAAACGCATTTGCCATTCTCGGCCTGCGCGCTCTCTACTTTGCTCTGTCCGGGGTGATGCGGCTCTTCCACTATCTGCACTACGGGCTGGCATTTATTCTTGTTTTTATTGGTATTAAAATGTTACTCGAGGGAGTGTACCAGATCCCCACACATGTTACGCTCGGAATCATCATTTCTACATTGACCATCTCGGTCCTTCTGTCGATCTTCTTTCCGAAAGAAACTAAATTAGAACTACCTTCTGTGAATCTGCCGCCAGGCTCTCATGATGATGACAAAAAAACAAAGGAAGATAAAATCCAAAACTAAGAGAACTGAAGGCTGATTAAAATATGGAACATTTTTCGACACAATGGTTCACCGCATATTACGTCTCACTCGGAGCTCTTCTGCTCAGTTACGGAATTTATTTGCTTATAAAAACGGAAGCGATCAAACAGTTTTTAATAGCGGCCGCAGATAAAAAAAAACCGCCCGATGCCTGGAGGTCGGTACTGAAATATCTGCTTCTTTTTACCATTCCCGGACTGATCCTTTCGTTTTTTCCTTTTTCCTGGATAGAACTGCTCTTTTCATTATGGTGCTTCTTTATCATTTTTATGACCGGGCAGCTGCTGGTGATGTGGCCGCAAACCTCCAGAGCGATTCGTGAATCGGGGGACGAGCTCAGCAGGAAAATCCGCTATGTTGCGGCAAACATGATTACCATCGGGCTGATTCTGTTTATGCTCTGTTATTTATTATTGGATCGAATGCAGATGTCTTGATTTACCGTACAACGGGCAGCCTGCCCGTTACTCACCAACCTTTCAAAAGCAATACCTTCACCAATTTGACCGTAACCACGACCATCACCCCAAATCACAACTTTCCCCACACCTAAACTTTCCAGGCCGGACAAGCTGTCCGGCGTACAACGGGTCGCTGACCCGGTACTCTCCAACCCTTCAAAAGCAACACACCACAAATCGTCTCTTTAATACATACCTCGCAATACCTTGTAATTCCCAAATCCATCATCTTTTCCAGCGTGCTCAATCAACTCGAAAATCAACCATCAGATTCGTACCTTTTTTCAGTTGCTAATTTTTTTAAAATAATCATCAGGGCCGGACAAGCTGTCCGGCGTACCTATGAACATTCAAAAAACAGGATATCACGGGCTTTATTTTCCGGATCTTGGAATCAGTCTGGATGGCCACCACCCTGAAGCGGAGGTTGTTTTTGTAAGCCATGCTCACGCCGATCACATGCCCCGGAATCGCAAAGCAAGAGCCATCGCCACCCGTCCCACACTTGATTTTATGGATCGCCGTGGTTTTTCCGGTAATGGTGATCCCCTGGCGTTTGGCGAATCCTTCGAAAACAATTTCTGCCGCGTAACCTTTTATCCAGCCGGACATATTCTCGGTTCAGCCATGATCTATATCGAATCGGACTACGGCACCCTGCTTTATACAGGTGATTACCGAACTCCTCCTTCGCCGGCAACAGAAGGCTTTGAAGCTCCGAAAACCGCTGACATTCTCATCACCGAAGCCACCTTCGCGCTGCCCATTTACAAATGGAAATCACACGAAGAGCTGACGCATGAAATTCACAATTTTGCAACAGAATCTCTGAACGACGGCTATACCCCCATCTTTCTGGCATACAACCTCGGTAAAGCACAGGAATTGATGCATATTCTCGCACCCCTCGGCCAACCTGTCATGATCCATGGAGCCGGGTACAAATTGTGTGATGTGTATGAAAAGTACGGTGTCGGACTGGGAAATTATTCCGTCTACGACCGCAACACTTGTGAAGGCAAAATTCTTATTGCTCCATCCTCAGCAATGGCCAACGGATTTGCCTCCAATGTCTCTAAAACGCGCACTGCTTACTGTTCGGGATGGGCTGCAAACGAATCGCGCCGTACCCAGCTCACGGTTGACAGGATGATCCCCATTTCCGACCATCTCGATTTTTTTGAACTGATACGCTTTTGCAAGCAGCTTTCACCCAAAATGGTTTTCATCACCCACACACCGAATCCAGCAGTCGTGGAACATTACCTGAGCAATGAAGGAATCGAAAATTCATTTTTACATCTCGAAGCAGATCCGGAGGATTGATGTCAGAATTTTCTTTTCACAGCTACTGTCACTTACTTCAAAGTATACGCGAAACAAGGAGTACCAACGCCAAAATCACTATTTTTGCCAACTGTCTCAAATCTGCAGAGGACGAAAAAACTCTTGCACTGGCCGCACAATTTATCGGCGAGGGAGCTTTCGAAGAAATTTCCGGGAAAAGAGCTTCTGTAGGAAGCCGAACAAGCGGTCTGGCTGCTGCAAAGTTCTGTGAAATTGACTATGAGCTGGTTTTTAAACCGTGCCGCACAGCCACCGGCAGCAGCTCCGAAGCCATCGCTCGGCTGATGGAAAATATTCCCGAAGCAGTGCAGAAAAGAAACCCTGAAAAACTTTCACTCTCCGACGTTGAACAGATTTTTGAGCGCCTGCAAAGAGTATCGTCACGCGCAGATAAAGAAGCTCTGTTATGGGAAGCATGGAAGCGGATGACACCGGTAGAAATCAAATATTTTATCCGGATGCTGAGCCAGGGCTCATTGCGAATCGGTTTTGAAACACGCAGTGTGGTGGCTTCCCTGGCAGAGGCTTTCGGGCAAGATCGAGAAGAAGTTCGCTACGCACACATGATTACCGGCAGCCTGGGCAAAACCGCTGTACTTGCCAGTCAAAACCGCCTCGATGAAGCACGTTTTTGCCTATTCCATCCGCTCTCGTTTATGCTGGCATCACCCATTGAAAGCCGTGCAGCGGACAACCTGGAACAGTATGTGGCTGAAGAAAAATTCGACGGAATGCGGGCACAGGTTCATGTGGACGGGCCAAATGTTAAAATATTTTCGCGTGATCTGAACGACATTACACGAACATTTCCCGACGTAACCACATTTTTTTCCGGACGCAATCTTCCCGCAACAGTTTTTGACGGTGAGATATGCGTATACAAGGAGAATAAAATCCTTCCTTTTCAGCTTCTTCAAAAACGGATGGGTGTGAAGAAACCGGGGAAAAAACTTCTTGAACATTACCCTGTGCTTTTCATTCCCTACGATTTACTGTTTACGAACGGGACTCCGGTTTTTGACCTCACTCTGATGCAGCGACGTGAACTTCTCGAAAATTCTGCGAAAAAATTTAAACTGCCATTTACCAATCAGTATGAAATCTCGAGTGATGACGACGTAAAAAATCTGTTTGATCGTGCAATTCAGCACGGCAACGAAGGATTGATACTTAAAAAGAAAAAGAGTGTTTACGAATATGGTCAGAGACGAAAATCGTGGCTGAAAGTAAAAAAACCAGGTGGATCATTCGAAACAGTGATCATGTATGCCCATGCCGGAAGCGGTAAACGGGGCGGAACTTATTCCGATTTTACCCTCGGTATCTCTGTTAAGGATGATGAGCGTTATGAGGAGGAGTTCATCCCTATCGGCAAAGCGTATGGCGGCTATACCGATAAAGAACTGAAAAAAATGAATCAGAAAATCAGAGAGTTAACCGTTGAGCGCTATGGCCCCACTCTCGGGCTGATTCCTGAATTGGTTGTTGAGATCGAATTTGATGACATCCAGGTGAACAAACGCACTAAGGCCGGATACACACTTCGTCTGCCAAGGTTCAGGGCTATACGCTGGGACCTGGGACCGAATGATGTAAATACTCTTTCAGATGTGGAAAACTATTTTCAACAAAAAATATCACGAGAACGACTTACCCAAATTGAAAATCCATCTTTTACTTTTCATACCAATGATCAAAAGTGATATTATTTCAAATTCTTATTACGATTTACAGGTAACTTTTCTCAGGAGAAAAATACATGGCTTGCACCCTGAAAAATTCCTTAACTTTCAGAATGCCTGAATGTTAATACCGTTACCTTTCAATTCGTATAGTTAGGTTTGTATAGAAACATTAACTCTCAATCATATGATGATAAGGAATTCTGCTAAATCAATTTAGTGGTAACGGCTTTTGAAATAACATATACAAAAATCTTTAATGCGAATTACATTTATTCTTCCGGTAATTTCCCATGCTTACAGTCAAACCAGAATAGAGCATTTAGAAAAAGAGGGAGTTGAACCCATTATACTTGGATTTGAAAGAAAGCACTATAAAGGAAAAGCCTGGAAGAAAAAAGTAATAAATCTTGGTTTTGTTGAGCATGGTAATTATTTCAAGAGATTTTTTCCAGATGTAAAAGCACTTTTCCCGGTTTGGAAACACTCAAAAACAAGTGATTTTATCTATTGTTTTAATTTAGAAACACTGCTGATTGGTTGGTTTGCAAACATATTTCGCTTTTCAAAAGCTAAACTGATCTATGATGTTGCAGATATTCAACAAATTTTAATGTCGAAATCAGCGACCGGGAAAATTCTTCGTTTTTTTGAAAAGCTTATCTTAAATAATATATCCGTAGTCGTAGTTACTTCTCCATCGTATGTAACAGGCTATTTTCATCATGTTCAAAAGCTCAAAAACGTAAACTACCAAATAATTGAGAACAAGCTTCCTGCAAATATTTCAAATCTGGAAAATAACAAACCTTTAAAAACATCAAATCTTTTAAACAAAGATCATTCGGTCATCAAAATTGGTTACTTTGGCGGAATACGGTGCAACCAATCCCTCGTTTTACTTGACAAAGTACTTGAAAGAGGGCAAGGAAAATTCCGGCTCTATCTGCGCGGCATCTTTTCAACTCAGAACATAGATGAAAAGCTGAAAAATAAAATTCTCTCTTCAAAATATGTCGATTATGACGGGCCTTATGTCTACCCAAACGATTTATCTGAAATGTATGAGAATATCGATATAAGCTGGGGGGCCTTTTATCACGCTGAAAATAATGTAAAATGGTCTCGTGCAACCAGGTTTTATCAGGCGTGTTATTATCGATCTCCTCTGATTGTTCAATATAATACTCAGGATGCCAAATTTGTAAAAAAGAGAAACTTTGGACTGCTACTTGACATAACAGATATCGAAAGTTCTCTAAAAAAAATTCTTCAAATCAATCGTAATGATATTTCAAATTGGAAACAAAATCTAACTTCCATTCCTCATGAAGAAGTTGTTTATACTAATGAACACAAAAAACTATTTGAGGTCCTGAAAAAAGATATTTCGATCCACAAGAACCCAGATACTGAGAATTTTATAAAAAGAATTGGAAAATACTACCGCACTCTATCTTATCTGAAAGGCCAACAGATATTTTTTCAGATCTATTATCGCATAATCAGAAAAAAAAGGCTTATCCGTAAAAACAAAATCCCCTCATCAAATACCTCTCTCGACTTTTTTCAAGTTGATGAAATTTTTTCTTTTGCCGAATATCAAAATGAAAAAATAATTTTTAGGTTCCTTAATCAGGAAAAAGTCTTTAAAAAGGATGCAGTAGATTGGAGCGATGAAGATTTCGGCAAGTTGTGGAACTACAATCTGCAGTATGTTTATTATGCAAATCAATCCAGTTTATCTCTTGCTCTGCGTTCAAAGCTGATTTGCGATCTCTATAGCTGGCTATATGAAGGTAAAATTGCCCCGGAATCTTACCCTGCCACTTTAAGAATCATGAACATTATCAGGTTTTTGAATTTGAATAGTACCAATATTGAAGATTTCGAAAATATTATCAGGGGCGTTTACTCAGATCTTCACTTCCTTGGAAACAACGTTGAGTATCATCTGCTCGCCAATCATATCTTTGAAAACGCTTGTGCACTGCTTATGGGTGGTTACTATTTCAATGAAAAGAATTGGATTCAAAAAGCTGAAAAGATATTAACCAAAGAGTTGGATGAACAATTTTTAAGTGACGGAGCCCATTTTGAAAGAAGCATGATGTATCACCAGCTGATGCTTTTCCGCCTCCTTGAAGCTATACAATATCTTCCGGAATATTCAGAAATCAAAAACAAAATGATTTCGGTATGTGAAAAGATGTTCAGCTGGATGAATCAAATGACGTTTCAAAATGGTACTCCGGCCCATTTCAATGACTCTACGAACGGAATTGCTCCCCGCAATTCAATACTATCAGAAATTGCAACATCGCTTGGAGTTGATATTCAAAAAAAATTATCGCTATCGGAAAGCGGATTCCGGAAATTTGAAAACAAAACTTTTGAATTGATCGCCGATGTGCATGGTATCTCTCCTGAATATCAGCCCGGGCATGCTCATGCCGACACCCATTCCTTTATTCTTCATGCGAATAACACCCCGATAATTGTAGATCCTTCAATTTCCACTTATAATAAAGGGCAAAAAAGAGATCATGAACGATCCACAGTTCTTCACAATACGGTTACTGTTAATGATATGAATACTGCAGAAGTTTGGGAAGGATTCAGGGTCGGGAGAAGGCCCGAAGTAACGATTCTTGAAGAGAACAACAATTCCGTCACATCCGAGCTGACCTACAAATCAAGCATCGAATTCAGACATAAGAGATGCTTTACACTCAATTCTAACCACCTGAAAATAACAGATACAACAAATCAAAAAAACTGTGCAGCCCGATTTCATATTGCACCCGGAATTCAAATCAAAAAAACTTCACCAGGTATTTTTGAATTAAATTCCAGTGTGCGCATATCCTTCTCAGAAAATCCGGGCGTTGAACTCTTTGAGTATGAGTATAATATTGGGTTTAACCGGAGCAAAATTGCCAGCGGCCTGAAAGTTCATTTTGACAAAACATTGGAAAGCAATATCATCGCATTAACTGACAAGTAACTGTACTCATTGAGTAGAGAATCCAATATAATTTATGGGCAGTAAAACGAAGAATAAATCTTACCTCAAACTCTGATTCCCCCTTAAACCTAATGGCTCTGAATACGTTAAAAAAGAAAGCAAAACCTCATTTTGATAAATTCAAAATCCATGCTCAGGATATAAAAAACAAATTGAAGTATGGTTTAAATGCACCCTTGCACCTCGAAAGAATTTGGATAAATCCACAACAAATAAACTCCTTTATTCCCAAAGAAGAAATAAAACGAATTACCGGAAAAAACAGACAAGAATCCAGCGGAATGATAATTGACGGGTCTGAAATCAGGGTAATGACACCGCTCGAAGAAGATTTTCGCTTTCGGTATTCAAGAGAACGCTGGAAAGAAAACAAGGAGTGGCACGAAATTGGCGTTTTTGACTATATGAAAACCGAAACTATTAAATATGTAGACTACTCTCAGGCCCAGCTCGAAGTGCGTTACGAAACATTTGATAAGTTGTTTGAAGAGATCAAAAAAGATGGCCGGATTAAGACCAGGCAGGAAATAAATCCATCAAATTTCAGAGAACAGGATGGAATTTTAGTGCATATCGGTAAAGATGGAGAGCTCTTTTTTGGCGGTATCGGTTTTCATCGCTTTTCGATAGCAAAAGTACTTGATTTACAAATTATCCCGGCTTGCATTGGACTGGTGGATAAAAATTCTATCCATCTGTTAAATAAATATCGTTCTCCTGATCATGGATAAATTTAATTTTGATCTCCGGGTACTGCTTATACCAGACCCGGAGACTTTTTCTGTAAATTTGTGATGATTAATTCCTGAGATTCTGATTATAATATTCAGCAATACTTTTGATCAGAATCACTCCCGAATCAAGGTTTTCCTGTTTCGTGTAAAATGCACCGGCACCTTCACACAAAATCGCAGTGATGCCAAACTGTTCATGCGGGCCATCAGACCAGCTGACCGGGCCGTAGCGTGGCGGTCCTTCTCTTACTGCAAGTGGTTTAATCAGGCCGTCCTTATCGAGCGTTTCCATAATTTCTTTAAACTCTTCCCAAGACCCAAGTTGCGTACCCATTTCGGGACCGGTTTTTAAAAGCGGCTCTACAATTCCACCCCATGTATGCATTGCCCAGATGGTCGTAACGGGAGTTTCAGATTCCATCATCTCCTCCAGGTCTTTTTGCCAAAGATAAGCTTCATGAGTCTGCTCTTCGCGATTTGCCCCCTCAGCTCGGTATGAACGGTTCATATCCACTCCGTCTTCATTCACTCTGTACCAGCCGTGCGTTGGTGCATCTGGACTCATAAAGAAAATAAAATGAGAAATATTTTTTTGCCTGTACTCCTGGGCTTCATCGCTCAAAATCCAATCGACCATTCCCACCATCCTCCACTGTGAGTTATGCTCACCGGGGTGCTGATTTGCAAAATAGTGAGCCCAACGGTCTTCGGGTGCCACTTCGCTGTCGTCCTTTTTGATTGTTAACCGGTAGAGAGGCCTGCCCTGGCTCGATTCACCAATGGTGTATAAGGTCGCATCGGGATGACTGGCCCACTCCTCCTTCATAGATACCGCGTCCTCGAAAGACATCGGCACCTGAGTTCCAACAAATACCTGGTCTTGCTCAAATGGATCAAATTCGAGTATATCGTATTGGGGAGATTCATTCCGGCCATATTCCCAGTGAACCGGCTGCCAGTTTTGTGCATCATATGACCACGACTGAGCGTATTCGTTAAATGACATTGAGGGTCCGCCGTCAAATTCAACTTCCAGTTTCAGGTTGTTACCTTTTGCGTTTTGAATGATCTCGAAATTCAGTTTGTTGGGCCATTGCGGATTTCCGGGCGCATGATCAAGTGTAATTTTGAAATGGTTGGTATCTATCTCGGCTATCTGAGCACCCTGAGATCCCAGCGGGCCATCGAACCGAAAATCTTCTACCGACAGTGGCGCAATCTCTTCCTGTACATTGTCGCAGTTGGTGAACATGATCAACAGTGGAAGTACCGCTAACAGATTCCAATACTTGTTTATTCGCATATGTAACTGATTTTACTTTTATTATTTTTATCGTTTAGTATAATATTGATGTACCCGATCTTCTTGGGTTATGTTAAGCTGTTAAATGTTCCGTTCAGAGTTTTTTACTCCATATAACCGGATTTTTCAACAGATTATACCCAAGAAAAAAATCCATTCATGATATTTCTTAAAATTCGTATGTAAGTGGCAGCGCCATAAGGATAATAAAAAAACACTTCCCATGATTGAAGAGTTATCCATTTAACAGAAGAATTCAAAACCCAAAAAAAATCCCGGGTTTCTCAAGCCCGGGATCTACAAACTACCAGTTGTATATGGTACGCAACCAGTGTATTCCAGAATTGGATTTATAATCCGAATTTCCTGCCTTGTGGTTAACTCGTTTTCAACCAAAGCTGGATTTATGATATAAAGCAGAAAGTTCTTGTTATACCTGCCTTTTAAGTAATACACATTTGAACAAAGAAAGTATTAGCCCGAATATTTTGCATAAATTAAATTGAAGGGATTCTATTTTATTACTAAAAACTCTCTACTCATTTGCAGGATTGGTTCGATATTTTGCCTGTTTCAGGGACGATTCTGAATTCCCCAGGGCTGTGTCGTAACTTCTCCCAAACCGTTTGTTTCCAGTGTGACATGAGCTCTTACATACCCCTTCGTTTTTACATTATTCAGATTAATTTTTTTGCCGGTTGCAATAACATTTCCAACTTCCCTGTCTGGGTTATCGGCCGCTCCGCTAATCCATTTAATTTCAGCTTCTTCCTGTTCAATTTCTATAGTAATTTCGTTTGCCTCATGATCTACTGATACCTTCGTAATAACAGGAACTTCCGGGGGAGATGTATGATCGGGATCCCAGGGTTCTCTGCGGAATGTAAAAAATTAAAACATTCCCTTACAATCGTGGTGTCTTATGAGAAAATACCCCCTCATGATTTACTGAATTCATAAACAATTTCTTTTTTTTAGGGTATTCTTCATTGCCACCAAGAAATTTTTTTGATTTATTAAGAGTGAACTGTATTCTCCTGATAATTGGGAAATTCTGCAAATTGTTCAAATTACCTTAAAATCTTTCTAAAAATGAATATGGGAACTATCATGAAAATAAAGGGAAAGTGGTTGCTGATAGTGATAATTTTGTTTTTCAGTACTCATACGGGTCTATCAAATACTATTCAAACGAATGGTGAAATGGGGTCTGAATCATCCGGTGATGTGGCAAATCCAGCGGTTCATATTCAGCTGGATAAAGAGGCTGGAAAAGCTCAGGTAAATATTCGCGGTGAACATTTCACAACCTATAATTTTCATGATAATAATCGCATACCCTATTTATGGCCGGTGTATGCAGATGGCGGTATTACCATTACACGAAACTGGCCGATGGATGAAGATGATCCGGAAATTACCGATCATCCTCATCATCAATCCCTGTGGACAGCTTTCGGCGATGTAAATGGCTCCGATCACTGGCATAATGAACCCATCATTACAGAAAGTGTGGAAGTACAATCCGGAGATGATTACGGATTAATTCGGGCCCAAGGATTCTGGGCTGATGAGCATGGCAACCCGATTGTCGATGAAATCCGGGAATACCGTTTCTATGACTCCCCGGCATCCGGACGAATTTTCGACCACACCATTACATTTATTGCCTCGAATGGTGATGTCACCTTCGGTGATGACAAAGAGGGTATGTTCGCATTCAGGATACGTACCGAAATTCAGGGTAACCGCGCAGGTGTGCTCACCAATTCAGAAGGAAAACAAGGAGAAAGTGAAGTTTACGGAACACCCGGCCCATGGATGGATTACTCCGGACCGATAGAAGGTGTTGGTGTGAGGGGTATTGCACTGTTTTCACATCCGGGTAACATGCGTCTTCCGGCCTGGCACGTCCGCAATTACGGTTTGGTGGGTTGCAATTTTTTTGCAATGCAGGATGTCGCCGGCCTGGATGAAGCTGGAACGTATGTTTTATCAGAGGGTGATGAAATTACTTTCCATGCCCGATTCTATATTCACAATGGAGATGTGGAACAGGCCGGGGTTAGTGAGCAATATGAAGAGTTTGCAAGGACACCATTTCCAGAACGTTAACCAATGTCGTGACAATCTTAAAGTGACGGGTTAGACCTGCTTTTCCGGGTTTCTCTCAGCGTTGGTAACTTTGAGTAAAGGTTTATGCACAAAATCCAACGGGTACTTGGAGTCTTACCGAGTTTTCTATAATCGTCAAAGGAAATTATTTTTGGTTCACAACGCTGACAGATCCGGTGGGTGCTGTCAGGTTGTTTATTTCAAAGCACTATTCACGTACAAGTCGTGTTATTGACTAACTATTCCTCTTTGGTAAATGATTCAGGTTATACCAGTTATATAACAAACCGGAATTATAATCAATCCTTAATAGGCCAAACTTCAGCAGCAGAGCCAAGCCACCAACCAATAACCAATAAAGAAGTTTACACCTTATCCGGTTCAGGTATATCAAACCCGGACCTGCGCGGATTCCGCAATAGCGTATTGGCATTATTCGCATATTCCCCGGTGAATTTTTCCGAATCCGAATCGAATGTCAACCACGGACCTACCCTGTAGTGGGTATTATTCTGATTCAGTCCGACGCCATCCCTCATTACAGAGTGAAACCAATTGAACTGTTCCTCTACCATTTGATTCATTGGATTTCCAAAACTGATAACTTCTTCGGAGAAGGGTTTTTCCTGGCCGAGGCGATAAGAGATATTCATCAAGTGTCCCAGGGCACTTGAATAGTGGCCTTCGAACATACCTGCATTCACCATTTCCGGATCACCGGCACGACAACAGTTTACAAAGCTTCCGGTGTTGCCTCCGGGTGTAATATCAGCTGTTTCAAGATCTAACGGTTCCCTGTCTCCATCCGGTGTAATGTACTCGTCTCCGATAATCTTCCCGCCATCTTCAAAGTAATAACGGTTTTCAACCCGGCGCTCATAGCCATCATGATCGACATTTCGAATATTCATGAGTACAATTTGGCCATTGGGATATTCGGCTATGGAAAACTGTGTATTCGGGGTTTCTCCCTGATCATCCCAGGCATAACGGCCGCCCAGGCTCTTCACGCGCGTGGGATGTACTCCGTGCATTTCAGGGTCAAGGGACCAAAAAGCAACATCGAGTTGATGAGTACCCTGATTGTTGAGATCTCCGTTCCCTGTGACCCAAAACCAGTGCCAATCGTAATGCACAAATTTTTCATGATATCGTTCAATCATGGCATGACCACGCCACATGTTCCAGTCGAGCCATGGTGGCGGATCAGATGGCTGGCTATGCCCGATTCCACTTCTCGGCTTTGAGGCAAATGCATGAGTGACAGCCAGTTTACCATACCTGCCAGAGTGGATCGTCATGATCAAATCTGCATATCTCGAGTCACTGCGTCGCTGAGTACCATGCTGAACAACCACACCGTACTTTCTTGCAGCTTCCAAAGCCACACGTCCTTCATAAAAATCGTGACTGGCAGGCTTTTCTACAAAACAATGTTTTCCTGCCTGAGCAGCCCAAATTACCATCAACGAGTGCCAGTGATTCGGAGTTGCGACGACAATACCATCAACGTTGGGATCGTCAAGTGCATGTCGAACGTCGGTACTTAATTTTGGCATTTTGCCGGTTTCTTCACGCATTTCCTGTCCTCTTCTGACCAGAAGAATTTTATCCGGGTCAATAATCCAGGCGATTTCAACATTGTCTTGACTGGCAAAGCTTCGCATCAATCCGTTGCCCCGTCCGTTTACTCCGCACACAGCTAAACGAAGCCGATTATTTGCTCCAAGAACGTTTGAAACAGGTGTTAAAAAGGTAAGTGCACCCAGTGCAGCGGATCGTTTAAAAAACTCCCGGCGTTTTATACCAGAATTTCCAGTGGTTTTATTTTTTTTGGTCATATTAACAGATTTAAAATTTATCCGAGATGAAACATGGATGGTTTATTTTCTGAATTGCAAAGATCAATGTTTTGGTTCTATAAAAACTATTGTTGGTAGATATTTTTGAGATAAAAGTCCTCCCCCCTATCGGGATTTCGAAAAGTGTTCGACTTGAGAGGGGAAATGTGAATACAAAAAGGCAGAGCCTAATTAGTCGAACGAGGGTGGTGTTTAAGTAATCGATCACATTTTTGGGTTCATTAACAGAACTCCGACTCGGAAAACACCCCTCGTATTTGCACTCTGCCTTCGGCTAATGTGCAAATACTTTTCCCCTCTCAAGAGGGATTGTACTGCCACTATTTCAATTTATCCACAACAATTCCTGTATAACCATTATTTTAATGTACTAAACGGAGTAAATAGTTCATAATCGAAGTCGGCTTTTCACCCAATGATCCATCCCTTTCATTGAATTTTCCAGTTAATTCTGCATTAATCATATTTGTTTTTTTCTGCTTTCGGAAAATTTTATCGTATCATAAACATACTACCATTTCATAAGTAACGGCTGTTCTATAAATATACTTTCCGGGGAATCAATGCGCTTTATCTCTAACTTGATCAAGCAATCTCGCCAGCCTTTCGGTTATTTCAGGATAATCTACCGCCAGATTATTTGACTCTGTAATATCTTCTGAAAGATTGTATAGCTGAGGGTTCGGATCATTCCCAAGCTCCATTCTTGGCCTGTTATATGGATTTAATCTTGGGCCATCAGCGGGTTCAATATATTTCCAGTTATCTTTGATGATTGATAAGGTACCGTTCATATTTTGCTGAATTACAAAATCACGTCCCGTTTGATCTTCACCTAACAAGGCAGCAAGATGATTCTGACTGTCATAGGTCAGCGGTTCCGGATTACCATATCCAGAGAATTCTGCAAGAGATTCCAAAATATCAATTTGACTAAAGAGGGCATCGGTCACACCAGGCATTACTTCATCAGGCCAGTGTACAATAAACGGCACTTTCGTGCCAGCCTCATAGGCACTGTATTTCCCGGTGCAATACTTACCCCCTCCACTTCTCCTTCACGCCATTCAGGAGGTGTTCTCCAATAATATTCACCTGTAAGAAGACTAAACCTTTAAGGAATACAGGTGGCTGACGTTGCATATGCATTATTAAACATAAGTCCGTTTGACGCAAGTTGATCTATATTGTGCGTTTCTACCCTGGTTACTCCATAGGAACTTATATCTCCATACCCTACATCATCCGTGTAGATAATTATGATATTGGGCTTCTTAACTTCATTACTTTCATTATTTGAATTTGTACAAGAAGGTAAAGCTTCAAACAAAGCTATCATTACTATTGTAGCAATGAAGAAAGAAGTGTTTCGCATATCTGTCATATTTTAAATAACATTCGTGTATTAAGCCTGATTTAAACAAATTGAGTTGTCCCGCCTCTTGCCAACTCAATATCCATATTTGGTTCATTCGTTTTCCACGATCCGGCCGTAAAATCGGGGAAATGGATCGGGGTTGCTTCATTTGCTACGGACCATTCACTGAGCATAATCACTGAACTCCATGAAGCCGTATCATAAACATTCATATCCAGTGGAATTCCATTTCTAAGGCAGTCGATCAATCTCCAAGTCATAATTGTATCCATGCCTCCATGTCCTCCAATTTCCCGGGCAATTTCGCCTACTCGTTTAAAAATTTCAGGGGTATATTTTTCTACAACAGCTTTGAACTCTTCTTCTTCAAGCCATCCATCATGACTGATTGCAATTCGGGGTTCGGGATATTTCCGGGCCATTGCTTCTGTTCCGCTTAATAAATGAATTCGGGAATACGGACGTGGTGATGTCACATCGTGTTGAAGCATGATGGTCCGCCCTTGAAAGGTTTTTATGATGCTTGTATTCATATTTCCCCGAAATTCATTATCTGCATAATCTTCAAAGAACGGATCTGTTTCAGCGAGCTCCCTGGCTTTTTTTTGCATCATAAAATCGGCACTGGAAACAGAGACCATGTACTTCATTTGATCGCCATAGTTGATATTCATTGCCTGTGCAATACTCCCAAGCCCATGCATCGGGTAAAGATTACCATTCCTGGATGCATTTTCCCGAAATCGCCACATTTCGGGATGTCTGCCCCTGGCAAATTTAGGCCGAATTAACTGATGGATATAGGCACCCTCTCCATGAACCAATTCTCCAAAATATCCCTCTCTGGCCATATTCAGTGTTACCATTTCGAACTCGTCATAACAAACATTCTCCATGATCATACAATGCTTTCTGGTTCGTTCAGATGTTTCTACCAGTTCCCAGCACTCTTCCAGAGTTTGGGAGGCCGGTACTTCAGTGGCTGTGTGCTTACCATGCTCCATCGCATAAATGCATATTTTAGCATGTAAATGCCATGGAGTAGAATTTATAACAAGGTCAATATCATCTCTTTCACACAGTTCTTTCCATGCATCTTCACTGCCCATATAGGTATCTACGGGCTCATCGAAATCTTCGAGCATCCTGTTAACAGCAGCTTCATTTATATCACAAATAGCCCTGATTTCAGTTCCCTCTATTCTTTTAATTCTTCTCACATGGCTGCTCCCCCTGTTTCCAACACCTATAAAACCAATCCGTACCAGGTCAATAGCAGGGGCCGCATAGTTATGCATATTGAAATCCTGCTTATGATCTTTTGTAATTTGACAGGGTACTTTTCCCTTGTCAGTTCCAAAAGCTCCCAGCCCCGTCAGCCCAACTGTTGCAAGTCCGCTTTTTTTCAGAAAGTCTCTTCGATTAAAGTTCATGATTTTATAAGATTAGGTTTCATTGAGTCATTTAAATTTTTATATAGATATCAGAAAATTCAAAAATAAAACAGAACCCATTCATCAGGGTTGAAATGATTATATGATCAGTGGTTAAAATATTGGCGGGTATTCATCTCTCGTCCATTTCAGGTAAAGATATTGTGCAATTCTTCGGGAATGCTCAAAGATATCACCCTCCAGAATCAGGTCCTCATCCAAGGCTATAGGTTGAATTTTTTCCAGAAGCCGCTCATGAAATTTTTCATCCACATCAAGATGAGCCAGGGCATTTAAACTATATAAAAGTTCGTCGTTCCTGTTGGAGTCCAGCTGATCATAAAGTGATTCGATGGCAAGATCCTGTTTTCCCATTCTCCCAAGAGCCTCAGCCGCAGTGGCACGGATACTTCCGTAATCATCATCCAGTAATTCAATAAGTTCAGATTCTGTTGTACGGGCTTCATATCCAAGAACGACAGCACCGATGGCTCCCCAAAAGCGGACAGGAGCATACTCATCTCTCATTGCATTTTTTAAGTCTGTTACTTTAGCCGGATTTCGGGATGAAGCAATTCCAGCTATTTCAATGAGACGCTCAATCGGGTATTCATCACTTTGTGTATATTGATAAAGTGTACTGTCACCACTAAACTCTTCCATCATATCAAATGGGATAAAACCGGCATCCCGGATTTCTATCAGATATTGATTCAGCTCATTGCGAAGCTCATAAACTTTGTCTGCAAAATTAGGATCACCAGCCAGGTTATCCACCTCCCAGGGATCATTCTGAAAGTCATACAATTCAAAGGGTTCCTGGGGGAGCCAATATCGGGATTGTATAGAATTTGTACGGCCTTCGGCCCATTCATGATACCAGGCCTGCATGGCAACCATATTAAACGGATAGTTGTGAAATTGTCCATTTGGACGATGAGGCATAAAATTGCGGATATACCGGTACCGGCCATCAAACACACCACGCTGCATATCGATGTTCTGATCCATTCGGTCCCGGTACATAAATGTTGTTTTTTCAGCCTCTTCGGTTTGTCTTCCCAAAAAAGCGCTTCCCTGATATTCTGACGGGATCCCGACCCCTGTGAGACTCATGATTGTTGGAGCAAAATCTACAAAATTTACCAGCCGGTCGATTTTTGTCCCCGGCACCTCATCGATGAGGTGCTGCCATTTTTCAGGTATATGCACCACCAGGGCAACGGACGTTCCAGTGTGATATAGCGTGCGTTTGCTTCGTGGTAACACACCCCCATGATCGGAGTAATACATTATGATGGTATCTTCCCTGAGTCCATGCTCCTCCAGTTCTTCGACCATCCGGCCAACCCATTCATCCATTTGGCGATTTAAATCGTAGTAATGCGCCCAGCTCCTCCTGATTTCCGGTATATCGGGATGGTAATCCGGCATTGTAATATCATCCGGGTTTGTTTCCGGATCTTCAGCCATAACGTCCAGAAACATCTGTCCTTCGTGAGGTATTTCATTATTAAACACTGCAAAAAAAGGTTGCCCTTCTTCCCGGTTTTCATAGTGTGCCTCATTTCCAGACTCATCCCAGAAACGATCGTGCGGGCCCGGCACATTATAGTCAGTTTTAGCATTATTGGTTGTATAATATCCAGACTCCTGCAACAAACGGGGGTAAAAAATGTTTTCGAGCTGTACCGGAACCGCAGTCCGGGTTCGGTGATGATGCAATCCAGTTGAAGGAGCGTGCATGCCCGATAACAGTACCGACCGGGCTACAGAACAAACCGGGGCATTGGAGTTGGCATTGGTATAAACCAGACCGGTTTCTGCGAGTCGGTCAATATTGGGTGTTTGTGCTGCCGGATCACCATAAATACTGATCGTTTCCGGGCTGTTGTCTTCACTGACAAGCCAAAGTATGTTTGGCCGTTCACCGGGTTGAATCTCTTGCTCCCCCATCATACTTCCCTGGTCGTCACAACCGCTGATTACCGGTAAACAGATCAGAATAAGGACAGTTGTTATCCAAATATTATAGTAAGATTTCAATGGTTCAGTATTTTTTAAAAGTATGTTTAGACAATTCTCCTTTAAATTAATTCCCCCCATACAATATCCGATTGCAGTTTTTGTTTAAAGTACTTTTCTAAATAAGAGTCTGGATTATTAAGTTAAAGCCTCAACCGTTCATAAGACGCTTTTAAATGATGAGCTGCTTCCATATTACAATAAGATAGCCAGACCAGGAGTTATCCAATTTTTTGAAAACATTTCCCCAACAAGTTTACTTGTTCTTTTGCCTTGATGCAAAAGAACCAAAAGATCAAGGCTGTGAATCACTTGGCGGCGGGCTTTTCATCGACGCGGCACCATTTGCGCCACAGGCATCCCGATAGGGAATGGTCCATCAAGCTCATTGCATATAATCAAAGATCCGGCCGGTGTCAAATGCTGCCAAAGCGTCACTGAAAACACCCTGTTCCCGCCAACTGATTCAAGGCCGGATAAAGTGTATCTCAAACGATTTCCACTTCTTGAAATCCGTAAAATTATATTTTCACTATTCTTATTTAGTTGCTATCTAAAATTTCGAGGTAGCTACTCAGTCTGACATATTAATGATCAAATAAAGAATTTAATTTATCCATAACAATTTTATTCCAAACCCGGTAACCTTCATCACTCAAATGCAGTAAATCTTCCACGAAAAACTGATCATCAGGCCTTTTTTCTGAATTCAACAACGGAGTGGCCACATCAATGAAAAACAATCTTTCATTAACTTGATTATATTGCTCAATAGCCTGATTTACTTCAATTTTTTCGGGCCAATGATCCCATCGGCTGGAACTTGGTTTCAGAGACAGAAATAATATTTTTGAATCCGTCGTCTCCTGTAAAAATTTTTCTGCAATTTTTTTGTACTTATCAACAACCTGAGTTATTGGCGTTCCATACGTCACATCATTTTCTCCCGCATAAAGAACCATCAAAGACGGATTATACGGCCGGATTACATCATCATAAAAAGCATATATATCTGACAAGTGGGAACCGCCAAAGCCCCGGTTGATCACTGTATAATTTGGAAATGCATCTGAAGTAGGCCACAACACAATACTGGAACTTCCGACAAACAGAACAGCATCTTCGGGAAAACTGTTTTTTGCATCCCAGTTGCGAAATTCTTCGATCTGAGACAAGAACCGGTTTGGATCCGGGCCATCTGTCGTTTGGGCCTTAGTCGTTGTAGTTGCTAATACAATAATCAAGAGCAGAAAGAGAATACTTTGTTTATACATTTATACTGTCTTTTTAATATGCCTGTTTTGTTCCCTGAGTAGAGTAAACCAGGAGAGTTCAGGTTTATAAATTCCGTGTACTATACTCATTTTTCTATTGTGTCCCTAACACTTCCAGTTCTGATCGTCCCTTCTCAAACGTCTCAAGTATTTTTCTACAAACACCGGGTACTCCCGTGTAACATTGAATTGTTCTTCCGGATTCGGCTCCAGGTCAAACATTAATCCTGGATGGTAATATTGCTCCCCCTCCGTAGTGATCTCCCAGTCCCGACACAAAAAGCATGCCGCTATAAGGAAGGGGTAACTCTTTTGCTGAATGTTGGTTTGTGAATTAGTTAATAAGCTCCCCTCCTTGCGGTGCGCCTTTCGTCAGAGGGAGGGAACGGGGGTGGATTCTTTCACCAGAAAGTGAAAATGCGATCACAGATTTGCCAAGCTTCGTTTGGGGTTTTGCACCACCCCCGGCAGCAATTACCACATATTGCTTGCCGTCTATCATATATACACTTGGGGTTGCATACCCTCCTGCAGGCAGTTGATACTCCCACAACACCTGCCCCGTATTTTGATCAAATGCCCGGAACTTTTCGTCTTGAGTGGCTCCTATAAACACCAATCCACCGGCTGTGGCCACAGCCCCGCCCATATTCACCGTTCCTGTATTGCGGATTCCTTTTTCAACGAGCTCAGGATGTTCTCCAAAAGGAATTTTCCATTTAATTCGTCCGGTACTCAAATCCACAGCACTGAGAGTGCCCCATGGTGGTGAAATCGCCGGATAACCCATATGATCCACAAAGAAAGGTGCGATATTTGCATATTGTGGTGTTGTAGTTGACCAAGCCCAATCTCCGCTTCCGCCGGACCAGGTTGGAGGATGGCCGTCTGTAGTTTCGTAATCTTCTGGCGATATCATCTCACTGGACGGCCCGATTTCTTCAGTCTCGCTCTCTAGGTAAGCAACAAGATCATAAAGCTCTTCATCAGAAAACTGCGGGAATGGTGGCATGCCGCCCACACCATTCACAATAATGGAATGCAGCTCCTCGCTGCTTTTCTCCAAATTTGAGAGAGGAGGAAAAAATGGCAGATTACCCTGCCTGTTAAGCCCGTGACAGGCCGTACAGTTGGAGTTATAAATATTTGTTCCACGTTGAACAGGGGTGGCATCTGCCACGATATTATCAGGAGCTATCGGCCTCAGTTCATGGATCGTAGGTGCTTCATTCGCATTCACAAAGAGTACATTTGTCTCTGGATTAAACGCTCCCCCATGCCATTGCAATCCCCCAAGATGGCCTGGTGTCGTAATCGTGCCTGCAATGGAAGCCGGGGTATACAAAGGCCCGGTTTCATGCCTTCTGAACTGCTCCAGTGCATACTCGCGGGATTCAGGTGTGATGTTAGTCAGATCAGACTCATATAGTTCCTGGCGGACAAGTGGGGGCGGCAATACAGGAACGGGCTGCGTTGGCCAGGCTTCTTCTCCCGGCACGTTCGACGCCGGCACGGGGCGATCAACTACTGGGAATACCGGTTCGCCGGTATCGCGATCCAACACAAAAATAAAACCCATTTTTGTCAGCTGAACCGCTACATCTCTTGGGCCTTCTTCGGTTGTAATTGTGGCTAAAATAGGAGCTGGTGGCAGGTCATAATCAAAGATATCATGGCGAATAACCTGGTAATGCCACTGGCGTTCACCTGTTGTTGCATCCAGAGCCAGTACGGTACTTGAAAACAGATTCTCCCCCTTTCGGGAGCCTCCGTAAATAAACTCACCAGCTGCCGCTCCCGTTGCGGCAAATACCCAGCCTCTCTCCTCATCAATCGTAAACCCGCCCCACGGGTTGGCGCCGCCGTAATGCATATTTTCCTCGAACTCCCAAGTATCGTATCCATATTGGCCTTCTAACGGAATGGTGTTAAAGATCCACTCGAACTCACCGGTCAATGCGTTATAGGCACGAATGTCTCCCGGTGTACTCTGATTACCCTCCGGTTGGCGACCTGGTATGATGAGGTACTCCCGGTAAACAGCACCCTGTGTGGTGATTTCAATATCGGCCAATTCGCGCGGTACCGGCAGATCCTGCCGTAAATCGATGAACTTGCTTTCCTCCTGCTGGCCGAATGGTTCAATCAGCTCACCCGTTTTTGCATCCAGGGCATAGACACGATCTCTTACGGAGTTAAATATTCGTTGATTGTTTCCATCCTCGTCTTCCCAGTATATCACACCGCGGGACCGGCTTTGTATAACACGGCCGTCATTATGAACGGCGGGATCAAATACCCAGACTTCCTCTCCCGTCACAGCATCCAGAGCCACGGTTCTCATATCCGGCGTATTAAAATAGAGCAGGCCGTCCACGATAATGGGATTACTGTAAATCCCGGGCTGTTTGGGCTCTCCCTCATATTTATATTCCCAGGCTTTCTCAAGCTGATGTACATTTCCGGTGTTGATTTGAGACAGTTCGGAGTATTGATTGCCTTTTTGATCTCCCCGGTAGATACCCCAGTCTGTGTAATTATTCAGCCTGTTCTCCCATGCTGCTACTGAATCATGATCAGGTATTTGTTCAGCGTTGCATCCGGTCAGGCAGCATAAAATTATCGCAAAAATTACATTACGCGGATGTATCATTATATGTTGAATTATTTATATGATTATGCAAGTGAAGGCCTTGCAATGGTTTTTAGCTGTTTAAAAATAATCAGGACATTCTTCAATAATATATTCAGTCCATAAACGCGTCAGTTCTGTAGAATCAAAATCTCCGGTGTATACAATCAGCCGATAACGAAATTCCTCTGTTTGGCCCTCATCCAGTTTCCAATCCCCCAATATTTGCCGGGATGGCCCTACACCCAATTCATTATCTACACGCCAGGGAACCGGAAAAGCCGGATTTACCGGATGATCGAATATCGCAATATGGGCCATATCATCGCGTCCGTCAACCTGCATACCCACATCCACCCACATAGAACGCTGTGCTTCAGCCTCACCATTTCGCTGTCCCACTGCGTTTACAACTTCGGCTGTTATTCCCGGATACCACGGCATCCGAAGAAACAATCCACCCACAAAGAATTCTCCAACAGTGATATCTGTATTTGCATCTCCTCTCCAATGCAAGTCTATCACATACATTCCATCCTGTTCCTTCATCACCCAGGTTTGTGTTTCTGTGAGAATAGTACTCCCGTTTTCGTCCAGCAAATCGTAAACCGTCTGCCATTTAAGCCAAAGCCCCGATTTCACCAGGATTGAAGAAGAGATTTTCTGATAGTAACCAGATTCATCCGGTTTACAGCACTCCATAAAATAATCTCTTCCATTTACCTCTTTAAGACCCCAGTACAGACCGGTTTGATGTGTATGATGTCCCGGACGATATTCCGTGAGCACACCGTTACCATCGGGAGCTAAAACAGGATGGATATAAGGCCTGACCTTTTGCCAGGCGTTTTGAACTAATATTGGTTCACTGCCGTTTTCCCAGTAAATGGATATTGTCCCGGCTTTTTCATCCTCGATTGCCTGTAAGTGCCTTTCATCTGGCGACATCGTATTCTGTGCAAGACTCTTTGGTGGCAAATTGCATACTGCCAAACTTGCCGTTATCAGAAGCAATAAGAAAGGTGTTATCCTCACAGCACTGAAATTTAGTGTTTGTTCAGAGTTAATGAAGTTCTCTTATTTTGATACTGCGATAAGATATTGAATCACCATAATCATCCAAAAGAATATACCCTCGCGAGGCTGCCTCTGAATCACGCTCGTACCTTAGAATCGGGCGTCCATTGAGCCAGTACTCAACCCGGCCATTGGGCTGTACTTTGATCACACCCTGATTCCAGTCACTTATATTTCTCGTGATACCGCCCTGGTTCCACTGGCCTGTATATCTGTCTGTTTTATTCGCCGCAAGACGGCCATAAATATTTTCCCGTTCGGACTCCTGCACAAAATATTCTATACCGGGAATAGCCCCTTCCTCATGTTGTTTGAATTCGAATTTCAATTCAAAGGGGCCATATTCTTGTTCAGTCATCATAATGCCTCCACCGGGTTCAGGGGGAGAGGTATGAAGAAGAGGTTGTTTTAATTCGGGATCGCCGGTAGAGATGATCGTCAATGCCCCGTCGCGAATGTCCCATCCATGCTCCGGCATTTCGGATTGTAAAATTCCTCTCCAGTTCGTTTTTGTCTCACCGTCAAATAACAATTCAAAACCCTGAAACTCTTCTTGCAGCGATAAAGTGTTTGGGATCAAATTCAATACAAATGTGTCGTCCCAGGGCGATGGCCGAAGATTTTCCGTTTGTATACGAACATTGCGCATAAAGACACGGTTATAACCCGGGGCATCTCCGGGCCTGGAATTGGCGTGTATTTGAAGTGCGATAAATCCTTTGGCTGTCTCGTCATCCACCAGATGTGAAGTGGGGATGCCATTCAGCCAAACCCTGTTGGCAGTGCCGATTGCTTCAATTCTGAAATGGTTCCATTGGCTGTTTTTCCAGGCGTATTTAGCCGGCGATCTGCCGTCCTCGAGAATATACAACCATCCTCTCCGTGCTTCATCATAAATACCTCCGCTCCATCCCTGAGGGGTGAGATCAATCTCGGCCTGATAACCGTATACCCGCCCATCGGGTGCATTATCCCTTGTCCGGCTTCGAAACTGAATCCCCGAGTTATGCAGCAACGGGTCGGCCTTCACTTCAAGTTCAAGAATAAAATCTCCATACTCTTCTTCGGTTGCCAGGAACCCGTTGGGCAAACCTTGAATACTGGTTGCCACAATTATTCCATCTCTGACTTCAACATCATGCTGACCATTTAACAGTTGCCAGCCACTGAGATCGTTCCCGTTAAACAGTTCCTGCCACTGATCTCCTGAAGATTGCCCGACTAATCCCTGATTCGACAGGATCGGAAGTAAAAATGTTACACTCAGGAACCAGGCGGGGATTTTTTTCATGAAAAATAAATCTTTAATTCGCTGTAATTGATGTGATTAACAGTCAGTCCAAAATATAAGTGGATCAAGTCTTTGCCAAAACCCCAGTTTTGGGGAGTTGGTACGGAGATGGTATGGAGTTGACGGGGTGGAGTTACCCTCAATCCAGCCCCCTAAAAGATTGGACAGTTTTCGGTTTGGGTTAGTGGTTTGAATAAAGTACTTACGTTCGTAATTGATTGGAGACAGATAGTCAATTAAGGAATGTCTTCTATAAGGATTATACCAGCCTTCAATAAAATGAAAAATTTCCATATCTGCCTGCCCTCTGTTTTTGAAAGTTGAGCGATCAATGAGTTCACATTCCAGCGTAGCAAAAAGGCTTTCACATATGGCATCTTCATATCAGTCTCCGGTGGATCCCATGGAGAGTTGAATGTCTGCTTTTTTGCATCGATTGCCAAATAGCAGTGAGGTGTATTGACTGCCTTTATCCGAGTGATGGATCACCCGGTCGGCCTTGCGTTGGGAGGTGGCCATCTCCAGAGCAGCTACCACCAGTTCAGCCTTCATATTTGCTGCGGTAGCCCATCCTACGATACGACGGCTGAACACGTCCAGAACCACGGCCAGATACGCAAATCCGCTCAGGGTAGGTATGTATACCCAAAGCTGATTTGGAGCCTGTGCGGAGAAATCGCGTTCAACCAGATCTGCGGCCGGGGCAGCCTGCCGGTCCTGGCAGGTGGTTCGCACGAACCGCCGCCGGGAAACTCCCTGTAGGCCCGCCAGACGCATTAACCGGGCCACACGGTGGTATCCTATATGGACTCCTTGATCGAGAAGTTCCGGGTAGATTCTCAGAGCGCCATAGGTGCCACGGGAGTCACTGTGAATTCGGCGAATCTGATCGGTAAGAGCTTTATTTTGAATGGTTCTGGCCGACGGCAGGCGATTCACCCACCCGTAGTACCCGCTGGTGGAGACCCCCAGAAGCTGGCACATACGCCGGATTGGAAATTCGGCCTGATGTGCCTTCACGAATTCGAAGATTTTGGTGGTATCGACGCGGTCTCCCGAGTAAACCAGGCCGCCGACTTTGCCAGAATATCACGCTCTTGCTGCAAGCGACGATTTTCTTTGCGAAGCCGGCTCAGTTCTTGTTTGTCATCACTGCTCAGCCCATCATGGCGATGGCCTCCATCAACCCCTGCCTGTTGGATCCAGTTGCGGATGATTTGCTCAGAGGATTCTAATTCTTTCGCAAGTTCTACAATAGATCGTTCATTGGTTGCCAGTTGAATAATTTTCTCGCGAAATTCTTTGGGATAAGGTGCTCGAGTTTGGGGCATAAGTATCCTCCTTTTTTCCAAGTATAACACTATCCACTTTATCGGGACAGCTTCAAATTCGTTTATATAAACCACAGTTCTGATGAATTTAAACATCAACTGTTATTCCAGCCAAACAAATTGGGTAAAGGCTCCATTGACAGCAGCATCCCAAACTTCAACCCGTACCCAATTCCGATTTTGCAAATTTATTGAAAATTCAAACTCCTCTTTACCAAATGCTTCTGTATCATGCAATGAAATAAATTCTCGATATACCTGATTACCATCGCCTGAAATAATTTCTGCAAATTCAAGTGGGAAAGTCCAGTGGATTTTGAAGTAAACATCTGCCATTCCATCAGAATCCAGTTGTACCACTTGTCCCGAACCTTTACCATTTACATTGAATTCGGGTAATAACACTTCACCTGTAGTAACAAAAAATTTACCTGCAGCCATAGCTTCCAGTATAGAACCCCATCCATCATCAAACCTGGGAAGTTTGTCAAGTTGCAAATAATTAATGTTCATATGGCCATAAATCTCATAATCCGGCTCAAGCTTGAACAAATCAGCTTCACCTATTGCATATTTTCTATGTCCCCAATTAGCCATATCATCCATTAAGTCCAACACTCTTTTTCCCAATCTTGGTTCGGACAAATCAGCAGGGATATTTTTCCAGGCAGCACCAAAAAAACGATCAGAATGAAAGAAATCTTCATCTTTGTATCGATCAGGATAACCTGTTGATCCTTTTGTACGGGCATGAGCTGTCCAAGCCAGCCCATTTTCTATTTCCAGCAACCGTAACATTTCTTCTTGATTACCTACCCGGTATACTTTTCCATATTCCGGATCTTCTTCAACAAAAGGCTGATCCGGTTCTCTGGACATAATCCAATACACAGGTTTAGGGAAAAAACTCATCCAATGCCCGCCAAAGTGAACATTAGGTTCTTCACCCGGAAGCATCAAAAAATTCCCCCCCGACAGCCTCTCAAACTCTTCATGCATAACTCTATATTCTGACAACCTCCTTGGCCCCGGATCCCTGGGGTTCCCGGCAAGGTGAAACTCCCCCTGATGCATAATATTCACACCCAAGTCTCTCATAGCTTTTACATGACCGGGAATCTCGGGCAATGGTTTATGGGTGAGTATGTCGTCTATGTGCTCCGTATGAAAGTGGCTTGCCATAGTTTTGTAACCCGGAAGAGGCTTGTAAGAGTCCCCATTAGTGAATTGCTTCACCTTTTCCATTACCTGCCCATCTTTTTCGGTGCTTAACACACAAAAGAAGTTCAATCGCTGACCGGTATTCGGCGGGGCATTAAACCAAGGTACATGACGCCGATCTCCCATAAGGTCATGTCTTATGCCAATTCCATAATCAGGTATCATGTCTCGGTAATTATTTCCATACCAGGTGTATTTAAGGTTATAGGCATTATCAAGTGGATAAAAATATTGGTGGGGCGGCGGGAATACTGCAATGCTGCCTTCTTTACTTTCTCCAATTATAGTCCTGTATTTTACAGATATGTTCTTGCTTTCTGATGTAAAATCAACTTTTTCGGCCTGAATAAAATCTTCCGTGTCTGACCAAAATATTTCTTGCCATCCTTCGCCCTTATCTACTAAACCAGCATCATAAATTATGGCTGTTGAATCTTGTTCTGTTGCCATTACAGCTGCTATATTCAATAGAGGACTGCCATGAAAAAGCGTAATTTCCAGCGTCCCGGAAAAATGTCCTGCATTTGTATCCGAAATTATAATTTGGGTTCTTGATCCGGAGCTAACGACTTTCGCATGTTGTTTCTCAATATTTACATTGTGCGCTTCGTACGGCAGATAGGCAGTTCTGTCAAAAAAAATATCCCAGCCGCTATCTCTTGTAAGATCTCTCTTTCCAATTGTTAGTAAAAAAACAGGATCCAGATCTGATGCGATTTCTTGATAATTATTATTTCTGCTCATTTGTATACTCTTGAAGAATGGCTCTCCCTTTTCCAGGCTGAACATTATTCTTCCATATTCTGTTTCACTTGTTGGCCAAGTTACTTCAATGATATTATCATTTACTATTGCTGTGGCCTCACCATCCTGATCATAGTCTGCAAGATTAACTTGTACTTGAGCAGTTACATTTCCAGCACCTAAAAATAATATAAATAACATATATTTCAGATACCTTAATTTTCGTTTTCTCAAGCAAACAAATATTTTATATCTTTTTATTATATTTTGATAATTATTTAATTCAATATTTTCCATATTTGTTTGTTAAATTATATTATTATATTTGTTGAAATTAGAAGCGACAAAGAACTATAAATTAATCTTATAAACTTGTGAAAATAATAGTTCAGGGATCCCATCCACTTTTAAACCTATTCTTGCAAATACATAATCTCTACCTGATAAATTATCAGGTAGATTATATTCTATATCAATTGGATCACCAAAAGAAACTGAATCTCCAGCTTCAGATACGCTTGCCTCATTATTCATCTGGTCTAGAATAGTAGTAGTACCAATAAAAAGTGCGACATATTCAAGTTCATTCCTGTCATTAATTTGGTTAACAGTAAATTATAGAAAAATCCAGTAGATTTTACCCCGAACTTGTCCAACATCGGCATGGAACTCGGCAAGCTTCGTTCCATGCCTTTTTAACTTGCTATACGGCAAAATTACTGTATTTTTCCATGACGTTTTTCAAAAAACACATATTATTTACGTCATATCATAGTTGACACGACACTAGTATTTCAACAAATTAATTACGCAACAATTTAGTATCTTTGCTTATACCATAACCCATCCCAATAGCAAGGATCAAAATGAAACACCTACAATTATCCCCCGAGGACGCTGAGGCTTTGAAGAAGTTTACTCGAAGCGGCAACAAAAATGTTCGTGAAGTGAACCGAGCGTATATCTTATTGTGGCTTCATAAGGGCAAAAAGACGGCTGAAATTGAAGAGTTATTAGAGGTTGAACGCACAGCCATCTGGAGAACAAAGAAAAATTACTTGGAATACGGTCTGGATCACGCCATTAAGGACAATCCCCGCCCCGGTCAGCCCAAGAAATATAATCAAAAACAGGTGGCAGATATTATTGCCTTGGCTTGCAGTGATCCACCAGAGGGCCGGCAGAGGTGGACATTGGAGTTACTTGCAGCGGAAGCAAAAAAGACGACGGGAATCGAGACTATAAATCGGGAAAGTATTCGATTGATACTAAAAAAAACGAAAGTAAACCTTGGTTGAGAAAGATGTGGTGTATCGGGGTGATTACGCCTGAGTACAGGCAGCGCATGTATCGGCTGTTGGATTTGTATGAGGAAGACTATGATCCGAAGTATCCTGTGGTTTGTATAGATGAGAAGAGTAAACAGCTCCTGGAGGACATACGCAAGCCGATTCCCATGAAGCCGGGGCGTCCGGCAAAGTATGATTATGAATATAAGCGCAACGGAACAAGAAATATTTTTGTGGCCGTAGAGCCCAAGGCTGGCAGGCGAGTCATAGAAGTGACCAAAACAAGGAAGAAGTCCGATTTTGCCAATTTCGTAGCCGATTTAGTGCAAAAGGAATATCCCAATGCAACCAAGATTCGACTTGTACTGGATAATTTAAACACCCATTTTCCAACATCCTTTTACGAAACGTTTTCCAAAACGAAAGCAGATCAGATCCTGGAAAGAATCGAGTTTTGTTATACACCAAAACACGCAAGCTGGTTGAACATGGCTGAAATTGAAATAAATGTAATGGGAAAAGAGTGTTTACCCGACAAAATTGGAAGCGAGGAGCTTCTCAAGCAACAACTCGAGCCATGGACAACCCAAAGAAATAAGGAGGAGAAGAAAATTCATTGGACCTTTACAAAGCAAGATGCAGATAAGAAACTATCCAAACACTATGTTGCATAATTAAATTGTTGAAATACTAGTTTTACGGTTATTACTGAGGTTCGTTATCCAGTTTCTGTTCAATCAGGCGCAAGATTGTACCGTCATCCAGGTAGGGGCGCAGGTAAGTTCCAGGACAGGATGTATCTGCCCAGTCGTAATGACCGTAAATGTCATCTGTTCTGAGGGCATATTTTTGAATGGCATAGGCCATCATTTCAGCAATGGCCTCTATTTGCGCTTCGGTTGGTTCCTGCAGGTTGTAGTTCCCCATTACACTAATTAGTAGATGTCCCCTTGGATCATAACTGGTATTGGTTTCTCCGACAAGATTTGGATCCCGCCCTTCGTAAATAGTGCCGTCCAGGCCGATGAGGTAATGGTAAGGTACATCCCACCAATTTCGTTCTTCGGCACCCCATTCATATAGTCCGCGAAGCACCGATATCGGATCATCATCTTCGGTGAGCGGCTCGGTACTGCCGGTGTGGTGCAGGGTAATTTTGTTGATTCGGTGTGGTACCCTAAAACGGTCAAATGCTGTACCGGTTTCTCTCATCGCTGCCCGGTCCACAGGAAGTGAAGCCACTGTAGCGATTTCAAACTGGGAGAGGCCGTTTTCAAAATTCAAATCGAGCAGCCCGATGTGGTAGCCATACCAGTTAAATGCTTCCCCTTTTTGGATAGACTTGCTTTCGGAAACTCCGTTTCTATAGAGCTGAATGCGAATAGTCTCGCTTTCCCGTCGGCGGGCTTCTTCATCGTCTATTCCGTGAACTGGCGCTTTGAAGAGATGATCGGGGGCAACAGCCGACCGCAGCATTCTTGAAACCACAAGCGTGAGGTCCCGGAATTGAAGGGTATCTCCCTGAGACAGGTTACGCCGAATGGCAGTGGCTTTGTACCCGCCCGGCTCGGTTTGAGCCCATTTGTTTCGTTTGACAATAGTTGGCGGTTGAATGGTGGTGGTGTCGTTGCTTACCGATTCGACCTGATCTTGCAAAACATCGACAATATCGCTTTCCAGTCCTATTCGGTTTACCGCTGATACATATATTTTATCTGGGCGGAGCATCGCTTCTCCTCCATGGAAAACTGTTTCTATACGTTGTCCGGGTATTACCTCAATCTCCCAACGGCCATTTTTTTTAGTTCTTAATATCCACCAGCGAACATCATCACCCGGTGCCGGCTGAAGGTGCAGAGCCCAGTGATCTCCGTAATCTCGAATTGAGGTTTCAGGAGGTGATGGAATCACTCCGTAGTCCATCCAGGGAGAAGCGGGAATGAGTGAGGTAAGCGAATGCACTCCCGATGAGAATTTCCGGTTAAACTGATCTGGATTTTCGAGAAAGGCACGCATACTGAAATGAACTGCACCGGTAACTTCGGGGAAACCTCTTGCAGTATATACCTGGCCGGTAATTTCTTCATGAGGCCAGGTTACATTTTCGGTCCAAATACGACTGGTGTATATTCCGGGCCAGATGTGGCGCCCGTGGCCATTTTGTTCCACCCACCACTGCAAAACAACGGGAAAAGGCTGTGGAGTCTGATCGATACGGTAGTAGATTTGAGGGGTGAGATAGTCTACCCAGCCCTCTTTTAGCCAAAGGCGGGCGTCGGCATAAAGCTCTTCGTACGCATCAAAACCGGTAGTGTGTTCGGGATAGCCCGGGCGCCAGATTCCGAACGGACTGATTCCAAACTTTATGTGCGGTTTCTTCTTTTTTATTTGTTCTGAAAGTTCTTTCATTAACAAATTCACGTTATTTCTCCGCCAGTCGCCCCGGGAGAGGGTATTTCCAGATTCCCGGGCTCGCCGCCAGCTTTCATCATCGGGGAAATCATTACCTCCGTCGTAGGAAGGGTAGGGGTAGAAATAATCATCAAAATGAACTCCGTCAATATCATAGCGCTCCACTACATCCATGATGACGCGAATTGTGTGCTCTTTAACTTCGGGCAGTCCTGGATCCATCCACAAAAAATTACCATATCTGTGTACATGTTCAGGGTTCGTTCTGCTGATATGATCCGGTGAAATCTCCGACCGGTTCGTCGGGTGAAGCGCTCTGTAGGGGTTGAACCAGGCGTGGAGCTCCAGCCCTCGTTTGTGTGCTTCATTAATGGTAAACTCAAGCGGATCGTAGTAGGGAAGAGGTGATCGTCCCATTCGTCCGGTAAGGTAGTAGGACCAGGGTTCATAGGGTGAATAATAGAGTGCATCGGCGGCCGGCCTGACCTGAAGAATCACCGCATTAAAATGGAGTGCAGCGGCGCGGTCCAGAATTTTGATCATTTCCTCTTTTTGCTGAGAAACAGGCAGTCCGGGCTGAGAAGGCCAGTCAATATTAGCAACTGTGGCCACCCAAACAGCCCGGAACTCTTTTTGAGGCTTCAGGTGAGCTTCATACTCAACTGTTGTCAGGGTTTCGGTAACAGAAAGCTCCTCCTCAGGCTCGGCAGGTGTTACTTCGGATTCTTGTTCCGGCTCCGGTTCATGAACCGTTGGTTCGGGGGTACGGCAACCGAAAGCAAGAATCAGCAAACTTGAAAGTATTAAGAGCCAAAAGAATTGTTTTTTCTGATACATCCGGCACAAAATTCAGGTGAAATATTTCAGGGGGAAGATAGTACGGCTTTTAATGATAAAACTCTATTTGCTTTTATAAAGTGTGGTGCCGGAATATTATTTTTCTCATTTTGATTGTAATCTTGCTGAAATTGATATTTTGAATTCAACCGTTACCTGTTATTTATCAAATAGTTATTATTGGAAAAGGCTCCTTGATAGTAAAAACAATAAAGAAGGAATATTGGCCCATGAAACCAATATCATCAGGCCTGCCTCTGTTGACAGCTGATGTCTGATAGCTTTTAGCTAATAACCATTTTTCAACGTCACATTATTATACAGGCAAAACTAACTGTTACACCATTCTTTTGAATTTAATCAAATACTTGGGAAGCGAATGAAAAAAGATGTGCCATGCCCCTTTTTTGAATCAAACCAAATGTCGCCGCCGTGTTCTTCTACAATTTTTTTGGTAATGGCCAGTCCCAGACCTGTGCCGCTTGATTTAGTAGAAAATTTCGGTAGAAAAATTTTGTCGCGGTCTTTTTCATCAATGCCATGTCCGTTGTCTTTGACCTGAATCATGGCGTGATCTTTCATTTTTTTGAGTGTGATCTGTATTTCAGCCTTTTGAGGGCTGCACGCCTCGATAGCATTTTTGATAAGATTGATCAATGCCCGTCTCAGTTCATCTTCCACACCAGATACGGTCACCTCTTTTTTTGGAATGATACAGTGGATTTCTGCAGAGTTATCGTGTTCATACAGATCAGCAACAGATTGTACAAGTTCGGTCAGACTCAAAGGCTCTTTTGGTTCATCAATCGGTTTTGCAAATTTCGAAAAATCGGAAGCAATTTTATTCAATGATTCGATCTGCTCGATAATGTTTGTCGCCATTTTTTCGATAGCAGGCTTCAAATCTATTGCCCGGCCGGGGTTTCCATCGAGCTGCCGCTGGAGGTGCTGCAGGTTCAGTTTCATCGGGGTGAGCGGATTTTTAATTTCATGAGCAACCTGTTGTGCCATCTCTTTCCATGCAGATTCTCGCTCAGCCTTCATGAGCTCTTTCTGAGCGTGATCGAGCCGATGCACCATTGTATTGTAGGCATCAGCAAGTGAACCGATTTCATCCTGGCTGGTAACGGCAACTTTGGTTTTCATGTCGCCGCGGGAGATTTTGTTCAGCCCTACCTGAATCAGCTTCAGCGGTTTTGTAAGTTGATTCGAGAGAAAAACAGAACCGGCTATAAACAAAGAAAAAATAAACAGGTACACAACAAAAAGGTAGCTGGTGGTTTCGAGGAGCTGCTCTTCATAAACAGGTGATTGCAAAAATGTGGGGATAGCAATGGCTCCGATGGGTGTTCCGTCGGCATCAGAGAGAGATCGATAACCGATCAGCATTTCGTCGGTGCCAATTTCACTGGAAGCAACATAGTGGATACGCTCACGGTTAAAGAGAAAATCGTACACGGGGTAAGGCATGGTGGCCGGTACCAGGTGCTGCTGAAAAATTTGTGGAGTAGTGGAGACCGCAACAGAGCGGCCGAAATAAAGTACAAGATCCACATTAAGCGGGGTCGTGATTTCTGATAACAGTTCAGATGCATCAGAATCTTCCGAGAACAAGTCCCGGTCTTTCATCGCTTCGGCTACGCTGCTTAGACTGTTGACCAGCTCCCTTTCAACATTCTTTTCATTTTGTATGTCCACCGCATACTGGGTGGCAAAAATCAGTACAATCAGAAAGAGTATGGTAGCAAGGGCAAGTCCATCTACCAGTCGATCTCTGAACCTGCGATTTTGACCGAAAAGGCTGTAATGCCCAAATCCGGCCATGCCGAGCAATGAGAAACAGAACAGACCGAAAAAAATGAGCACAACCTGCAGGCGAAAGAATGAGAAGAGGTGATGGTTAAATCCCGGAACAGGAGTACTTGCCTTGATGACAGTGCGTTCATCATGACTTACCAATACTTCACGGAATGAGCCGTCTGACGTGATATTGGTGAAAAAACTTACAGAGTTTTGTCGTGCAATTTCTGCTTCCTGCTGAGGTAGTTTATTGTATTGGGGCTGATTATGATAAATACCGCGAACAGTGCTGGCTGTTAACCGCTCGCCCAGATACTCGGCAATATAGTAACTCTGTTTCCAGTCGTTCCTGGTTGCGGCAGAGAGAACCGCTCGCATCGGTTTGTTGTAGTCGAGACGTTCTTTAAATACATCACCAGCAATCCAGGCAATCATATTTTCTGGCCGATCGGCATCATAAATTGGGATCCAGCCCCTGTCCAGAGCTGTATAGCGGTCTGAAACAGCAGGGCGTCCCCAAATTACCGGACGGTTGGTTTGCCAGCGAATCTGCTCCCCGCGATAGGAACGGAGCATTGTGTCGGTTGTAAAAACTCGAGACCAGGCAGGAGTTTCCAATGTTGTGGAATAGTTTGTGATCTCTTCATTTCCGGGTGTAAGCAAGCGAATATGAAACGAATGATTTTTCCATTCCGGCTTGATATTGGACTGAACCGAACGCTGAAAATAACCTTGTACAAGTTGCCGCTGCTGTCCGATTTCCACCTCAGTAAGATGAGAGAGATCCGTCTCAATCTCTGAAAGCAGATCGAAAAGGATGTCACGGGTATTGAATGCGTCTTCATCGGTGTATAAAGTAATTTGGTGAAGAAGCTCCCGGTCGACCCGGTCTTTTGAGGTGTCCCAGATGATAAAATAGACCGATGCGGAAATTACAAAAACCCCAATCATCAATTTTCTGAATCCCGACATTTTGTACCAATGGTCGGGATATTTGTAAAGTTGATAACTGATGAGCAGATAAAGGAGAAAAAGGGTGAGGGTGATAGAAAACATTCGGGTGAAGAACAGGTTTTCTTCAACAGCGAGATCAACGAAAAAATAAAAACAGATGAAGCTGAATATAGCAATAACAGAGATCAGTGCTGTTTTTCCCTCTTCGCTCAGCATTAAAAAATATCCTGCTGAAAGAATAATGCCTGATGCAGCTGTGAGAAAGATTCCCGAAAAAATGTAGAAGATAAACGACTGGATATCCGGAGACAGTTCAAGATCCAGGAGGGGTATGTGGCTTTCTGTTAAAAGTGTTTGAGTGGAGAATACAAAAAAAAGCAAAAGTATCAGGCAGAGGGCTCCATAGAGAACTGAAAATGCCAGTGTCCGAAAGTGCTCTTCATTACGGTTAGCGCTCAGAGAAAATCGGAGAAGATTGTGAAAGCTGACAAAGAGCAGAAACAGAAAAAAAGCATTAATAATGTATTCGGCCAGAAGATAGACCGTTTCGTGATCTGTTACCATCCCTCCTGAAATAAACAGGGATATCCAATAATTTAATAGGCCTGTTAATAATACTGCCGGCCACAATATGAAAATCAGTAAAATTTGTATGATGTGAAGTAATTTACTTTTACGGATGGTTGACCAAACCACCAAAAGCAGAAATGACGATAGAAATATGGCAATGTGAAAAGCAAATCGCCACTGATAGTGTGTTTCGTTCTGGGTCTGCAGATAGCTGTGCGAAAGTTCCAGAGGAGCATAAACTACACCGACAGAATCGGTTCGAGGTGTTGAAAGAGTGCGCTGAATCGAGTTTCCGGGAATAGAGCCAAAATAACTATATCGTACGGGGAAGCTATTGCGAAGCCCTGGATCATCAGAAAGCTGATATTCAACATTCTTGATAAAGGGAAGATCTGTAGTTTGAGCCAGCCGCCTTGCTGTTGAAATATTGAAACGTTCATCTTCAATCGTTAACTGCTGCCGGTTCAGCAGAACAACTACATTATTAAAACTTGTGATGGTTGTGTAAGTAGTGTCACTTTCGCTTTCCGAAAAAGGAGGTTGGGGGTTTAGGTCAAAACCTTTCCAAAGCCAGGAATCCCCGTTTTTATAAATGCTGATTCCCCAAAAGTTTTTTTGCGATAGCCGGTTATAAACAGGCATACGACCCTGGTTGGTTTCAGCTGCGTGCTGTACAAGAGTTCTTATTTCTGCAGATTCCTCTTCAAGCTCGGTATAGATTTGATGAAAAAGAGTTACAGCATCATCCAGACTTCGGTCAATAATAAGGGCAAGTGCTTCATCACCGGTGGCAGACCTGTGTGCACTAAATTCCATAATGCCGTAGCCCGCGAGGAGTAAAATCAGCAGGGATGAGGCCAGCTTTGCAGGGTATTTGGTGAATATTGTCAAAAAAACGAAAGCCAGTTTAATTTTTTTGCGCCAAGTTGATCAAAGAATGCCTCAAAAACCTGGCAATGAAATGAATTGATGATAGCTCAATAAAAAAATTCATCAAAATGTTTCTGAAGCAATTTATGGGGCAGAGTCAACGGCAAATTGCACACCCAGTACCGTTAATGCAACTTTTCAGGAAAAGTTCCTTTTTTAATGACAGATTTCAAACCGACCTCATGTTGTTGTGTATTTAGGTTTTTCAGGTAAGAAATCAGATAGCAATTAATGTGATGGGTTACATCTTATTCGTCCGATATTTCTGTAATAACTGCATCGTTCCACATCCGTTCGATGCCGTAGAAATTTCGTTTTTCCTCACTGAAAATGTGTACAACTACATTTACATAATCCAGAATAATCCACCTTCTTGCATCCATGCCTTCCTGTTTCCAGACATTTTCACCAATTTTCTCTTTTACTTTTTCGAGTGCACTGTTGGCAAGGGCACGGATTTGCGTTTCCGATGTGCCGTGGCAGACCAGGAAATAATCGGTTAATGTGGTAAGCTCTCTTACATCCAGTAATTTAATGTCTCTTGCTTTTTTTTCGAGTAAACCCTCAGTTATAACATTGATCAACAGTTCTGAGTCAGAAGTTTTGCCGGGGGCGTTTGTGGAAAATTTAGATTGTGCAATTTCAGTAGATTTTGTCATAGGCATATAATTGGTAATAGTTTATTAAAAGTTTAATGAATCGTAGTCGGATCCGATTACCAGAGTAACATCAAGGTAAAAGTCGGGTGACTGTTCACGTAATACCTGTTCTTCGGGTATTCCAAGAGCTTTGGCCACTTTTATGGCGTTTTCCATCTGTCCGCTCCGGGATATGACAATGCTTTCAGAAAGGTTAAAATGATCGTAATTGCCGGTTTCAACCACATCGAACCCAAACCCCCGAAGCTGATCAGTAAATCGAGTGGCGATTCCGGGTACTCCGCATCCATTTAAAACTTCGAGCTGTATGACGTTGCTTACTAGGACAGGGTCAACCGTTGTTCGTTCTGCTGCAATCCTTGGATAAATAATTCGTGATCCCAGAGCAACCAAAAGAATAATTAGAAGAACTCCCAGAAAACCGATGGCAGAGTTCAGAAAAAGATGGTTCCGGTTGTCTTGGTTTGATGTTTCCGTCATTAAAAACGTTTAGTAGCGGGGAGACATTCTGTTGAATGGTGAGTAGTAATTACTTCGTCCGTATGGACCAAATCCGTGACCATAATAAGCAGGTCTCTGTGAGAATTGGAGTGAAAGACGGGCGTTATCAGAAATTTTATAGTCAATTCGTGCCTGATCTACAATAATCTGTGCTCCGAGGCTATTATCATTGTTCATAAAGCTGTTACCGAAGGGAGCGTGCAGTACCGAAACATCAAGTTGAGCATCAAAGCGCTCACTCAGATCGAAATGCATGTGGTTGGTGTAAGCATTGATATTTTGCATCTGTCCGCCGAAGCTGCTAAATGTCATAGAGTAGGAGTGATCCATTGTCATATTGAGGAGATTCATCCAGCTCCCAATAGTGCTTTCTCCACTCGATCCGGAGTGAGTCATTGTAGCAGAATACTCTTCGGGTTGATATTTAAGATCTTGTCTGAGCTGTGCTTCAGCAATCAGTGTTATAGAAAAAAACAAGATGATAAAGGCGGATGTAAATTTCATAGTTTTCAGTGTTTCTTATCAAACGTATCAGTCTCTTTAATAATTATACATAAATAGAAGGAGACAGTAAATATATTTTGTGAGATGAATGAATAAAAAATTACAGGCTGAATGTATCTAACTTAATCAAATGCGAATTTGTTGCTCGAACCCTGATTTCTCACCAAGAGATTTTCCCTCAGTATGACACTGATGCGCTATCAGCTACGTCGAAACTTCAATTATAGCAGGCGGCAAATTATTATTGAAGGACATTATACATTATATATATGAGGCTTGGACTATAACTTTCCGATTTATTTTTTTGAATATATATTCTCAATAAGATAATATATGACAATATCTTTATATGTTTTAAAGGCCGTTCTTTTGCAAGGTCATTATATCATATCAATTTTCAGCTATAAAGTATTATTATGTCCAAATCCAGAAAAGAATTTTTAACCGAATCGGGGCTTCTTGTTGGTGGTATGTTAACGGGAGGTGCGCTGTCCGGTTTTTCATCGCAAAAAACCATAGGTATTGCAGTACGGGAAAAGGGAACGGTGTCCGGGGAGGAAATGTGGGCAGACCTGGTTATCATCGGAGGGGGTACTGGTGGTTGTGCGGCCGCACTTTCTGCATTGAAACTCGGATTGAGTGTAATCATCACCGAGCCGACCGACTGGATTGGCGGTCAATTGACATCCCAGGCGGTACCGCCGGATGAGAATCCTTGGGTGGAGACATTCGGAGCTTCACAATCTTATCAGGGTTACCGGACGGCAGTTAGAAATTTTTATCGCAATCACTATCCGCTTCGGCAAGATTTGCTTGAAGAAACCTACCTGAACCCCGGCGATGGCTGGGTTTCACGGATTTCGCACGAACCACAGGTGTCCGTGGCTGTTTTAGAAGCGATGCTTGCACCTTGGGTGAGCAACGGCAAGTTGAGGTTTTTGATGGAGCACCAACCCACGGAAGTTGAAACAGACGGAGATCAGTTTCGGGCTGTCCGTGTAAAAAGTTCGAGGACCGGAGAGTCGAAATGGTTGAAGGCTCCATGGTTTATCGATGCCACAGAAATGGGTGATTTGCTGAAGCTGGGCGATGTAGAATATGTGGTAGGTGCTGAAGGACAGGATCAGACCGGTGAACCGCACGCACCTTCTGAAGCTGACCCTGACAATGTGCAGGCTTTCAACCTCTGCTTTCTGCTGGAATATCAACCCGAAGAAAACTTTTTGATTGATAAACCGGACGAATATGAATTCTGGCGCGATTTTACACCCGATTTGACACCCCCATGGCCGGGTCCTCTGTTCAGTTTCACCTATACTCACCCAATGACACTGGAACCGCGGGAATTGCCATTCGATCCAATGGATCAGGACGGCTGGTGGGCCTATCGGCAGGTGCTTAATCACCACAATTTCGAAGCGGGTTTTTATCGCGGTCCTATCTCCTGTATCAACTGGCCGCAACACGCATACCTGAAGGGGAAACTGGTGGATGTTTCTGATGAAGAAGCTAAAAAGCACCTCAATGGGGCCGAACAACTAAACCGTTCACTGATCTACTGGCTGCAAACCGAAGCACCAAGGCCGGATGGCGGTGAAGGCTGGCCGGGATTACGCTTGAGAGGTGATATATTTGGTACGTCAAATGGTATGGCGAAACACGCCTATATTCGGGAAAGCCGCAGAATCAAAGCAATGTTTACCGTGCTGGAGCAGCATGTAGGCACCGAAGCACGGATGGCGGAAACAGGAATGAGTGAGGATGATGTGCGTGCAGCAGAGTTTCAGGATTCAGTGGGGATCGGCGCCTATCGAATTGACCTGCACCCAAGTACGAAAGGCAACAACTACATAGACATCAGTTCACTTCCGTTTCAGATTCCGCTCGGAGCACTGATTCCGCAGCGTGTGAGAAATCTGGTTCCGGCCTGCAAAAATATAGGTACCACACATATAACCAATGGCTGTTACAGGCTTCAGCCTGTGGAGTGGAATATTGGTGAGTCAGCCGGAGCACTGATTGCGCTCTGCAACAAACACGGACTGGAACCTCACCAGGTTTACGAATCTTCCGTGCTGACATCCGATCTTCAGAAAACTCTTACAGAAATGGGGGTGCGTCTTAAATGGCCGCAGGATCAAGTGTATGCCTTGTGATGCTGTTGAGTGATAAAAGAAGGAAATTGGGAAATATTATATTTCAGAATAATTAAAATTGTGCCTGGTTACTTTTCATAAAAGCAAGTAAGATTTTAAGTTTGTTCTAAAATATAGTTGGGAAAACAGCCTCTATCATCATATTTTTACTGTTCTGAAAAAATATTGAACAGGAAATTTACAGATAGCAGCTAGAGACTGCTTTTTTTGTTTTGTAAACGATGAATAAACAATCTACTATGAGAAAAAACTATCTATCGAAAGAAGGATATGAAAAGCTTGATAAGGAGCTGAGGGATCTGAAAACACGCGGAAGAAAAGAGATAGCACAGGAAATTTCAGAGGCCAGGGCTCAGGGCGATTTAAGTGAAAATGCTGAATATGATGCCGCTAAAGAGGCACAAGGCCATCTTGAAAAGCGTATTGCTGAGCTAGAAAATACCCTTGCTACCTCAACCATTATTGATGAAAAAGATATTAACACATCTAAAGCCTACCTTTTGTCTACTGTGACCATTTTAAATAAAAAAACAAACAAAGAGATGAAATATACTCTGGTTTCTAAAGATGAAGCAGATTTTAAAAAAAGCAAAATATCTGTAGACTCACCTATTGGTAAAGCTATACTTGGCACTGAAGTGGGTGAAGTTGTGAAGGTTAAAGTTCCTGCTGGCCGGCTTGAGTTGGAAATAATAAAGATTGAACGCTAACTGAAATTGAAGTAAATCACATACTGACTAATGAAAATAGGAGTTATTGGCACCGGTTACGTGGGACTTGTAACAGGAACCTGTTTTGCTGACAGCGGTAACGATGTTTTTTGTGTGGATATCGATGCAGAAAAAATAGAAAGATTGACAAAGGGAGTGGTGCCAATTTATGAGCCGGGCCTGAACCGTGTTTTCGATCGTGCAATTCGCGAAAAAAGGTTGAAATTCACCACAAATCTTGAAGATGCATTTAAAGAGTCAGAAATTATTTTTCTTTGCCTGCCAACTCCTCCGGGAGCCAATGGACAGGCCGATTTGAGCTTCGTGCTCAATGTGGCCGATAAATTGGGGGATCTCTTCAATAAATATCCACAATATCGGGTTATTGTAAACAAGAGCACGGTTCCGGTTGGAACAGCCGACAAAGTGAGTGAAAAGATTGCCGCCAAAACTGACGCAGAGTTTGATGTGGTTTCGAATCCCGAATTTCTTCGAGAAGGTGCCGCTGTGGAAGATTTCATGAAACCCGAACGGGTAGTCGTGGGAACGAGCAGCCAAAAAGCCGCTGAGATAATGACCGCACTCTACGAACCTTTCGTGCGTAGCGGCAATCCGATTATCATAATGGATGAACGAAGCTCGGAGCTGACCAAATACGCAGCCAATGCGATGCTGGCTACTAAAATCACCTTTATGAACGAAATCGCAAACATCTGCGAAAAAGTTGGCGCCGATGTAGATAATATCCGCCGGGGTGTGGGTACCGATTCGCGAATTGGAAAGAGATTCCTTTTTGCAGGTATTGGTTATGGCGGAAGCTGTTTTCCCAAGGATGTTAAGGCTATCCATCATACGGCCGGTGAGCACGGATATGATTTCCGTATTCTCGATTCGGTGATGAAAGTAAACGAATCGCAGAAGGTTTCGATCGTAGAGAAGATGAAAAAGTTTTATAATAACGAACTGAATGGAAAAACAGTTGGGGTTTGGGGCTTATCCTTCAAGCCGGAAACCGATGATATTCGGGAGGCGCCATCTCTGTATATTACCAGGGAACTTGCTGCACTGGGTGTAACCATGAAAGCATACGATCCGGAGGCCATTCAAACATTCCGTGAGGCAGCCGATGCCGATACTCTTGCAAAAATAGAATTTATGAATGACAGGGATTCTGTACTTGATAATATCGATGCCCTTGTTATTTGTACCGAGTGGAATGAATTTCGCCGGCCTGATATGCAGCGTTTTGCAAAAGTGATGAAGTCCCCTGTAATTTTCGACGGCCGAAATCTATATGATCTGCAGCGAGCAAAAGAAGCCGGACTTGTCTATATCAGTGTGGGCAGGCCAAGCGTTAATGACTGAAGAATGCCGGCTCAGCTCTGCATCAAAACCTAAATGAGGTATTAATTGAACAAACGTGTGCTTATAACCGGAGGAGCCGGTTTCCTCGGTTCTCATCTTTGCGACCGCTATCATAGTGAGGGGTGGGATGTTATTTGCATGGATAACCTCATTACAGGGGCAAAAAGCAACATCGCTCATCTTATTGGCGGTGAACGATTTTCATTTATTAAGCATGACGTAACCAACTACATTGATGTAGACGGTTCTTTGGACCTTATTCTTCATTTTGCATCCCCGGCTTCCCCGATCGATTACCTGGAGATGCCCATTCAGACATTAAAAGTAGGGTCCCTCGGCACTCATAAAACACTGGGGCTTGCACGTGCAAAAAATGCCAAATTTTTGCTTGCATCCACAAGTGAGGTTTATGGCGATCCGATGGAGCATCCTCAAAAAGAGAGCTACTGGGGAAATGTAAACCCCACCGGGTTGCGTGGTGTATATGATGAAGCCAAACGATTTGCCGAAGCCATGACAATGGCATACCATCGCTATCACGGAATTGATACCCGAATTGTGCGCATTTTTAACACTTACGGAACGCGAATGAGGCTAAAAGATGGCAGGGCCCTGCCTACGTTTTTTCGACAGGCATTGACCAATGAGCCCATAACGGTATTTGGGGACGGGTCTCAAACACGCTCCTTTACCTATGTGGATGATCTGATTGAGGGAATTTTCCGGCTGGTTGAAAGCGATGAAAATGAACCCGTGAATCTTGGTAACCCCGAAGAGATCTCCATTCTTGAATTTGCGCAAGAGATTATCAAAATTACCGGCAGCAAGAGTGATATTTCATTTGAAGAGCTCCCTGCCGATGATCCACAGGTACGACAGCCCGACATCAGCAGGGCAAAAAGCATACTCAATTGGGAACCCCGAACCAACCGGAAAGAAGGTCTTATCAAGACTATGGACTATTTTAAAGATCAGGTTTTGAAAAATGGGTAAAAAAAAGCTGATCGACCTATATCCTTACCGAATGATTGATAAGAAGCCCGAGTTTCTGCTGTTCAAAAGATCTGAAGGCCATATCTACGAAGGCCAGTGGAGAATGATTGGCGGGAAAGTGGAAGAGGGAGAAGCTTACTGGCAGGCTGCATTGCGTGAACTGAAGGAAGAAACCGGCCTGTCACCCCAAAAATTTTGGACTCTGCCAGGTATAAACCAGTTTTACGAACCAAAAACCGACCAGATACTGACTATACCCGCATTTGCTGCCGAAATCGATCCCGGTAACGAACCCAGACTTGATAAAGAACATCAAAAAGCAGAATGGTTCGGAATAGAGGATGCAAAAAAAATTATTCACTGGCCGGAACAACAACGCCTTATAAATCTGTTAAATAACTTGTTAATTTCCAATCAAATCCTTGACGATTGGCTCGTTTCTATACACTGACTTTCTCACTTTTATTATTATTGACCGCATTCAGTATTACTGATTCTGATGCACAAACTCCACGCTACGAAGTTTTGCCAGCACCCGATATCTGGTACAATGATGTAGACGGAATATTGCTCGGTCTGCGGCTTACAGGGCAGGTTCCAGGTACATTTGAAGACGGCCCACATCGCCTGGATGCCGGTATTTGGATGGGTCTTTGGTGGCCGTCACTGCCCGTTTCATACCGAATTACCTACACCGAACCGATTCGCCCCTGGTCAGACTATGGGAGTGAGGCCAATATTCAGTTCAACAGTTCAGTGCGAACGGGTTATCACGACCATGGAATTGGCTTCAATAAACGCTGGCAGCAAGGATTTGATGAACGGCGATATCGGGAGTTCAGTTTCTACAACTCCTATGAAAGGCGGTTTGATGACGAATATGCTGCATTTCCGGCACTTTGGTCGGATGATCACAAAATACTAACCACTCTTACATATGAGCTGCAAAATGATAACCGATTCGGTTGGTACAACATAGAGACCACCGGAAGACTTCAGTACCTCAATGATCTTTATTCAGCCTGGACCCTTAGGGCTACGCAAGGAATTAATTTTCATGAATATTGGGGGTTGAGGCTCCGTTCTTTTACTGGTATCGCTACCGAAAATGCAGCGCCAGAATACCTTTTTTCAAGAAGTGTAAGACCGGCTGTACAATGGCTTGAGAGCGGTTCAACCCGTGCTAAAGGAACCATACGGCAGCCCTGGATGGAGAGTGGGAATATCCATGTGGCGGGGGGCGCAAATTTACGGGGTTACACGTCGCAGGATATCGGAACATTTCAAATATCCTGTTTGGAAACCGATGATGCAGGAAACTGCCTAAACGAAGGAGCATCTCCCAATCTATTCAGTTCCTTTACCTCGATTAACGCTGAATTTGATTACTGGAATCCCATTGCTAAAGTATTCAACAATATTCCCTATGCATCTGAATTTCTGAGTTTTCGATCCTACCTCTTTTTTGATGCCGGAATGTCTCTCGGTGTTCAGGAAGGTGAACCCGATGATCTTTTCTCCAATGCCGGAGCCGGTTTTTCGTTATCTTTGAACATTCCCGATTATTTAGGAAAACCCAGAGGATTTGTACTCCGGTACGAAATTCCATTTTGGCTCTCCGATCCGGGTGATGAAGATTCGTTCAAACTGAGACATCTTGTGGGATTCGGAGCTGTAATCTCATTTTAAATAAACCTGCTTATGAAGGCACTGCGTTTGCCGGCATTTTTGTTGGTTTTTATCTTTTGCATTTCCTGCACATCCAGCAGGTGGATTGTGACCGAGCAGAACGCAATCGATACAAGCAGAGAGCCAAATTTACTGGCTGAAAAGAGCGTTCTGCTTGTAGAGAGTGAGCCCTCTGTTGATGATCCCGTGATGCAATTTTCAGCTCATCAGGTACGTGAAATAGAGTTTGAACAGAGGGTAAAAGTAGAGCGGACGATCCAGCAGTACAGGCCGAAATGGGGATTTCTATTGCTGGGAACTGCAGGTGCCGGATTTGCTCTTGCGGCTGCCAACACCGATCTGATTCTGCCTTCGGCATCATCAAACCAGCGCCTTGCACTAAACATAACATCGGCAGTGCTGGCAGGCCTCTCTTTCACCAACATGACACCCACGGGAGAACCAGTTCGAACAGGAGAAACAGAATTGATGCGAAGAAGCGGCTACGAAGTTGTGTATGACACCCTTCGGAGTGATCCGGGTGATTTCGATTTTACCGTTGATCTTGAAATTTCTTATGAGGGTGAGACGATTTTGGCACAAAGCAGCCTGGCCTTATCCAATGGCAACCTGGACGTGAACCTTGCAACTGTGGCAGACCATCTTGAGGGAGCTGTAGATGAGGAGGCTTCAATACACCTGGCCCTTCACTACCAGGAGGAAACCCTGGAGCACCACATTCCCATCAGCCGTTTTCTGGCTCCATTTGTAACGATAACCTCTCCGGTTGCAGTACTTCGGAATGCTCCGGTTATAAATGAGATGAATGTTATGACCGAAGTGGGTGTAGGCAGCTCGTTAAGGCTTATGGACCGCGATCTTGACGATTGGTACCGAGTGCGTTTTGGTGGCTCCGTAGTGTACCTGGCAAAAAATTCCGGTGATGTGGAGTGGATGTCCGAGGCGGAATCGGGTACTCCCGATGTGTTTGAGTTTGAGGAAGCACCCTTTGGTGAAATTGATGTAGAAAGTTCGGTGCCGATTCTGAAACAAAATAACCCCGCTGACAGAGCTATAATCCTTACAAACGGATTTTTGGAAGATGTTGAAATGCGGCAATACCTCGACCGGGATCATCGGTTGTTCCGCTTTTACATGAGGTATGCTCTTCAAATGAACGATGATCAAATCTATACTATAGAAATGGAACCGGGAAATGACTGGCAGGAAAAACTTAGTGCCGTCTCAGAAATGGGCGAAACCGGTTCACTATTCGTCTATCTGTCCGGTTTTGCCACTATTACCGATCAGAGAAATATGTACCTCGATCTGATCGACGATTTAGACGGTCCCGGTGTACTGACAAGTTTTATTTTTGATGAATTTGAACGAATAAACCCCTCAGCACTCTTTTTGATGGCAGATCTTGAATTTTCACATCTCACTGGCTCAGAAGGGCTCAGTCCGGTTCGCAGTGCGTATGGCCTGGCTTTACAGGAGGTTTCGAGTCAACTGCTCAGCCGCATCCCCAACTCAGTTATTGTTTTCAGTAATCGGCCGGGACAGTCTTCATCACTCTACACAGGCGGGGCGGGAATGGAAAACATGCGTCACCATATATTTAATTATTATTGGGCTGAAGCGATCAAACAGCGAAGAACACGAATGTCCGACATCGTCAGGCACCTCCAGAATAATGTAGACTATACATCACGCCGGCTGCACGACCGCCCGCAGGAAATTCAGGCTTTTGGTAATTTAACACTCGACATCAGAGAGTGATGGCGGGCTGGTTGTTCATCATATTATGTGCAGCATTTTCAGTATTGATTGCCCATCTTTTTAAAGTTGTTGAATACAGGAAACTTGATACGCTCAGGGTGCTTACCATAAATTATTTCATTGCCACTCTCACAGCGCTGGCAATGTCTCATTATCAGCAGCCAATCAGCGACTTTTCAGTTTCTGGCGAAGCAATTTTCTGGCCCCTTCTGCTGGCTGTTTTTACCGGGATTCTGTTCATTACCAATTTTTTTGTATACAGTAAATCAGTTCATTATAACGGCGTTGGGATCAGTGTGGCAGCTATGCGCATATCATTAATAATCCCCGTACTGTTTTCTATTCTCTGGTATCTTGAAATACTTACAATTTTACAATGGGCAGGTATTATTATGGTATTTGTCACTCTATTTTTGCTGCTGCCGAATAAAAAAGAGCTGTTGAAAGAACCCTTTAGTGCGGCATGGCTGCTGATACTGATCTTTTTGTTTACCGGTGTGGGTGATGCCTCACTTAAAATTTTTGAAGAGGAATTTTCTGGTTTTTTGCTGAAGCAGCAGTTTATGGCAATGGTATTTTTTTCGGCCCTTTTGATCGGTATTGTAACGATTACCTTTCAAAAAAAATGGGTTTTTAAAAAGCAGGAGCTGCTGATGGGGGCAGCAATCGGCATTCCCAATTTACTGACCGCCATATTTTTGATTGCAGCCCTTGAACAGTTGAGCGGTGCTATCGTCTATAGTGCGGTGAATGTTTTAACTGTGGCCGGTGCTACACTTTTAGGCATAATCCGCTGGGGTGATCGATTTACAAAACTTCAATGGGCCGGAATCATTTTGGCCGTGACCTCCATTCTTTTTATGATTTAGTAAATCAAGAATGAAAGATGCGCGACGTTTTCAAAATTCTACACAACGGTTTAATAAACTTTTCTTATATACCCGGCTGATAAGATTTCTTTGCGGAATGAAACGCCTCAAACTATCATAAACCATCCAATGAAAAGAATCAGCAATTTATGAGTCAGATCAAAAAAATCAGAGATAAAGCACAATCATTGAACAAAAAAGTGATTCTTCCGGAAGCGGAACAGGATATTCGGGTTATCCGCGCGGCTATTCGACTGTTCGCAGAAAACATAGCTGAACCCATATTATTAGGCAATCGTGAAAAGATTATCAGTCTGTCAGAGCAAAGCGGCCTGGTGCTGCCCGAAAATATCACCATTCTTCCGATCGGAAATTCACAAACAGATGATGAAAAATTCAGTTTCTTTAGAGAAAAACTGGCTCATAAAAATCCAACAACGGAACAAATTCAGGCGATGTGTAAAAATCCGTTGTTTACCGGCGGATGGTTACTTCAGAAAGGTGAAGCTGATGCAGCAGTGGCGGGTTCGGTGGCTTCCACTCCCGATGTAATTCGTTCTGCAATTCGAACGGTGGGTGTGGCCAAAGATTCTTCGATCATATCCAGCTCATTTCTGATGGAGATGCCTGATGGGCGTGTCTTCACTTATGCCGATTGTGCTGTGGTACCCTATCCTGATGCATTACAGCTTGCATCTATCGCACTCGATGCGGGGAAAACACATCTGCTGTTAACCGGGGTGGAGCCTGCTATCGCTTTTCTCTCGTTTTCTACTAAAGGAAGTGCCTCGCACGAAAAAGTTGAGCTTGTACAGCAAGCGTATAAGATTGCCAGGGAACAAAACACGGAATGGAGAATGGACGGAGAATTCCAATTCGATACGGCTGTTGTTTCGGAGATTTCAGAAACAAAAGCACCTGGTTCACCCGTTGGCGGCAATGCTAACGTTTTTATTTTTCCCAATCTGGATGCAGGTAATATCGCCTATAAAATTACTGAACGGCTAGCCGGTGCAACAGCTACCGGGCCTGTTTTGCAAGGCCTCAGTAAACCTTATATGGATCTTTCAAGGGGATGCTCTGTAGACGACATCGTAAATACTGCTTGTGTGGGACTCTTGCTTAGCGAGTCGAACAATGGATAGACTGTCCGGATTTAAGGTAGTTTTGTGGGTTTAAGGGTAGGGATGAAAATTCAGATCAATCTATCACGCTTATAACATCTTTCAATTGGAGATTTTGTACTGATTATGCTTTCTTAAGTCAATCACTTAATCGGCTTTATTGACGTGCCGATTTTGCTTATATTTATTCATTCCAAATAAGGATAGTGTATGAAATCGCTGATTTTTTGAACCTTTGGCTGGTTTCGAATGTTCTATCCATTGAATTTAAAGTTTCTAAACAGATAACGGATTTTTTATGAGTGAGACAAAAGCTCTCGAATCGATGATTGGTGAAGAGTATAAGTATGGCTTTACCACCGATGTCGAATATGAAGATTTTCCAAAAGGCATCAATGAAGATGTCGTAAGACTGATTTCAGAAAAGAAAGATGAGCCTGAGTGGATGACTGAATTCAGGCTCAAGGCGTATCGGGCCTGGACCGAAATGGAAGAACCTTCTTGGTTCAATGCCACCTATGAAAAACCGAAATTTGACAAACTTCAGTATTACTCAGCACCGAAAAACAAGCCTAAACTGAATAGTCTCGACGAGGTAGACCCGAATATCCGTGAGACATACGAGAAGCTGGGTATTCCGCTCGATGAGCAAAAAATGCTTGCCGGAGTGGCCGTTGATGCGGTTTTCGACAGTGTCTCTATATTTACAACATTTAAGGAAAAGCTGGCTGAAGCCGGTGTGATTTTCTGTTCAATATCAGAAGCAGTTCACGAGCATCCTGAACTGGTAAAAAAATATATGGGATCTGTGGTTCCCGTCCGGGATAATTTTTATGCAGCACTTAATTCCGCTGTATTTTCAGACGGATCCTTCTGCTATGTGCCGAAGGATACGATCTGTCCGATGGAGCTATCCACCTATTTCCGGATCAACAATATGAATTCCGGTCAGTTTGAACGAACACTTATCATCGCCGAAGAGAACAGCCATGTAAGCTACCTTGAAGGCTGTACCGCTCCAATGTATGACGAGCACCAGCTTCATGCTGCTGTGGTTGAGCTAATTGCAATGGATAATGCCGAAATTAAATATTCCACAATTCAGAACTGGTATTCCGGTGATGAAGATGGAAGGGGCGGAATTTACAACTTTGTGACAAAGCGGGGTGCATGCCGCGGAAAGAGTTCCAAGATTTCCTGGACTCAGCTTGAAACCGGTTCAGCAGTCACACTGAAGTATCCAAGCGTTATTTTGCAGGGTGATAACTCTGTGGGTGAATTTTTCTCGGTTGCCGTTACAAACAAAAGACAGCAGGCCGATACCGGAACCAAAATGATTCACCTTGGCAAAAACACAAAGAGTACCATTATTTCGAAAGGCATCTCTGCCGGAAACTCCAACAATAGTTACCGCGGACAGGTGAAAATCAGTAAAAAAGCGGATAATGCCCGAAACTATTCACAATGTGACTCTATGCTGATTGGACAAACCTGTGGTGCACACACATTTCCATACATTGAGTCAGCCAACCCCACAGGAAAAGTTGAGCATGAGGCAACCACTTCGAGGGTGGGCGAAGAACAAATCTTCTATCTTCAGCAGCGTGGCCTTAGTGAGGATGATGCCATTTCGCTGATTGTGAATGGATTTTGCAAAGAAGTACTTAAAGAACTGCCAATGGAGTTTGCTGTGGAAGCCAATAAGCTGCTTGGTATAAAATTGGAAGGCAGTGTTGGGTAATATTCTGATGCAATTTGTACTGTGAATAAGATAGCGGGATTGTTGTGTTAATTCCTGCCTGTTCCGGAACACTTGTTGACAAATAAATTTTATAAAAAAACAAAAAACAAAAAAAGATTACCGTGTTAGAAATTAAAGATTTACATGTAGAAGTAGAGGGTGAGGGAATTGAAATCCTGAAGGGAGTGAATCTCACCGTCAATAAAGGAGAAATACACGCCATCATGGGCCCAAATGGCAGCGGGAAAAGTACGCTTGCAAAAATCGTGGCAGGTCACCCCGAATACGAAGTAAGCAAAGGCGATATTTTGTATAACGGTGAAAGTATCCTGGAGCTGGATCCGGACGAGAGAGCTCATGCCGGTGTATTTTTAGCGTTTCAGTATCCGGTTGAAGTACCGGGAGTGACAAATAATACCCTGTTACGTGAATCCTATAATACAATTGCTGCATCACGGGGACGTGAAGAATTAGATCCGCTTGAATTTGATGATTATCTCCGGGATAAATTAGAGCTTGTTGATATGAATCCAGATTTCCTGGAAAGAAGTGTAAACGCAGGATTCTCTGGTGGAGAAAAAAAGAGGAATGAAATTTTCCAGATGGCTGTACTCGAACCGACTCTTTCTCTGCTCGACGAAACAGATTCCGGCCTCGATATTGACGCACTGCGAATTGTTGCAGATGGAATTAATAAACTTCACGGTGAAGATGATGCTGTTGTACTGATTACTCACTACCAGCGCCTTCTGAACTATATCGTGCCGGATCATGTGCACGTTATGATTGGTGGAAAAATTGTGAAGTCTGGCGGCAAAGAACTCGCGATTGAGCTCGAAGAAAAAGGATATGACTGGCTCGAAACACATGCAACTGTAAACGGAGAGGCGAAATAATATGGCACTTGCAACCAGGATAGAACCATCCATCTTGCACAAGCTCGCGAAATACGCTCCCGAATCGGAGAATTCAGTTTGGACGGAAATACGGACAAAAAGCCTGAAAGAGCTGAACTCTACTGCATTTCCTCACAGAAAAATTGAGGAATGGATTTTTACAGACTTACGGCCGATTGTACGAACCGATTTTGTGCCACTTGAAGAGGCGGGTACATTTCCGGCTACAGATATCGAAAAATATTTTATTCCGGAATCCGACAGAAGCCGGCTTGTTTTTATCAACGGAAAATTTCATGAGAAGTATTCGTCGATAGGAGGGCTTGGAAAAGGTGTGACAGTCGGGAATCTGGCCGATCACAGCGATGAAGAAGAAGTTCAGAAATACCTGAATAATCTTGTTAATTACGAAAATGATGTATTCGTGCAGTATAACGGACTGATGTTTGAAGACGGCGCTTACATCCATCTCGAAAAAGGAGCTAAAGCAGAAGCACCCATCCAGGTGCTGAATCTCTATACCGATGCCAAAAACCCATTTGTGGCTACGCCGCGGATGCTGGTTGTTTCTGAAGAGGAATCAGATGTGACGATTATAGAAGATCACATCGGACTTGGTGAAAACCGGTATATGACTATTCCGGTTTGTGAGGTGAAAGTGAAAGAAAGGGCACACATACACCATGTACGGATTCAGCGCGACAGTATTGATGCCATACATGTATCGCGGCCTATCGCATACGTGGAGAAAAATTCGGAATATCACTCCTACACCATTACTCTGGGTGCCAAGCTTACAAGAAATGAGCCGCGTGTAATTCAGGAAGATGAAGAAGTAGACTTTACACTGGACGGACTTGTTCTGATTGACGGTGAACAAATTGCAGACACGCATTCTGTTATGGATCACAGGTTTTCTCATGCAGACAGCCATCAGCTACATAAAGTTGTTGTGAACGGTAAAGCGCATAGTATCTTTAATGGTAAAATTTTTGTGCGCCGTGATGCCCAGAAGATCGACTCATTCCAGGAAAACAGAAATCTGCTTCTCTCGGAAGATGGTCTGGTCAATACCAAGCCTCAGCTCGAGATTTTTGCAGATGATGTTCTCTGTTCTCATGGAGCTACCATCGGGCAGCTCGACCCGGAAGAGGTGTTCTACCTGCAAAGCCGGGGTATGACCGAAGAGAAAGCAAAAGAGGTCCTGACCTACGCATTCGCCCTCGAAACGATTGAAAACGTGAAAGTTGAGTCGGTTCACAAACTTTTGATTGATGAAGTGTATCGTTACACAAAAGCGAACAGTGAATCGAAAGTAACGGTTTAATATTTGCTTAAAAAAGTTATTCAGCCAGGTGTGTGGATTTGAATAATCTACATATTTGCAGCTGATTAATTTTTCCCTTTTACGAGGGAACAATTTGATTCTATAATACCAGCTAAATTTAATGAACATGCCTCAGGCAGTAAAAGACATACCGGTTTTGAATGTTGAGAAGATCAGGGAAGATTTCCCTGTTCTTCATCAGCAGGTGAATGAACATCCGCTTGTCTATCTGGACAATGGTGCATCCAGCCAGATGCCTGTTCAGGTTGTCGAACGGCTCGATCATTACCACCGTTACGAGCATGCTAATGTGCACCGGGGTATTCACACACTGAGCCAGAAAGCTACCGATGCCTACGAAGCAGCGCGTCCGAAAGTCGCGGCATTTATTAATGCCGCTGAAGAGCATGAAATAATTTACACCACAGGAACCACCGATTCCATCAACCTGGTTGCCAACAGCTATGGCCTGGCCCACTTCTCGGAGGGAGATGAGGTCATTCTTTCAGAAATGGAACATCACGCCAATATTGTTCCCTGGCAGATGGTTGCAGAGAAAACAGGTGCTGTAATCAAAGTAATACCGGTTACAGATTCTGGCGAACTCGATTTGGAGGCTTATAAAAAACTGCTGACCCCCCGTACAAAAATGGTGGCTGTGGTTCATGTTTCAAACGCTCTGGGAACAGTTAATCCTGTTAAAGAAATTACAGACCTGGCCCACGAAGCCGGTTCTGTAGTTCTGATTGACGGAGCCCAGGCCGTGCCGCATCAAAAAGTGGATGTGCAGGAGATCGGGGCTGACTTCTATGCTTTTTCAGCCCACAAAATGTTCGGCCCAACCGGCTTTGGAATTTTATACGGACGCAAGAGTTTGCTTGATGGGATGCCTCCTTACAGGGGTGGCGGTGATATGATTGACAAAGTTACTTTTGAAGAAACTACATATAACGTGCCGCCTTTCCGTTTTGAAGCGGGCACCCCCCCAATTGCTGCATCCATCGGGCTCAGTGAGGCGATTGATTATATTAGCAGGGTCGGGATGGACCAAATAGAAAAATATGAAACCAAGCTGGTGGAATATGCCGTTGAAAAACTGCGAAAAATTGACGGCCTTCGTTTTATCGGAGAGGCTGAAGAGCGCGCTTCTGTCATTTCGTTTGTGTTCGATCATATCCATGCAAGCGATATCGGCACCATCCTCGACAAAAAAGGAATTGCTGTAAGAACCGGCCATCACTGCGCTCAGCCAATACTCAGGCGGTTCGGTGTTCCGGCAACAACACGTGCATCCTTTGCGTTTTATAACCGGGAAGATGATGTGGACCGGCTTGTTGAAGGAATTGAGTATGCAAAATCATTTTTTGAATAAATAAAGGTAAAATTATGCCAAAAATTAAAGAAATAGAACGAACACCTAACCCGGATGCCATGCGCTTTGTGCTGGCTGAACCGCTGACGCGGGGGGTTACACGATCTTTCGAGAACAGCGGCGAGGCCGAACATGATGATCTGGCCAACGCCCTGTTCAATATCGACCATGTGATTAATGTGTACTATGTAGACAAATACATCACCGTTACACAAGATGGCAAAGCTGTATGGTCTGATCTGCTTCGCAAACTCGCTCCTCCGATCCGACAGTCCAAGCCGCAGCTTGATATTGAGGAAGATGAAGAAATTCATGCCAGTAAAGAAGTACAGGAAACCGACGATCCTCGTCTGATCCAGATTAATCAGCTGCTTGATGAACAGGTTCGTCCTTATCTTCTTGCAGACGGTGGCGGACTGAAAATCATAGGACTGGATGGTAACCGTCTCAAGATTCACTATCAGGGTGCCTGCGGAACCTGCCCGACCGCTACATCGGGTACACTCTATGCCATCGAAAGCATGGTGAAGAGAATTGACCCCGAAATCCAGGTGATATCAGTTTAAACGGTAAGATTCAAAACGAATTTTTTCGAAACGTAAACGAGCAGGAATCTGAGATGTCAATCACAATAAGTGAACGTGCAGCCAAACGAATTCAGGAAATCAGACAGGAGCAGAATATTCCGTCTGATGTTCCCATTCGTGTATCTGTTTTAAGCGGTGGCTGCTCTGGTCTTACCTACGATCTTGATTTCGACTCAAAGAAAGAGATTACACAGGAAGACAACGAATTTGAAGATCAGGGCGTAAAAGTGGTGGTAGATATGAGGAGCTTTCTCTACCTGGCTGGAACGAATCTCGACTATACAGATGGATTAACAGGGCAGGGTTTTCACTTCCACAATCCCAACGCAGTAAGAAGCTGCTCCTGCGGCGAATCATTTTCACTCTAATTTATTAGTATAAAAGTATTGAGACGGTTTCGTTAGAAAAATCCATTTTAATTCAGAGATATAAAATCTCAAAACTCAATACTTGCTACTCAAAACTCCCCATGTCAGAAATTGTCAACAAAGTTCAGCAATCCAAACTGGAAACGGTAGACCTTGAAAAACTTGCCTCTGGTGTAACGGTACAGGAGCTGGATCTCAAAGATTTTCTTTTCCAGGGCCTTATTCTTAAAGAGGGAGAGTTCCGGGAAAAAATGGATGCCCACGACTGGTCTCAGTACGATGGCTCATACCTTGCTGTCTATTGTTCTACCGATGCAATTATCCCGAAGTGGGCCTTCATGCTTGTGGTTCAGTATGCCGAATATCACGCCGATGATGTCTTTTTCGGAAGTAAAAAAGATGCAATCAGCCAAATTTTCAGGCAGAAGCTGGACGCAGTCAACTGGAACCAGTACGAAGACCGCTTCGTTCTTCTGAAAGGGTGCAGCAAAATGGATGTACCGCCCGATGTGTACATGTATGCTACAAAAAAACTGCTTCCCCATGTAAGAAAACTGATGTACGGAGAGGCGTGCTCTAACGTGCCGGTGTACCGAAAAACCCGCTCTACATAAAAGATCATGAAACAGGTACTTGTAACCGGGGCATCCAGAGGTATTGGAGAGGCGATTTCACTCAGGCTGCTTGATGAAGGATTCAAAGTAACGGGAACCGCCCGAAGCTCAGCTTTTCCGAAAACACTTTCTGAACATGATCATTTCCGGGGATTACATGTTGATTTATCTGAACCATCCGATCTTCAGACAAAATTGAAACCCCTGTTTGAAAACGACTGTCCCGATGTGCTGATCAACAACGCGGGTATTTCAACAGATGCAGATTTTTCTTCATCTGATGAAAAGTGGCTGAATGTTTGGGACCGGACTATTCAGGTAAACCTTCGTTCAGCATCGCTGATCTGTAAGTGGTTTCTGAATGCCCGTGACCGTGAAAAGGCGGAGGGAATTATCATCAACATCGCTTCCCGAGCAGCCTATCGCGGCGATACCCAGGAATATGCCGCTTATGCCGCCTCAAAAGGCGGGATGGTGGCCTTTACAAAAAGTATTGCGCGTGACTTCAGCCGGAAAGGTATTGTTGCCTACTCTATAGCGCCGGGATTTGTGGATACCGATATGGCCAAGGAAGGGGTTTTAATCTACGGGCAGGAGTACCTCACACAAGGCTCTGCATTCGATCAAATTACACCACCCTCTGAAATTGCAAATATGGTAGCCTTTCTTGCCAGGGGAGAGGTGAAGCACATGAGCGGAAGCACATTTCACATCAACGGTGGTTCGTACATGATTTGAGGCAGATTGTCTGGTAAATACACAGAAAGCCAGTCAGATGCACCTAATCATCTTCTTCCATCATTTCAATCTCAAGTGTCTCTTCACCATCCCGGATTCGCCTCATGGCAAAACGCGAAGCGTACCAGGAAACGAGAAGGGTGGCCAGAAATCCAAAGGATGTAACTCCGATATTTACCCGGATGACATTGCGTTGCAGCTCATAAATCGGCATCATCACAATAGGGCTAAATGAACTTTCTGAGTAGCGAATGGGAATGACCTCAGATTCCATGATTACCTGGGCAAACTGTACGGGCAGGCCAAGCTGCTGTTCGATGATTTTTCCATCGGCAGTGGTAAAGTTCAGCACAACATAACCGTTTGTTTGAGCGGCTATCTGTTTTACATCAAAATCTGTAACCGATGCCACGTAACTTTCACCCGTACTGTATGTGGACTGCACGCCGAAGTAAGAGAGCACTTGGTAACCACCCTGAAAAAGAAAGTAGAGCGGCAGAAGCCAGGTAAGAAAAATAAAGTGATACTTGTTCATTGATGTTTAAAAACGAAATTAAATTAGCAGAATCTGAGTGCTTCAGAAGGGACTCTGGAAGACTCTGCAGTGTTGTTTTCAGAAAACGAAAAATACGAATTTTATCGTTCAACCACCCGCTTCATCTGTTCGATCATTGCAGGGTCGTAAATCAGGCGTTGCATAAAATCCTGGTGCATATGCCCCCCGGAGGCGTGAAACCAGAACCCGACTGGCAACTGTTCGAGAAAGAAAGCCTGGACAGTGGTATCCCCTGTATATTCCGATGTACCGAAATCGATTCCGTTCATCAGACCCATTCTGTTGTCGTAAATAGCTCCGTAATTTGAGAAATTTTGCCGAATACCCGGCTGTGTTTCCATTGGCCAGCTCATCCAGTCTTTGATAGTTCCGCTAACCTGTTCATTCACCACATCCTGATTCATGAGCCGTTTCAACAGGTTTGTCATTTCATGTGCCGTGGTTTTCGGGAACAGAGTAAGGGCATCGCGTTCTTCCATAAATGTGTTACCAAGGCGGTGCCGGTTTAAAAAGCGATCTGTTTGAACCCGCTTTTCCTTATCGTTATGGTAGTTGTAAGAGAGGCTGATTACATGATCGCGCCATTCCGATAGTTCGGCATCTGCCCACTGTTCCATGATTTCAGAAAAGCTCATTTCCTGGATTCCAGGTGAAATGGCAAGATAGAGTCCTGAAAAAGGCAGGGGCATCTCGGTCTGCTCCAGGTCGAGCAGTTTGGGGAGTTCATCCCAGATCTCCGTATTGAGATTCCACCAAAGATAATCGGCGAGAGCGAGATCGTTGTATTCTGCCAGAAGCCTGAGAGCTTGATTCAATGTGATGATATTTCCATCAATCCAGCCGCGGTTTTGAGCCGTGCGGTACGACTCCCGGTGCGCGGAGGCTTCTACATCGGGGAGCTGAAAGCGGCTGACTTCGTTCCATTCAATCTGTTCATTTCCGGTGAAGTCACCGTCATCCATTTTTACAGCGTAGGCAGCAAGAATGAAAAATTTGGATGTGGCACCCATTGCACGTGGGGTGTGTTCTTCAAAAAAAAGTGATGAATCGGGGTAGGTGATTACAATACTGGCTACAGTGGAGACATCGGGGTTTTGCCCCATAAATTCAGACAGACCCCGAAGTGAACTGGTATAGGGAACCCACTCGTTTCCCTCCATTAATGCTTCACGGTTGTCAAGAAATACAGAAAAGGATTTCCAGTTCCAACCGAGAACGAAACCGAAAATAACAATGGCAGTGGCTAAAAAGACACCGAAAAACTTCAATAAGCGCATAAATTTGTTTTAAAAATTTGTCGGAGATTTTTCAGGTTTTCAAAATCTGACAGGGCGAAATCATCAAAATAACGTTATGAACCTGATAAAAAGTGATTGACCTGCAGCAACCGGTAGTAAAATCGCTGCGAATCTCGCATATAAACAAACGCGTGGTATTCTTGTGGCGTTCTGGTAAAAAGATCGTCAAAATAGAGATCATCAATTTCCCCGTCTTCCATCAGTATATACTTGTAGTGATAGATCCCCTCTTTGATAATAGTGCTATTCTGCCACCGGCCGGTATCCTGGTTATATTCTAATTTATTGCCGGAACGGATGGCCCAATTGTTAAAATCACCCACCACGTAGATTTCAGTTTCGGGTTCCAGGTCTGACCCGCCATCAAAATTAAAAACCACGTTGGCATAACGGGCCTGAAGACTCATGTTGGGGTTACCGAAGCGGCCAAATTGAAGCAGGCGGCCGGTGGACGCAAATCCGCTCACATCATCAAAAAGAAGAAGGCGGGGCGGGATTTCATTGGGACGGGCTTCCAGCACCTGGGGATTGCTCAGGGAAAGGTCATCCAGCCGAAGCTCCAGAAATTCGTAATCTCCAATAAATGGGCGGTTTCGATCCATTTCGAAATGAACTTCACCGGGTGTTGAAAAGTCGAGCTCGGCGGCCCTCCTGCTTCGGCCCCAAAACTGATTCTGTACGTAATAAAATTCGAGGTCGAACTGTGGCTGGTCTACAAAATCTGGCAGAGAATACCGGCTTATGGGACGATGACTGATCCGTAAATCGCGCCTCGGAACTGTTAAGGTTTCAACTCTTGATGCTATGCTGCCCCGGTTTTCCATCACAAAAAAAGGAAGTGAGAAGAGAAGGTAGCCAGTATCCTGATCTTCTATACGAAGCATATAGTTTCCGCTTCGGGTGAAGCGGAAATCGCTGTTTGGAAATTCATAGCGGTACTGCCGGTACTGCGGACGCTGTCCCTGGCTCAACCTGCCACCGTCCAGATAAAGCGTGTAAAGCCCGTCGATAAAAAATTCGGGAGGAATTGGTGAACGGGTCCAGTCGGGATTGTGATGTGTGAACCGGATACGAAACTGGCTCGACTCGAACTGAAGCATCTCGAACTGAAGAGTGAGCTGGTCGTTGCTGTCCAGTTCAATGATGGGTGCCGAAGCCGGGTTGCCTGTTTTGTTCAGTCTAATCGAACGCACCGGATCGGCAAGAACAACCTGACCCGGCACCGTGAACTGGTTTTGGGGTAGATTAATTTCAGGCAGCCTTTCGCGAGAACCATTGTCCGATTCAAAAATTTTACATCCTTGCAAAACGACCAACAGTCCGGCAACCAGAATAAAAAGTTTTACTGAACCGGAGAATATTTTCGGGTTGATATTAAAGGTAGTATTGTCCTTCAAAAACAAAAGCGGCCGGTCCTTGCAGTTTAATATTTTTATATGATCGGTTCTCTTCAGAGAACGAAAAATGAACAAAAAGAGTACCACCTTTTACTTTTACCTCGTAAGAAAAATTGCCTTCCGGCCCGTTCTGAAGGTGATGCCAGCCCAATGCCGATGCAATGGCTCCTGTGCCGCATGCCAGTGTGAGGTTTTCCACACCCCGTTCGTAGGTTTGCAGGCAAAGTTTTTGCTTATTGAGCCCTGCAATAAAATTCACATTGGTACCTTTTGGATGAAAATCCTGGTGATATCTGAGATGGCGGCCCCGGTAAACCAGTTCCGGTTCATTGTCGAGCTGATGGGATTGAACCGGGCAGACGACATGTTCAGTATTAGTGTAGATGTTGAGGATCGCTTCATCACCCACCGATTGTTCAATTACACTGGTTTCAAGTGGGAATTTGATAGTTGCATTTTCATCTTCAACGATAGCTTCATAAACCTTGTCGTGAACCCGGAATGAGAATTTTTCTGGTGATCCGAGTGTGAGGGCAAACAGTGCAAAGCACCGGGCGCCGTTTCCGCACATTCCGGCATCGCTGCCGTCTGGATTTTTGTAGAGCATCACCAGGTCGGCCTGTTTGGTGTCATCGAACTGAAGGGCAATTACACCATCACTGCCCACGCCGAATTTGCGGTTACAGATGGATGGCGCCAGCGTGGTCAGCTCTTTATCGCTCAGTTTCAGCGTGCGATTGTCAAATAGAATAAAATCATTTCCTGCACCCTGCATTTTGGTAAAATTGATTGACGATTCTTTCATACTGATTACATTTCGGAGTATGCAGGCAGATGCTGCCAGGTTTCATGTTTGGAAATGGACGGTTCATTTCCCCTCATCAAAAAGGTGAAACGAAGCGAAAGAGCAGTGAAAATATATTTGAACTGAACGTTTTGATAGAGCAGCTCTTTCAGATGCTGAAGGTGCTCAATCATCTCTTCAATACGGGCTTCACCCATCGATTTGCAAAATTTTTCGATCACCTGAATTTTGTCGATGTTAGTAATGAGTACCCGATCGTTGGTTTCACGAAAAACCAGGATGTCACGCAGTAATTGTTCCAGTGTATTGCAAAGTGCGATCTGGTTTTCCCGGTTGAGCCCGCTGTTCCAGTTTTTGATCAGTTCCTGCAGCGCTTTGGCATCCTGTGTGTAAGAGTAGCGGAGAAAGTTTACCAGTTCATCCCGGGTTTTTTGAAGAGTTTCGATCTCAAAAAAGCGGGCCAGAGAGTAGTTACCACCCGAGAGCCGAGCCAGGAAACGGGCATCATCCCCATCCATTTCATCATAACGTGCCAGGCCCTCGGCAACTTCATCATAGGCAAGCGGCTGAAGACGAATCTGCTGGCATCGTGAAATGATAGTTGGTAAAAGCTGATCGGTTTTTGAGGCAGTAAGAATAAACAGAACATTTTCAGAAGGCTCTTCAAGCAGCTTCAGGAAAGCATTGGCCGATGATTTATTCATTGTATCGATTCCCATGATTACAATGACGGTTCGTTGACCTTCATTCGGCTTGAAAACAGTTTTTGGGCGGATAGAGTCGTGGTAATATTTGATGGAATAAAAGGCCTGTAAATTTTTTGACGATTCAGGATCGGTAAGGGCCGGCCGCAGTTTGAAATCAACGATTTCATAGGGGTCTTTCGCAAGCATTCCGAGCCTGGTTTTAAGTTCCTCGTCGCTTACTTTTGAGGGAAGGGGCATAAATACGTGAATGTCGGGATGGGTGTACCAGCTTGATTTTTTTGAAAAGGTTGTACCTTTCAGATCAGTGTAATGGTCCACGCCATTTACAATTTCGGCCATGGCAAGGGCAAAGGCAGTTTTTCCCGAGCCATCCGGCCCCGTTATCAGGTATGCATGGCTCAGCCGGTCGGAGCGCAAAATTTTCTCAACCTGATGCCGGGCTTTTTTTTGTCCCACAAGGCGGCGGTTTCCAAAAGAAATTTGGTCATTCTGAATCATGAATTTTATACCTGATATGCATTGGAAAATTGAAGAATCTGAAAATTAGACAATAAGCTATTAAATCATTGAAAGAATAGTGCTCGGTATTATGTGCTTTTTGTGAAAATCCGGGTTAAACTACTTACTCCTCCCAAAGATAATCAAACAATAATACTCCTGCTGTGATGGTTACACCGCAATATCCCACCAGGGCAGCGAGGTCATTGAGTGCAGTTTCATCAGGCCCTTCGATCAGAGCAAAGTTGGTGGTTCGCGTGAGAATGAGCAACAACGGAACTACGAGGGGTATGCACAACACAGAAAATAGCGCTCCCTTTCTGTCGGCCTGGGCAATCATAGCCGATGTGAGTGTGGTAACTGCTGCCAGACCACCCGCACCGAATAAAACCGACGCTGTAAAATAGGTAAAGCTAACAATCGACAAGTCCATCATCAGCATATAAAAGAAAAACGTAAATAGATGGAGCAAAAGCAGAAAGAGAAAGTTATATGTCAGTTTTCCCACAAATACTTCAGAAGGGTTGGCGTGTAGCTGAAGGAGTGCCCAGGTCTTTTTATCGGCTTCCTGTACGAATGATCTCATCATACCAGACATCGCTGCAAAAAGTATGATAATCCAAACCAGTCCGCTTCTGGGAATCGGGTCAAGCTGATGGGCTCGTAAGGTAAACAAAATCAATAGTAAAGATGCGCCTGTAAAAGCCAAAAGAGTATTGATTGCATACTTGGTGCGCAGTTCCTGAAGCACCTCTTTTTTGACTATGGCAGCCGTCGGTTTGATCATTCTGTTTAGTTGTGAAAATGAAAGCTGAAAAGTACTAAAAAAAGGAAGGGGCAAAAAACCTTAAGTTGAGAGATTGTTCCGCGTCTTCTGCAAAATTGAGGAAGAGTCATTTGATAAGTAGATCCGGGATCATCCGAATGATCTTGATTGGTTCACCTTTCGAAAAATTGGTACGTTGACAACTCCGCTGTTTTACCTTTGAAACAATGCTTGAAATTCTCCATTGTCAGTATAACAGAGCATTTCGAGACAGGAAATATTTAGAAAATCTTCAAAAACCGTTGTGGGCTTTTAATTGAATTGATTATTACCTTTAGGTCTTGCTTTATTTTGAAAGCACCCATTTGAGAATGTAATTTTAATGTGTTTTAAAATCCGATATGAACCTCTATTCACTTCTTGATAAATCTGCAATTCTTGCAAACCTGAGTGTTGATCACAAAGACGAGCTATTAAATGAAATGGTAAATGTACTGAAAGAGCAGGTTGATGACGAACAGCTTAAAGAGATAAGAGAATCTGTTTTTGAACGAGAAAAAATCATGTCCACAGGTGTTGGTAAAAGCCTGGCCATACCCCACGGAAAGGTTGCCTCAATTGAAGAAAATTATGCCAGTTTTGCTGTATTAAAAGAGCCGATTGAATTTGACTCAATTGATGGTGAACCGGTTAAAATTGTTTTTCTTCTTGTGGGGCCCGAAAAGAAAAACAGTATTCATATTAAGCTATTAAGCCGGATTTCTCGTCTGATGAACAGTTCATCTTTTCGTGAAACACTCTCGGAATGCACTACCGCTGATGAAATCTATGAAGCATTTCATCAGGAAGAAATTAAATATTTTGGCAACTGAATTTTGCCTCGACTATGAAAGTTGCTAAATACGTCCTTCTCTCTTTATTCTTTATTTTTTATTCAGGTAATCTGCAGGATGTCCATGCGCAGCTTTCACATGAAATCCGGTCTCTTATTGAAAACAGTCGTGCTTCAAATGCATTTTGGGCTGTACAGGTGCGGGACGAATCGGGCACCGTATTACAAAGTCTGAATGGAGACAAACTTGTACGGCCGGCCTCAAACCTGAAACTGCTTACTTCAGGTGCCGTTCTTGACAAACTGGGTCCGGATTATCGATTCCGAACAGTACTCTATGGACGTGGAGATCAAATAGATGACACATGGGTGGGTGACCTCATCGTAAAAGGCTCTGGAGACCCATCCATCAACGGAGATTTCTCGAATGGAAACTCTCTGTTTCTGTTTGAGGAGTGGGCCGAACTGTTTATCGCAAAAGGAATCAAACGAATTCAGGGTGATCTTATAGGGTTTGACGGCCTTTTTGATGATGTTCCTTATCCGAAAGGCTGGGAGTGGGATGATCTCTCTTTCTATTATGCACCTGAAATCAGTGCCCTTTCATTCAATTCGAATGTGGTTGATCTGGAAGTCATCGCTAACGGACCTGTGGGTTCAACCCCAAGGATACAATGGTCTCCGTTCAATACTCCTTATGTTGACTTTGTAAATGAACAGATGATCACCGCTCCCGGAAGCAGGTTTGATGAGTCCTACAGGCGGGTTCTGGGAACCAATACCATTATTTTGAGAAGTACACTACCGCAGGGATATTATGAGACGGAACCACTTACAGTAACCGCACCATCGTATTATTTTATGGATACGTTTTACCGGTATCTGGAACTGAGAAATATTGAAGTGACCGGGAGGATTTTTGTGGACAGTGATTTCTATTCCTGGAGTGATCGAAATTTGACTCCAATGCACGTAAATGTCTCTGTACCAATTTACAGAATGGTGGAGCGCCTCAATAAAGAGAGCGATAATTTTTATGCTGAAATGCTGCTAAAGAAACTTGCTGAACACATGTATAATGTACAGGGTACTACAGAGCTCGGGCTGGAAGTTTTGAAAGAATATATGCATGAGATGCAGTTCGATACAAATTCCATAAGTCTCAGGGATGGGTCTGGTTTGGCGCCTGCCACACTTTTAAATGCATCTGAATTAAATCAGTATCTTGTGAATGTTAGAAAAAAAGATTATTTCCCGCATCTCTATAATTCGCTGGCGGTTGGAGGCGTAAGCGGTACGCTGGGCCATCGGTTTAGAAATAGTTCTGTCCGGGAAAATTTTTCAGGTAAAACCGGGTTTGTCTCAGGTGTCCGGGCACTTTCCGGGTATCTTAGTACGGAGTCGAAGCAGCAGTTAGCCGTTACACTTATTACAAATAATTACACCGAGCAAACGGCACATGTGGACTTTATCCATCAGCGTATTTTGGAATATTTATACTACAACTATTAATTGCTGACTATTCCTTTTCATGCCGGTTGGTTTCGATTAGTTCTTAGATTCAGAAACTTTTTCAAAATTTACTGTTGTAAAGTTCCCTTGATCAGATAAATAATGATGCTTCAATGATAATGATTTTTAAATAATACTCATGTCCAGCAACTCCAAAATATTGATTACGGATGATGAAAAAAGTATTCGTAATGCACTCCGGGAAATTCTGGAGTTTGAGAGTTATTCGGTTCTTGAAGCAGAAAACGGAGAGCAGGCCCTGAGCATGATCCGTAATGAAGCAATTGATCTTGTGATGCTCGATATTAAAATGAAGGGAATAGACGGGATTGAGGTGCTTGGCAAAATCAAAGAGTTGAAACCCGAACTGCCCGTGATTATGATTTCCGGGCACGGTACCATCAAAATAGCAGTGGAAGCTACCAAAACAGGCGCTTTCGATTTCCTGGAAAAACCACCTGACCTGAACCGCCTCCTTATCAGCATCCGTAATGCACTTAAGAGCAGCGAACTGGTGAAGGAAAACCGTCAGATACGAAGCCAGCTTCACGGAGAAACTTTTATTATAGGGAAAAGCCCGGCGATCGAACGGATCAAACAGCTGATTGATAAAGTGGCTGTGAGTGACAGCCGTGTACTTATTACGGGCGAAAACGGAACCGGAAAAGAGCTGGTGGCTCGGGCTCTGCACAAAAAAAGCAGGCGAGCCGGTAAAAAATTCGTGGATGTCAACTGTGCAGCGATTCCTTCGGAGTTGCTGGAAAGCGAGCTTTTTGGCCATGAAAAAGGAGCATTTACTGGGGCCACATCCCGCCGAATCGGAAAGTTTGAACAGGCCACTGGCGGCACGCTCTTTCTGGATGAAATAGGAGATATGACTGCTGAATCACAGGCGAAAGTACTGCGTGCTCTTCAGGAAAACCAGATTGTGCGTGTGGGCGGCAGTGAGCGTATTGATGTGGATGTACGCGTACTATCGGCAACGAACAAAGACCTTCAGGATGAAATTGATCAGGGATCATTCCGGGAAGACCTGTTTCACAGACTAAACGTAATTCCAATCCATCTCCCGCCACTGCGTGAACGCAGAGATGATATTCCTGTCCTGGCTCAATGGTTTCTTAACCGGTTATCTGAAAGGGAGATAGTTTTTTCCGGTAAAACATTTTCTGATGAAGCACTTCTGGAAATGAAAAGCCTGGACTGGCCCGGAAACATCCGGGAGCTGCAAAATGTGGTGGAACGGCTGGCCCTGCTCTCAGCGGAAGACGAAATAACAAAAAAAGATATACAACAACTGGTTGTGCAAAAGAAAAAGCCGAACGAACTGCTGGATAAACTGATCGACGTTACCGATTCATTTCACGAATACAAAGAAGAGGCCGAACGCCTGTTCCTGCTCAAAAAACTCGAAAAATACGACTGGAACGTTTCCGCTACTGCCGATGCTATCGACATTCAGCGGAGCCACATTTACAATAAAATGAAAAAATACGAGATCGAGAGGTAGTACCATGTCAAAAGTAAAATACGGGGAAGCCTGCTATGTATTTCTCATTTAATAATTTGAAAGTCTTTTCATGGCTGGATTTTTCAGAAAAGAATCAGTCAGGATTTTACCTTGCTATAAAGGCTGATAATTAATGATTAACACAGCAGCAGCTATAATAAATCTGAATAGCCGTCCATATTACAAATTTCAAAATTTTTAAACTCCGAACTTTAAATCAAACGAATGTCTGCTAAACTGATCGACGGAAAGAAAGTTGCACAAATCACCATGGACCTGCTGAAAAAAGATGTGGAAAACTGGGTGGAATCCGGGAACAGGCGCCCTTTTTTAAAGGTGGTTCAGGTTGGAACAGATCCTGCTTCTTCCACTTATATCGGGGCCAAAACAAAAGCTTGTAAAAAAGTAGGAATCCAGACAGATACGACTCATCTTCCCGATACTGTTTCCGCCAAAGAGTTGAAATCGGCCATACGTTCATTCAACGAAGATGACAAGATTGATGGAATTTTGGTGCAACTTCCTCTGCCATCACACCTTTCATCGCACGATGTGATCGAAAGTATTGACCACCGCAAAGATGTAGATGGATTTCATCCGATGAATGTGGGCAGGCTTACAGTAGATCAGCCCACCTTTCCTTCCTGTACTCCGGCCGGTATTTTTGAACTGTTTCGTTACTACAGCATTCCCGTGAAGAGTAAGCATGCCGTAGTTGTAGGAGCAAGCAATATTGTAGGTTCACCGATGGCCATCATGCTATCTCGGGAAAATTCATCGGGTAAAGCTACCACCACCATCTGCCATAAATTTACGCGCGATCTCACCACCCACACAATTTCTGCCGATATTCTTGTTGTAGCAGCAGGACAGCCCAATCTCATCAAGCCGGAGATGGTGAAAGAAGGGGCGGTTGTAATTGATGTAGGTATCAACCGTATTGCCGATGAAACCAGCGAAAAAGGGTACAAACTTGTGGGTGACTGTGATTTTGAAGGGATCAGAAAAAAAGCGAGCTGGATCACCCCGGTGCCTGGTGGTGTTGGACCGATGACTGTGGCGATGCTGATGAAAAACACTCTTCTTGCTGCCAAAAAATCGATTTATCCTGAAAATTAACCTGCAAACCCGGATTTCATACCAAGAGACTCTTTTCAGATTTCAAATTTGGTTCATAAAGTAATACAAATCAAATGATTACATTACGTTTAGCATATTTACTTTGCGATAACCGGGCTAAAAAGAATGTAAAAAATATACTTTGGCGTTTTCTGAAGGTACGTCAACGATAATACTTTCGTTAAGCCATTGATAATATTGATAATTCAGGCTGAAAAAAACTTCAATTCATGAAATATATAACTCCAATTCTATTTAGTTTTTTACTGATGATGAGTGCATGTACCGATCCTGGCCGGATGGCCGATAATCCATTTTATTCACCAAGTATGCTTCCGCTCGAAGCCCCGGACTTCGACCTGATCGAAGATGAACATTTTCGGGATGCATTTATAGACGGAATGGAATTTCAGCTCGATGAGATCAGAGAGATTGCAGAAAATTCTGAAGAACCCACCTTCGAAAATACGATTGTGGCGATGGAGAGGTCGGGCGAACTGCTGAACCGTACACAACGAGTATTCTTTAATCTGACATCGGCTCATACCAATGAAAAGATCCAGGAAATTCAGACGGAGTTTGCACCGAAATTTGCCGCCCATTCTGATGACATCTATCTGAATTCAGCTCTTTTTAGCCGGGTGGAAACTATGTATGAAGGTCGTGATGAAATGCAGCTCGATAACGCCTCGCTGAAACTGCTCGAAGATACTTACCGTAATTTTGTGCGGGCTGGTGCACAACTCAGTGACGAAGAGCAATTACGCATGAGGGAGATTAACGAACGAATTTCATCGCTAACCACCGAATTCCAGGAAAAACTACTGGAACTGACCCGCGAACGGGCTGTCATTGTGGAAGATGAGGAGTTGCTGGACGGCCTTAGTTCCGATCGTATTTCCGCGGCACGTGAAGCCGCTGTGGAGCGTGGCTACGAAGGAAAGTATCTGCTTTCAATCACCAATACAACCCGGGTACCCATCCTTACGAGCCTGAACAACCGGGATTTGAGGCGTGAGGTTTGGGAGGCATCGGCATTCCGCGGAGTGGGCCAGAATGAAGGTATCGATACCCGGCCAATTGTACTGGAGCTTGCAGAACTCCGGGCTGAACGTTCTGAAATGCTCGGATATCCAAATTATGCGGCCTATGCTCTGGAGCCTCAAACCGCAGGCTCGCCCGATCGTGTGCTGGAGATGCTAAGCGATCTGATCCCTCCCGTCATCAGTAATTCAGAAAATGAAGCGGAGCTGATTCAGGAAAAAATGAGAGAAGACGGTATTGAAGGTGAACTTCGCCCGTGGGACTGGGAGTACTACGCTGAACGGGTGCGCAAAGCCCGCTACGATATTGATGAATCTGAAGTGCGCCCTTATTTCGAGCTGAACCGGGTTCTGGATGATGGCGTATTCTACACGATGAACCGGCTCTACGGCATAACATTTGAAGAGAGAAACGATTTGCCGGTCTATCATCCAGATGTACGGGTGTTTAATGTTTATGATAAAGACGGCATTCAGCTTGGCCTGTTTTATGCTGATTATTTTGAACGCGATTCAAAACGCGGCGGAGCCTGGATGAATTCGTTTGTAGTACAGTCAAACCTGCTTGGGCAGCGGCCTGTGGTGGTGAATGTACTGAATATTCCGCGCCCGGCAGAAGGCGAACCGGCGCTGATTAGTTTTGATAATGTAACTACACTTTTCCACGAAATGGGCCATGCTGTACACGGGCTCTTTTCAGATGTGGAGTATCCGTCACAAGCGGGTACTTCAGTTCCGCGCGATTTTGTGGAATTTCCATCCACATTCGAGGAAGACTGGGCCATCCATCCTGAGGTTTTGAAAAACTATGCCATACACCACGAAACCGGCGAACCAATCCCCGAAGAATTGCTGGATCGTTTGATTGCTGCCAGGGAGTTTAACCAGGGTTTTGATACACAGGAATACCTGGCCGCCACCATGATTGATCTTGAGTGGCATCTGCTAAATTCTGAGGAAATTCCATCGGATGTGGAATCATTTGAGCAATCGGCACTCAATAAATATAATCTCGACTGGGAAGCTGTTCCTCCGAGATACAAATCACCCTATTTTGCACACATTTTTTCCGGAGGATATTCGGCCAATTATTACGCTTATATCTGGAGTGAAATTCTTGCAGCCGATGCGTTCGCTTTCATGGAACAGCAGGGAGGCCTCACTCGTGAAAACGGAGATCACTATCGCGAACACATTCTTTCTCGCGGGGGCAGTCTCGATGCAATGGAGCTCTACCGGAATTTCCGTGGAGACGATCCTGATGTGATACACTTGCTGGCCAGGCGAGGCCTTGCTGCAGACTAAAGTTTAATAGTTCTTGAGTTTGTGTAATACCAAGAGAAAGCGATCAGAAAAGAAGGCACTGCGATATTCGCCACTTTACAAGCTTGTTCGAACGCCGCAACCCCATTGAAGCAGTTGAATTTGCCAATTCAGTACTGTCACGGCTCGGTAACGAAGTGGAGATATATAACGGAACAGTAGATCGATTCACAGGAGATGGGTTTCTGGCTCATTTTGGGATCCTCGGGGAGGATGAAAATCATGTTTATGACGCGTGCAGATCGGCTATTGCAATGCGCAATGCTTTACAGAATACACAACAGAGTGTATCGAGAAATTTCCAGAGGATAAGTCGGTTCATAAATGGCTTCGTTCATCTTCTTTGAATATCGATCAGCTACTGTATACTACCCTGATCCAGCTTGCGCGATTTGAAGGATTCATCAATGAGGATAATGAAATTGTTGACAGGGTGAAATTGTGAGATGTAATTGCACTAAATTGTAAGTTGACTTGAGAGATTAAACTTTCAAGAGTTCTGAAAAAAATAATTGACTAAATTATTTTTTAGTATTCTGATTATCGTCTTTTTTTGTAAATTATTTAATATCAATACTTTTCTTATTCTTAAAAACAGAGCTTTTTAAGCTGAATTTATTGAGCGGGATGTTTGGTAAAGTGATGTGATATTTTTCACAGGTGTAGATTTAACCAATAGTGAACGCTTATTTAAAAATGTCTGCCAATTACTTGAACCTGCTTTTTACATATTAAACTGACCAGAGATGAGTAAATCAAAATCACATCCGTATTCAGATCAAACAAATGCTGGCTTTACAACTGATAAAGCACTTCACCGAATCGAGATGGAACGATTTTCAGCAAGGGCATGCAAACGATTTATAAACAGTACGCTCGCTGAAATTGATGATGCTATTGAAGATACGATTCGCGAATGCGGAAAACTTATTGATGCAGACAGAGTTTATATCTATCAAAAAAAGAAAAAAAAGGAAAGCTTTATATGTAATTATGAGTGGTCTTCGGAGCTTGTAAGAGATTTAAGTGATATTCAGGAAGAAATTCCATTTGATAAAGTACCCTGGTGGATCGAAAAATTAACGAAAGAAGAACTCATTCATATCGAAAATACTTCTTTGCTTCCTCCCGAAGCTTCGGTTGAAAAAGAAATTATTGAGTCGCGGGGAATAAAATCTGTACTTGCAGTACCTATAATGTGGCAGGGCAGCCTTCAGGGTTTTCTTGGATTCGATTGCGACCGTTATGAAAGAAAATGGTCGGAAAATGACCACCATTTGCTGAAGATGCTGGCCAATATCATTGCACTTGTTCTCGATCGGGTTAGACTTGAAGAAAAAAATCGGTTTGAACTTCGATTTAAACAGTTGATGTCTGATATATCATCGAGGTTTGTTAATGTATCCGGATATAAACTTGATGAAGCAATTACAAAAAGCTTGGAGGATATAGGCACGTTTTTCTCGGCAGACCGGGCCTATTTGTTCAGTTATTCCATAGTGAAAGATACATATAGTATTACACACGAATGGCTGAATAGCGGTATTCAACCCACTAAGGATGAACTTCAAAACATTTCTTTTAAAGACTATCCCTGGTGGTACAACCAAATAAAAGAAGGAGAAGTCATTCAGATTAAAAATGTTGAGGAGCTGCCGGTTCAGGCTGCACGGGTGCAGGAAGTTTTAGAAAACCAAAATGTGAAATCGCTGCTATGCCTTCCCATTTTTATTCAGGGTGAACCTTATGGGGTGTTTGGTATTGACTCGGTGAAAACAACGGGAAATTGGACCGTGGATGAGGTCGCCTCGTTTCGCGTGTTATCTACCGTAATTTCGGATGTAATTTTGAAAAATATTACGGAAGAAGATCTGCAAAATGTAAACAAACTGCAGCAGATTGTAATGAATCTTTCTACGAGCTTTATCAATATTGATTTGAATGATATCGAAAGTGCGATACGACAGTCACTTAGTGATATAGGCCGGTTCGTGAGTGCTGATCGTGCATATATTTTTCGTTATGATCCCGAAAAAAGGCATGTGAAGAATACTCATGAATGGTGTAACGAAGGAATTACACCGCATATAGACGATCTGCAGGATGTTCCTCTTGAGGTGATAGAAGACTGGTTTGATGAGCATGTAAAAGGGAACTATATAATCATTGATGATGTGAATGCGTTGCCGGACGAATCACAGCAGAAAGAAATTTTAGCCATGCAAAATATTAAAAGTGTGGTTGCTTTTCCTTTGCTTAGTGAGGGAAATTATTTTGGTTTTGTGGGTTTCGATTCTGTTCAGCGAAAGCATCTTTACACAGAAAAAGAAGTGCAGATTCTAAATGTATTTGCACAAATGCTGGTTAATATAATCCAGCGCCAGGAGTTACAAAATTATTTGGTAGAGAGCCGCAAACTAGCAGAAAGAGCGAATCAGGCTAAATCGGTATTTCTTGCAAATATGAGTCATGAAATCCGTACTCCCATAAATGGAGTCATTGGGTTTTTGGATCTGCTCCGTTACACAAAACTTACATCTGAACAGTACAAATATATAACCTATGCACTGAAATCGGCTGAAAGTTTATTGAGTATTGTGAATGACATCCTGGATTTATCAAAAGTTGAGGCGGGCAAGCTTGATCTGGAGGAAGTGGAAACCGATTTGTGCGAGATGCTTAGCTACTCTATAGAAGTATTGAAACTGAGCGCGAAGAATAAAGAGATTCCATTAGAAGTGAATATTAGTGAAAATATGCCTCAATATGTGGTGATTGACCCTCTCAGGCTAAAACAGATTCTGATTAACCTGATAGGGAATGCTATTAAATTTACAGATGAGGGAAGTGTAAAATTTTCAGTTCGGTTTGAAGAGGAGGAATCCGGCCAAAATAATAACATCGGCAATTTTATTTTTGAAGTTGAAGATACAGGGATTGGCATTTCTAAAGATCAAAAAGAGCACCTGTTTAAAGCATTTTCACAAATCGATTCTTCTATCAGGCGGCAGCACGGAGGTACAGGCCTGGGATTAATTATTTCAGAAATGCTGGCGAAAAAAATGGGCAGTTCAATCGGCTTTGAAAGTGAAGCGGGAGTGGGAAGCCGGTTCTATTTTACATTAAAAAAGGAATACAGAAAACTGAAAGATAACAGGACAGACAAAGGTAAAAATTTTCAGGAGAAAGTAAGGAAGTTTGAGCCCAACTCAGATGAAGAGCCGGTTATACTGATTGCAGAAGATACTGATCTGAATCGAATGCTGGTTCGACTGGTTATTTCAAAATACTTTCCAAAAGCTGTGATTATTGAAGCAGTAAACGGGAGGGAAGCAGTTACGGCCTGTAAGGAGCACAAACCCGACCTTGTTTTTATGGATATTCAAATGCCTGAGCTCAGTGGTTATGAAGCTGTGAAGGAAATTAGATCAGCAGATGATGAATACAGCCGGACGGTTCCAATCGTAGCCCTTACAGCCGGAGCTTCTGTCGACGTAGAAAAAAAATGCATGGATGCGGGAATGGATTACTACATTTCAAAACCATTTCGTGATTATCAGATCAAAAAAACGATAGACAGATTTGTATTAATGGAAGAGTAAAATTCAGAAAAAACGTTTGACACTTTATTTTCCTCCGATATTATCCCACACCAAAAAATTCCGACTTTTCCTTAAAATAGGGTTCAAAAACGGCTTTCAGGAGCTCATGTTCGGGTTTCGAAAGATCAGAGTCTGAACGGATTACCTGCCATGCATCGTTTTTTGCTTGTTCCAGCAAAAGGCGGTCTTCAATAATATCAGCGTATTTAAATTCGGGAAGGCCACTCTGTTTGGTGCCGAGAAAGTCGCCCGGACCGCGAAGTTTAAGGTCGGCTTCGGCTATTTCAAACCCATCACTGGTTTCCACCAGTTTTTTCAGGCGGTATCGCCCGTCGCGGCTTAGCCTGCTTCCCGGCATCAGAATACAGTAACTCTGTTTTCGCCCCCGCCCAATACGTCCTCTCAGTTGATGAAGCTGCGACAATCCAAATCGTTCAGCGTGCTCAATTATCATGATAGAAGCATTTGGCACGTCAACGCCAACTTCAATAACTGTAGTAGTAACGAGAATACTGGTTTTCCCTTCCACGAACCGTTTCATAGTTTGTTCTTTCTCTTCCGATTTCATCTGCCCATGCAGCAGTTCAATGGATACTTCAGGAAATCGCCGTTTTAATTTATCAAACCCCATGGTGGCATCTTTCAGATCCATCGCTTCCGATTCTTCAATCAGGGGAAAAATCACATACACCTGATCTCCGGCCTGCACACTTTTTTCCAGGAATTGGTACACCTTCTCCCGCTCCTTGTCAGACCGTACAGCCGTTTTGATGGGCTTTCGTCCGGCTGGCAGATCTTTGATGATAGATATGTCCAGGTCACTGTAAATGGTCATGGCCAGTGAACGGGGAATAGGGGTTGCCGACATCACTAAAAGGTGTGGATGATCCCCTTTGGTAAGAATTTCATTTCTCTGTTTTACACCAAACCTGTGCTGTTCGTCTATCACCACAAGTCCGAGATTGTTGAATTTCACACTTTCCTGGAAAATGGCGTGTGTGCCGATTGCGATCTGACAGTTTCCACCTGAAATATCTGCATGAATATCGCGGCGGAGACTGGCCTTTTGTCCGCCGGTAATCAGCCGGAAACGCACACCCATTGGTTCCAGTAATTTTTTTAATGTAAAGTAGTGTTGTTCTGCAAGGATTTCAGTTGGTGCCATCAATGCAGCCTGGCAGCCATTATCCACAGCCATTAGCATGGCCCCGATAGCCACGATGGTTTTTCCCGCACCCACATCGCCTTGTATAAGCCGGTTCATCTGAAAACCAGACTGCAAATCTTTTTTGATATCGGACAGTGCATTTTTTTGGCCATCCGTAAGTGTAAAAGGCAAGATCTTTCTAAAAAATTCAAGTGTCAGTTTGCCGGGTTGAAGCAGTGATCCTTCGGTTCGAACCATTCGTTCGTTTTTTATTTTGGCCATGCTCAGCTCAAAAAGAAAAAGCTCTTCAAATTTAAAGCGTTCAAGAGCTTTCGAGGCCTCTTGCCGGTTTTTCGGTTTGTGAATGGTTTGAAGTGCCTGGTGACGCTCAGGGAATTTATATTTTGAAAGCAGCTCTTCGGGCAAAAATTCCCGGTCTTTTACAGAGTCAAGTATCTGGTCAATGAAGCTCTCAATAATCTTATTGGAAATGTAAGCCTTGGAAAAGTGTTTGTTTGAAGGATAGATCGGGATAAGGGTATCCAGCTTCTCCACTTCTTCGGGGCTGCCAAGATGATCAATCTCGGGGTGGGCCATGCTCATAAAACGCCCATACTGTTTTGCAGTTCCGAACAGGGCAACCCACTCACCCTCTTTAAACTGTTTAATAAAGTACTTCCATCCTTTAAAATATACTGCTTTTAGTGATGCGGAGTGATCCTGTACAATGACTTCGAGCCTTTTATTTTTATTAAAACCGGTAACATTAACAGCTTTTACGCGCCCGACAACAGTTACCGGTTCAGATTCGCCTGAAAGATATCGGATAGGTTTTACGTTAGACTTGTCGATATATCGCCTGGGAAAAAAATAGAGCAGATCTATGGGCTTATGAATACCCGAATGCTGCAGTGCTGTGAGTCGTTTTTGGCTGAGATTATGGAGGTCTAATAACTTCAAATTGTTATATTGATTTGTATCAGTATAATAATATAATTTTCTAAAAAAGTGGCTTAATTCCCTTTAAATGTAACGATTGCAAGTTTAGTCAGACTTTCAGTAAAAAAATTGAGAATTTTATTGCAAATTAAAGTGCAAAATTGCTACCTTTACGAGCTATTGATTATACGATAAACAAATAAGGTAAATCTGTGCCTACAATACAACAACTCATTCGCAAAGGTAGAAAAAGCAAACCTACTAAAACAACTGCACGTGCACTGCAAAGCTGTCCGCAGAAGCGTGGTGTTTGCACTCGTGTGTATACTACTACTCCCAAGAAACCGAATTCGGCTCTGCGTAAGGTAGCAAGGGTTCGGCTTACAAACGGCATTGAAGTAACGGCCTATATTCCCGGTGAAGGGCATAACCTCCAGGAGCACAGTATTGTGCTGATCAGGGGCGGTCGTGTAAAAGATTTGCCCGGTGTTCGCTATCATATAGTTCGCGGAACACTTGATACGGCTGGTGTTGAAGACCGTAAACAGGGCAGGAGCCACTACGGTACCAAGAAACCAAAAGGGTAAACAGTATTTTTTAACCTTCATTATTTGATATGCGAAGAAGAAAAGCAGAAAAAAGAGATTTACAGCCCGACCCGATTTTTAATGACAAACTCGTAACAAGATTTGTTAACAATCTGATGCGGGATGGTAAAAAGGGTGTTGCAAGAAAAATTTTATATCAGGCATTTGCCATGATTGAGGAAAAAACAGGTGAGCCGCCAATTGATGTTTTTAAATCTGCGCTCAGTAATGCCACACCAGTTGTTGAGGTGAAGAGTCGCCGTGTTGGTGGTGCAACTTATCAGGTTCCTGTTGAAGTGAGAACCGACAGGGGAACGGCCTTGGGAATGAGATGGATTATCCGGGCTTCCCGACAAAGAAATGATAAGTCGATGGCGATCCGTTTGGGACGCGAATTAATTGATGCATCCAAAAACGAAGGCGGAGCCGTTCGTAAGAAGGATGAGACACACCGAATGGCCGAAGCGAACAAGGCTTTTGCTCATTTCAGGTTCTAAATTTTTTAAAACTCAGTAAACACCATAAAAACAATGTCTGAAGTAACGACAAAAACAGACCCGAAAATTATTGACCGTATTCGCCGTACCCGTAACATCGGGATTATGGCGCATATTGATGCCGGTAAAACAACTGTAACCGAGCGGATTCTTTTTTATACTGGTCGTAGTCACCGTATGGGTGAAGTACATGATGGCGCTGCTACGATGGACTGGATGGAGCAGGAGCAGGAAAGAGGAATTACAATTACTTCTGCTGCAACGCACTGTATCTGGAAAGATCACCGAATCAATATTATAGATACTCCGGGCCACGTGGATTTTACTGTTGAAGTTGAGCGGTCACTCCGAGTTCTTGATGGTGCAATTGGAGTATTTTGTTCAGTAGGAGCTGTGCAGCCTCAATCTGAAACCGTTTGGAGACAGGCTAATAAGTACAATGTTCCGAGAATGGCATTTGTGAATAAGATGGACCGCACAGGAGCTGATTTCTACAATGTTATTGAGCAAATGAGAGAGAAGCTGGGTGCCAACCCAATCCCTATCCAAATACCAATTGGAGCAGAAGAAAACTTCCAGGGTGTGGTTGACCTTATCAATTTGAAGGGAATTGTCTGGGATGATGAATCTTTAGGTGCCAAATACGATATTGTAGACATTCCCGCCGATATGAAAGATAAGGTTGTGGAATTCCGAAAGATTATGCTTGAAGCTATCGCCGATCATGATGATGAACTGATGGAAAAATATCTGATGGAAGAAGAGATTTCAGAAGAAGAGATCAACGGAGCTATCAGAAAAGCTACTCTGGCCCGAGACATTACCCCTGTACTTTGCGGTACTGCCCTTAAAAACAAGGGTGTTCAAATTCTTCTTGATAAAGTCATAGAATACTTGCCAAGTCCGCTCGATGTAGATGCGGTAAACGGTCAGGAGCCGGGCAATCCCGAAAACAAGATGACAAGAGAGGCCGATGTAAATGCTCCTTTTGCAGCACTTGCATTCAAGATTATGACAGACCCTTATGTGGGTAAACTCACGTTTTTCAGAGTATATTCAGGAACACTTGAGAAAGGCTCTTACATTTTGAATTCAACAACCGGTGATAGGGAAAGAATCGGGCGGTTGCTTGAGATGCACGCAAACGATAAAAAAGATATTGACGTTGTTCGCGCTGGTGATATTGCCGCAGCAGTTGGGGTTAAAAAGGTGAACACGGGAGATACATTCTGCGATGTGGATCACCCAATTCTCCTCGAGAAAATTACTTTCCCGGAACCTGTGATTAAGCTGGCTGTTGAGCCCAAATCGAAGGCTGACGCAGAAAAGCTGACAACAGGACTTGTAAAACTTGCCGAAGAAGATCCTACATTTAAAGTTTCTACAGATGAAGAAACCGGGCAAACGACTATTGCCGGAATGGGTGAACTTCACCTCGAAATTATTGTAGACCGATTGAAGCGTGAATTCAAGGTTGAGGCAAATGTTGGTCAGCCACAAGTATCTTATCGCGAGACTATTACAAAGCCTTTCGAGCATAAAGAGGTTTACAAGAAACAGACTGGCGGGCGTGGTAAATTTGCAGATATTTCGTTTGAAATTGGCCCTATTAATCATTTCGAACAATATGCTGATGATGACAAAAAAGTTACCATGAGCGAAGGTTTTAAATTTGTGAATGAAATTGTGGGTGGGAACATTCCGCGTGAATATATCCCATCTGTTGAAAAGGGTTTCCGCGAATCGATGAAAAATGGTATTCAGGCCAATTACCCCGTACAAAATATTGGAGTACGGTTATTTGACGGCTCCTACCATGATGTGGACTCTGATGCATTCAGTTTTGAGCTTTGTGCAAGACTTGCATTCAGAAATTCAGCAAAAAAAGCCGGTCCTCAGTTACTGGAGCCGGTGATGACGGTGGAAGTCACAACTCCTGAAGACTATATGGGTGATGTGATTGGTGATATTAACGGACGGCGTGGCATTATCCAGAAAATGGATAACAATCCTGAAGGGTCACTTGTGAAAGCGAAAGTACCTCTTTCCGAGATGTTTGGATATTCCACTGATCTTCGTTCGCTTACACAGGGTCGTGCAGTTTATTCGATGGAATTTGCAGAATATGTACCTGTGCCCGAAGCAAAAGCACAAGAAATAATTGAACAACAAGCCTAAAAATTTAAAATAGTACTAACCATGGCAAAAGAGACATTTCAGCGTACCAAGCCCCACGTGAACGTAGGTACGATCGGTCACGTAGATCACGGTAAGACCACGTTAACGGCAGCGATCACAACGGTGATGGCGAAGACCTATGGTGGGGTTGCCAAGAAGTTT
>JAFIFB010000039.1 GCA_020832285.1 Balneolaceae bacterium
TGGAACTTCTCTCTGCCATACACAAATTCGGAACAAAAAAGACAGCACCTGCTGATCACACGGTTCATGGGGGTATTGGGGCTACAATAGAACCGGAGACCGGAGTTCTTTTAAAAACCAGAATTTATGTCAATGGCAAAGATGAGTATTTGTGTGAACATCCGGACACCGGAGTGAAGATTGAAGGGCTGAAAATTCCAAATTGGAATCGTTCCATTAACCGTTTTCTTGAACTCCTCAATAAACAAGTTTGGATAAGGTACACAGGAGTTGATGCGATACTTACTGAAACAGGATTTAAAATTCTTGAATTAAACTCACTGCCCGGCATTGAACTTTTACAGGATGAGATTCCGATTTTAAGACACTCTGTTACAAAATCATTTTTCAAAGAAGCTGGACATAAACGAATAAAACCTTAAGCCTCTTTTATTAACAGCATTAGAATTATTTTTACTCTTATTTCGATTTTTTTCTGATTAAATTCGTCAGTTTGAGCGCAGGCATCCGGAGTCAAAAAGCTGTATATCAACTTTTCCCCTAAACTCACACTTGGGATTGTTTAGTAAGGGGTGCGCAAGGTAGGCTCTTTGTGACGTATTCAAAAAATTTGATCAATTCATATGTTGAATTAAGATTCTAAATTCTTGACCAGGCTGTTTTGCTATTCCTGTAAAAATAAACTCACATAATTGCTCAATACATGAAATCTTTATTTTCATTAATCAATGCGTTAAAACAGAACTACAAAACCTTTCAATACTTCTGGCAAAATGAAAAGACAAACAGCGATGAAGAGGTTTCTTTAAAAGAGAGAATGTGGCTCTGGAGGAATGGTTTTAATACATTTCACAAAAACCGTTATGGTTTGACGAAAGAAAATTTCCATCTATATCTGGATACGTGGAGATATAAAAAAAATGCCTCTTCTTTTAATGGAATATTTAATAAAATTATAGATAATAAAGCGATGATTCCATTCCTTTTACCGGAGAAACTGACCTGTAAAAACTACATTATTTTTGAAAATGGGAAGTATGCAGGTGCAAATATCGAAATTGAAGGTTCTGTTGAGAATTTTTTAATAGAACAAGTCAGACGGAAAGAATATATCTACAAACCAGTCTTTTCTTCTCTTGGATCTGGGGTAATTTTGCTAACTGAAGAGAACCTTAAGCGTGTTTTGGGTTTTACACGATTAAAGAAAAAAACAGCGATTATATCTGAAAAATTGTATAATCTTCCCTATTCGGACCAGATATTTTCGGGTTGTACGAATACAATTCGCATCAATGTTATGAGAGATCCAAATACCAACATACTATTTTTGCTGGATGCAAAACATAAAATTGGTACAAATAAATCAGTGCCAGTAGATAACTGGAGCAAGGGAGGAATACTTTTCTATATAGACATTGAAAATGGCAAGTTTATACAAGGGTTTCAGAAAAACGCAAAAGGACAAACCGAAACCATATCACATCACCCCGATACGAACTCACCGATCACAGGGGTGCAAATCCCCGGCTGGAACGATGCGGTGATTGAGCTGCTTGATGAACTGAATAAATTAGCCTGGCTACGATACACGGGAATCGACGCTGTTTTAACCGGTGATGGGTTTAAAATTATCGAACTGAATTCAGTGCCTGATATCGAAGGGGTGCAATCCAGAATACCCCTTTATAAAGATACCCGGACCCGGGCTTTTTTAGAAAATGTGGGAGTTAAACCTAGAAGAAAAATTGAAAATTAAATAGAATAAACTTGCAATTACTTCGGATGGCTTTGAATAAGACATTTTCCAGACGAGACCCTGATATCGTCTGGCTGCCCATGCGGCCAGCCAGTCGAACTTTATAATGGAAGTTTAAAACCTGAAAATTTATACAATCTGTGCGTAACTAAAGTTTATAAGACTGTTTTGCTATTCCTGTTAAAATAAACTTATATAATCGCCCAAAACATGAGATCTTTTTTTTCATTAATCAATGCCTTAGATAAAAACTACAAAACCTTGCTTTTTTTCTGGAATAATGAAAAGAGGAAAAGCGAAGAAGAGGTCTCTTTAAAAGAGAGGCTGTGGCTCTGGAAAAATGGTTTTAATACTTTTCAAAAAAGCCGTTATGGTTTGACTAAAGAAAATATTCATCTTTATCTGGATACATGGAGATATAAAAAAAATGCAGAAGCTTACAATGGAATCTTTAATAAAGTAATAGATAACAAAGCAATGATTCCATTCCTGTTGCCAAAGAACCTCACTTGTGAAAACTATATTATTTTTGAAAAAGGGAAATATGCAGGGGCAAATTTTGATATTGATGGTTCTGTTGAAAATTTTTTAATGGAACAAGTCAAACAAAAAGAATATATCTACAAACCAGTCTATTCTTCACTTGGATCTGGGGTTATTTTGCTAACTGAAGAAAATATCAAGCGTGTATTGGGTTTTGCACGATTAAAGAAAAAAACAGCAATCATATCTGAAAAGTTGTACAATCTTCCCTATTCGGACCAGATTTTTTCGGGTTGTACGAATACAATTCGAATCAATGTTATCAGAGATCCTAAAACGAATCAACTTTATTTACTGGATGCAAATCAAAAATTCGGCACAAATAAATCTGCCCCTGTAGATAACTTTGGCAAGGGCGCACTTCTTTTTAATATAGATATAGAGAATGGCACCCTTCTGGAGGGATATCAGAAAAACGAAGAGGGATATACCAAGACTATATCACATCATCCCGATACCAACTTGCCAATAACCGGGATACAAATTCCAGGCTGGAAAGATGCTGTGAATAATCTGCTTCAGGAACTGAATAAATTAGTCTGGCTCCGTTATTCGGGTATCGATGCAGTTTTAACCAGGGATGGTTTTAAAATTATTGAACTGAATTCAATACCGGGCCTTGAAGGGGTGCAATCCAGAATACCGCTATTTAAAGATCCGCGAACCCGTGCTTTTTTGAATAGTGTAGGTATTCAGCCAAGAAAAAAAATTGAAAATTCACCTGAATGAAGGTACTTTTTTCAGCGATTATTTTGGCCTGGTCTGTTGCTCCAAGAGGTCATTCAACCTTTTTAAAAGAAACTTGTTATTGTAAGACCGAAACCGGATTATTTTTAATGGATAATTCAAAAATATGCTTTGAAGTAAATGATGCTGTTCTCATATTTTAATAAACTGCGATGGCATATTACGGTGTATAAATACTTTTTGGGGAAAGAAAAATCATACCAAAGCCAGGAAGTGCCTCTAAGAGACAAGATTTGGCTTTGGCAAAATGGTTTCAATTCTTTTAGCAAGAGACAAGACGGAGTCACTAGAAGTAACAGTCATTTATATCTTGATACTTTACGATACAAAAAATATCACCGCAGATATAACGGACTTTTTCATAAAGCAATTGATAATAAGGCTCTGTTGCCATTTCTGTTACCCGAAAACCTGATTCCTGAAGATTATTGTATTTTTAAAAATGGTAAATTTATCGGCAGTAATGTTGAAATTGAAGGCCCGGCAGAAGGTTATCTGAAAAAGAAAATGGCTCTAAAGCCATTTATTTATAAACCTGTTTATTCTTCACTTGGTATTGGTATTATTGAATTAAACCAGGAGAATTTTAATCGTGTACTGGGTTTTGCGAAGGCGAAAAACAGAACCTTCATTATTAGTGAGAAGGTGCAAAATCAAGCGTATTCCGCAAAATTTTTTAATGGTTCAACAAATACGATTCGCTTTCATTTGATGAGAGACCCGGCAACCCATAAGTTATTCATTTATGATACTATACATAAAATTGGCACTCAAAAATCTACTCCGGTGGATAACTGGAGTAAAGGCGGGTGCTATTTTCATATCGATAAAGAATCTGGCAAAATTGGAAGTGGCCTTTTAAAAACTGATGACAATAAAATAAAAGTAATTACGCACCATCCTGATACCGGCATTCAAATAACGGGAATACAAATTCCGGGGTGGAAACATAAAGTGAATAATCTTCTGAATGAGCTTAATAAACATATTTGGCTTCGATATACAGGTATAGATGCAGTATTAACCGAACAGGGTTTTAAAATTTTAGAATTGAATTCCCTGCCTGATTTGGATGGGCTGCAAGCAAAAAAACCAATCTTCAGTGATCCTCAGGCAGCAGCCTTTTTCGAAAATGCAGGGGTATATCCCAAGCAGAAAAGAGAATCAGTAAAGTTTTTCAGCTTTTTCGGCTGAAGTCAAAATCCCTTTGATCATTGCTGAGCTGAAGCCACCGTGTTCCATCTGATTAAGTCCAGAAATCGTGCAGCCTTTTGGTGTAGTTACACGGTCAATTTCATACTCGGGGTGATTATGCATCGCAGCAAGCAGACTGGCCGCTCCCTTTGCGGTTTGCGTTGACATAGCCAGAGATTCCTGCGAATTAAAACCGATTTCAATTCCACCCTGTGATGCAGCCCGGATAGCCCTCAGGAAAAAGGCAATTCCACATGCACAAAGAGCTGTAGCTGATGTCATCTGCTCTTCGCGGATAACCTGGGTTTCGCCTACGGTATCAAATATCGCTTTGGTTACTTCGATCGATTTTGGATCGGTAGATTCCGAACAGATACAAGTCATCGATTCCCGGATAGCAATGGCCGTGTTTGGCATAGCACGGGTTACAGGCAGGTTTTTTGGCATTTTCTCAATAATATCAGCAATACGTGCACCCGATACCACTGAGATCAAAATATGTTTTTCAGGGTTTACGGCTGGTGCTATTTCAGCCAGAAGTCCGTCCAGTTGATGAGGCTCTACGCAGACTATCAGAATGTCAGCCTTATTCACGGTTTCAATATTGTCTGAACTGACCTGAAACCCTTTTTCCTTATAACCGTTCAATTGCTCCACACGCCTTCGTGTAAGGTAGATCTTTTCAGTTTTGAAAATTCCCGAAGCATTCAAACCATTTGCAATGGAACAACCTATATTACCTGCTCCCAATATAGCAGCACTTTTTTTACTGAAATCCATGTTATTACTCATATTTTTTTAAAAGTTGTGAAATAGATGCCGAAACAGAAAACAATGACTCTGTATGATTCACATTGGCCGACAATATGTTGAAAAATATTTTAATATTTGTTTGATGGTGCTTATTGGCAGACATAGTGATAATAACAATCAACATATATTTGTGAAAAATGCAGGTCAAATTATCTTCCGCACAAGGAACTAACTAAACAAATACAGGTTCAATAACCAACCTTTTTGGCATAAAAATTACTTAAAAAAAGAAAAGCGCTTCCATTATTTTCTTGGAAGAATAGCAAAAATAACTTGTAGGGCGTGTTTAGTTTGGCTAAAATTAAGGTTGTTTTGAATTGGGGTTTGATTGGAGCTTGTTAAAAAGATAGTTTAAATAAATCTCCCCATTGTAAGGTTGTAACCGAATAATATACATGAGAATTTTAAAATTTGGCGGGAGCTCAGTAGGCACGCCTGATGCACTGCAAAAAGTTGTTAACATTATTGAGACCAGGCAGAAAAAGGACCGGCTTGTGGTTGTGGTTTCTGCATTCAGAGGTGTAACAGATCAATTAATTGACATGGCCGCACTGGCTGCAAAAGGGGATCAGTCATACCTTTCCATCCTCAATGGAATTGAAGAGCGACATTATAAAACCATTAATGAACTGTTCCCGGCAAGCAAAAGGAGTGAAGTTATCACATCCTTTAAAATGATGCTGAATGAGCTGGATGATGTGCTGCAGGGGGTGTACCTGATTCGTGAACTTACCAAAAAAACTCTCGACTTTATTGTGGGCTTCGGCGAGCGGTTTTCTGCATTGATACTATCGCGGTTACTCGTCTCTAAAGGAATTTCTGCTGTTTTTTCTGATACAAGAAAATTGATCAAGACAGATAACAATTTCGGTTCGGCCAGAATTATTACTGCAATTACATTTCAAAATATTCGTGAATTTATTGAAGAAACCGATTCGGATATTATCGTTGCAACCGGATTTATCTCTTCCACAATGGATGATGAGTCTACCACTCTGGGACGCGGCGGATCGGATTATACCGCCTCAATATTCGGGGCTGCATTACTGGCTGAGGTGATCGAAATCTGGACCGATGTAGACGGGCTGATGACAGCTGATCCCCGTAAAGTGAAGAACGCTTTTTCAGTTGATTTTGCATCATACGAAGAGGCGATGGAACTCTCACACTTTGGGGCCAAGGTGATCTATCCGCCAACCATTCAACCCGCACTGAAATCGGCCATTCCGATTCTCATCAAAAACACGTTTAAACCTGAGCATCCCGGAACGTGGATAAAAAGAGAGGTGAAGGAGAAAAACGGAATAATCCGTGGGATGTCGTCTATCGAACACGTATCTTTGATAACTATCAAAGGAAGCGGAATGATTGGTGTATCAGGTGTTTCTGCGAGGATGTTTGGTGCGCTTGCAAAAGAAAACATTAATATCATTCTCATTACACAATCCTCATCGGAGCATACAATTACCGTGGCTATTTTGCCGGGCGATGCAGCGACAGCCAAAAAGACCATAGCAGAAGAGTTCAGTGAAGAAATCAGTGCAGATATTATTGATGAAATTCGCGTTGAACGAGATCTTTCAGTTATCGCCGTTGTGGGAGACAACATGCGGCAAATTCCGGGAATTGCCGGACGTGTTTTTAATGCACTGGGCAGAAACGGTATAAATATTGTTGCAATAGCACAGGGGTCATCCGAAAGAAATATCTCTTTTGTTGTAGACAGGAAAAATGAAAAAAAAGCAATGAATACACTGCACGACGCCTTTTTCTTGTCGGGCGTTAAAACGATGAATCTCTTCCTGGTGGGAACCGGTTTAATCGGAAGTACACTCCTCAAAATTATCAGTGAACAGGAAAAAGAGCTCTACAAAGAGTACCAGATTGATCTGAATCTGAAAGGGGTAGCTAACAGTAAACAAATGCTTTTGAGTGATGAAGCCATTCCTCTGGATGACTGGAACTCCAGGCTTTCTGACAAAGGGAAAGCAACCGATCTGAAAGATTTTGTAGCTGAAATGAGATCGATGAATCTGCCAAACTCCGTATTTATTGACTGTACGGCCAGTGCCGATATTTACCCGTTTTATGATGAAATATTAACGGCCAGTATCTCTGTGGTTACTCCGAACAAAAAAGCCAATTCTACAACTCAGAAAATTTTTACCCGGCTCCATCAAACTGCCAGAAAACATAACTGTGCGTACCGGTATGAGACGAATGTGGGAGCAGGCCTGCCGATTATCGGCACCATTAATGAAATGGTAACCACGGGCGACAGTATAGAGAAAATTGAAGGTGTCCTTTCCGGTACTCTCAGCTATCTCTTTAATACTTACGATGGTTCGGTGCCGTTTAGTGAACTGGTAAAACAAGCACGTGATAAAGGCTATACAGAACCCGATCCCCGTGAAGATCTCAACGGACACGATGTTGGACGAAAACTGCTGATTCTGGCCAGGGTATCTGGTTATGAACTGGAATTTGATGATATTGACATCCAGAATCTGGTTCCTGAAAATGCAAGAGATGCCGATAATATCGAACAGTTTTTTGAACTTTTGGAAGAATCAGACAATGAATTCGCTGCACTTGCAAAAAAAGCAACTGATGCAGAAAAAAAACTGTGCTACATCGCCCGGTTTGAAGACAACAAAGCCGTGGTAAAGCTCGAACAGGTCGATATCAGGCATCCGTTTTATAACCTCTCGGGAACTGACAATATTCTGGCCATCTATTCCTCTCATTACGATGAAAATCCGCTGGTGGTTAAAGGGCCGGGAGCCGGAGCTTATGTTACATCAGCGGGAATTATTTCCGATATTTTACGAGTAGCCAATACCAAAGCTTACAGTAACGCCGGATATTAAAAAAAGACCCATGCCCAATCACTCAATAGAAGTTAAAGCCTTCGCACCTGCAACGGTGGCCAATGTGGGGTGCGGATTTGATGTGCTCGGATTTGCCATACACGATCTGGGAGATACGGTTACTGCTGTTCTTTCGGATAAACCGGGTGTAAGAATCATAAAGATAACCGGTGATGGCGGACGTCTGCCTGTCGAAACAGAAAAAAATACGGCCGGTCTTGCCGTGCAGGCACTGTTGAAAAAGACCGGCAAATTGGATGAAACCGGGATTGAACTCTCCATCGAAAAAAAGATGCCTCTTGGTAGCGGTCTGGGTTCAAGTGCGGCCAGTTCTGTAGCTGCTGTAGTGGCTGTAAACGCTCTACTTGGAGAGCCTTTTTCAAAAAATGAATTACTTCCCTTTGCTGTTGAAGGTGAATTGGCTGCCAGCGGAACCGCCCATGCCGATAATGTTGCGGCTGCACTTTTCGGCGGGTTTATCCTGGTCAAAAACCATCAGCCTCCCGATGTGATCTCCCTGCACACTCCCGACAAACTGCACTGCACGCTGATTCATCCCGGGATAGAAATTCAGACAAAAAACAGCCGGATGATTCTAAAAAAACAGGTTTCTCTGGAGAAGGCTGTTACCCAGTGGGGAAATGTCGGAGCACTCATTGCCGGCCTGTACACAGAGGATTATGACCTGATTGGCCGCTCCCTCCACGATGAAATAATTGAGCCTGTGCGCTCGCTTCTGATACCTGGTTTCGGTCGAATGAAAGCCGCTGCAATGGATGCCGGTGCCCTTGGATGCAGCATATCCGGATCTGGTCCTTCTGTATTTGCTCTCAGTACATCCAAATCTGAAGCAGAAACCATCGGCCGAAAAATGGGGGATGTTCTCGATGAAATAGGATTGGAATTTGATATTCATATTTCCAAAATCAACACTCAAGGTGCAGCTGTTGAGGTAAAAAGAAATGTATAATCTTCTGTAAAATACCATGTAAATCACTTCACATCAATCATTTTACAGATCGACTTAAAAAACTTCTACATGTTGTGAATATTATTTCCATAAATTACTTCTCACAAAACATAGCACATGCATCTCGCTTGTGCTTCTCTGATTTCCAGATCGAAAAATTGATCAATCCGTGAAATATATTTCAACAAATCACTCCTCGCCAGCAGTCTCTTTTTTTGAGGCTATGCGAAATGGCCTTGCACCAGATGGCGGACTATACATGCCCGCTGAAATCCCGGTTTTGCCCGATGAATTTTGGTCTTCGCTGCATGAACTGAGTTTTCAGGAAATCGCCTTCAGAATGGCCCGGCCTTTTTTTGAGGGAGAACTGACCGATTTTGAACTCCGGTCAGTGGCTGAAGATGCATTCAATTTTCCTTTGGAGTTGGTTTCGGTTTCTGATGATCACTCTGTTCTTGAACTCTTTCATGGTCCCACACTTGCATTTAAAGATTTTGGCGCACGCTTTATGGCAAGGCTTTTCTCTGAACAGGCTCAAAAAGAGCAGAGGGAGGTTACGATTCTTGTAGCAACCTCTGGTGATACAGGTAGTGCAGTGGCACATGGATTTTACAAAGTTCCGGGTGTAAAAGTCTGTCTTCTTTTTCCAAAAGGAAAAGTTAGCAAGCTGCAGGAGCAGCAGATGGCCACGCTTGGCGAAAACGTTACAGCTCTTGAAGTGGAAGGTGTTTTTGATGATTGTCAGCGGCTGGTAAAACAGGCATTTACCGATGACGATCTTTCCAGTCAATTACAGCTCAGTTCAGCCAATTCCATCAACATAGCACGTTTGCTGCCACAGTCGTTTTATTATGCGTATGCACTGGGTGAACTGAAAAAGGAGGGAGCAAAAAATCCGGTTTTCTCAGTTCCGAGCGGCAATTTTGGAAACCTGACAGGAGGCCTTTTTGCCATGAAAATGGGAATGCCTGTTAAAACTTTTCTTGCTGCAACAAATGTAAATGATGTGGTACCAGAATTTTTAGCCGGGACTTCATTCACACCGAAAGATTCTATACAAACCATTTCGAACGCAATGGATGTAGGAAATCCAAGTAATTTTGCACGCATACAGCACCTGTTCGGACATTCCGATGAAGCGATTCGCCAACATTTGAAAGGTTATTCATTTACAGATGGTGAGACTCGCGAGACCATCCGGGAGACTCTTGAAATTCATAAATATCTGCTCTGTCCGCATACAGCCATTGGTTTTCGGGCTGGGGAGAGTTATCGGGCTGGCAGATCCGGGGAGACTTCGGTTGTGACCCTTGCTACAGCTCATCCTGTGAAATTCCGTGATGTGATTGAATCTGAAACCGGCCATAAAATCGAAATCCCTGCACGATTGGAAAAGTGGCTCAACAGAGAAAAAGAGTCAGTGCTTATCGGAAAATCTTTTGATGAGTTTAAATCGTTTTTGATGGAAACTGCTTAATCGAGTTGTTTCAGCCAGAACACCATCTTTTTGGCCGTTTCTTCGGGCTGATCGATATCTTTCCACACATATTTGGCGGTAAGGCCCGGGTTCTTTTTATAACCGTATTTTTGCCAGATTGCATCCAGCGGCTGGTAACCGGGCGGTCGGAGCGGATGGTCATCAGGCCGGACTACTGCACAGAAACAGATCGTATCAAACCGGTTCATTTTTCGGGCGTGCTCTTCTCTTTCGTGCATAAGAGTGGAATAAATTCCCTGTCCTCTGTAATTGGCCTTTAATATCGATTCCCCGCAGTAAAATACTTTTTCAATGTCTGTTCCCCGGGCGGCAAATGGCTCTTTAAAATCATCGGTTTCATCTGTCATCGGCAGACCCGTGGATGCACCCACAATATCCTCTCCATCAAAAACCATCACTACAATACTTTCTTCAGACGTAAGGTAGGTGTTCAGGTATTTTTGTTCGTATTCAAGCGTTCCGTCATAGAGATAAGGAAACTCCCGGAACACTTCAATCCGCAATTTGGCAAGTTTGGGTATATATTTTTGAAGATCATTACCGGAGCGGGCTACTATCTTGAAATTCCTGTTCATAATTTTATTTTTCACTGAGTTAAATAGCTATGTTTTTAATTTTGAGTAAATTAAAAAAACTTCAAATACTATTGATTGACTAAGGAACAAAATTCTGATTTATCCGTTAACACTCGATTGAATAAAGGTTGTGCTTTTTATGAATTATCTTAAGAAAAATCGATTACCTTCCTGGTTTCCTTACCTGATGGGCGGAGTGATTCTGCTTTCACTGTTGCCGGTCATATTTTTTGTGATGATCTGGCACGGCTCATTCGGCCCGGTCCCCGGTACGGATGAGCTATCTGAAATACGGAATTATCGCGCTTCCCAGGTATACTCTGCTGATCAGGAACTGCTCGGAACTTACTACATTCAGAACCGTACTGAGATTTCTATCGATCAGGTGGACCCGGTAGTAGTGGATGCCCTTCTTGCTATTGAAGACATACGATTTTATAATCACAACGGCATCGATTACCGGGCGCTGGCACGCGTGGGCATTCGTACACTGTTACTGGGTCAGAATAGCGGTGGCGGAAGTACCATCACCCAGCAGCTTGCCAAAAATCTCTATCCGAGAGAGCGAAACGGACCTTTTTATATTGTGGCTGATAAAATCCGTGAGATGATCATTGCCCGCCGGATGGAAAGTGTCTATGATAAAGATGAGATTCTGGCGCTCTATCTCAACAGTGTTTCATTTGGGGAGGAGATCTACGGAATCGATATGGCTTCACGCCGCTTTTTTAACAAACGACCATCCGATCTTGAACTTCATGAGGCTGCAACTCTGACCGGAATGCTCAGGGCAACATCGTGGTATAATCCTCACCGTAATCCGGATAGTGCCCGGCAGCGGCGTAATGTGGTGATACGCCAGATGGAAAAGTATGATATGATTACAGCAGAGGAAGCCGACCGGTACGTCGAAAAACCTATGGAAACCCGATACAGCCGCATTACAGAAAGTGATGGCCCTGCACCCTATTTTCGGGAACATGTGCGAGGTGAAGTGCTCCGTATTCTGGAAAACGAAGAGGCACTGGACGGAGAAACCTATAATTTGTACACCGATGGTCTGATTATTCAAACAACGGTGGATTCTCGGATTCAGAAAGCCGCGGAAGATGCCGTGGCCACACAACTCAAGAACCTTCAAAACCGGTTTGACGGTGAGCGGGCCGCTGGTTCGGTTTTTGCAGACAGAGACGATCCTGCCGTTCTTTGGGCCTGGCGGCAGTCCGATCATTACCGGCAGCTCCGGGAAGATGGTTTTTCTGATGAAGAGATCGAAGATGTCCTTTACACTCCGGCAATTACGAGGATTTATACATGGAATGGCTATGAAGAGCGTGAACTTTCTCCCTACGATCTGAATCGGCATTATATCTCATTTCTAAATACCGGGTTTCTGGCAATGCATCCCGAAAACGGCCATATTTTGGCATGGGTGGGAGGTATCAATCATCGCTATTTTAAATACGATCATGTGAAATCGAGACGACAACCCGGTTCAGCATTCAAGCCAATTGTCTATAGCGCCGCACTCGAATCGGGTATGCAGCCTTGTGATTATCAGCGAAATATTTTGTCAATTTATGAAGATTATGAGGAGTGGATGCCCCGCAATGTGCGTGACGAGTATGGCGGAAGATATTCCATACAGGGTGCACTGGCGCAATCGATCAACACGATTGCAGTGGAAGTTCTTATGGAAACCGGAATCCGGAATGTGCAGCATACTGCGGCCGGTATGGGCATTCAGTCTGTCATTCCCCCTGAGCCGTCTGTAGCCCTTGGAACGGCTGAAGTTTCCCTGCTTGAATTAACCACTGCCTACACAACATTTTTGAACGGTGGGAAACCGGCAACTCCAAAAACCATCAAAGCTATTTATAATTCAGAAGGAGAATTAATTTATGATTTTTCGGGTGAAGAATCTGGGCAAAGCGGTTCTCTTACTGATGCAATCAGGCAAAGTTTCCCGGGAAGCAGGCCGGATGGAAATGCCATATCTGAAGAAACAGCCGGTGCAATGGTGCAGATGCTCTCCAAAGTAGTGAATGAGGGAACCGGCCATAATCTGAGATCTCAGTTTGGAATCCGGCATGCCGTAGCAGGCAAAACCGGAACGACACAAAACTTCTCGGACGGATGGTTTGTGGGAATGACACCCGATATGGTCTTTGGAAGCTGGGTGGGCGGGTCCAGTCCGCGTGTTCGTTTCAGCAGTAACATGGGATACGCTTCACAAACAGCCTTGCCAGTTGCAGGATATTTTTTGAATAATCTTCGTGGACAGAATGGTCTTGAAGCCCAGCGAAATCAATTTACAGCCGAACAAACCCATACAAGTTTTGATATGTCGTGCCCCGATTTTCAGGATGACAGGTTCAGGGACAGGCTTCGTGATTTTTTCAGCGGAAGAGATTCAGAGGACCCAAGGGTGGTTGAAGAAAAGGAAGAAGAGCGGAGTCGTAATGTTTTTCGCCGACTTGGCGGAATCTTTTCAAGAGACAGGAACTGAATCGTTATTTTGAAATGATTTTACAGTGACAGATGTTTCATTGTCATGAATAATTACAAACACTCGGTACTGATTACGGATTTTACAAACCTTGCCTCTCAAAAATGGAAAATTGTAAATGATGGAGTGATGGGTGGTATTTCACAAAGCCAATTTCAGATCAATGATGCGGGTAATGGAGTTTTCATCGGACGTGTTTCTCTGGAAAATAATGGCGGGTTCGCATCCGTGAAAAACATCATACCAATGAATATGGAGAATTACCATTACATCTTGTTGAAAGTGAAAGGCGATGGAAAGAGCTATAGCTTTCGTTTCAAAACCGGTACCGGAAATGCACTCCATAATTGGGTGTACCATTCCCGCTTTAAGACAAAAAAAGATGAATGGATTACAGTAGAGTTACCATTTAATAGTTTTATTCCTAAACATCGCGGAAAAACTCTTGAGAATGTTCCGGCCCCATCACTTTCAAAAATAAAAGAGTATGGATTTTTGATCAGTGAAAAGCAGGAGGGTGATTTTCGGCTGGAGATCGATTTTGTAAAAGCTTTAAGCTCAGATTCCAGCTGATTATAAATCGGAATATTAAAGTGTGCCTCTAACTCATGTTTCGCAAAATGGCGATGCAGTGGCAAAAAATAAATGGAAATATGTATATATATTATACCCGGCCTTCAATCAGTTGGCGGGAACAGGTTGTTTTCAGCGACGCTTTGGCAGCATTTTATACCGGCCGGATCTTTGACTACGGTCAATGAGTGTAATGGACCATTACCCCACGGGGATCCCTTTGGGAAAAGGGTGCCGCGTCGATGAAAAGCCCGCCGTCAAGTGATTCACAGCCTTGACTTTTTGGTCCTTTTGGGTCAAGCCAAAAGGACAGTATAAGTCAAGCCGATAAAATTGATTTCTAAATCAAAAATTGGGTCAACTTCTCAAAAGTAAGATTTATTAGAATTTTTGGAAATAATGGATTTAACACTACAAATCGTTCTTTAAAAGCCATTGAAAAAGATTTTTATGATTTTTCGAAAGTTGAGCTAAATAATATTCATATCATCATCCCACTCGGCAATACGGTTGCGATCTTCCTCTTTGATGCATTCCTCGAGCGTTTTCTGATCATATTCAAGCCCATGCTTTTCCAGTACCTCCTGGGGGACTCCATCCCAGAAACCGGGCCGGTTTCCTTGATAACCGAGATATTCCACACCCATCTGTGAAGTGAAAAATCCGGTTGCGGTTAAATCACGCATCCGGTTGAAAAAGCGCACACCATACTGCATGTCCGGTTCGGCTTCATCGGGCCAGGCAATTTTATCGATGATTTCAAGCCTCTCTTCTTCACTGCATTCCAGAAAAGGTTTTTCAAAATGCCGGTTGCACTGATTATTGAGCCACATCAGCCCGCCGCGTGTTACTAACTGAAAGGGGGGGTAATCTTTCATCATAAATTCGATAAAGTCAGGAACACCCGCATCGGTTGCACTGCCCGATTCATCATCGGCAGGAATTATGATATCGGCCAGTACTTTCACCATCTCAAATTCGGTTTCGGTAAAAAATTGCTCAGCGTGAAGTCGACTGTCGATCTCTTTTTCGTAATCGGTTCGCCCATAGCCATGGCCATTTTCCCGTATTATATTTTCACTGATACGCTGATCTTCTTCAGTGCAGCCGGTAGCCATAAAAAGACCGGCTCCTACACCTCCGGCAAGTAACAATTTCAGGTGTTCACGTCTGTCCATAATAATCGGTTTTATTGATACTTGTGCGTCTACAAAGTTCGGATTCGACAGACGAGAAAAGCACTCGTCAGTCGAAGGTTAGATTTAATAATAATGAAAAAGTACAACGGGTCGCTGACCCGTTCCGGTTCCGAGCTGCGGCTGAGAACGTTACAAATTTCCCTTTCTCATCTCTTCCGCGATATAGTCCGATGTTCGCCAGGATAGGGCCATAATAGTCCATGTCGGGTTTTTATCGGCCTGGGAAACAAATTGTCCGGCATCCACCACAAAAAGGTTTTTGCACTCATGGGCCTGGGCATACTCGTTGAGCACGGAAGTAGTCGGGTCAGTTCCCATTCTCGTGGTACCCACTTCGTGAATAATGCGGCCTGGTGTATGGAGGCCGTAATTCGCCTCCGGGCCGGGCCTGTTACCGACAAGGGTGCCGCCCATTGCTGTCAGGATATCCTCGAAAGTGTCATGCATGTGCTGCGCCTGTTTCAGTTCATGTTCACTCCAGGAGTAGTTGAATCGCAGAACGGGAATTCCGAATTTGTCAACAGTGTCCGGATCGATTTCACAGTAATTATCATAACGGGCTACACACTCACCCCGACCCGATATACCCACGGTTGAACCGAACATTTTACGTATATCTTTTTTGAGTCCTTCACCATAACCACCATTGGGAGAGGGATTCCCGAATTCATCTTTTACATGATGGCGCATGGTATGCATGTTGAAGCCGGTTCCGTACATCGGCATTGACATTCCGCCCCAGTATTCAAGATGGTAGCCGCGGGGAAAATCCATTTGGGCATTATCGAGCCACCAGGGAGTGTATACATGCATTCCGCCCACCCCATCTTCATTAAAACGGTCGCGGTCAATCAACTCAGGCAGAACAGCCATCCGGTCAGCCCCGGTCGAATCGTGCAGGTATCTGCCCACAACCCCGCTTCCGTTGGCCAGCCCGTCGGGGTGCTGTGCGGATTTAGAATTGAGCAGTATTCGGGCTGTTTCGCAGGCTGATGCCCCAAGCACAACTGTACGTGCTTTTACGTGATACTCCTGCATATCTTCCTTGCTGATGTAGATTACACCTGTGGCAAGACCGTCGCCATCAGTGGTCACTTCCCGTACCATCGCATTGGTGTATAACTCTACGTTCCCGCGCCTCATGGCAGGCTGAACCAGGCAAGTTCCCGAAGAAAAATCGGCATAAATATTACAGGCGCGGTTGCACTGCCTGCAGTAAAAGCAGGCTCCGCGTTCATCATTTACACGGCGTGTCAGAACTGATAAACGGGAGGGAATCACTGGGATATCTACACTTTCAGCCGCTTTTTTGATGTAGAGTTCATGAAGGCGCGGTTTGGGAGGAGGAAGAAAATAGCCGTCAGGGTCATCTTCCAGTCCTTCGTTAGTGCCAAATACACCGATCAGTTTATCCACTTTGTCATAATAGGGACTGATATCCTCATACCCGATGGGCCAGTCTTCCCCAAGCCCGTCAATACTTTTTCGTTTAAAATCTTTCGGGCCGAAACGAAGGGAAATTCTGCCCCAATGATTGGTTCTTCCGCCCAGCATTCGCGAACGAAACCAGTCGAATGAAGTGCCGTTTTTTCGGTTATAGGGCTCGCCATCAATTTCCCAGCCGCCCCAGGCTGCATCAAAATCACCAAAGGGGCGAATGGTACTTGCTCCTCTCCGCGGGGATTCCCATGGCCATCTGAGCTGGGTGCGATACTCTTCCTGTGCAGGATCGTAAAAACCACCCGCTTCCAAAACTGCTACTGAAAGCCCGGCTTCAGCAAGAACTTTAGCCGCCATACCACCGCCTGCACCGGAACCCACAATTGCCACATCATATTGATTATCTGAAGACTGGATTTCAAAACTCATAAAATTTCGTAATCATTTATTTGGGATAGCTGGATCTGATTTGTCAAATAGATTACAATTTTTTTGTCAGAATCTGAAACCGGAATCTGATTCTGGAAGCGGTTCCGTTCAATGCGTTTTATTTTATTCAGACAACTGCCGGATATTCAACCCTGAAACCAGAAAATTTAACTTGACAAGTAAGGGGTATTGAAGTATTATTTATCGTATAATTACGATAAATAAATTGGAGGCACCCATTACCATCGAAAATACCAAAACAAAATGTACCGCAGAAAGCGTAAAAAAGTGGGAATTTTCAGGGTTATTGTTTCCGGACTATAAAAAAATTACTGCTGATATGATAAAACTGAATGATCAAAAAACAACAAAAAAACTGGTTCTGGAGAAATACGATTCAATAGGCAGGGCTGCTCAGTCAAGAGATTCGAAAGGTTGTTGTGGCTCGGCTGAATATGAAATTTTTGCCGATGACTATACAGAACTGCATGGATATAATTCTGAAGCAGACCTGGGTCTTGGCTGTGGCTTACCGACAGAGTTTGCTCATATCAAGCCGGGTGATACCGTAGTGGATCTGGGTTCGGGCGCAGGTAATGACTGCTTTGTAGCCAGGCAACTGACCGGAGCAGAGGGCAGGGTGATCGGACTGGATTTTTCCCCTGCAATGATAGCTCGTGCGAAAGAAAATGCATTGAAATTGGATTATAATAATGTAGAGTTTCTTCAGGGTGATATCGAACAGAATCCGATTAGAAATGACAAAGCTGATGTGGTGGTCAGTAACTGTGTGATGAACCTCGTACCCGATAAACAGAAAGCGTTTCGGGAAACATACCGAATCCTAAAATCAGGCGGGCATTTCAGCATTTCTGATATTGTAACAGAGGGAGAACTCCCTGAAGAAATCAGAAAAGATGCTGAACTATACGCCGGCTGTGTGGCAGGAGCCATCGACCGGAAAGAATATCTCCGGATTGTTGAAAACGCAGGTTTTAAAAACCTGAAGGTTCAGAAAATTAAAAAAATTGAACTTCCTGATAACATTCTTCTCAAAACAATATCGCAGATTGAACTGACCGCATTTCGCGATTCGGGAGCGGGAATTTTCAGCATTACACTCTATGCAGAGAAATAAAACCGGTATTGTCGTGTCAAACATATAATCTCGGGTGAGACCTGACAGGTATCGTTCGATATTTCATTCATAAGTTAGTATTCTTTGTTGAAACCTGTCAGGTCTTTAATCGGCAAATTAGGGTTGATACGACACTATGATACTTTCAGCTTATTCGTAATATTTTCTCAATTAAACTGGAATCAGAACGGAACCGGAACCCAGGCGCTTGATTCAAAAATATCGATCATGTAAAAAAAGGCTATCAGGATGGTTCCCATTACAATGGCTGCTGCAGGGGGATCGAAATGGGTATCGGCATGGGCGTAAAAAATACGCTGGATGATTTCTCCGAAAATTGCAGCAATACCCCCAAAAAATGCACCCAGGATCAGCATGGCTGAAAGCGCAAAGGTTGTGGGCTCCCCTATAGATGCGGCTGCCACTGAGGTACTCGAAACCAGTGAGATGTGATGTGTAACCGGTATTTTTTCGACGCCAAGATTCAGGAAAATCAAGATTGCTGCACTGATTCCGAATGGCAGAAACACGCTGCCAGTTTCGTATGTAATGAATGCAGCAAGTATTCCCACAATGACTCCTAAAAAAATAACGTGGCTCCATTTGTATTGATGTGGCAGCCAGGGCTCTATCAGCAGTCGGCTGGAGCCTTTTTCACGGGGCTCCTTTTTTTCGAATGGCACCATATTCATCAGCCCTTTCTTGGCATTTCCGATGATCGGATATTTGAAAAAGATTCGGTGCGCAAAAGCGGAAAGCACTACGGCCATTGCAATTGGATCCCATGGCATAGAAAAAATAGAGGAGAGCGTAGCAAGCCAATAGCCAAGAATACCAAACAGGCCGCCAACCAAAAGAACGTCCGGTTTAGGCCCAAAAGCATAAGCAATATTTTTTGCTTCTCCGTAGGGAAATCCGGTATCCATGTATCCTTTTTTAGCTGCATAGGCAGATGCTGCTGCTCCTGCTGCAAAACTGATATGAGGGCCAAATACCGGTCCAAAACCGATTTGTCCTGTAATGGCAGCCGAGTTGAGTGTATCGGGATCCACACCCATCAAACCCGAATAATCGCCGCTTAATATTCTTACAGCCTCACCGAGCATAACCAGAAAACCGGTGAAGATAAACGCTGGTAATGCCCCGATCGCTGCACCAAATGCCCCGCCTGCAAAAGCCGCAATCAGCATTCCTAACAACCACAAATCTGAAAATTCCGCCATAAAATGCCCTGTTTAAATCAGTTAACTTTAATTGAATGAGACTAAAAAAAAAGAAAAAAAGATCAATAGCAAAAGAATCATACACCATAAATTTAATGATTTTTACCGGTCTTGAAGCCGGATGAACAGATCATCAAGCTGATCCTGACTGATGATGCGGGATGATTCTGTCAAAAACTTTTCTCTTGCCTGCCTGTGTCGTTTGAGAATTTGTTGGTAAAAAGCCGAAATCAGTGCAATTTCTTTTGTTGATAGTTCTCTGAAAGCAAGAGGTTTATCAGCGGATCTGATTTTACCTGCCGGATTCATCGAAAGGTTAAACCGAACGGTGTCACCCACTATTTTAATTTTAATAAAGTAGTATGTTTCAGTGGATTTGTTGACGTGATTAAACTCCGGGCGAAATTTCCTGATCCATCGGTTCTCGGTAAGAAGTGCTTCTTCTTCAGAGTTTGTGAATTCCGTTTCAATTAGATCAATTTTGCTGATCAGTCTGGATACTTTTGTTGATGCCCCGCCGGGACGTATACGCTTATAGGTAAAGAGTCTGTACCTCAGATTTTTTGATTTACCAACATAGATCAGATTACCAGAAGCATCATAAAAACGGTATATACCTGGCCGTTTTGGTACGGAGTTAAACCACTCTTTGCCAATCTTATTCTCAAGAAAGGGGGCGGATTCAAACAATTGTGGTGATTTAATCATCAAAGTCTGGAGGGTATGATTAACATTTTTCTAAATGTATCAACCCGTGATGACAACATGATGTCATCTATATTTTACAATCTGGAAAAGTTGCGCGTTAGGGGGATTGAGCGATTTATGAGATATTCGATATTCGACGTAGCGATTTTAATGCACATCAGATCGAAAATCGTTACGTCGTTACATCTCAAAAATCGGATATCATTGAGGCGGTTGAAAACAATTTAAGTACTGAATTTTCTGAAGTGAGTTGTGGATAGAGTGCTTGGTTGGCTTTAAGACATTTCAGAGCAGAGCGTCGCGACTCTGAACAAACAATCTTAATCCATTTACCCAAAATTTTCCATAGAACCATATATTTGAAGATAAACGAGTTCTATATTCACATGATTACTCCCTTACGTGTGCCACAATTCTCAGCGGCGCTCCGCTTCCGTCTTTGATCTTCATCGGCAGGGCGATAACAAAAGCTCCGGTGGCAGGAAGCCTGTCGAGATTGGCAACATTTTCAAATCCGGGGATATTCTGTTCAGAAAAAATCTGGTGGGTTTCAAAAAGTTCGGAACGACCATAATCCAGGCTTGGGGTATCCAGTCCAACAGCCTTAACAGAACGGTTCTCTACGAGCCATTGGGCCGTATCGGGGTGGATCCCGGGAAAGCTTAATTCAGCGGCTCCTTCTTCTCCCCGTTTATCGGTACCGAGATACAGTTTTGCATCGGGCCAGTAAGCACCCATTCCTGTGTGGAACAGAAGGATAGTATCGTCAGGCATCAAGCCGTGAACGGTTTCCCAATCGGTCAGATCAGCAACCTGGATTTGGTAATCTCTGTTCTCTTCTACCTGTTCGGTTATATCTACCACAACAGCCCGCCCGGCAAGCTGACTGATTTCTATCTGATCCACGGTTTTTCGGTTTTCATAAAAATGGATAGGTGCATCGAGATGGGTGCCGCCATGTTCGGCAGTGCAGAATTCATACGATTCGTAGTAAAAACCCGCATCGGTTGTTCCAACAAAAACCGTATCAAACTGAAAAGTGCTGGATGTGGGCCAGTAGAGTGTTTCATCCGAAAATTCGTAGGTCAGGTCGATCCACATCCCGTCCTCCCATTCATATTTTTCTACAGTGGTACACATGGAGAGGCAGAAAATGATAATTGTAAAAACAAGATATTTCCTTTTCATAATTACAATGAGTTGAATTTGGGTGTAACGTCTGATTAAACTGAGTAAAGGCCTGTAATAATTTGCAAAGAAGCAACCAGCATAAAAAGATATAATTAAAATACAAAAACAAAACTGTCCAAAACGATTAGGGATAATGGAAGAAGTTTACCCGTTAGCAAAGTATTTTTGCCTGCATTGCCCCTCGAATTTTTAACTCAGTGAATTGTTTAGCCCAGTTTTACTGGGGATAATTTCTTTGTATGATAACCAGAATTGGAAATGTGAGAAAATATGAGTTTATATGAAGGGTTTATTTGCAAAATTGATATATATTTTGTAATAAAATAAATATGTTCAAATACAATTATTATGCCTGATTTGAAACCCATATCCAAAAAGTCCATTCCAGCCGCTTTGGAGAAGGCAAAGCATTACCGTCTTCTCAATCAACCCTGGCAGGCAGAAAGCATTTGTCATGATATTCTTAGTACCACCCCGGATAATCAATCGGTAATCTATGTACTTGTTCTTGCAATCACAGATCAATTTGAGGGGCCATCCCGTAAGAGCCTGTCTGACGCACTGGAAACTGCAGAAATGTTGACTGACAGTTATCAGAAAGAATATTGTACGGGCCTGATCTATGAACGTCAGGCTGCTGCAGCAGTGAAACGCCGGAGTCCGCGTGCAGGCTACATTGCGTTCGAATATTTAGCCCGTGCCCTGAAACATTATGAAAAAGCCGAGAAAATCCGGCCGGATATTAATGAAGAATCCGTTCTCAGGTGGAACGCCTGTATTCGGTTTATGAATAAACACAAGCTCAAACCGGCCAAAGATGAAGGTGGCAGTCAGCCTCTTCTGGATGTGTAGAATTTTCAGCGTTCATTGATTTGCATTTGACGCGCATCATTCACCAAATAATTAGACTGTGAGTAATCCCGGCAGCGGTAGTAAGTGGTATCGGAAATACAAGAGCACGTTCAGCATGCCATTTTATCTTCGCGTTGCCCACAAAAATTTCGCTCCGTGGGATACTGGAGGAGCTTGGTGAATAATTCAGGCAAAATATATTACATTTGATACAACATTTAGACTAACCTTGAGCACTGGAGGTTGCATTATGGCTCGTTACGGACCGAATGTACATGATGTTCTGATTGTTGGAGGAGGAGGAGCGGGACTGCGTGCGGCTATTGCAGTTGCAGAAACCAATCCCAATCTCAGTATTGCCGTGATTTCAAAGGTTTATCCCATGAGGAGCCACACCGTATCGGCCGAAGGGGGAGCAGCCGCGGTTATTAAACCAGATGACTCTCTGGACGACCACGCCTATGATACGATCTCGGGCGGAGATTGGCTTTGTGACCAGGATGCCGTTGAAGCATTTGTGAAGGAAGCACCTGAAGCGATGATCCGGCTCGAGCACTGGGGATGTCCCTGGAGTCGGGAAGAAAATGGTAGCATTGCAGTGCGACCTTTTGGCGGGATGAAAAACAAACGGACCTGGTTCGCTGCCGATAAAACAGGCTTCCATATGCTTCACTCGATGTTCCAGACAACGTTGAAGTATGACCCGATACTCCGTTACGATGAATATTTTGTAACCAGTCTTCTTGTAGATGAAGGACGATGTCAGGGAGTGGTTGCGCTTGAACTGGCTACCGGAAAAATAGAACCCATTGCTGCAAAAAGTGTAATCCTCTGTACAGGCGGATGTGGAAAAGTGTTCCCGTTTACCACAAATGCCAATATTAAAACCGGTGACGGAATGGCACTTGCCTACAGAGCAGGGGTTCCGCTTAAAGATATGGAGTTTGTTCAGTATCACCCTACCGGATTGCCGTTTACGGGAATTTTGATAACCGAAGCCGCCAGGGCAGAAGGAGGCAGGCTGCTGAATAAAGACGGTTATCGATACCTCCAGGATTATGACTTAGGCATACCTGAAGATAAGCCGGTGCTTCGATCGATGGAACTGGGACCGCGTGACCGGCTCTCACAGGCATTTGAAAATGAGAAAGAAAAAGGACGGACTCTCGATGGCCCCTACGGAGCATACGTTCACCTTGATATCCGGCATCTCGGTCAAGAGGTAATCGATGAAAAAATTCCATTTGTTCGGGAGCTGTGCAGGAAATACGAAAATATCGATCCTGTTCATGAAATGATCCCTGTGCGGCCGGTTGTACATTATATTATGGGAGGCATCCACACAGACATTAACGGAGCAACTTCTTTGGATGGACTTTTTGCAGCTGGTGAAACGGCCTGCGTCAGTATTAACGGGGCAAATCGGCTTGGTTCTAACTCTCTGACCGAACTGCTTGTTTTTGGGGCCAGGGCAGGAAGTGCTGCTGCTGAATATGCTTCCTCTCAGTCCTCGTTTGGAACCCGCCTGGATGCACTTGCAACTGATGAGAAAAAAAGAATTGAAAAAACATTTTTTAACAGCAATGGTAACCGTTCTGAGCGTGTGGCAGACCTCAGGAAGAAAATGCATAATGCAATGGAACAGGGAGCCGGCATCTATCGTACAGAGGCTTCTCTGAAAACATCAGGTGAAACCCTTAGTGTGCTTCGCGAACGGTTTAAAAAAATCTCACTTGAAGATAAAAGTTATACCTTTAATACCGAGTTTGTGTCTGCTATGGAACTATCATACATGTTTGATGTGGCTGAGGCGATAATAGAATCGGCATTGAAGAGAACTGAGTCAAGAGGCTCACACCAGAGGATGGATTTCCCGGAAAGAGATGATCAAAATTTTTTGACACACAGTCTTGCATACAAAACCGGACAGGAAATAGCCCGGATTGAATATCTGCCGGTAACGATTACCCGGTGGCCGCCCGGCGAGCGTAAATACGGGCAGTGATGACCAAAAGGTATTGTGCGAGTATGGATATACTAAAAACTTGTAACCGCTAAAGATTATGGAAACTACTATCAACCTGCAGGTTCTGCGATATATTCCCGAAAAAGATCCCGATCCTTTTTATCAGGAATATGAAGTACCTCTTCGTGAAGAGTGGGTGATTCTTGATGCTCTCAACTACATCAAAGACCAAATTGACGGAACATTATCGTACCGATGGTCGTGTCGGATGGGGGTTTGCGGAAGTTGCGGTATGATGGTGAACGAAAAACCGATTCTCACCTGCGAAACGTTTCTTGAAAAATATATGCCGGGGCCCATTCGTATAGCTCCATTGAATTATTTTGGTGTTATTCGTGATCTTGTGGTGGAGACTGACGGATTTATGGAAAAAGTAAAACGTGTGAAACCCTGGATTATCCGTGACAAAGAGAAAGCCCCATTGGAAGGGGAGTATCTGCAGACTCCTGAAGAACTCTCGGAGTATAAACAGTACAGTATGTGTATTAACTGTATGCTCTGCTATTCCGCCTGCCCGGTTGTGGGACTGGAGCCGCAATTCATCGGGCCTGCCGCAATTGCCCTTGCACAACGATATAATTACGATAATCGGGATGAAGGACAGAACCAGCGAAACGATGTACTGCTTACTGATGATGGTATCTTCGAATGCACCCTTGTAGGGGAATGTTCCGAGGTTTGTCCAAAAAAAGTTGACCCGGCAGGTGCCATTCAGCGCTATAAAGTGCAAGGTGCAACCGAATGGTGGACATCTGTACTGCTCCCGTTCGGGAAGAAATAGAAACATATATATCCAGAACCATTGAAACAGATATGAGTACCCGTTACGAACGATACAGACCGACATCCTATCACCACAAAATGTCAATTTTCTGGTGGGTGAAAAGAAAACCGTATATGCTGTTCATCATCCGGGAGCTGACAAGCATTTTTGTGGCAGCTTATGCGATCATTCTGATTGTAAAACTGAATGCTTTAAAACAGGGAGCTGAAGTTTGGGAAGCGTTGCTCGTATCCCTATCGGGGCCGTTCTCTGTTACAGTCCATATTGTTGTTTTTATTTTTGTTCTTTTTCACAGCATTACCTGGTTTAAACTTGCCCCTACAGCCATGGTGGTAAAAATTGGCAAAAAGAAAATACCGGGTTCAATAATTATAGCTGTTAATTTTATGATGTGGATTTTGTTGTCTGGAGGTATTGTTTGGATTTTATTGCAGTAATCCGTGACAGGAGCAATCCTTTTTAAATTGTTAATCGTGGGTAATAAAAAAAATATTTCTTACAAATATCATTATGATTTTTTTCACAGGAAAATCCAATTAAAGCAAACATAGAAACATGCAAAAAAAGAGATCAAACGATCCTTTCTGGTGGACGCTTTTTGGAGCAGGAGGAACCATTTCGGCTTTCTTTATTCCCGTGCATGTACTGCTGTTCGGAATTGCCATGCCACTTGGATGGATATCTGTCCCGGATTATGAAACGTTACTTCAACTGGCACAGCATCCGGTCACACGGCTCTACATTTTTGCTCTTGTTTCACTCTCCTTGTTTCATTGGGCTCACCGGTTCAGATATACTCTTTACGACGGATTAATGCTGAAGCATCTTGAACACTACATTTTTATTTTTTGCTATGGCAGTGCTTTAGCCGGAACAGTGATTACCGGAGTATTGATCTGGACAATTTAAAAAAAGGTGAAGTCTGATCACTTGTTTTGATTAAAAAACGGAATTGCCAGAAACATTGAGGCTAAATATATGAGGTTGATATGTTCAGTAGCAAATTACATGTTCAATAAAACTCAACAGGCTAAATCCATTTCAAAATTGATTACCAAATTCCTGCTCTAAACTACATGCACAAATCTCAGGTTTTTTACAAGAGAGGGGCAATTCCGGGAGAACACAACCCACGGGTAATTTCACTATGTGGAAATTGCTTACGCTCGGAGCACAGCATTTGACAGGGTGTTTTTGCACTATCGCTTAAAATGTATTCTAAGACATTAATAATCATTTTGATAGATTTATTCATAATTTTTTTCTGTGAGTACCGGGCGAAGCCATTCCAGTGAAACGAGATGTGGGATAGAAGTTAAGGTGCTTTTTTTAAAATCATTGTAACCCTTTGCACACAATGCCGATGGGTCAACCAGGGGGTGTCTGATTGAAGAGAAATATTGAATGTCTTCCACATTTTCAGAGAAATAAAAAAGAATCTGCTGTTTCTATACGTTAATAATTCAGTACAGAACGGAACTTATCCAAGCACCTATTTCCCCGCTTTTCATGAAACGCAGAGAAATGTCTTATCACCTTGTCATATATATCACTGCGGAGACGAGACTGTTTTCGCGAGTTTTTTAATCTGAAAATCCATACGAGGTAACAGCATCATGGATAAAAAACAAAAGTTAAATTTCGATGATATTGTAAAGAAAAGTAAGGAGGCCCAGCAGGAAAAAGAGTCTGTGATGACTCTGAAAGAGTACCTGGGGATTGTACGAAACGATCCCGGGATTGCTCACTCCTCACCCGCCCGGATCTGGGAAATGTTTGAACAATCGGGGCGGGAGAAAATTACAGATCTTGATAAGGAGATACTTCAGGCCGATTATCGATATAATCTCATTTGTAAAGAACTCTACGGTGTGGAACGTGCCGTGGAAGAAGTAGCAGAGTATTTTAAAGCAGGCGCAAAACGTGCATCCACCGCTAAACAGGTTCTGCTGCTTGTAGGCCCCCCAGCAAGTGGTAAATCGACTTTTGTTCGAACACTCATCAAGGCACTGGAAAATTATAATGAGCGGCCTGTTTACCGGATTAAGGGGTGCCCGATGAATGAAGATCCGCTCCACGCACTGCCACGCTATCTGAGAAAAAACAACTGGGATCCCGTTCGTGCCAGCCGTCTCGGCGTGGAAGAGCCGATAGAAAATGAACTTGGAATTCCGGCTATTCAGGGAGACCTGTGTCCTCATTGTCGCATGAGCCTCTTTTCGGAAGAATTTGGTAAATATCACGATAAGGAAACCGGCAGGGAAATGTGGTGGAATGTGGAAGTAGAACCATTCCGCTTTTCGACACAAACACAGGATGGAATTGGATCCTTTGAACCCTCTGATGAAAAAACACAGGATGTGGGAGACCTCGTGGGCCACGAAAATATCGGGATTACCAATAATCCGCGTTACGGACGGAATCACCCCAACGCCTTTTGGCTTGATGGCGCCCTGCAAAGAGGTAACCGCGGCATTACCGAAGGGAGAGAGTTTCTGAAAAAAGGAATTGACGAGCGGCTTCTTTGGGTATTCATCAATGTGGCCGAAGAGCAGGAAATCAAGGTATATGGCAGCAGTTTTCCGCACATTTCTGTGGATACAGTGGTAATTGGCCACTGTAATCTGACCGGTTATAAAGATTTCAAAGGAAACAGTGCCCATGAAGCTCTCCACGACCGCATCTACTCGGTGCCGTTCCCGTATCCGCTGCGGGTGAATGATGAGATTAAAGTTTATGAAAAACTCATTCAGCAGGAGTCGGAGTTTGATTTTGGTAAAATTCACATCGCCCCCGAGGTGTTCAGGCTTGCCGCGATTTTCGCGATTTTGACGCGTCTGAAAGAATCGGATATGGGTGTGGACAAAATGATTAAACTGGAAGCTTACAATGGTGAACTGGCCGATCTGACCGATAAAGACCAGCAGCCGGTGGATCTCAGGCAGATTATTAACGAAGGCCAGTTATCGGACGATATTGAAGAGCGTGAAGGAATGTTCGGAGTATCCTCAAGAGATATCCTGGCTGCACTCAATCAGGCCCTGGCAAAAATTGATGAAGAGACTGGATGTCTTACTCATTTGAATGCGATTAAAGCACTCAAAAACGTATTTCGCCACAGGATGGGATATGAAGCTGAAGAGATCGATTCTTTTATGGACAGCCTCACTTCAAGCGAAGGTTCAAGTGTGATGGAAAAGTTTGAGGAGATTATCATGGAAGAGGTGTCCAAAGCCTATCTCGAAACCTATGGTGATTTAATTGATGACCTGTTTGAGAAATATATCCGGGAAGCCGAGTATGCCCGAAAACTCAAGAGAAAATATGTGAAAAGCTCTGGAGGAAGTTACAAGCGTGATCCCGTTTCGGGCGAGGTGCTGGAACCGGACTATAAATTTCTGCGATCGGTCGAGAAGTTTATGCAGGTTTCGGAGAAAGAGGCAGATATTTTCAGGGGTGAAATCCTGGAACTGAAGACTGCCCGCGAAAATTTCGGACCGGAAAGTTATCGGCCGCTGAGAAAAGCTATTGAAGACAAAGTTCTTGAAGACGCCAAAGATAACCTTCACCTGGTGCTTTCTACAGACAGGGCCCGGGAAGATTCGGAAAAGAAAAAAGGCGAACAGATTTACGAGAACCTGATCAACCAGAGAGGTTTCTGCAAGGTGTGCGCCAAAGAAGCCATTGAAAAAGTGACGGAAATATTAAACAGGTAGCTGGAACGAAAAGTGAAAAGGCAAAAGTGAAAAGAAGAAGATGGCCCAGGCGTCCCGCTTGTGCCGTCCCCCTCTAATTGCCCGTATTAACTGCCAATCAAAATTAAAACGAATATGCCCGTACGCAGAGGAAGCGAATATAAAGAAAAAGGCAAGCGGGATGCGAAACGTCACCGTGAGAAGCAGAAGAGCGCTGTGAAGAAGGAGATTCGAAGAGTGGTTTCCGATAGTTCCATCATCACGAGAAAAAAAGGGAAAAAAGTAAAAATACCAATCCGGGAGATCGTAATACCCGATTTTAAAGCGGGAAGCCGGCAGGATAACGGGAAGGACACGCGCGGAGGTATCGGGCAGGGGAAAGGCAAGCAGGGGGATGAAATCGGGCGGCGTCCCGGATCGGGACAGGAACCCGGCAAGCCCGGTAACGTTCCCGGTGAAGATTACATTGAAAGTGAAGTGGATATTGAAGAGATCATCGAAATGATGCTGGAAGATCTGGGCCTGCCGAATCTTCAAAAAAAAGAAGCACTGGCCAAAATGGAGGCGATTACCGGCTATAAAATTTCAGGAATCCGTAAATCGGGGCCGAGTGTGCTTCTGGAGAAAAAACGGACCAGTAAACAGGGCATCGGGCGTTTTTACGCCTATCTGGAGTCGCTTAAAGATGAAACCGGTGCAGATGATCTGACCTGTTACACTGCCCTCAGGGAATCAGACGGAAGCCTTGGAGAGGCAATTGCCCTGATTGAAGAGGGTATCAAACCGAAGTATGACCAGGTTGAACCCTTCCCGATTCTTTCGAATGAAGATCTGCGTTATATGAATGTGAAAGAGGAGAAATCGTATCACTCCAATGCGGTGATTTTCGCGATGATGGATGTTTCGGCTTCGATGACCACTGACAAAAAGTACCTTGCCCGTTCCATGCTGTTCTGGATCAATGAATTTCTTAAAAAAATATATGAACATGTAGAGGTTCGTTTTATTGTGCATCATGCAAGAGCGTGGCTGGTGGATGAAGATTCATTCTTTAAAACCGGAGAATCTGGCGGTACACGATGTGCGGAGGCGTACCGGCTGGCCCGAAGCCTCATTGAATCGAACTACCCGACCTCTTCTTGGAACGTTTATCTGTTTCATTTTTCCGACGGCGAGGACTGGGAGGTAGATGCCACCATGAGGGAAGCCAAAAAACTGATTAACGAGGTTAAAGTGAACATGCTGGGATATGGAGAAATCAGGCTCGACGGGCGTCCCTTTTCATCTGGTTTAAAAATCGCTTTTGAGAAGGAGCTGAATGTAAAATCTACAGAGGTGAATGGGCTTAACGTGCTTGCGGGTGTAAAATCACACCCGTTTCTGGGAGTGGTGATTAAGGAGAAGGACCACATTTTACCCGCTGTGCAGGAGTTTTTGAAAAAGGAGAGGTGGAAGTCATGAACAGGCTGCAAATTGAACGGTTAAACGAAATTGAGCAGGATATTAAACGGATCGCAGATGAGATGGGACTTACCACAACGGAAGTGGAGTTTGAGATTGTCTCATCCCGGAAGATGATTGAGTCGATGGCTTATCGGTTCACCACCAACTTTTCGCACTGGAGTTTCGGAAGAGATTATGACAAGCAGAAAACCATTTACGAACATCTCGGTGCAGGTATTCCCTATGAAACGGTCTGGAATTCCATTCCGCCAAGAGCCTATCTGGTAGAGACTAATCCCGTAATTCTGAACATTCTTGTAATGGCCCATGTGTACGGCCACGTGGATTTCAACCTCGAAAACAAATATATGCGCAGCGCCTCTGATTATATGGACCTGGCACGGGAAGCACGAAATGCCGAGAAACGGTTCAAAGCATACGAGAGAAAGTATGGGCTTGAGGAGTATGAGCAAACGATCGACAGTGCGTTCTCAGTTTGCTGGCATCTGCCGCCCGATCTTTTGGAAGAGCAGGAGGATGAAGATTTGCTTCGAAACAGACTGATTGAAATAAAGCAGGAGAGGATCAAAGGTATTCAGAAAAGGGAATTTCACCAGGACAAAAGCGAAATTGAAACGCTTAAAAATGAGATCGAAGAACTTCGACAGAAGACACCACCGCTCCCTGTGTACGATATATTACGATATATTTTAAACAACTCACCCAAACCGCTGGCCGAATGGCAGAAAGATATTATCACCACTATTCGTGAACAGACCAAGTTTTTCGAGTTTCAAAAGCGATGTAAGCTGTTGAATGAAGGCTGGGCTACGTATGTACACCTCTATATTATGAGACGCCTCTATGAAGAAGGATTAATATCAGCCCGGGAACACATGGAGTTTTCGCGATACCATGCGAAGGTAACTCAGCCTTCCCGTAAAACACTAAACTGGTATAATGTGGGGCTGAAACTATACGAGGATCTTGTGTACCGGTGGGATCGCGGCTTGCACGGAAAGGAGTTTCGCGAAAGTAAAGATCCCTCTAAATGGACGGCTTTTGACAACAAAAATGGAAAAGGACTGGAGAAAATTTTTGAAGTTAGGAAAAATTATACCGACCGAATGGCCATCGAAGAGTTTTTTGATGATGACTTTATTCGTGATGCGGAGGTTTACCTATGGAATGAACAGATGGATCCGCGAACCGGGGAGATCAAACAGATAATTGCGGAAGATAATCCGACTAAGATCAAACGGATGTTAAAGAGTTTTTTCAGTCTGTATGGAACACCGGTGATTACTATTGAAGATGGAAATTATCATGATAACCGGGAGTTGTTTTTGAAACATGAATTTATCGGGCAGGAATTGAATCCGGTCCTGGAATCGGGAGCACTAGAAAACCTGCATTATTTATGGGGAAAACCGATACATCTCGAAACAGCGGAAATTATCAGGGATGGTTCAGGTCAGCCAAAAGGTGTACGCAAGCTCGTTCACAGTTATGATGGCAAGAGCCATAACATCAAAAAAAAGGAAGATTTGGCGTCTTTGGAAAGATGAGACTTCAGTTTAAATTACGGCTTACAACCCAGCTCATCGTATCGTTTTCTCACCTTTTGTACATCCTCCCAGGTTGGGCGTTTCCATTGGGGATTTCGCAGCAGTGCCGCAGGATGGTAAGTGACAGTCAGGTCAGCTCCCCGAAACGGATGAAAACCGCCTCGCAAGTCTCTGAGCAAATCTTCGCGGTTGAGCAGAGTATTGCCGGAAATAAGTCCGAGACAGAGAATAATTTTGGGTTGAATTAAATCTATTTGGCGAAACAGGTAAGGGAGGCTCCGTGAGCGTTCGTCCGGATTAGGGTTACGGTTTCCGGGAGGCCTGTGCTTCAGGATGTTGGCGATATAAACATCTTCCCTGTTAAAATTGACAGCGGCCAGAATTTTGTTTAAAAGCTGGCCAGCTGCACCCACAAAAGGTTCACCCTGCCGGTCTTCTTCGGCTCCCGGGGCTTCACCGATCAGCATCAGGTCGGCTTGCGGATTTCCCACACCGAAAACCAGGTTGGTTCCTTTAAGATCAGTGCGGAGCTCTTCGGCTTTTTCGCATAATTCGTGAAGTTCATCAAGTGTTGAGCACGCTTCGATTTTTTCCCGGGTGGTCATTGAACGGTACTCTTTATTTTCCTCTTCCACCACTGTTTTGATTGTTTCTCCTGTAGGTTTAGCGGCAGAGACTGACGGCTCAGTGTCTGCATTTATCTCAGTTTCAGCCATGGAAAAAGGTCCGTAAACTTCTCGTTCATTTTCGAGGAATTGCGCGATTTCGGAGTAGAGATCTTTGGAGCTGTTCATAGTATTTTTGAGTAATCAATAAACAGGGTTAAGGTAATAACTTGATTAAACTGATGTCACATTGAGGGTAAGACCTGACGGGTTTTGTTCGATATTTCATACATAATTAGCATGCTTTGTTGAAACCTGTCAGGTCTTTACCCGACAAATTAGTGTTGACATGACACTAAATTCAATTCATCAATTTAAAAAAATCACTCGATACGTTCATATCTGACATCTCTGTAATAATCTGTAGGATAGGCGCCAACCTGTAACAGCAAAGGACGCAGAGAATAGCGTATTTCAAGCGCATCGATCTCTCCTTCGTAATTCATGTCGAACTTCAGGAACTCTTCCCTTTGAGCCGGGTTCCTCCAGTTGATCCGGAATGTATTATGGTGCCAGTGTTCCAGATCGGCAGAGAGATTTTCATCATCAAAAACGGTCAGTATAAGAGAGTTACCTTCAAGGTGAATCTTGGCCTGATCGTAAAGATCATTGTAGAACCGGCCCGTATAATCCTCAAGAGAGTGCGTGAGAGAGGTACCGGAAATCCGCGTGGATTCGAACTCTTCCCGCATCGCTTTCACGGTTTCATAGTGGTTGTTATATGAATTATAATAGAGCTGATTCCAGTCACGGTCGGTTACACCCAGCATGTGGTCAATCACGGTGTAGGCGACAGCATTCATAAAATTATTGAAATTGTTGGACATGATAATAATTCCGAAATTGTGGTCCGGCATCAGAGTGTAACTGGTATTCATTCCGTCAGTGGCACCGCCGTGAGAGATCATCCGGTGCCCGTGGTGGTCTGTGATACTATAGCCATAACCATAACTTCTCTGAGCACCGGTTAGACCGTCGCTTCCCTGGGAAACTTTAGGTGTCTGAATTGCCGTTACCGACTCTGTTGATATCAATTGCTCTCCCTCAAAGATTCCGAGATCAAGCTGCATCTGCATCCACCTGGCCATGTCGTTGGCTGTGGAATTAACTCCACCAGCCGGAGAGGCGATATCCCAGTTGCGTCGCTGAATAGCAATCACTTCGCCTTTAATGTACTGGTGAGGCCAGGCAGCATTCCTGTCTTCGTGAAGATCGTCGATACTGGTATTAGTCCGGCTCATTCTCATCGGCTCAAAAAAGCGTTCGGCCATAAAGGAGTCCCAGCTTTGGCCGGTAACTGCAGCAACAACTTCACCGGCCAGGGTATACATCACATTGTTGTATACAAATTCAGAGCGGAAGGGCTGCTCAAAATCGTGGTATCGCATTCGATAGAGCAGCTCGTCACGGGACCGATTGGTCATAAACTGAAGCCGGTTTCCAAGAATCCGTCCAACTCCCACCTGGTGGGTCAACAGATCATGGATCGTTACATTTTCGGTAGCGAAAGGATCGCTTAGCCTGAACCAGGGAATGTGTTTGATGACGGGGTCATTCCAGTCGATAAGCCCCTCGTCTGCAAGAATAGCAAGGGACGATGCAGTCATATGTTTGCTGACAGATGCAATGCCGAACTGTGTATCTGAATCCACACGTTCAGGTTCATCCAGTTTTCGAATTCCGTATCCCTCTGCAAGCACTACCTCACCATCTTTTACGATTGCGATGGCTATTCCGGGTATTTCCCACATCTCCATTCCTTCGTAGATCCATTCTTCAAAATTTTCAGGCAGCAGATCTTGTGCAAAGGAAACAGGCAGAAAGGTAAACAGAAGTAACAATAAGAACAGGAGGGAGCGTATATTCTTCATAATGAGGGAAATATATTTTGGTTTCTTGATGCAGGCAAACCGGGCTGCTTGATTAATCAAGACCCGGATTTTTTTAGCTGAAACTATAATAAAAAGAAATGGTAATGAAAATATATAACTTTTGAGTAAAAAATATCAGGGGGTTGTACTTGTGTTTAGCAGATAAAATAACCGTCAATTCGAGCGCCTCATCTTGCCCAAAAGCAGGGCAACACCATTTCAGAAGTGACAGAACACACTTTCTACTAAGAGTTATAATTTCGATCGGTTCGGACCCACCCTAAATCCCTCCCTATCGCGCTGGAAAAGCGCCAGCCCGACAAGGGGGGACTTTTTATTTGAAAACTTATTCATAAACATTGCAAAAAGTCACCCCTTCCCTATGCCGTGTCTTTGCGGGATAGGAGCCTGTCCGGCTGCCGACGGAAAGGGGCAGGGGCATGGATCCGAGTGGATAGGGCTAAAACAATCTGTCAGCGTTGTAAATCAAAAAAAAGAAACAAACTCGAGAGGGTAATGTTTTTCATAAATGAGATATCTCATAAAGATACACTTTAAGGATATCAATGAATGTTGTATTTTATTGGGCTAAAGAAATATCGGTCAGTTGACCTGATAAGATATAATAAACAAGAAAAAAAATTGATAAAGATTTTAACTACCGAAACAATCAAGCAAATATGAATAACCATCTCAAAGTATTAGAAGATGAAGGTATTTTTATAATGAGAGAAGTGGCCGCTCAATTTGAACGGCCGGTACTATTATTTTCCGGAGGGAAAGATTCCATTTGCATGGTTCAGCTTGCTCTAAAGGCTTTTTATCCCGGGAAAATACCCTTTCCGCTGATGCATATCGATACCGGCCATAATTTTCCGGAAACGATCGAATTCAGAGATCGTCTGGTGGAAGAGCACGGCCTTGAATTAATTGTGGGTTCCGTACAAGAGTCGATTAATAATGGAAGGGTGAAAGAGGAGACAGGCCCTGATGCCAGCCGGAATGCACTTCAGACGGTTACATTACTCGATACACTGAAAAAACATCAGGTGGATGCTGCACTTGGAGGCGGACGCCGTGATGAGGAAAAAGCACGTGCCAAAGAGCGGTTCTTTTCGCACAGGGATGTGTTTGGCCAGTGGGACCCAAAACAGCAGCGTCCCGAACTCTGGAACCTGTTTAATGGCAGAAAAAATCCTGGAGAAAGTTTCCGGGTGTTTCCGCTAAGCAACTGGACCGAAATGGACGTGTGGCAGTATATTACCCAGGAAAAAATGGATATTCCCTCCATATACTTTGCACACAAGCGGAAAGTGTTCGAGCGGCGAGGGGTATGGCTGGCTGATACCGAATTTGTTAACCGCCAGGATGATGAAGAGATCGTTGAAAAAACGGTTCGCTTCCGAACCATCGGAGATGCTACCTGCACAGGTGCAGTTCTTTCCAATGCTTCTACACTGGATGAAATTATCGAAGAAGTGTCGGCCGCACGGCAAACCGAGCGCGGGAACCGCCATGATGACAAACGCAGTGAAACCGCCATGGAAGATAGGAAGAGGCAGGGGTACTTTTGACCATTGGGCTTCGCCCGACGGGTGACGAAGGACCGGTGACGGTTGACCGGAATGAGAGGGAGAGAATTCCTTGAAGTGTTCACTTGGCAAGTAAAATTTACGTGACCTAAAAATCAATTCTCAGAATAAATTATGAAATATAAGTTTGAAGATTTAAAGGTTTGGCAACTGTCTTTAGATTTGGGAGATTGTGTCTATGAACTTTCAGAAGATCTGCCGGAGATTGAAAGGTTCAATCTTAAATCACAGATTATTCGTGCAATAACATCTGTTTCTCTTAATATTGCTGAAGGCTCAACATCACAATCAGATGCTCAACAATCTAAATTTATTGGTTATGCGATCCGTTCTTTAATCGAAGTTATTGCATGTATAAGAATCATAGAAAGAAGAAATTATTTGCATGACTCTCAGGTAAAAAACAAAACAGAAGTATTTTGCCATAATTTATTTATAAAATTACAAGCATTTAGAAATTCATTGTCTTGAAATGACTGAAAAGGCAAAAGTTTAGTAACCAGTTAAATTCTAACCGGTCTTTCGTCTTCGGTCAAAATCAAAAACGAATTACAAAAAAGGATTGAATTGAGGATTGCAAAAAACATCGGTCTCCGGTCCTCCGTCCTCCGTCAAAAAAAATTAAAATCTACCAATACAGAATCAATCAATGAGCAACTCCAACGGAACATCGCAAGAAATTAGTAACAACTACCTCGACATGGACCTCCTCCGCTTTACAACAGCCGGGAGTGTGGATGACGGCAAGAGCACATTGATCGGGCGGCTTTTGTATGATTCGAAATCCATTTTTGAAGACCAGATGGAAGCGATTGAGAAGACCAGCCGAAGCAGCGGTGAAGAGAAGGTAAACCTGGCACTATTAACGGATGGCCTACGCGCAGAAAGAGAGCAGAAAATCACGATTGATGTAGCCTATCGCTATTTTGCTACACCCAGAAGAAAGTTTATTATCGCTGATACACCCGGCCATATTCAGTATACTCGAAATATGGTGACCGGGGCATCTACTGCAGAACTGGCTATTATACTGGTGGATGCATCCAAAGGGGTGCTCACACAATCAAAAAGGCACGCCTTTATCTCATCGCTGCTGCATATCCCGCATCTCGTGGTTGCAGTAAACAAGATGGATTTAGTAGACTACGATCAAAATCGATTCGATAAAATTGTATCGGAGTTCCGGACTTTTGCGAAAAAACTGGATGTGGACAACATTTCATACATCCCGATTTCTGCTTTGAAAGGAGATAATGTTGTGGAGAAAAGTGAGCAAACATCCTGGTATAAAGGTGCTACGCTTCTTCATCATCTCGAAACGGTGAAGGTCGATTCTTCCCAGAATATTATTGATTTTCGGTTTCCTGTACAGTACGTGATTCGGCCGAACCAAAATTTCAGAGGGTTTTCAGGCCGTGTGGCTTCCGGGCGGGTAAAACCTGGAGAAGAGGTGCTGGCCCTACCGTCTAAGAAATCGAGCCGCATCAAAGAAATTGTAACCAAAGACGGAAATCTTGAAGAGGCAGTTCCCGGAGATTCGGTCACGTTTACGCTGGAAGACGAGATTGACATCAGCCGCGGGGATATGATTGTTCGAAAAAACAATGTCCCCAATGTCACAAATGCTTTTGAGGCATATTTATGCTGGATGAACGAAGAAGAGATGGAGCTTGACAAGTCTTACATCATCATGCACACCTCACGCACTGCCCAAGTGTTTATTACCGATTTGATTTACCGTATGAATGTAGATTCCATCAGCCGCGAAGATGCCGATACACTGAAACTGAATGAAATAGGCCGGGTGAAACTGAAAACTTCGCAGCCTCTTTTCATCGATCCGTATCAGATTAACCAGCGAACCGGCAGTTTTATCATTATCGATCCCGCTTCGAATGTGACTGTAGGTGCCGGAATGATACGCGCTGGTTCAACAGAGTCGAAAAAGAACGGTAAGAGTGGTTCTGATTCAAAGAAAAAATCACCCAATGTGGTATGGCAGCCCTGGAATATTCCGCGTGAGGAAAGAGAAAAGAGAAACGGGCACAAGGCGAAAGTGCTCTGGTTTACCGGCATTTCTGGTGCGGGCAAAAGCACCATTGCCAGAGAGCTGGAGAAACGTCTCTGGAAAGAAGGCAGGCAAACCATGCTGCTCGACGGCGACCAGGTACGCCACGGGCTGAATGGAGACCTTGGCTTCAGTCCGAAAGACCGAACTGAAAATATTCGCCGGATAGGTGAAGTAGCACGGCTCTTCTTCGAGCACGGAAATATTGTGATCTGTACATTTGTCTCTCCTTACAGAGAAGATCGTGAGGCTGTTCGGGAACTGTTTCCGGAAGGAACATTTGAAGAGATTTTTGTGAAATGTGCCCCTGAAACTGCACACTCACGTGATCCAAAAGGATTATATGAAAAGGCAAAAAAGGGTGAGATTAAAAACCTGACAGGGTTTGACGGGGAGTATCAGGCTCCTAAACATGAAAACGCGGTCGTGATTGATACGGACAGGCAGTCTGTTGAAGAGTGCGCAGATGAGTTAATTAATAAGTTTTTTCACATCTGTCCAAAACGTTTAAAAAAATAGCCAGTGTGAAAGCCCGTTAAGCCGGGCTTTTTTATTTTAGAGTCCTCTTATAAACCCAAAATCACACTGGCTATGACAAATGTAACACTATTTGCACAGATTATTCAGACCCTGGATCGTTTTTCGTTTTCTAAACTGGTCCAAACCCACCAAACTGATAAACATCACAAGGGGATTCACAGTTGGACACATTTGGTAACGATGTTGTTCTGCCAATTTTCCAATCTTAACTCTCTTCGTGATGTCTGCAATGGATTAAAATCCGCCTCCGGTAACCTGAACCATCTGGGCGTGGAGCGTGCCCCCTGCAAATCATCGTTGTCCTATCAAAACAAACATCGTAATTGGCAGTTGTTCCAAGCCTATTATTTCAAGATGTTGGCCAAACTCTCCGGGATGGCCACGTTTCGGCAAACCCGCTTCAAGATCAAAAGCAAGATCCTTCTGTTGGATTCGACCACCATTAGCTTGTGCCTGAGTTTGTATGACTGGGCCCGGTTTCGCAAGAAAAAGGGAGCCATTAAACTGCATACCCTATTAGACTATGACGGATGCCTGCCGGTTTATATGAATATGACCGATGGGAAGGTTCATGACGCCAAAGCTGTCAAAGAGCTTTCCCTGCCTAAAGACGCTGTTGTGGTGGCCGACCGGGCCTATGTGGATTTCCAGACCCTGTGGCGCTGGCATCAGGGTGGGAGTTATTTTGTCGTACGGCTTAAAACATCCATCAAATTCAACCGCCTGAATGAGAAATCCCTGCCCGAAGGGCGACACCAGCACGTTCTTGTGGATGAATATATCGAGTTAAGTGAATCCAAGACCCGTGCCAAGTACCCCAAAAAGCTACGCCGTGTGGTGATCTATGATCCCGAGAAAAACCAAACCATCGAATTGATCACGAATCATTTTTATTGGACAGCAAACACCATTGGCGAGCTTTATAAAGCCCGCTGGGATATCGAGATCTTCTTCAAAGAGATCAAGCAACTGCTCAAAATCAAATCATTTCTGGGAACCACCCCGAATGCGGTATTAATTCAGATTTGGACAGCACTGATTACGATTCTGATCTTAAAATATCTGAGAGCTTGCGCAAGCTACCCTTGGTGTCTATCGAATATGGTCGCCTTTCTGAGGTTAAACCTGTTTGTCAAATTTGAGCTGAGAAGGCTGCTGGATCACCCATTTAAGCCACCTGGCGGACAAAATAAACCCCAGTCAGTACAAGGGGTGCTGTTTGATTGGGGGGATTGATTTTCGAATGGCAGAAAAATCTGTCCTAAACAGATTGAATCGAAGTTTTTCTGTAAATTTTAAAACGTTTTGGACAGCTATGAAGTTTTTTAATAAGCTTTAACTTGAATTATTCACCAAGATTTTTTTGTAGCAAGGCACTGCTATGTAATTTATATACTGTGTTGAAACTTCGTGGGCTAGGAAAGCTTTAGAGGGCAGGCGTATTAAGTAAGGAAGCTTGCTCTACTTTTTAGGTATCAGAGCCATTTTTCAGACAATGCAGCCACTGGTAAATTTCGGTTTGCGTACAAAAAATGAGCATTTTATGGTCATTGTAAATGACCGGAGAGCAGTACGTGAGAATATGTCGAATAAAATTTTTAATTTTTGTTTGATGTATTTTGCTGATAGACAGAGAAAAAACAATAAACTATTATTTATGAATAATGCAGTTTAGAAAAAGGGGACAGGGTACATTTATAAATTTTCAAAAATGAATATTTTATCGGTAGTTATCGCACGAGGAGGTTCGAAAGGCATACCTCGAAAAAATTTGGCTGATGTTGGCGGGATCCCATTGGTTGCACACATCATTAAAAGCGCTTTAGGTGTAAAAACTTCTACAGATTTGGTATTATCAACTGAAGATGAAGAGATCGCAAAAATAGGTTTGGAATTTGGAGCTGAAGTTCCGTTTATGAGACCACAGGAGTTGGCAGGTGATGATGTAACTTCACTTCCTGTAGTTCAGCATGCAGTGATTCAGATGGAAAATATAAAAGGGTACAGATATGATATTATCAACTATTTACAACCCACCGCGCCACTATGCCGGACGATTGATATTGAGAATTGCCTTCAAAAACTTAAAGATAATAAGGAAGCGGAAAGTGTTGTGACCATAATTGAATCTCCCGTACATCCTTTTAAGATGAAAAGAGTTGTAGATGAAGATCGTGTCATCAATTTTATAGATCAGGGATTTGAAGATATGCGTCCGCGACAATCGCTGCCCAAGGTTTACAAACGGTCCGGGGCCGTTTACGCAAGCAGGCGCTCTGTTGTAATGAACCAGAACTCACTCGTTGGGGAGCCATGCCTTGGCGTTATTGTCCCAAAAGAGACTGCCGTTGATATAGATACCCCCGAAGACCTCGAACTTGTACGTTTGTTATATAAAAAAATAAACTTAAATAAATAATTATTACAGAATGTCAGTCACATTAATTGCAGAACTTTGCCAAAATCATTTAGGAGACTTTAAACTTGTTAAAGAGATGGTGGATGAAGCTGTGGAAGCAGGAGCCACACATATCAAAATTCAACATATCTATACAAAGAATCTAACCTTCAGGCCTCAATTTGAAGAGGGTCTTACTCAAAATGGGGTTACTCAGAGTATAAAACGGCCATGGGAACCTGAATTTGAACGGTTAAAACCTCTTGAATTAAGCTCTGAAGACAACCGGAAATTTGTGAAGTATGTGGAGTCTAAAGGAGCTGTTCCGCTTACAACCTGTTTTGCAAGATGTGATATACCTGCAATAAAAGCGGAGGGTTTTAAAGCAATTAAAGTTGCAAGTTATGACTGTGCATCCTATCAGTTGTTAAGAGAGCTTGCAGAGCATTTTTCTGAAATTTTTGTATCAACAGGTGCCACTTTTTCAAACGAAATCAAAAAAGCATCACAGGTTTTAAAAGATAAAAATGTGAATTACACTTTTCTTCATTGTGTGACGATTTATCCTACTCCATTGGAGGAGATGCATTTATCAAGATTAGACTGGTTAAAAGGATTGTCACAGGAAACAGGATTTTCAGATCATTCACTTGTATCGCGTGATGGTGTATTTGCATCAAAAGCGGCAATAGCTGTTGGTGCAAAGGTTGTAGAGCGCCATTTTACAGTGTTGGAGGAGGATGAATCCAAAGATGGCCCCGTATCTATCAGACCGGAACATTTGCGGGAGTTAAAAAGGTTCTCGGAGCTGAGTAATGAGGAACAGTTCGATGAGCTTAATAATGAAATGCCCCAATGGAAAGAAATACTTTTGGGAAATGCAGGCCGGAAACTAAGTCATGAAGAACTCTTAAATCGAGACTATTACAGAGGCAGATTCGCTTCGCCAAGAGAATCCGGTAAGCACCAATCAGCATCAATGATCTACAACTGGGAGGAGACAGGGGTATGAGCCGCGAACATATTAGACAACTTGTTACGTTGGTAGGGCCGCGAGAGAGTATCATTGATACTATTCAAAAAATGGCAAAGAAAGAAGCCCTTCATACTGAAATTGCTGTTATAGCAGACTCGGAGTTTAGAGTCCTGGGTGTTTTTAATGATGGAGATGTTTTAAGGCTTATCAGTACAGGGGTAGATCTGGATCAACCTATTAGCAATGTTATGGTGAAAGATCCAGTAGTTGTAAAGGAAGGGTTGAGCCACGAAGAGATCATTACCGAAGTCCGTGAGCAGTTGAGGAAAAGGGGAGTTTCGGGCAAAAAACATGTCAGGAGTGTGTTAATAGTTGATGAAAGTAAGATTCTTGTAAATGTAATCAATTATATAGATCTCCTTTCGGCCTATAAAAAGTTTGAAGAAGAGGTGGCCATCTATGGCCAGGGTTTTGTGGGATTAACACTTGCAGCAAGCCTTGCAAGTATTGGCCATACCGTAGTAGGGGTAGACAAGGATGAAAGTTTGATATCTAAGCTGCAACGTGGGGAAGTACACGTTTATGAACCACGTCTATCCGATATGGTAAAAGCATCTCTTGATAAAGGTACCTTAACATTTTCCGCATCTGCAGAATCCAACCGGCCTGAAATTCATATCATTTCTGTGGGTACTCCTGTGAATGATTCTGGAGAAGCTGATCTTGATGCACTCACCTCAGTATGTGAAACTATAGGCGGAATAATGAAACGTGGTGATTTGGTAATGTTGCGTTCCACAGTACCTGTAGGAACCACAAGAAACGTTGTAAAGCCTTTGCTTGAAAAGGTTTCTGACTATAAAGCAGGTCAGGATTTTTATCTTGCGTTCACTCCTGAACGTACTGCTGAAGGCAAAGCAATGGCAGAGTTGAGGGAACTCCCTCAAATTGTGGGTGGGCTTACACCGATCTGCACACAGAAAGCGGCAAGTTTTTGGTCATCACTGACCGATACAGTTGTTCAGGTGAAAGGAGTTGAAGCTTCAGAACTGGTTAAACTTATAAATAACAGTTTTCGAGATTTGTCTTTTTCATTTTCAAATGCTATCTCTGCTCTATCTGACAAATATAATATCGATTCATTTAAACTCATTAATGCAGCTAATGAAGGTTATCCGCGCAATAAAATTCCAACTCCAAGCCCCGGAGTTGGTGGGTACTGTCTTACAAAAGATCCCTATTTATTTGCTGCTGTTAACCCGGAGTTAGGACATGCACGTTTGGCAAAAGAGGGACGTAAAATTAATCAACAGGCGGCAGATTATCCTGTTGAGATACTGAAAAGATACTCTAAACAACGGAATCTGAAACTTTCGGACTTAACTGTATTTATTGTAGGGCTTGCATTTAAAGGCTGGCCAGCAACCAATGATATGCGTGGATCTTCAGCACTTCACGTAGCACGGAAACTTAAGAATGAGAAAGTATCAGTAAAAGGCTGGGATGCTGTGGTAAAACCAGATGAAATTCGATTTTATAATATAGAACCTGTTGATTTTTATGACGGATGCAATGAAGCGGACGCTATACTGATTATGAATAATCATCCGGATAATGTACCTTCAGGTTTTCTGTCTAAATTAAAAAATAAAAAAATGTTGATTTTCGACGGATGGTCTATGCTATCATCAAATGAAATAGAAAGAATACCTGGGCTAACCTATTCCACAATGGGATATTTATCTAATAATTGATAATATTACTGATGGCTTCATGTCTTATTATTGCCTGTGATAATGGATTTGGACATACAAGAAGAGCCCTTCTTTTAGCCAATAAGCTGGCCAATAAAAACTGGGATGTATATCTGCTTGCACCCCAGATTGCAGCCCAAAAACTGATCGGACTATTTGGGATTGAAAAAGGAGTTCATTTTGAAGATTTTAATACAATGACGAATGCTGAAGCATATCGGGAGGGGAAACTTTACAACTGGCTTGATGATTTACCAAAATTGGATGAGTTTGACGTTGTGGTGAGTGATAACCTGCCAGAAATCTTGAAGATCAGGCCGGATACAGTTTTGAGTGGAAGTTTTTTATGGCATTATGCTGTAAAAAACGCTGACAGATTACTTTATAAAAAAATCGAAAGTTTGTTGAAAGAATACAAACCTGCCATGATTGCTTCTGAACTACTTGCGGGGCCTGAACTCTATAAATACACTAACCTCATAACAGTTGGATTGTTCGTTCCGGATAAAAAAAAATATAATACTCGGACAGGAAAAGATCTTTTAATTGCTTGTGGAAGAGGTGGTGAATATGAAAGCGAGTTTAAACGGCTTGTTGAAAAAATTGCGAGCCAAAAGCGAGAACCACTTTTTCATACATTCTGGATTGAACCAAAAATTTTACCTGAAAATGCACCCGGCTGGATGAAACCTGCGACGTTTGATGAGAAAATGTACAGCGGACTTATCGCTTCAATTTGTCGTCCGGGTGTAGGTACTTTAACTGATTCACTTTGGAATGAGGCGAAGGTTTTTTGCACTTTTGAAAAACAAAACCAAGAAATGATGCAAAATGCTAAAATGATGAAAAAGAAAAATATAGGAAATTATTTCAGGGACCCAATGGATGCATATAAAGCCGCGAGTTTATATGTTTCTAATTTAAGTGATCAGAAAAATTTTTATCAATCTTTAAAAAAGATTAGCTTTAATGGGGTAGAAAAGTCTATACAAGCAATTGAAGAGTATAAATTTGGGGTTTAATTTCTTTTGTATCGTTAATGGTTCATTGGTATTATCGTTATTCGTATAAGTGCAAGTTTGTTTTTCACTCATTTTTGTAATAACAAATAACCATTAACCTAAAAGGAATAATATTCAATATTAAATCCCCTCTTAATACAAAACTTACCATATAGTACCTACATTAGAGTATCTCTATTATTATAATTCACTAAATATATTACTGGAGTAAGTAAATAATTGCTAATCCATTTTAATATTATAATAGTGTTAAAAATGAAAAAAGCTGCTTTTATAGTAAAAGATCATAAAACGTATCCCCATGCTGAGGAGGCGTGGTATAAATTTTACGGAAAAAAAGTTGGAGCAGTACTGTTTATAGTATATCCAAAGGGAGATCCAAATAATGTTGTAGAGACATTGGAAGAAGTTGTCGATCACTCAAAGTGGGAAGAAATAGTATGGGTAAAAACATGGAGTAATTTTAGACCCAGGGCACTTAAAGTAAAAAGAAAAAAGAATATATTTTTAGACTATTATCTTCGCTATGTTGAATATTTTTATAACAGGCTGGATACATTAATGATCAATAAGATTGCTAAGAAATATAAAGATATTGACTTGGTTTTTTCCGGGCACAAAAACACACAAGAACACCTTGCAGCAAAACTCGAACCAAAAGAACTTTTTTTACTTGATTCCGGAAATTTTAATAATAAAATTGGTAGATCAGGTTATATAGATTATAGCAATGGTAGAAAATATAAACGCTCTCGTAAAGGTAAACTCTTGTTTTATTTAACAGGGCTTAAAATTTATGATCGAAAAAAGACCAAAATTTTCACTATTTACGCTGATGCAATTAAAACCAAACATGATACCGTTAAAAACAACCAAGAGTATAAGAAGCTTCTTTTAAGTAAAAAAAAGGTTGGTGACGAAGTACTTTTTATCAGTTCCCCCGTTTATAAATTGGCAAAAGGAGTCCAACTTACTCGGTTTATTGAATATTTAAGAAAAACTTTTGAAGCTTTAGATGTTGATCCTTTAAAAGTCATTTATATTCCTAACCCTATAAGAGAAAATAAAAGTGATGTTATTAAGATAACGGAGGCGTTGGGTTGTAGTTATGATGATCGTTCAATACCGGTAGAAATCAAGATTACCAAATATAAAAAATTACCCAGGCTAATTATCTCTCCTTATTCCACTGCACTACTCAATATCAAAGTAATTTTATTGGATAAAATACCAATCTGTTGTGCGTGGCACCCGGAGTTTAAATATTTTAAACATATAGCCAAGTTGAGAAATACCTTATTGGATGTAGAAGAAAATGGAATTAAATTTTTGGTCGTGAAAGATGCTCCGAAGTTTTTTGATGTTAATGCGAATCAATATAAAGGAAGTCCACTATTTTCTAATTTCACTGACTGGAATCAACAGTACACGAAGTAAAATATGGAATATTAATACGCCGGGTGATGAATACTCATAAACCTCGATACCTTGAAATATGACTATTTAGTCAGATGTCAGACATGCAGGGCTATTGAAATAAACTAAGGGATGATCATCCTGACATCTGGCTGAGCACTTCTTCATGGATATCGTAATCTTCTGAGTCCCATAGAACAAATCGAACCAGCTTTACAGCTCTGAGTTTGTCGGAAACATCATCAATGGTCTCGAATGCAACTTGAGCTGCTTCCCGAACAGGATATCCGAAAGCACCGGTTGAAAGTGCCGGAAAAGCAATGGATCGGATTTTATGATCATCTGCGAGCCACAAAGCATTTTCATAACAGTCCCGCAGAATTTTATCGGAAGGATTGTCCTTGCCATACACAGGCCCCAGGCAGTGAATGATATATTTGTTAGGGAGATTCGGAGCGGATGTGATCACCGCTTGTCCCGGTAATATCGGTGTCAGTTTTTTTGTTTCATTGGCGAGCTCCGGGTCGCCAATAGTGTGAATGGCTCCGGCCACTCCGCCACCCGTTCTGAGCCCGGCATTAGCCGCATTTACGATCGCTTCGCAATCGGGCTGCTGAACAATATTTCCCTGAATAATTTCCAGGTCGATATTATTTAGTTCAACTTTCTTCATCTCTTTTACCTGTTAAGAAGTCAAAGTTCGTTTTGCAAACTAACTCAAATAAATTTTTTCCGCATAAAAGTGATCACATTTTTAAGGGCTCCTTTGTGAACTCTGCAAAAAACGAAAATTCGAAGTGCTTTTCAATGGCAGAGTAGCTCAATATAAAAATCAGATGCAGACCAACGCTTCGGGGAAGGGGTAACCGCGAAGGGCACAGGGAGACACAAAGGGACCTTTTTATGTTCTCAACTACTGGGTTGATTCAGGGAGATCTCTCCATTCACTCACTCCGTTCGTTCAGTCAAGATGACAGGGGTATTTTTTTAATGTTTCCGGCGTATCAATTTTCCTGCTTTGCCTGGTTGGGAGTTACGCCGGCAGGAGTAGTATCAAGTATTGAGCGACAAATGGAACAAGCGGAACGCTTGTTCCATAACATTTTTTTAAAACCCGCAACCCGCAACACAAACCAAGACCACACCTCACAACTCCAGACAC
>JAFIFB010000045.1 GCA_020832285.1 Balneolaceae bacterium
TTGTCGTTTATTGCTGAATTTACCATATTTGTAAAATGTAAATCAATTCCTACATGTATCATGACGTCCTCCTTAGATTTTGTTAGTGGATAAAACTCTAATCTAAGCGAGGACGTCCTTTTTGTAAATATCAGGTTTCAACACTGAATGCTGATTATGACACAATACCGATTAAAACCTGTCAGGTCTCAATGGTGTTGCCTGCTTTTAGGCAAGATTATGGCTAATCAATGGCATATTTGGTTTCAGGAGTTAACCCATTTTTCAAAAGATTTCCCTTACACCTTAACAAGCTCTTTAAACACCTTCGCCAGCTCTACAACCGATTCAATCTCCACCCATTCCACATCTTCGTGGATCCCCCCTCCTTTGGGGCCAAGAATTACGGTTTCAATCCCAGCCTCACCAAAGATGGCAGAATCTTCCCACCAGCTATGGCCGATGAGCTCTGGTTCCTGCCCTGTAACATTTTGCACAGCTTTTGATGTCTCCTTTACAATGGGCCTGGTAGCATCAATTTCGTATGGGCTGCGCCAGATAACCGATTCAATTTCTGCACGAAACCCGGGATGATTATTCTCCAGCCGATTTACTATTTCACGAATTTCCGATTCAACCAATTCCTTTGTTTCTCCGGGCAGAGTTCGCCTCTCCAAATGGAGAATACAATCATCAGAATAGATAAAGAGGCTCCTCCCGCCTTTTACCAGTGGAATGTGAAGAGAAGCTTCACCGCAAAGCGGGTGTTTTCGCTCTTCAGGCAGTTTTTGAGAAAGTTTGTGAAGTTCAGCCATCAAAAGGCCCGCGTGCATGTTCGCATCGACCCCGAGGTGATGGTTGCCGCCGTGGGCTGTTTTCCCTTTCACTATTATTTTCCAAATACCAAAACCGCGGTGAGCCGTGCACAATTTCAGATCGGTCGGTTCGGTGACGATGGCACAGTCGGTTTTCATTTTTTTGACCAATGCCTTAGCCCCTATACTTTCATACTCCTCATCCGCTACAAAAGAGAGTACGAGATTCCCTGCTAATGGTAATTTTCTTTCTTTGATTGATTTAGCCGCAGCCAGTATCGCTGCGATGCTCCCTTTCATGTCGTAAGATCCCCGCCCAAAGAGTTTGCCATCCCTGATTCTTCCGGAAAATGGACCTTCCATTCCTTTCACGCCAACGGTGTCCATGTGAGCATTCAGCATCAGTGATGGAGCAGTGCTGTCCCCTTTTATCGTACCGGTTACGTTGAATCGTCCGGGAGCAATTTCATCAATCTCAGCGTCTATATTCATCTCATAAAGAAGGTTGTAAATATAGCGTCCGATCTCCTCTTCACCGCCTCCGCCCTCTTCAAGTCCCGGATTGACCGACTTGATCTGAACGAGTTTTTGAAGTGTCTCGGTAATATAGTTTTTATCAATCATCAATCAACTGCCAGAATACAACATTTTCAGAATTTGTGAATTGCAGCAAAAATATAAGGGTTCTTTCGACACGGCAAAAAAACCACTATCCCGGATTTGATTCATAAAAACACCCCGATTTTGTATTTTCTCCGCCACCCTGTAACAGTATTAACGCTTTTTGCTACTGACAAAATCACCATATAGATTTGCAGATCCGATTCCGAAATTTACTGCTGAAAGGTCTTTAAATTTACATTACTCGCACTAAACTCATAAAAAGACAATTTATGACCAGACTGTTTTCCTGTATACTGTTGTTTCTCTTGCTTCATCCCGGAGTTTCGCAATCTCAGGATGTGCCCGAAAATCTTATCCTCAAAGAAATTTTTCATGAACCGGTGATCCCGGGTATTCGTCCCTCTTTCAGTTTTTTTTCAGGTGATCAGTCCAGAATATTTTTCAGCTGGAATGATTCTTCATACTACGAAACCGGTCTCTACTCGGTAGACCTGGATGGCCGTTTCGATCTTGCGGATGAAGATGATGATACGCCCCGGCCCCTGCACTCCCCCGATGGCAACCGAATTGCCTTCACCGATGACGAAAGCATTTTTATTGCCAATGCCGATGGTTCAGATGAACAGAAAATTGTCTCCACTCAGGAAACCGAATTTTCCCTGCGATGGTCGCCCGATAGCGAAAAGCTGGCATTCGTACGCGCCGGAGATATATGGATTACCGATGTGAACCGCCCGGGCATCATCCAGGTAACAAAAAAAGACGAAGATGCTCCCGATTTCTCGATCTACGACTGGGCAGGAAATGACCGCCTCATCATCAGCCAGAGTGATCATTCTGAATCACTGACGATCTATTTTCCCGAATATGTGGATGAATTTGTAATTCCCGGCGAAACCACACGAGGCATTCCGCAGGTAAACGTCTATGCAGCCTCGCCCGATACTACCGCGCTCGATACTCTGGCTGCCGGCTTTCACCGCTCATCAGTCATCACATCCGGCAGCGGCCGGTACGTGGCAATCGACTACATGGACCCGGCCCTCAAACACCGGAATCTGATTGTTCACGACCTTCAGGAGAAATCGCAAACCGTCGTTTTTGAGGATTCCACCGATGGATGGCTCCATCATACCTACGCCGCTTTTGCCCCGGAAGAAGACCGGATTCTTTTTCTATCGGAACAGAGCGGCTGGAATCACATCTACACTGTCAACCCGGACGGAAGCGCTCTGACCCAGCACACCTCTGGTGAATACTACGTTCCGTGGGCCCGCTGGGTGGATGACAACACTATCGTCTATTCCAGCAATGAAGAAGAGTACGGGGAGCGCCACATCTACCTGCTCGATACTGACTCGAACAGCAGCCAGAAACTGACCGATGAAACCGCCTACCGTTATCAGTTTCAGCTCAGTCCGGACCGGTCGGAACTGGTTTATGCTAAAACGTACTTCAACCGTCCATTCGATCTGTTCAAAATAGATATCCGAAATCCCGGTGAAGAAATTCAGCTCACTCAGTCGGTGCCCGATCGGTTTAGTGAATTCAACTGGCAAAAAGAGGAGTATGTGCGTTTTACCGGACGTGACGGAGAAACCGGCCTTTCAATGTCGGTACTCTATCCTGCCAGTTTTGATGAAACCCGGAGCTATCCGGTTGTGGTATTTGCCCACGGAGCCGGTTCTCTGCAAAATGTGTACAAAGGCTGGTCAAACAATTACTGGCGTGAATATATGTTCCACCAATATCTGCTGAAACACGGCTATGTGGTAGTTGAGGTCGATTTCCGTCACAGTACTGGTTATGGGCGCAAATTTCGCGAGGATGTGACAAACTGGATGGGTAAATATGAAACGCAGGATATTGTGGACGGCCTCGACTGGCTTCAGGAAGATTGCAGCGGCTGTCTCGATCTTGACAGGGTTGGAATTTACGGAGGAAGCTATGGCGGCTTTATGGCACTCTACGCACTCACTGATAAACCCGAACGGTTTCACGCCGGAGCTGCTCTTCGCAAAGTAACCAACTGGCGAAATTACTACTATGCCAACCCCTGGTATACACTCCCCCGCCTGGGTGATCCCGACGAATTCCCCGAACATTACGACCGAAGCTCGCCCCTAACCTACGCTAAAGAGCTCAAGCGTCCTGCTCTTTTACTGCACGGGCTGATTGATGACAATGTAGGAGCTCAGGATGCATTCCAATACGCCGAAAAACTGATTCAGAACGGCAATACCAATTTCGAAATGATGATCTACCCCAGTGAAAACCACGGCTTCACCAGTCCGCACTCCTGGTATGATGAATACTGGCGTATTTTTGAATTTTTTGAGAAGCATTTGAAGGAATGAGATAATGGACAGAAGGCTGATTCGATAGAAAAGGCAGCATAAGTGAGAGACTTGCGCTATTTAAATAAAATCTGCGAGCAACCTCATCTGATAAATTAGTCTTATTGCAAGGGAACCAAAATCACATCTCCGAAATCAAGTTCGATCAGATCGAGGATGGGTTCGGCAATTTCGATAATCTCTTCTTCGGAAAAGTCGTTAAGACCTTCCAGTTCCACGTAGAGAATGTCGTTAATGTCATCCACACTGTAACGGGCATCGGTGGATTCAAAGCTCTCTTTCAATATACCCACCAGATATTCCACATCTTTTTCCCACTCTTCAAATTCAGATTCGTTAGTTTCTTCCATATATCTTTTTAAATTCGTGAATTCAACTGCAAGGTTTTTGTTAAGTATCAAAGATATGAATCCATCCATTCAAAAATTAAGCGAAACCTCAAAAAAGGAAACCCGAACCATCATCGGGCTGATGTCGGGCACATCGCTCGATGGACTGGATATAGCCCTCTGTTCTGTCAGAGGAAGTGGCTTTGATACCGTTCTGAAGCTCGAAAAATTCCTGACGATACCGTATAATCAGGAGACCATCAGTAAGCTCAAAACAATTACATCGGTTGAGCAGGTTTCTCTCGCTGATGTCTGCTACCAGCACACCTGGCTCGGCAATCTGCATGCGGAAATGATCCTCAAAGCATTGTACGAATGGAACATCAAGCCGAGTGAGATTGACTGCATCGCCAGCCACGGGCAGACGATCTACCACTTTCCAGAACGCGATCAGGAGAACCACATTCCTGCAATGAACAGTACGCTTCAGATCGGAGACGGTGACCAGATTGCCGCCCGGACAGGGATTCTTACAATCAGCGATTTTCGCCAGAAACACACAGCTATGGGTGGAGAGGGCGCACCTCTTGCAGCTCTTGCGGATCGCTTTCTTTTTACGAACATATCAGAACAGCGTGTGCTTCTGAATATCGGTGGGATTGCAAACTTTACGTTCCTGCCATCTGACAAGACCGACTTCGAAGGCGTATTCACCACGGATTCCGGTCCCGGCAACACTCTCATCGATCAATTCTGCCAAAAACTTAAGGGCAAACCGTACGATCTGGATGGCAACATTGCCGCTTCGGGTTCGGTAAATGATCATCTGCTGGATTCACTCCTGCGCGACCCGTGGTTTGAAATCATCAAAACCAAAACCAGCGGGCCGGAATTTTTCAATATCCGTTGGGTGAAGAAGCGCGCGGAAGAAGCCGGGATTAATCCTGACGATGTGAAACCGGAAAATCTCATCAGAACCATTACGGAGTTATCGGCCCGAACCATCACAGAGAGAATTAAAACCCATCTATCTGAAACTGAAAAAACCGTTGTTTATGTGAGCGGAGGTGGCGCTGAAAATGCTTTCCTGATGAAGAGAATTCGGGGATTGCTTCCCGATTCCGACGTCAAAAATATCTCAAATCTGGGTATCAACCCTGACGCCAAAGAATCAATGGTCTTTGCCGTACTTGCCAACGAGATGCTCGCGGGAAACGGATTTACCTTCCGCGCCAAACACGGCTACGTTCACAATGTGAATTTCGGAAAAATTTCATTTCCGGTATAGTGCGAAGATTGCGAGTTCTGGATAGAAAAATAAGATATTACGAGATAGTTCAAGTCGAGTGCTGACTCTGCCAACCACCTGTTATTGCTTGTTCTATATAACTTTAGATTTTGACCAGCTCAATTACATCATCATACGCCCGGATCAGTTTCTTTCGTATGGGCATTGATTTCTCAAAAATCTCCATCTGTTTTTCCAGATAGATTCTTCGTCCCTCTTCCGTCTCTATTTTGATCGGTTCCAGGCCAAATTCGCGGGCATCATACGGACTGGCCTGCATATCGGTTTTTCGTGCCTCCACCGCATTCAGAAATGCTTCACGTATCAACTCACCCGAAATCCACGGATAGAGTTTAAACGCCCATTTATACAGATCCATGTTTGTATGAATGCACCCCGGCTGCTCCATATCCCTGAATTTGTCACGACTCAGGCTGTGCTTGTTCATCGGACGGGCTTTTTCGGTAAAAAACCGGAAAGCATCGAAATGTGTACACACGAGCGGACGCGATTCCACAAATTCTGCAACCTCTTCGTCCGGCAATCGGAGTGGTATCTGGTCGTGACGAATTTCTCCTGCACGATACACCATCGCCCATTCATGCATCCCGAAACATCCAAACGCTGGTTTGTTTAGTGAACTTTTTTCCAGAAGATCCCGTATCCACCGGATCGATTTGAGACGTTTTTTTGGGAATAGATTCAAATCAAGTATCGCCTTATCATCCTTCACGAAAAGCTCAGAGATCTCGGGCAGGCCCGACGGGTCTGAAAATTCAAGCAGTACACCCGGTCCCGGTGACCATCTTCTCAGGTGAGAAGGGCGAAAAGCATAATACTCAAACAGAAAATCAAGCACCGGATCTTTAATTTGACGCGATCGTTTTTCGAGGTAGGAATCGAGAATTGTCTCCAACTCTTTCTCATGGCGATATTTCATCTGCTGCCACTCCTTCTCCCCGAGTGTGACCGGGCCGCACGATATTTTTTCATAGATTTTCAACATCATCATCATAAAATATCACTCTTATCACTTCCATGTAAATCGATTCAGAAAAAATTGAGCCTGAAGGGATGACTCACCCCTCATTCCCCAAACAATTTTCATGTTTATTATAGGTACCGTACCAAGCTGATGTGTAAAAACACAAAACACGAAATGATCAAATCAACAAATACCTTATGAAGCGGACACTTTCATTATTTCTCATTCTTTCATCATTCTTCTTATTCACAGGTTGTGATCTTACTGAATCGGACAAAACCCCTGACCGGGAACTGCCCCGCCAGCTTTCTGTGCAAGAACTAATGGTTGCCGAAGCTTCCAACAATTTTTCCTTTCGTCTGCTTCACATGCTTCGCGAGAAGGAAGAGGGACGCTCCTTTTTTGTCTCCCCGCTAAGTATTTCCACCGCCTTCGGTATGGCCCTGAATGGCTCTGAAACAGAAACTTACGAACAGATGCGCGATTTTTTCGGCTTCGATGGAATGACCCGGGAAGAGATCAACAATGCATACAAAGATTTGATCGAACTGCTCACCACTCTCGATCCGCAGGTGGTCATGAACATTGCCAATTCAGTCTGGATCAGAGAGGGCTTCCCTGTTAAAGAGCCATTTTTGGACAATAACCGGAACTATTTTGATGCCGAAGTGCGGGAACTGGACTTCGGACGCCCCGATGCCCCCGACATCATCAACAACTGGATTGAGGATAAAACCGAAGGACTGATTGAAGAGATGATCGACCAGATTGGCCCGCTGGTGGTTTTGTACCTGATTAATGCCATCTATTTTAACGGCGACTGGACTGTGCAGTTTGATCCAGATGAGACAAAAGACGCACCTTTCTATCTGGCAGATGATACTGCCACCGATGTATCGATGATGCAGGCCCGACAACAATTCCGCTACTTCGAAGACGATACCTGGACCGCACTTGATATGTGGTATGGCGATGCAGGTTTTTCGTTCACTGCTCTCATTCCCACCGGCAATACCCCTCTTGATGAAGTTATTTCGGATCTCAGCTTGAGCCGATTCGAATCGATTACCCAAAACCTGCAAGAGGACACCCTGAACGTGTTTGTGCCGAAATTTGAGCTGGATTACGAAATTGAACAATTTCCGGAAGAACTACAGCAGATGGGTTTAACACTTCCCTTCGATGAACTGAAAGCCGATTTTTCCGGGATTAACGAAGAAGAACAGCTCTATATCTCCAATGTTCTGCACCGTGCAGTTATCAAACTTGATGAAGAAGGAAGCGAAGCTGCGGCGGTTACGGTAATTGAAATTAGTCGTGAATCATCGGGCGGTGGTTCAGCCTATAAAACAATCCGCCTGGACCGACCTTTCCTCTTTTTTATCCGTGAAAATAATACCAACACCATTCTGTTCATGGGTGCATATTCAGGCATTGAGTAAATAATCAATGTGTCAACCAGAAGCTTTGTGGGTAAATAGTTGAGGTTGCTTGTTCAGCGACCTGCCCTGTAGGGATCGCTGTGCGACAAGAGTCGCGGGGGACCTGCCATGAAACGCCTCTGTGATTTCCGATTTTGAGATGTAACGACGTAACGATATTCGATCTGATGGACTTTAAAATCGCTACGTCGAATATCGAATATCTCATAAATCGTTCAATCATAACGATATCTTGGCTCTTGCCACTGTGGATCGTTATGCGGCAAGAGTCACGATGCACTTACTAAAAATGCCTTAAAGCCAACCAAGCACTCAATCCACAACTCTTGCAGGAACTCCGCTTCGCTACGTACTCTGCCAGGTTGTTTAATTTAGCGACCTGGCAGAGTGCCCGGCGCTTTTCCGGGCTCCTGTAAGAGTCGCGGGGGATCTGCCATGAAACACCTCTTTGATATCCGATTCTTGAGATAGAACCAGATTAATTTTTAAATAATCGGAATGGCAAGAGGACGTTTTAAGTTTTTCCCTTTAATTATCAAACCTAACTAAAAGAGTCTTGGCAGTACCTTATTTTTTATTTCTCAAAGGCTCAACTCCGTCAGATTTCGAAACAGACCCGGATTTGAATACCCCTTTTGATCCATGCCCCGGAACTCCTAATTGTGTGATACATTCGGTGAAATACAATGTTTCTTCCCAACAACTTTACCGGGCAGCAAATATGGCGGTTGAAACGATGTTTCCCCATAAAACTGTATGTGATTCACAATCCCTTCAAATAGATTCGGTATTTCGCATTCCGGTATTCGGATTTATGGATGATGTCACTATTTTATCAGAACCGGCCGGAGAAGACAAATCGGTTCTTCACATTAAAAGTGCAAGCCGCATTGGCCGGGGTGATTTTGGTGTAAACCGTCGGCGCGTGCGGCGTATCCTGAAACGGATTGATGACAACTATTAACTCTAACTTTATACCATGCCTAAATTTTCAATCAACGTAGGGATACTCCTGATTATCCTTGGAATTTTTTCTTATATCCTCACCGGTGCTGCAAGCGCTACCGCTCTCATCCCCTCCTTCTTCGGGATTGTCTTTGTCGGCCTGGGCCTGCTTGCTAACAAGAAGGAGTCCATGAGAAAGCATGCCATGCATGCGGCTCTTCTGCTGGCCATTCTTGGCCTTGGAGGTTCATTCGGCGGGCTCATCGGCATGATTGGCGCCCTTACCGGAGGCGAAATGCCAGAACGGACCGGTGCAGCCATCGGTCAGGCAATCATGGCAATACTCTGTATTCTGTTTTTGATTGCCGGTATTAAATCATTTATTGATGCACGAAAATCTTCGGACGAAACTCCCGTCTAATACATTCAGGTTCTCAGAAAATAACAGCTCATTTTAAAACCCCGTTTTTTTTAAGGCGGGGATATCTTTCCAGTAAAAGTGGAACCCCACTCCTTTTCTGATGTGAGTCTATAAACAGAAACAGGCTGGAATTTCTTTAATTCGACCTGACAGGCCCAAAGTTTTTGGTTTGAGAAAAATATAAACCCGGCTAAAAGTTCAACTATCAAGAAAAATACCGCATCAGTTCAAACCTTTTAAAAGAAAATACATCTGATTGGCAAAGTCTGTCACAAAGATGGCATTCAATTTCTTCATTCATTTTTTGAATACCTGACCATCATAAGGATGCCTGCTGATCCTATTTTTATTTGAGCTGTTGTAAATTTTTTATCGTAGTAAGGGCATATCTTCAACTTTTAATACGATAAAATGAGAAAAATCAACACGCTGTTAATTGCAATTCTACTGGCCGGTTTCACATCCTGTTCAGATAGTTCAACAGGGTCAGACAGTTTAGGGTCAGGCAATGGTATATTTTCGGTTTCGGGAGCTATTGAGAAAAGCCATGAGGGAGAAGCTTTTTATGTTTCTGAGACCTCCGGCGATACTGTCACTTTTCAAATTTTCATAAGTGATGTTGTATTTTCAATCGATCCAAATGCAGAACCGGATGCGGTAACCTTTTCTGTAGAATTCAGGGCAGACTACTCAGAGGATTCGTTTTCTATCGAAGAAGGCACCTTTCAGATTGGTGAAAACACAACATTCAGGGGCAATTATGCCGACCTTAATGAAGAGGGATTTTTCGAAACTCTGGACAATCATGGCGGAGAACTTACAATTACATCTTTTTCAAATGCACAATTAGATGCAGAATTTGAATTTACTGCAATTGATCAGCATGAGGGTGGCGTAGTAACAGTAAAAGGCGAATTACGAGCTAACTGTATTGGCGGACAGTTTAATCCAAATTGTTGAACATCCTTTTACTTTGAATAAATAAACGCAAGTGTTGAGCTATGATATTGATGATTCTTGGCATACCGATCACTCTATTTGGTTTATTCATAGCTTTGATCAATCTCTCAAAGCGACAGCGAGCCAGCGGACGGAAGATAATCATACCTTCGGAGGCCGTTGAGGCGAAAGATGTATCGGTCGCAGGAATTGCCCGGCCTATTGATACACCGGGGAAATCTCCGGTGCTTGGTGATGAGGTACTATGGCTGCGCGCTTATAAAACTTACCAGGGGTTTTTCCGATCGGGCAGTGGAAATGCCTCGAACGTAAGGCGTATCGGTAAGGTCGATACCCGGTTTGCATTAACCGACGAATCTCATCCCGACAAAAGAATCATAATCAACAGTAAGAAAATTTCGGAAATTTGGATTCTTACAGCCATGCGGCGTTATAACCTCGCCGGTGACCCCTTGAATAACACGAGCGCTGAAGAGAATACTCTGCAATCGATTATCAACTTTTTTAAATTTCAACTGCTCGAAAAAGAGGGAATGGAAGAACGTGCCATTCGCCCAGGTGATCGTATCTGGGCTCATGGCCGAATCAGGAAACGAAATGGTGAACTGACTCTGGGCGGTTTTTCTGCATGGCTTGATGACCTCGAGCCGAATGACAGGGTTCGAAAAACAACCGAGTTCGCCAAATTTGGCGGTATTCTTTGCGCTGCCGGGGTACTTATGTTTTTTATCGGCTGGCTTATCTCCTGAAAAGATAACCTGCCACAGAATGATACATCCGGCTTTTTAGATGATCACTGTATCAACCATGCTCAGGCCTGATCATTTACAAAAATATCATTAATCAGACCGGCATATTTCTCTTCGATCACTCTTCTTTTCACCTTGAGTGTAGGAGTAAGCTCTCCTGTCTCCACGGTAAATTCATTAGCAATCAGTCTGAAATCACGGATTTTTTCATGTGATGCCAGTTCTTTGGAAAAGTTGCGGATCTCCTTACTATAAAGGTTTTGAACCGATGCATTTGAAATCAGTTCTTCATTATTTTGATATTTTATATCGTTCTGTTTGGCATATTTTTCGAGAGATTCGAAGTCTGGAACAATCAGTGCGGCCATGAACGATTTTTTCTCACCAACCACTACAAGCTGATCAATCCACTGACTGGTTTTAAAGAGATCTTCAATCGGGCCTGGATAAATATTTTTCCCGCCTGCATTCACAATCATGTGTTTAATGCGGTCGGTAATCTTAAGCCTACCGTTCACAAATTGCCCGACATCACCAGTGTGAAGCCAGCCTTCTTCGTCAATCATCTCCCTGGTGGCTTCTTCGTTTTTCCAGTAGCCCTTCATGGTATTGGGGCCGCGGTTTAATATTTCACCAGCTTCGCAGGTGATTTCAGTCGGGTAGTCCTCGCCACTAACCCGGGCGATTATTTTATTATCCGAAAGCCTCTGAATACCCACAGTAACTCCGTTTACGACCTTTCCGACCGTTCCCATCTCTTCATCACCGTAGCGGTTACACGTCATCACCGGAGAAGTTTCCGTGAGTCCATAGCCTTCCAGTATATTCAGTCCGGCCGACATAAAAAAGGTTCCGATTTCTGCCGGAAGAGCCGCACCTCCTGAGACAAAAAAGCGGATTCGCCCTCCGGTCCGGGCTTTCAGTTTATCAAAAACAAGTTTGTCTGCAACTGCTTTTTGGAGCGAAACCAGTCCGCGTTTTCCATTCCAGTATTTTTCACCTACACCCAGTGCCCAGGAAAAAATGGCCTGTTGAATTGCACTACCTTCCTGAACATTTTTATTCACCATGTTATAGATTTTTTCGAACAGACGGGGAACACTTACAACAATTGTAGGATGAGCCTCCGTCATATTTTTAGCAACCGTATCCACACTTTCAGCGTAAAAGATTTCTGCACCTCCGGCAATCATAGCATAATATCCGCCGGTTCGTTCAAATGAGTGGCACAACGGAAGAAATGAAAGGCAGCGGTCTTTTTCGTCGATGTAGATCGCATCGTGTGCTGCTTTTACATTACTCACAATATTGCGATGAGTTAGCATGGCACCTTTGGGTTTTCCAGTGGTACCCGAGGTGTATATCAGAGTGGTTACATCTTCGGGCTGCACAGAGTTTATCCGTTTTTTTAAAGTTTCGTGGTGCCGGGTTTCTGCTTTTAGTCCCGTTGCGCAAACAGTATCAAACAATTTTACAAAATCTTCTTTCATGTGATCTTTCACTTTCGGTTCATCAAAGGCCACAACGGTTTTCAGACTGGGGCAATTTTCAAACACCTCCATCGCTTTTTTTAGCTGGATACCCGTGGAAACGAAAAAGATTTTTGCTTCGGAATCCTGTAAAATATATTCACACTGATTTGACGGCAGCGTACTGTAAAGCGCCACATTGATCGCCCCTGTAATCTGTATGGCGAGGTCAACCACGGCCCACTCATAACGGTTTTCACTGAGGATCGCCACCCGGTCTCCCTTCTCTACACCCTGGTCAATCAGGTAACTCGCCACGGCCGTTACATCTTCACGAACAGTATCCCACGTAACCGGTTTATATTCTGACTTTGGAGAAGGTTTATATGCGAAAGCTGTTTTGTCAGAATTTTCGTATTTTTTTATAAGATTTTGGTATAAGTCGGTAAGTGTTTCGAAAGCTACAAGTGCAGGCATATATAAAGAATGTTATTTGATGATTGGCTGACAATTAATATATCAGACTGATTTCATTATAGATAAAAAAGTTTATATAAAAGAAGTAAACAACAATACCGTTCTTCTTTTAACAATTTTCTCATACTTACAGAAATAGAATGTTATGGCACATCAGGCTCAGGAAGAAACCATTCATTTGGTAAAAGAAATTTTCAGAACGTATTTAAAAGAAAAAAACCAGCGTCAGACCCCCGAGCGTTTCATGGTACTGGAAGAAATTTATCGCTCAGACGGACATTTTGATGCTGATGACATTTTCTTCAACATGAAAAAGTCGGGCACCCGTGTTTCGCGGGCCACGGTATATAACACGCTCGATCTGCTGATTGAGTGCGGCCTGGTACAACGCCAGCAATTTGGTAAAAACCAATATTACTATGAACGTTCCTACGCCTACCAACAACATGATCACATGATCTGTAAAGAGTGTGGTGTTGTAATTGAGTTTTGTGATCCGAGGATTCTGGAAATTCAGAATATGATGGAAAAACTTTACAACTTTAAAGTAGACGGACACTCCCTGCATCTGTTCGGTACCTGCAAAGACGAAGAGGCCTGCCGGGTAAGAAAAGAGAGTGGTGATAAAATCAAATCCATCAAGGCCTGATCTCATAACCTCTTTTTTTGTCCCAGAAACTTAAGCTGTATTGACAGGTTGTTTTCGATAAAATGTAACGATCATGAGTAAACTTTTGTATCGCGAATAAATCGTTTTGCTGCCCACCGGCTGCCCCACCATCCCATAAAAATCGAAAGGAGAAGGGTTCCACCAATCAAATAGTACCACTCGCCAAATGGCCAGGAGAGAATACCAACCTGCGGCACGAAATAGGGAATTAACCATTCAAAAAGAGTATATATCACGGCTGCAGCAAATAAACCTGCAATCATGCCCTGTAAAACTCCTTCAACCAGGAACGGCCTGCGGATGAAAGAATTGGTTGCCCCTACCAGCTTCATCGCCCTGATGAGGTCACGTTTGGCATAAATGGTGAGACGGATGGTGTTAAAAACAAGTATCATCGCCACAAACAATATAAAAAATCCGATGGCCGCCCCAGCTATCAGCAACATTTCGGTTCGTCTTTCGATGGTTTCAAGCAGAGCCAGGTTAAAGCGTACTTCATTCACACCTTCATAGGTGCGGATTTCCTGCACAAGTGAATCAATCTGAGCCACGCTGTATTCATCAGAAACAACAACACGGAACGAGGCCGGTAAAAAATCGAGCTGGGCAATCGTTTCACTTCCCATTCCAAATTCTTGCTGAAAAACCTGAGACGCACTGTCTTTGGATATATATGTAAGCCCGGCAACTTCCGGTTTTTGTGCAAGTATTGTTTCCATCTCAAGGGTTTCATCTGCATCCAATTCATCCAGAAAAACCTCCACCTCTACCTGCTGGCGGATCACCTGGGCAATTTCGTAGGCATTATAACCGATCCGAAAAAGCACGGCTATCAAAAGCACCGCAATAAAAAGTGAAAACATGGATGTAAACGCTGCAAGTTTCGCCCTGCCAAGACCGGCAAACCCTTCTTTTAAAATATATCCTGCACTCATGAGTGTTTTTTAATTGGTAAATAAAACTCGTATTCCGAACCTGAACCGTCTTGCGGGCATGGGGTATCCTGTAGTTTCAAAGTAGCCGAGCTGGTTCACTCCGTCAAGTACGTTTTCCCACTTCAGAAGTATCATAAACCATCTCACTCGAGCCGAAACATCCACATCAAGCCTGTGATATGAAGGATTTATCAGCTCATTTGTTCCATGCTGCCAGCGATTCAGCGGAGTGATGAATTGTGCTCCCCGAAAGGCATTTGGAGAAAATACGCCGGATACTCCGGCTTTTACAAATGTTGCCTGATCGAAAAGGTAATTTTTCCAGTAGAGCTGCCCTTTCAGCCATAAGCGGTCGCCCGATGTATTCAACAACTGATTGACAGGATGTAAACTTGTTGAACTATAATTTTTATATGTACCTGATAATTCACCTTCAAATATCCGGGAATCAAGAGCAAGCCAGGCTGTGCCGCTGGTTGATGAATATGGATCGATGGTAACAAAATTCCCCTCTTCATCTATAAAAGCAGCATTTTCGGTGTCCCGCAGATCCCCTCTCAGGCCAAAGATAAGATAATCGGTAAGTGTCAGTTCAGCTTCAGCCCCAATCAATACAGATTCTTCATTTTCAAGCCCGGGGTTCCCTGCATACTGATTCGATTGCCAGTATAATGCCTGGATATCCGGTGCCCTGGAAAGCAGGCCTCCAAAAATCGACAGGCTTGTGCCTTGAAGCGGATTTAATACAAATCGCCCGGACAGTTCGGTAGATAGACGGCCGTCGTTCCATGCGGCAATGTTAGCATTTGCATCGATCCGCCCAATCTCACCAAACCGCTGCGATCCGTTCAGGTCAAAAGATCCACCCGCCCAGCTTGTCTCACTGAGGTTCACTTTTTCGCGTTCATTCAGAAAAAAGAGCCGCCCCGTACCTGAAAACATTGCAGGGCCGGCTTCAAGGTTTTGCCTGGCAAACAATTCGATTTTTCTGAAATCGGTGGCAGCAGTGTCGGCCGTGGATGTAAGTGACCATGCATCGGTCTGATAGTGCAGGCCTGTTTTAAAAGAGACATCTCTTGTTGTATCCCGGCGATGGTGCGCCTGCAGATAAAAATCTGCTGAGGACTGTTTGGAACTTGCATTGGATTGAACCGGTGTTTCAACGAAACGGTTAAATGAGAAGAAAAGCGGATCGGTCATGTTATACCCAAAAGACTCTTCTCGGTCGAGTGAATTATTGATGTAGCCGGCTCTTAGCAGCCAGTTGTGGTTTAATTGATGATACACCCTGCCAAATACCTGACTCCCCTCCACATTCTGGCGCTGGAAGCCTCCGCCGTCCCTCCTGTCCCAGAATGAAAGTTCCAGGTTTGTGGTTTTCAGAAAGTTTTGCGTGAATGAAAACTCAAGGCTCCGGTGATTGAACGAGCTCTCATCAAAGTTCAAATAGGTTCTTGGCTGAATGATATAGTGATCCCTCAGTCTTGTTTGAGCCCGGTATGCCGCCCCATAGTCTGCTTCGTTAAATTCAGAAATTTTATGTACAGCAAGCCGGTTCCAATTTACACCACCTGTAAGCGGATCGTTCAGTTTCATCCCCTCCATTTCAAGGTTTTGGTGCCTCGATTCATAAGCGTGCAGCTCCAGGCCATCCATCCTTCCCACTGTCCCCATCCGGTAGGTAATGGCACCCCTTTCCTGATGAAAACGGTCGAACAGATTCAGAAGACTGACCCATCGCATGGTACTGTCTGTCTCGGCCAAGTCAAACCCATCGGGGCTGCTATATGTCCATACATGCACGGTATCTGATAATTCTTCTTCCGGCTCCTCCGTTAAATCGGGATCTGGCTGCATTCCCTCAGGAATAGTGTCGTTCTGGGCTTCATCAAGCAAAGGCTCAATCAGTTGCAATTCGGGAATGGTGTCCTGGTCAGCCGGTTCCGGGATTGTATCGCGTACTATCGGAACAGGTGTATTATCCTGAAACATGGGCAGAGATTTGCCTTTCAGCGGAAATAGAATCGCCAGCCATATCAGTAACAATACTCTCAAGGAAATTGGGGTTTAAGATTATAGGGATAACTGCCAATACCCAGAAGCTGCCTGCGAAGACATTCCAGCACAACAGCTACAGTCCGTTCTTTGTTAATAAGCCTGTCGTTTGTAAAGATTGATTTCAGGGCAAAGTGTTCACCTTCAATCCAGAAGCCCATCCAGACCAGTCCCACCGGTTTTTCTTGCGTGCCGCCGTCCGGGCCAGCAATACCTGTGGTAGAAACGCCAATATCTGCCCCGCATTTTACGGCTACCCCTTTTGCCATTTGAAGGGCCGTATTTTTGCTCACCGCACCATCGGTTTTGATTATTTCATGATCAACACCTAAAAGCCCTGTTTTTATATCATTGGAATAGGCGATGATTCCTCCTTTCATATACTGGCTGCATCCGGGAATATTGGTAATTACGTTTCCCAATAAGCCACCTGTACAGCTTTCCGCCACAGCAATACTCAGCTTTCTCTCTTTCAAAATATCACCAACTACCCCGGCCAGATTCAGGCCCTTTCCTTTCCCGTATATCTCATTGCCAGCTTTTTTGTTGAGCAGTTTTCTCAATTTTACAATTTTTTGTTCGGCACGGGCTGATGTTTTTCCGCTGGCACTTACCCGTATGGTAACTCCCTCAGGGCTTGGAAGATAAGCAATTCCCACACCATTGCTCACATACTCATCCAGGTTGCCGATCCTTTCGGCAAGCAAACTTTCCGGAATGCCGGCAGTCCGGTAATATTCGGTAAGCCAAACCTCATTCTCAGGAAAAACCGATTTCAGTTTTGGTTTGATGCGATGCTCCGCAAGAAATTTCATTTCATGGGGAACACCCGGCAGAACTGCCAGATAGTGCCCGTTTTTTTCGAACCACATCCCCGGTGCTGTTCCCTGGTTATTGAACATCACTTCACAATTCTCCGGAACCATCGCCTGCTCAATGTTCGACGGAGAAAGCGAATATCCGCGTTTGGAAAAAATTTGTTTGATGTGATTCAGAACCTCATCGTTTTCGATCAGTTCTGCATCAAACAGGTCCGCAACTACTTTTTTGGTAATATCATCATGGGTAGGTCCGAGGCCTCCGGTAGTAATAGTTAGAGCGGCTCGTTTCATCGACCGGTTCAGATTTTCTATAATAAGGCTGTAATCATCGGGAAGGGTGATAACCTGTTCCACATAAAAACCGGATTCCGTAAGTACAGTTCCAAGCCACGAGGCATTGGTGTTTACCGTATCACCAATCAGCAGTTCGTTCCCGATAGAGATAATGTGTGCTTTTCTCATAAGCATGGAAAATAGGACTTTGCCGAACATTCATAAAATATAGAATACCGAAAAAGTAAATCCGTCTGAAAGATGATTTGAATTCCAGCCTTATCTTCGGGATATTTCGCGGGCATATTTTAATTAGAGTATTGGTTTAAGATCAAATATCAGCCATGGATAACAAACTTTATTTGTATACCAAATTTAAAGGATTGAAAAATCCCGGAATCCATCCAACAATTAATTACTGATAGCCTTACCTTATTCGTGTGGAAAAAATACCCAACATACTCAGCGGCTTTCGAATGTTGATGGCCCCCGTTTTCCTGATTCTGTTTATCCAGGATGACATTTTGTGGCGGGGTTTAAGTCTTTTGGTTTTTCTGGTGGCTGCTCTTACGGATATTGCTGACGGATACTACGCACGCAGATATGAAGTACAAAGCGATTTTGGCATTTTTCTGGATCCGCTTGCTGACAAGTTTCTCACCTTTGCCGGATTTGTTTGTCTCCCCTTTCTCGACCCTCAGCAATTTCCATGGTGGGCTGTTGCTTTGATCGTTATCCGTGATGTAGCCATTACCAGCCTTCGGATTTATGCAAGCCGCCGCGGAATTGTCATGCAAACAAGAGTTACAGCAAAAGCCAAAACCATTTTACAGATGGGTTTTCTGTATGTAGCACTTCTGTTTGGTTTTTTAATCCTTTTTGGCGGAAGCTTTGGCGAGCTGGTGAATAACATCTATGCCACCAATCTCTTTTTTTGGGGCATGATGTGTGTTGTCGCCATTACCGTCTACTCTGGCATTGAGTATCTTTATGTGAATCGCGGCCTGTTCAGCATGGATCCTGCAGAATGAAGAAAGTAAAAATCTGGACAGGTACTCTGTTTGGGGCCGGATTACTGCCGGCTGCACCCGGTACCTGGGGCAGTTTTTTCACCCTTCCGCTCATCTACCTTGCAAGCTGGCTGCATCCAGGTATTGGACTGATTGTTTTTTTGATTCTTACTATTTTCCTCTCACTCTGGAGTGCCCCGGAAAATGTAAAACAGTTTGGTGAAGATCCATCACAATTTGTAATGGATGAAAGTGCCGGCCAAACCGTGGTTTTTCTGACTGCCGGATTTCACTACACTCTCACCGAAGACCTTATCCTTCTGCTGGTCGGATTTCTCCTGTTCAGGATATTTGATGTGCTCAAACCGCTGGGTATAAAAACCCTTGAAAAGTTAAGCGGAAAGTACGGTATCCTGGCCGATGACCTTCTCGCCGGTTTATACGCATTAATCTGCCTCGAATTGTTGCTGCTTTTCATCTGATTAATGTTCTGTCAAGATTAAATTGAAATTGCCGGGTTATTTGTCGGGTAAAAGTTTCTTTCTATCTCAAAGAAGTAATGAGGAGACCGGAGTGGGACCCAAAAACCGGACTTTTCCAGCATCTTTGATATGCCGCGAATTAGTCGCGATCAGAAAAAAATGGTTCCGAACTCTGACAGGTCCTCTAATTCTATATCACACGAAAAAACAAAGTCAGTTTTATCTTGTTATGTGCAATGATTCCAAGCCATGAAAGTTGGAGATCCCGATTCTTCGTTGGGCGAAATAACACAGCCTCTACTACGCGAAAGTCCATACTTCAAAGAATTAGAACGTAATAATGCTTCGAACAACAGGCCGGGGCAAAGAGAGCACCGCCGGTGCTTTTCCGGTACCGACCGTTTCGGGGCGAACGACACCCTGGGATGAAATCGAGCCCATTACACCCCGAGGTAAGTAGTTTTGAAAAAGCAACACAGTTTCGAGGGTTTTTCACTGAATTCCGGAATGGAAAATCGTGGCAGAACTAATGCATTGGGGAAACCGAAGTGACTGCGAAGAGGCCTGAAAATGGGTTGATAAACCTGGCATTTAAATTGAACGCCAATTAAAAAGCGAAATAAATGTATAAAATGGTGTAATTCCCTTGCACTATTTCGTTGACTAAACAAAGGTGCATTCTTCATCAAGCTCAATCAGCGTATAGATTTCTCACAAACATTTTGTATTTTTCTACTCTTTGACAAATGTCTGTAAAGATTATAGAAACTGGAAGTTTAATTAAAAAGTATCCGGGTGATTTTTCATGCCAAGTGGAAAGAAAAGAAAACGTGCTAAAATTGCTAAACATAAAAGGAAGAAGCGTCTGCGAAAAAACAGACACAAGAAGAAAAAGTAATTCTTCAGTTTATTTTTAAAAAAAAGGGCACGCATTGTGCCCTTTTTTTATTTCTGAGGATTTTTTGAAGTATAGCAGGCCTGTATCATGCGGCATGAACAACCACACTTTCATCTGCAATTTTTATGATGCGGTTTGCTTTATAAAGCAGATGAGCCAGCTTTCTGCCAACATGCTCGTGAACTTCATTAAGGCTGTCAACCTCATCAAAGGTAAACTGAAAGTAGGAAAGCAGATTGATCGCAGTAAGATATTTCCCATACTGATCTCCATCAATTTCGATATGCCATCGGGTAATGATGTCATCGGAAATGAGAAGTTCATTTACTTTTTTACTGGCACGATCCATCCATTCACTTGCCATCTGTATGCGGTAATTATCATCGTTATTTCCTGCTTGAGGCTGGCAGCGATCAACATCAAAATGCCATACCAGCTCGATATCAATAGAAGGTACTACATTAACTTCTGTAAGCTGTTTATTTTTCAGCATGGGATGGCCATCCGTTCCGTTCAGTTCATTGGCAAGAGCGGCTTCCCTAAAGCTGTCCCAGTCAAAATTAATCGATAGATGAGTCAGGTGATTCGTGGAATCCTTCAGGTCAATCACAATTTCAAGCCCGGCTGCATTGATTTTGGCTTCTTCCCACGTTTTAAATTTCACAACATTAATATTTCTCTTGTTTAGTGAACCATTAATTTTATTCACAACTGACTGAAAAATAGGATACTGCATATTCTTAATTTAATTATTTATTCAAAATCCGGTTTTAAGTTTACTCGCTCAAATGAATAATTTTTATGCTTTAATATATTTAACCCGAGAATTAAAAAACAGATGTATTGGAACTGAGTTTCATTTTAGTACATCGCCACACAAAAATGTCTGGGAGTCATACATCGGAAGGAATGGCAGCATGTCGCGTCTTATTTTCTCTTCGAATCCCAATGAAGCGGTTCTCTTTTCTGACCAGTACAGGCCAGTTAAACGATCTAATATTACCAAATTTTTCAATGAGTTAACAGGAAAAAAAATTATCACAATTAACCTTGCTGAAAATGACCGATACATTACTTTAGAATACGATGATCGATTTGAACTTTTGTTTCAGGTTTTTGGAAATAAACCGAATATTTTTTTAATCCGGGATGATAAAATTATTGGCTCATTTAAATCACCTGAAGAACACATCGGTAAAACCCCGCCTAAACCACGGCCGGCCTCTTCTCCGCCTGCCGAATTCAAAGAGGGCTTATCCCCAAAAAAAGTGATCACCAAGACCAATCCAAAATTCCCGAGACATCTCATACCTGCCGTAACCGAACAGTACAATCTGGATCAAAAATCATCCGATGAAGTTCGAGAAATAACACTGATGTTAACTGAAGCTATGCTCAATGAAGCAGAGTTCCGTGTATTAAAAAATGGCAATCTCTGCCTGATTCCTCAACACCTGCTCCCGGTCGAAAATTTGAAAACTTTCGACGATATCAACGCGGCTATACGGTATGTCTATTACGAAACCTCACGCGAGCGGCGATTATCTGCCCGAATTCAATCCGTTAAACCCAGGATCGAGACGGCCATTCGTAAAACAGAATCTGCTATCAGCCAGCTTGAAAAAGCCGACAAAGGCCTGGAACGCTCAGAAACCTATGAACAATTCGGCCATATCCTGATGGCTCATGCTCACCAGAAGCCGGAAGACCATTCCGGTACCATTACTCTTACCGATTTCTATAACGATAACAAACCGGTGGATATTCCCATAAAACCGAACAAAACCATTGCCGAAAATGCTCAGATCTATTACGAAAAATCGAACAAGGCAATACGTAATGTTGAAGAATCCCGGCGCAGGCTCACCGAAAACAAACAAAAATTCAAACAGCTTAAAAAACTGAAGAACTCGATGAATTCCATCGAAAAAGTGTATGAATTTGACGAATGGTTCAAAACCCACGAAAATGAGCTCGATGAACTGGGTATTCTATCAAAAAGCAAACAGGGCGATACGGCCCCTTACCGAAAACTTAAAATCGATGGTTTCGAAGTATGGCTGGGCAAAAATGCCAGAAGTAATGATCATCTTACCACGGATGCCCATAAAGAAGATGTGTGGATGCATGCCCGTGGTGTGAGCGGTTCGCACCTGGTCATACGTATGAATAATCACAAAGAAATGCCGCCAAAACCCGTATTATTAAAGGCAGCTGCGCTGGCTGCATGGAATTCCAAAGCGCGAGGTGCAGGACTTGCTCCTGTGATTGTCACAAAGCGTAAATATGTAACCAAACCCAAAGGCGCACCGGCAGGTACTGTTCGCGTACAGCGTGAAGACGTGGAGATGGTAAAACCTCAAAAATTTTAATTGATTCCTTGTGAAAACCAAAGCTGATTCAGGCCATTCCTTTTTAAAATCACCCATCTTTCTTTGCGGAATGATGGGGTCTGGAAAATCGACTGTGGGAAAAGCACTTTCAGACATGCTAAGTATGCCCTTCTCCGATCTGGACACACTCATTGTGAATCAAGAAGGAATATCCATCCCGGAAATATTTGAGAATAAGGGTGAAAGCGGTTTTCGTATGATTGAGCAGAAGCTGTTATTTCAGAACGCAAAGACAACCAAAGGGGTACTTGCTCTTGGAGGCGGTGCCCTTCAAAACCAGCAACTTGTGGATCATGTAAAATCATACGGCTGGCTTGTATTCCTTGAAGCTCCGTTGGAAGTACTCGTAAACCGGCTCAAATCTGGCAAAGGGCGTCCAATGCTCAATAAAACTGAAGTAAAAAACCTTGAAAATCGAATAGAAAACCTTTTGAAAGAGCGACTGCCTTACTATCATCAGGCACACATTATCATTCAAACCGGTTCATCAAGCCAAAAACATGTGGCCGAACAGATTGTAAAAAAAATGAAATCGTATGAAGCATAAACTCAGTATCCGGTCATCAGCCGGAACCTACCCGGCTTTTGCAGGTGAAAATATTCTCGAAGAAAGTCTGAACGAGGTTCTTGAAAATCACGTCAAAGACAAACTTTTTATACTGGCGGATGAAAATGTGCTCCGCCACCACCAGGAACACATTAAACATATAGCTTCTTCGATTGCCGGGGATATTCATCTCATTTCAATTCCCCGGGGGGAATCGAGCAAATCGGTCAAGTTCTGGTCCCGTTCGGTTGATTTTCTGCTCCAAAACGGAGCCAGGCGTAATACACCCCTTGTGGTAATAGGTGGTGGAGTGACGGGCGATCTGGGCGGATTTGTTGCTGCTACCACTCTGCGTGGCATGCCTCTTATTCACGTACCCACCACTATTTTAGCGATGGTTGACAGCTCCATTGGGGGTAAAACCGGTATTAACCATCAAACCGGAAAAAATCTGATCGGATCGTTCTACCAGCCCAAAGCTGTGATTGCCGATACCGCATTTCTGCGTTCACTGCCCCGAAACGAATGGATCAACGGACTTAGCGAGATTTTGAAATACGGTGCCATCCACGATGGTAAAATCTTCAGTGAAGCGAAAATTTTTCTGAATGAACGAACGGACGACATTCCCCGTCAAAAACTAATTCCTTTAATCGCTAAATGCATCGGCATCAAAGCTGATATTGTGGAAAAAGATGAATTTGAAGCTGGTATTCGTGCGTTTTTGAATTTTGGGCATACTTTTGCCCACGCTCTTGAAAAAGCGTGTGATTTTGATAAGATCAGCCACGGTGAAGCTGTTTTCCTCGGAATGCTTGCTGCTCATAAGCTATCAGCTGATCTGGGTGCCAATCTTCCCGGAAATGATCTTGATCCGTTTCGTAAACTATACAGCTACAGAGTATCCGAAGAAAGCTTATCTTGCAACGATTTAAATAAATTTATGCTTTCTGATAAAAAACGAACCGGAAAGCACTTTACATTCGTTGTACTTGAAAAGTGGCAAAAACCGGCACTGAAAACAGTTAATGATCAACAGCTTATCAATAATGCCTGGAATGTTGTTTTTGAAGAATTAAAAAGCTGCAGGCAAACAGACATCAACGCTTGATTCTACGTTTTATACATACCATCTGGAAGTTTTTCTGGCGCACATTTTTTGTGCTGATGGTTATGGGTATACTCTTGATAGGTATTGCAATTGGCCTGCTCCAGATTCCGCAGAGCAAAGATTATATAAAAAATGAAATAGAAACCACATTTAATGAGCAGTTTGAAGGCAGCCTTACAATCGGTAACATGAGCGGATTCCTGCCTTTCACAGCAAAAGCAGAAGCCGGCTACATCTATGCACCGGGGGACAGCCTTAGCCCGGTTCTCTCTTTCGAATCGGCCGAAATTAAAATAACCTGGTGGGAACTGATTCAGCGAAACCTGGTCATCTCCTCACTCGAAGTTACTTCGCCTTCTATTCATATCGGTTTTCTTGAGGATGATTTAGGGCTTTCCAAAGCTTTTCAACAAAAAGAACAGCAGCCACAATCCCCCATCCTTGATGAAGACGGCACACCAAGACTGCTCACTCGAATAAGTATATTTGCACCTTCCATTTCTGTTATTGATGGGCAGGTTAATGTGGATAGCTCCGTTGAACTTCCTGAAAATTTACAACTTCCTTCTCCCCTTTTTGTCCAAAATCTGAATTTCACTGTTTTCCTGGAAGTAACCGATACAGAAATATTCTTTGATTTGCCCGACTTTATCGCAGAAATTCCCGATTCACCCTACGAATTTCTTGAGCTCAGAGGACAGTTTTACAACGATAATCGCTACTTCGAACTGAACCGGTTCCGTATTGGCACCGAACTGGGTAATGCCGATTTCAGTTTTGAAGCATCCCCTGTAAACATTTTCCGGGAAAATATTGCAGAACAGTTTAAAAATGCATCCTATCGGTTTCAGATAACGGAAAGCTCATTCAAATCCGGTCTTGTTCGTCAGTTCACCGATGCCTATCCCGACTTTGAGAATGATCTTGAACTCGAACTCATCTCGGAAGGCACAGCTGAAAAATATTATATTGACAAGCTTCAGGCCAATGTAGGAGAGTCGTCGGTTTTGATTTCGGCACAAGCCTACCAGCTTTTCAGCCCGGAATTCGCTTATTTTGCCCGGCTTGAAAATGTTGTGATTCATCCAGAGAAACTGGATTGGATCTCGAACACTTATTTTGATGGCCAGTATGATCTTGAACGCTACCAGCTCAGCACGATACGTGGTGAACTGATGGGTGATTATACTGCACTGACCACCGATTTCAGAGCAGAAACACAGGCCGGTTCTTTATTTCTCAACGGCAGCCTTTCTTTTGATGAACCCATCACCTATGACTTGTTTTTTGAAGTAGATTCGTTGGATATCACACCATTTCTGGCTGATACAGTTAATACCAGCATTATCCGCGGAAGCATTACTTTAGACGGCACTGGCACTGGTCAGGAAGCCAGTTTCACCAGCACCATCGACCTGGGCCAAAGCCAGATCTATGGCCACTATGCCGACTCCTTCATCGCAGAGCTGATATATGCATCTAACCAGTTCAATTATGACATCCGTGGCGGAGACACAGAATTGTTCTTCTCTGCCAGCGGACTTTACGGATTCGGAGACGGGCAAAAAACCCTGGTTACAGAAGGCGAGGTTCGAAACCTCGACATCAAAACGTTTTATCACGATTTCCACGCTGACACCACCAATTTCAATAGCACATTTTCCACGAACCTGGAGTGGACCTCACAAGATGACCTTACCGGGCGTGTTAGTTTTGAAATAGCTCCATCCCTTATCAATACCGATACACTCCGCGCTCACCAGTTTTATGCAGATTTGCAGGACATCAATCAAGACTCCCGGCGGCTTAGGGTCACCAGTTCCTTTTTTGACGGTGAAATTACAGGCACTCTGCAACCGGAGCTTATCCGGGATTATGCGAAATATTGGTCTGCCTATCTGAAAGAACGGGTCGGTGAAGAGTTCTTATTTAATCCGGACTATTTTGAATCGGAACCGGCTTCGGACTGGGCCTTTTCCGATGGGGAAAACAGGACGATAGATGTTGCCGTAGACATGAATGTAAAAGATCTTTCCCTGTTTCGAAAATACGTTCCCGATCTGCCAGATCTGCAGAGCAGTGCCAGGTTCAGCGCATCCATCAACACATCACAGGAACGTTTTTTAATCACCGGAAGCTTGCTCGATGAAAGTTTTCGTTATGGTGATATTGCAGCAGAAAATTTCAATGCCGCTTTCACGGCCAGTTTCCGGCATGACAGCAAACTGAAAGAGTCGAGTACAGTAGACCTTCAGCTCAGCAGTGATCAAACTGAAATTCGTGGTATTGAACTGAAAGACAGCTACCTCAACCTGACAATGAGAAATGACTCACTTGGGGTTGTACAGTACTTTGAACGTCTGGAAGATGATTTGCGAGTCGAATCTGCTTTCACCGGATTTTTAAGGCCTGATAAGTTTGAAGTGATTATTGATGAACTCTCTGCCGGAACTTCCGAATATGACTGGTATGCTGAAGGGAACCCTGTCATAAGCTATACTGAGGGGAAAAAACTCAATATAGAGCAACTGGTTTTAATGAGTGATACCGACTATATCGAAATTCACGGAACCTACAGCCCCGATCCCGATGATGTGGTAGAATACACTGTGAGAGAATTCAACCTTTCAAGAATTTCTGATCTGATTGGAGGTAGAATAAAATTTTCCGGAATTCTGAATGGAGATTTCAAAACACAAACTCTAACTCGAATTCCATCTATCGAAGGAAACATCAATTTTGAAGAGGTAAGAATTCAGGAGCGACTGATCGGAGACATCAGTCTGAGCAGTGTGTTCAACTCAGAAACAAACCAGTTCGACACCGAAATTCATGTATTCACCGATCCGGAAAAATATTCCCGATACTATGAAAGAAACGACGGGATTGGCCAGGATCTGCTGCTTACAGGATATTTTAAGCTCCCTGATGCTGATATCGATCCCGATGAATATCTTTATTATTTTGATGCCGATCTGCGCCAGGTGGATATGTGGATTGTTACCTTCATTGTGCCAGATATTGTTCCCGAAGTGGAAGGCAATTCCTCGGGTGAAGGATACATATGGGGAACCCGCGATGATTACGATTTTTTCGCCTCATTTGATATTACTGATGTTTTTGCCCGTCCCGCATTTACAAATGTAGGCTACATATTGAATGGAGAACTGGATTTTTCTCGTCACGATGGCCTTCTCTTCAAAGATATTGAACTTCGGGACAGCCGTAACGGGCGCGGTCTGCTCTACGGTCAGGTCGACCTGGATGATTTTTCACCTACCACGGTTCTGAATCTTACACTCGACCTGGATGATCTGCACTTCATGAACAACCCCTACGATCCTGACATCCCATTCTACGGAAGTATCTACGGAACGGGGCAGGTGCAGATCATCGGCACCAACTTCAACCCCATGCTTCGCACAACACGTCCGGTGGTCCTTTCCCCGAGATCCCGGATCTCCATCCCGCTGGAACCTGAAATTGAGTTTGAGCAAGACCGCCGTTTCATTCAGTTTGTAGAATCTTTTGATCTGCCCTTTTGGGACCGTCAGCTGGCCAGGTTAGACCGCCAAAATGAAGATGAAGATGGGCCCGATCTCACGTTCCTCGAACTTTTTACGATGGATCTCCAGTTCCAGGCCAGTGACCCTGTAAATGTAAGGCTGATTTTTGATCCGGTTACCAACGATATTCTCAGCGCTAATGGGACCGGGCAGGTTCGTGTTCTCCTTGAAGACCAGGATGTAAGTATGTTTGGCCGTTTTAATATTACCGGTGGCGATTACCAGTTTGTGACTGGTGATATTTTTACGCGGCGTCTTACACTTCAGGAAGGTGGTTCCATCAGTTGGTCGGGCGATCTGGTAGATGCCAGCCTGAACGTTACAGCAGTTTATCGCGCCCGTCCCAATATCTCAACGCTTATGTCTGTATCTGGCCCGGCTTCTACTGCCGATCCCGGCCAGCGGATTCCGATTGAACTGGTACTGCAAATCGGAGGAACCATTACAGCTGTAGAAAACGACTTTTTCTTCCGTGTTCCTACCGGTATTGAAGGCACTGTAGATCCAACCATAGCCAGTCAGATCAGTAATCTCAATCAAAACGAAGATGAAAAACTGATACAGGCAACCAGTATTTTGCTTAGTGGTAATTTTATCCCATCATCCGGAGCACAGGGACTGGGGCTGGCTGAAGGCCTGTCCGGAACAGCCGTTGTGGTGAACCCGCTTATAACAAGCCAGGTAATCAATCCGCTGCTTTCCAATCAAATTAATTCTCTTCTCCGCAGTGATATCACCTTCGATATCGATTTTAATCTTACCGCCTTTAATGAAGTAGATCTCGGTGTTGCCCTGCGCCTGTTTGATGACCGTGTGATCCTCAGACGTGAAGGCCAGATAACCGGTGAACAGAGCGACATTGGAGATATTGGAGCAACCTACAGAATTAACCGGACTTTTTCGGTAACAGCATTTCACAGACAAGACCCCACTCTCGCTTACACCAGCGGTGTGGAAACCCGTCAGGCACAAGAAATGAACGGAGTTGGACTGGAAGCCCAGGTTCAATTTAATACCTGGCAGAGCCTGCGTGCACGAATTTCGAGTGCATTCAGATCGTTTTTTGGGCTGCAAGACAGAAAAGAATCAGAAGATGAATCATTGGCCAATCAAATTCAGCCAATATCAAAAACAGATAAATGAGTCAAAATAAGTTAAGTTCACTTGAAAAAAGTATTATAGAATTATTGAAGTCCTACCCCGATGCATCCATTCCGGTACCCCTGCTGGTTGATGCACTGGGACTTCCCAAAAAAAAGGGGGGCCAAAAAATTAAACGAAGCACCAACCGGCTCAAACAGCTTGGCCATATTATGGTCACAAAAGGAAATCTTATTCGCCTTAATGAACCGGTTGTAAGTGATGAAAAATTTGTAGAGGGCAAACTGGATGTAACCAGCCATGGTGATGGCTATGTGATTGTTGAAGGCCGTGATCAGGATATAAAAATTTCTCAAAAATATATGGGAACGGCTCTCAACGGAGATATTGTAAAAGTAAAACTGCTGGGCTATCACAAAAAAAGTAAAAAACCACTCGGCCGCATTGAAGAAGTTGTGAAGCGGGCTGATACCATTTTTGTGGGCACCCTCGAAGAAGTCGCCAAAAATACTTATCTGATCAAGACCGATCAGCTTTCATCCCGTGCCGATTTTTTTGTAGATCCTGATGACCTGAATGGGGCAAAACCGGGGCAAAAAGTTACTTTCAGTCTGATCCGGTGGGATGATATACGGGGTTATCCACAAGCAAAAGTTCTCGATATACTCGGTGATGCGGGTACAAATGAAGCAAATATACTTTCAATTCTGGCCGAAAAGCAGTTTAAAAGCGGCTTCCCCGCCGATGTAGAGCGATTCGCCGAAAATATTACCTTCGATATACCTCAACAGGAAATTGATCGCAGGAGAGATATTCGTGATGAGGTCGTATTAACGATTGACCCTGCCGATGCCAAAGATTTTGATGACGGACTCAGCATCAAAATGCTCAATAACGGAAACTATTATCTCGGTGTGCATATTGCTGATGTTACCCACTATATGCCCAGCGGATCACCCCTGGACGAGGAAGCTTACAACCGCGGCACAAGCGTGTACCTGGTAGACAGGGTAATCCCCATGCTGCCCGAACGGCTCAGTAACGGAGTTTGCAGCCTGAGACCAAATGAAGACAAATTAGCCTACAGCTGCTTTATGGAAATAGCACCTAACGGAAAACTGGTTGATTACTCCATTGAAGAAACGGTAATCCACTCCAAACAACGGTTTGTGTATGATGAAGCTCAGGATATTCTGGACGGAAAAAACCAGCACAAATTCCACAACGAGCTGAAAATTTTACAGGCACTTGCAAATACACTTCTGGACAAACGATTTCGGGAGGGGTCCATCAACTTCGAAACTCCCGAACCTAAATTTGTGCTTGACGATACAGGAAAGCCTGTGGATGTGATCGTAAAAGAACGTCTCTTTGCACATAAATTGATTGAAGAGTGCATGCTGATGGCCAATAAAACTGTATCTTATCACATTAAAACCCTTCGAAAAAAAGGTAACAAAAGTGTAAAAAACGACCACCCGTTCCTCTATCGGGTTCACGACAAACCAGACCTTGAAAAGCTAAATAACATCCGTGAAACGGCGAAGCCTCTCGGAATCGAATTTGATCTTCACGGAACAGTTACATCAAAAACAATTAACAGCTTACTAAAACAAGTTGAAGACACATCTCTTGAAAATATCATCAATGGCCTGATGCTTCGAGCAATGGCCAAAGCTGAATATTCTCCGAAAAACATCGGCCATTTCGGACTTGGGTTTGCAAATTATGCACACTTTACGAGTCCGATCAGGCGTTATCCAGATGTGATCGTACACAGGCTGCTCAAGCGCTACAATTCTGGTGCAACGGAATACAATTATACCAAACTTGAAAAAATTGGTGAACATTGCAGCGAGCGGGAGCGTTATGCAGTAGAAGCTGAAAGAGATTCTGTTAAACTCAAGCAGGTTGAATTTCTTTCAGAGCGTCTCGGTTCAACTTATCAGGGGACCATAAGCGGTGTTACCGAAAATGGTCTTTACATTGTACTTGATGATATATACTGTGAAGGAATGATTCGCGTTAGCGATCTTAAGGACGATTATTACGTTTATCATCCACAAATGCATTGTTTAATTGGCAGGTCCAAAGGCAAAAAATTCCGTCTTGGGGATACCATCAAAACAAAAGTCGCCAACACAAATCTTGAAAAAAGGCAGATCGATCTTACAATTTCAGATTTCTAAAAAATAAAACTCTATGCGGTTGCTACAAAAATCTCTACTCATCTCCGTACTTGCGCTTTTTATCAGCACAACAGCCATTGAGGAAGCACTTGCTCAATATTTTTTCTTTGGAAAAAACCGAGTTCAATACGAACGATTCGACTGGCGTTTCATTGAAACCGATCATTTTGATATCTACTATTATGATTCAAAAAACTATCATCTCGCTCAGTTTACTGCCGAAACGGTTGAATCTTCTTTAAGACAGTTAACCGAAGACCTCGGAGATCAGCTTACAGACCGCATTCCTGTAATTATCTACGACTCACACAGCGATTTTTCTCAAACAAACGTGGTTCAGTTACCAGTGGATGCACAGGGAATTGGGGGTGTGACAGATAAATTTAAAAACAGGATGACGCAACCATTTATGGGGGATTATGCCGATTTCAGGCGAACCCTTCAGCACGAGTTACTTCACGCTTATATAAACGATGTTTACTACGGTGGATCTGTTCAATCAATCATGCAAAATAATATTCAGCTTGTATTCCCTCTTTGGTTTGAAGAAGGGCTTGCTGAATTTCTTGCCCTCGGCTGGGATACACAGACCGACATGTTCATGCGTGATGCTGTGCTGAATAATGCACTGCCCCCTATTAATCAACTGAGAGGTTTTTACGCTTATCGGGGTGGCCAGGCTTTCTGGTATTACATAGCTGATCAATACGGAAGGCCTAAAATAAACGAGATAATGCAGCGAATTAAGACCACGAGGAGTATTGAACGCTCACTGGTTCAATCACTTGGTTTGCAGCTTGATGAATTTTCAGAGCGCTGGAGAGAGTACTGGCGTCAGCGCTACTTCCCTGAGGTTGCCCAGAGACAAACCTTAAGCTCTGTAGCTACCCACCTCTCAAGACAGGCACGCACACGAACCTACGATACAAGCCCGACGATCTCCCCGCAAGGCGATCGAATTGCCATGATCACCAACCGGCGGGGTGTTTTTGATGTAATTGTAATCGATGCAAACACCGGTGAAAGACTTAAAACTATCATTAGCGGAGCAGACAACCCGATGTTTGAGGAGTTGAATATTCTGAACCCGAACCTTACCTGGTCGCCTGATGGTACTCAGCTTGCACTTTCCAGTAAATCGCAAGGACGATACAACCTTGCCATTGTAGACTACGAAACCACAAATACACGCACCATTCGTTTCCCTGATCTGGATGCAATTAACTCTGTTGCCTGGTCTCCCGATGGAAGCAAAATTGCATTTGATGGAAATATCGGACCGTATCAGGATATTTTCGTTTACAATCTCGAAACCAGTGATTTTATAAATCTGACAGGTGATATTTTCACCAACAAAGAACCCGCATGGGGCCCCGATTCTGAAACCGTATATTTTGTATCAAACAGAGGCGACAAATTACAACCACACTCCTACCTGGCTGGCTACTCAGCAATGATAGATGATTCGTTCTTTAATACCGACCTTTACCGAATGCGTGTAGGAACTAACCGTATTGAAAGGCTCACCAACACTATTTGGGATGAAACTCAGCCGACAATCACCAATGATGGTCGTATGCTCTTTGTCTCAGATCAAAATGGTATTCCTAATATTTATGAATATGACCTCGACAGCCGTTCGGTGTACCCTATTACCGACCTTCAGTCGGGAGTCATGCAAATTTCGGTTTCTCGTGATGGAACACGTCTTGCATTTAACTCCATCAACCGGGGCTTACCTGATATTTACATGATGCGATCACCTTTCAACCAAAGACGTGATGGCCCTCTGACTCCAAATGCATGGGCGGAGGAACGTGAAAGCCAGGGTCCCGGTGATCGTGTTCCAGCCATCAGATATGTACAGGAGATGATTGCCTCCCGTCCGCAGGGAAATTTTATTTCTGCCCGGTTGCTGGATCAGCCTCCTGTCCCGGAAACTTCTGAGCTAACTCAGCTTGACCCCGATGCCGTTGCAGTGGATGAAGAACCCGAGCAGGAAGAGGAAGAACGTCAAGATCCTGCACGGATTGATTTCAGAAACTATCAGTTCGGTGAATCGGTAATACGAGATACCACTATCAGGCTGAGTGACGACCCTCGGCAGTTTGAACCTGAAGGAAATATTACTGATGAAGGTTATTACCAGCCGCGTGAGTACAGGTTACAATTTTCGCCTGACTTTAGTTATGCCGCCGGTCAGTTGAGCACCTATTACGGAACATCAGCTTTTGCGTTTGTTACACTGACAGATTTATTTGGCGATCATCAGATTTCGTTTGGTTCAAACCTTGTCTTCGATCTTCGAAACAGTGATTATACATTCCAATACGGATATCTGCGAAATCGTACAAATTTCTTTACATCATTTTTCCACCAGGCCAGAAATTACCAGACCTTTTTTGGTGAGTTGCTGCGCTTCCGAACGTTTGGCGGTACAGTCGACTTCCAGTATCCTCTCAATCGCTACCAGCGTTTTGATTACGGTGTATCGGCCATTGGAATAGCACGTGATTTCAGCACTGTTCAGGGACTTGGGGGCAGAAATACAGATAATGAACGCTCTTGGTTTCTCTATCCTCAATTAACCTTTACAGCTGATTATACTGTACCCGGATTCATTACACCCAGAGGTGGTAACCGTTACTCTGTAAGGCTTGCTGCAAGTCCGCCTATTGGTTCGGAGACACCGCAGTTTGCCACACTTTTAGGTGATTACAGGCAATATATTGACCTTGGAACAGGCTATTCTATTGCCCTGAGGGGATCAGGTGCCGTTTCGCTTGGAAGAGACTCGCAAACTTTTTTCATGGGCGGAATGCTGGGCTGGATTAATCAGCGCTGGTCTGATGCAGAGATTCCATTTGATCGCCTGGCTGATACTTTCCTTACACTGCCGGCTACCCCTCTTCGTGGACACGAGTTTAACACCATTTATGGTGACAAATTTTCCCTGATCAATGCAGAGTTCAGATTTCCACTCTTTGCAGCCATACTGCCCGGGCCTATTCCAATTTTACCGCTATATAATCTTACCGGTGTAGCCTTCGTGGATGCAGGTGCGGCCTGGGGTTTTGATATTCCATATTCCCGCTTTAATGATGCACAAGGCAATCCTATTGTATATCACGAAACACCGGCAAGATTCGAAGGACGAATCGGCACTAAAAGAGAGGAATATATCAACCCGAATACAGGTTTACTCAGAGAAGGCCAACCGCGGCAGGGTGATATTCCTACCAGTTTTGTAGATGGTGACATCCTGATCGGTGCTGGGTTTGGACTCCGGACGATTCTTCTCGGCCTCCCCTTCCGGTATGATATTGGCTGGCCCTACGGAAGAGGAGGTTTTCAGTCAGGTGCAATACACTATTTCTCTATAGGTATTGATTTTTAAATGTTAAAAATTAACCGGATTCTATTTTGATATCCGGTATAAATCATACAGGCTTCTGGCAGTGTTTAATCTCATCCAATTGCTGCCCGAAGCCTGTTTTATTTCCACTCATATTTTATTACCCTTTGATTAAGTCAGAGCTGTAAACTCTTTACCTTTTTATTTCGAAAAACAGACCAACAATGTTTATCTATTTTATTGAAATATTAGAAAATTTTAATTAATTTATATTGAGAAAGATATCTGTAGTGGCTTTTGATATAAAATGAAAAACCGGGGAAAAAATGTCTACAGGTCAGGTATTGCTAACCTTAGCGGCGATTGTACTGCTCTCATATATATCGCTGAACATTCAGCAGATGTACGTGCAATCAGTAGGCAGCACTGTGGGTAGCCAGTACACTTCTGATGCACTCAATTTTGGTAGAGATTTAAGTGAGCGAGTACAATCTTTCGCATTTAGATATGATCAGCTGATGAATGAGTTTGGAGGCTTGGATGATGTATCTGATCCGGGCAGCAGGATTGAATTTACATCACAGGTCGGTGAATCATTTTATGCAACAGTTGAAATTTCTGATGAGGGAGAATTAATCCACAACCAAAATGGAAGAAAAGCTACGATCAGAGTTTATATTTACAATGATACTTCCGACCAGTATCAACTCCAGGCTGAATATGTAACTGCAATTACAGAGTTATAAGTTATAGTAATTTTTTAAAATTTGAGTAATAACCATGGGAATACAAATTGATCTTATCATCCCTCCGATTATTGTAGGCCTGTTAATTATACTGATCTTCAGAGTTAATGCCTTTATGGTTGAAACTTCAATTGATAACAGGCTCAACAACGAAGTTCAGGAATTTGCAGATTTGACAGGAACGCTTATACAGGAAGAACTGCGTACACTTTCAGCTTTTAATCCAAATAACCTGCCTGACAGCACTTTGACATTCGTAAACCTGGCCGGTGACAGTGTGTTTGTTTCTAAAAACAAAAGAAATTTGGAGATCATACGCCTCAACCCTAATACATCTATTCCGGACACCACAATTTATCCTTCATCTTTAAAAAGTATTTATTTCATGGCTGAACCCGATTCAGTTATAAACCCAATGTTTATCCGGGTACAAATAGAAACGGAAAGCCGACCTGAAAGTCATGCAAGATTCAGAAATAATGTAAACACCGTTAATGCTTTTAGCGAAAAACAGATTTTTCTGCGCAATTTGGCAGTTTCATCACCGTGAACTATGTTTTACAATTCATTCATGTATTGATAATCACAATTTAAAAATAATGTAAAGGCATGGGCAAATATGCAATTTTTATTGTTTTAGCACTTACTTTTTCTCTTATCACTTATTCGCATGCTTTAAAAAACGCGCTTTTCATGTCGAATGCGCGTACTGTACAGAGCTATAGTTATAGCCAGGCACAAAACATAGCACAAAGTGCTGCGATGTTGGCTATTACATCACTGCGAAATGATGCAAACAGTGCATTCCTGCCTAACATTGATGATATCTATTCATATCCATCTCTTAATGGTTTCCAGAATTGGGAAGAAATGCATGGCTCTTATAATCTCTCCTTAACCAACCAGGGTGATACGTTATTAGTTCTCAGGTCAACCGGAAAGTTTGAAGAAACAAATTACCTTGTAACACTTGGATTAGTCATTGGTCCGTCTGTATGGAATCCTAATCTTGACCAGGCTCTGCATGCTGAAAATATCATTGACTTATCCAGTGGCAGCAGTGACATGATTATCGGTGAGGTTTCTATTAACAGCACTGCATCTAATGCTGTGAGGCTGGGCAGTAATAACAGGATTAAAATTACTGAAGATCTTTTTATTGGGCCTGGCGGAGATAAAGAAAGCGTACTTACCGGCAACCACAATAATGTTGGGGGTGAAATTCAAACCCTTGACAGAAAATTAAATTATGATTTGCCAATATTTCCGCAATTCCCTACCGGATCCCCGCCTTTCACATTCAGCAATCATTCCGAATTACATCCGGAACAATACAACGGATATTATATAAATGAAATTAACCTGCAGGGTTCAAATAATTTAACTATACACACAGGTGATGAAAACCGGGTTTTACATGTAGGCAGACTCGACATTCAATCCTCCAATATCAATATAATCGGGGATGGCAGGCTAACCATTTATGTGGAAAATTTTCTTGATATGAAAGGGAATGCAAAGATAAATGAAAACGGAGATGTAAATCAGTTGCACCTGTTTTACCGGGGAGATCCCGAAGTAGATTTATATGATGAAAGTCTTGATTTTGGCGGAAATACCCAATTCAATGGTTCATTGTATTCGCAAAAGGCAAGCATCAACCTAAATGGTACCGCAGGAATTAAAGGAAATATCATCACCGGCGGCAATAGTGTAACTATCAACGGTAATCCATCACTTGAGCTGGATCACTCAAGGGTGATATTTGCGCCTAATGGTATTGTGAGGGCAAGAGGAAACGTTACAATAAAAGGATCAGTGATTGCAAATGAATTTCATGGTTCGGGTAATTCCACACTTGAGTACAGCCAATTGGATGTAGACCTTCCCGACCTGGAGCAGGATGGTGGCGGATATGACATTGCCTACTGGAATTAAATTACAATGAATGGGAGTGGCTATAGAATTTTATGGCAACAACTCCCCTTCAAGCCTTCTCAACTGCTCGAAATAGCGTTCGATTAAACGCTGATATTGTTCGGAGAATCGTGTATAGTCCGGGTCCTGCATCCTGGCCCGAATTTCCTGCTGGAGATCTTCAAGGGTAATATCCGGCGGCAGTACACGGTCATACTCTATTGCAGCAGTTCCCTCTCTTTCTTCCTCTTCGCCACGCTGCTGCAGCGATTCCTCAGCATTCAGCATTCTTGACAAAATATTCTGCTGGCGCTCAACCATAATCGGGTCGGTAACCCCCCCACGCATATCGTTGATGGAATCTTCCATATCTTCAAGCATTCTTTGCAATTCACTCAATGTCCGGTCACCCTGATCGAGAGCACCACTTTGCTGAAGTTCTCTGAGCTGCCTGCGAATTTCGTTCTGCTGACGTGCAATCTGATCGAGCCGCTCAGACTGTTCACGCGACAGGCGGTCACCCTGTGCATCATTGATCAGATCCTGTAACTGCTGGTTTAGCTGCTGCTGATCGCCCGACATATTCTGAAGCTGCTCAATCATTTGCTGCATACTCATTCCGCTTCCCATTCCTCCGTTTTGCTGATCCATAAGCTGATCAATCAAGGAGGCAAGCATGGAGGTCAGATCGTTAATTCCTCCAAGCGATTCGCGTGTAGTAACTGTAGAGCCCCGCTGATTCCGCTCTACCATCTCTTCGATGCTCCGGCTGATGCGCTGTTCCACCTCTGCTTTTTTTCGGTTAATCTGATTTGGAACACCTGGAAGCTCGGCCGACACCTGGAACAGCGTATCTGATACAGCAGAAAACTGGTCTTTGATATTATTCTGAAGACGGGCTAACTCCACAAAACCTAAACTGCGGCTTCGGGTTTCAGCTGATGTTTGTGTAAGATATTCCTGCATATCTGAAAGTTCGAGCAAATTGTACAGTGCGCGTTGAAGGGCTGCTATGTTAACCTGAAGCTGCTGACCACCCATCTGCTGCACCGAGCTGCGAAATCTTTCAGATTCCTGCTGCATCTGTTCACTGATCTGCTGCTGTTGCTGCTGCATTTCTTCCGATGGAGAACTCTCTCCGCCATTTTCCCCATCTCCGTTTTCACCCCCGGAGGCATCTTCCATCAACTGCTCCAGCTGTTCGCGTATGTTTTCAAGTTCACGCTGCCCATCTTCTTTTAGCTGTTTCAGCCTTTCTTCAGATCGCCGGGGCGGATTGCTGTCAAGCTGGTCGAGCTGATCCTGAACTTTATCTAAATCCTGCCGAACTGTTTCCAGCTCCCTGGAGAGTTGTTCAGTACTTGCTCCTTCTTCCTGACGCACTCTTTCGGCCATATCCTCATATTGGCTGGCCAGCTTATCGAGGTCGCTGTTCATTTTCAGCCGTTTAAATAGCTCGACAGTTCGTTCGATGCGCTCGCGGTACAACTGTTCATTGAAAGAGACATTATCGAGTGCTCGCTCGAGATCTTGTGCAGATACATTTTCAAGTGCGCGCTGAAGCTGTTCCATGGCCTCTCTGAGATCAGGATCATCCAGCTCATTCATCAGCTGCTGCAACTCGCGGTATGCGCGCTGGGTCTCCTCTGATACCCGATCACTTCCTTCAATCTCGGAGCGCATCTGTTCAAATTTTTCATTCAGATCCCGAACAGCATCATCAATCGTTTGTTGTCTTTCCCGAATTTCCTCGAGAATCTGTTCTTCTTCAAAACCACCTTGAGGGTTCTGACGCATTCTCTCCAGAAAATCCTCATATTCACTTTCCATTGTGTTGAAATCATCAGAAATACGGTCCAGCTCACTTTGCGTATCCCGTTCACGGCCATCCAGCTCTTCGAAGTATTCGGTAAGTGATGGCACCTGAATCACAACCTGATTCGATTCACTCATCTTATACCCGGAAACTTCGTCGTTATCCCATACTCTGATATAAAATGTTATCTGGTCACGGGGACGTAATTCGAAATCATTCAGGCTCCATTGAACCTGTTCTGTCCTGCCATTACGCGGCCTATCCAGATCCATTGAACCGACAGCGGGTTGATCAGTAAAAGCACGCTGATGCTGCCAGTGCAGTTCGGCACGGGTGAGACCAAAATCATCCGTAGCCTGGTAAAATATATCGATCTGTTCGGGTTCCGATTTCATCACGGTTCCCGTGGGTTCCTGAATCACCACTGTCGGGTATTGATCTTCCCTGAGGTTAATAAAAGTTCTGAAAGGATTACGATTTTTGAGACCGTCTTCATCCACCATTTCGAAACGGATAGTATCAGACTGTTCAGGGTGAAAGGAAACAGTAAATCGGTTTAGTTCCTCATCAACTGGCTGCATCTCCATCCGGTCACCATTTCCGTTAATATGGATGGTCTCTACAGACTTATTGGTTCTGCCGTCTATATCCAGGGTTGAACCGGGATACATATTTACCTGGGAGAAAGGATATTCCAACTCAGATCGAGACAAACCTGTGTATGATGGCGGTGTTACAACAGCTGTTAATTCATCGAACCGGGGTTGTAACTGAACCTCCACACTATGATGCTGACTCAGGAATCCATCCATTTCAACCCGGTAAGTAATATTGTTAATCAGATCAATTTCGGGTGAAACAAATCTACTCTCTTCAGTTAATTGCATTTGGCGTTGCCTATAACTCTCTTCTACATCCGTTTTGTATTCCAGAATTATATTATCAGGAATGGAACCATCTTCAAAAATAATACCGATCTGAATTGCAGTACCGTGTTCGATTGTAGTATCCGCTGGAGAAATTATATATGTAAAAGGGTTGGGCTGCTCATAACCTGTCCAGAAATGAAGAGTGCGAGCCGTTTCCGATGGCATTGAAAAAACAACAAAGAGTGCCGCTAATAAAGTAACGGCTGATGTTCCAGTTGCAAGCTTAAAGGCCTTACTTGCCGGTGTTTGCTTTACAAAGGTTGTCAGTTGTTTTTTTAGCTCATCAATTTTTAAAGATTTGAGGTTTGATGAAATCGCAGCTTCATAAAAGCGAGACTTTTTATGACTTTCATCCAGGTAAAGATCAACAGCACTTAATACGTTTTTTCGATTTACACTTTCAAAGAAATCTTCGTAAAACGATCTGAAATCTCTTGTCAGTGTTTTTACCGATACATAGTAAATCACTGCCAGAGCAGAAATAAACAGAACAGAAAGAGCGATCGATTTGGTAAGACCACTTAAAAAAGCACCACTTTCTAATATAATCAGTAAAGAAACACCAGCCAGTAAAACAGACCCAAAAAGCCCGAAAGCGGCAACTTTTCGGCGTCTCAATACATTTTGGTGGGCTTGCCTCAGTAGAGCAACTACCTGTTTAATTTTCTGGTCAGTGTGATTCGTATGCGGCATTTTACATCAGGATGATATTCGTGAAGATGTAACGGGTAAAAAACTATTTTAGTAGATTTGATCCAAAGAAATTGAGGTTTTCATGGAGTACCGTCCATTTTTTTTCTGAATAGTAATAATCTCGTGCTCTGCATCGTGTTCCATGAACAGATACCAATTGTGCCCGGCAGCCATTTCCAGAAATGTTTCTTTTTCTTTAAGGGTTTGAAGCGGCGCCATGTCATAACCCATTACCCAGGGAAGCGGAACATGGGCGAATGTCGGTATCAAATCGGCGGCATATACAATCGTAACATTATCATCTGTTATTACCGGAAGCTGCTGCCCCATGGTATGCCCGTCCATTGGAATGGTGTGAAGACCTTCCTCGAACCGAAAACTATCTTTCAGAAGCTTCAGGCGGCCACTTCTGCTTATTGGATCCAGATTCTCAGGAAAAAAACTGGCCTTTTCACGTTCATTAGGGTTGTTAGCGGTCTGCCAATGCCTTTCGTTTACGTGATAATTTGCATTAGGAAACACCTCAATTAAACTTCCATTTTCATCATATTTTGTTGTACCTCCGCAGTGATCAAAATGCATATGGGTAAAAATAATATCCGTTATGTCATCAGGTGTGTATCCGATTTTTTTTAACGAAGATATCAGATCGCTTTCGCTATAATCAATTCCATATATGCTGGTCATTTTTTCATCAAACTTATCCCCGCAACCGTTGTCAACAAGATAGATTTTCCCGGTAGCTTTAGATTTTATCAGCAGGCTGCGCATAGCCATGGGTATTCTGTTATTTTCATCTGCCTCAATCTTTCTATTCCAGAGAGTTTTGGGTACGACACCGAACATTGCCCCTCCATCCAGTAAAAAGCGACCAGTCTCAACCGGGTAAAGTTCAAAATGACCCATTGTTAACGGTTTTATTTTTGACATAACTGAATAGATATAATCGTTTTTGATGTAAATGAGAAATTCTAAAATAAAAAAAAGCCGATCTCTTATGAAACCGGCTTCTTTTTGAATGTGAAAAGTTGTTTAAAACGATGGTACAGGATCAACCCTGTAAAGTGTGTCCAGCAGAGTGATGCCTATTAGCAATAGGAAAAATGCAATGGACATGATAAAAAGTAAAACGTTAAATTTGGAATCCCACCAAAGATTCATAAAAAATGCCACCACAATCAGGGCTTTTACCACTGCTATTGCTATTGCAACCACTATGTTCCAGGGTTCAGGAATTTGTATCCAGGTTACAGCCACTGTAATGAAAGTGAGAACAAAGAGAGCTAAAGCAACTCCCCACAAAAATTTGGCTGATGAAATATGATGTCCACTCATGGTTCTGTATAAATTTCGTTTCTTTCGGTTAGTCGATCAGGTATAATAGCGGGAAAAGGAAAATCCAGATGATATCCACAAGGTGCCAGTAGAGTCCGGTAATTTCGACGGGAGTATAATAGCCGCTGTGAAATACTTTTTTCTTGGCCTTATATACCAGCCAGAGCATCAAACCGATTCCAACAAGAACGTGGATACCGTGAAGGCCGGTCATCATATAGTAAATACTAAAGAAGATATTTGCCTGTTCATGCTCGATTCCTTCATAAGTATAGTAACCACCGGGAAGAATTCCTTTCCCGAATTTTTCAGCATACTCGAAGTACTTAATTACCATGAATACACAGGCAAGCCCGATAGTAATCCACAGATTTATGATGAGGCCTTTGATCTGGTTCAACTGTGCGGAACGTATCGCCATAGCCACAGTTAAGGAACTTCCAATCAAAACCACCGTATTAACCGCACCCCAAAAGGTATGGAGTTCTTCAGATGCTAAAAGATAAAGCTCGGGATACCAGGCTCTGTATACGATATATGCAAGAAATAAGCCACCGAAGAAAAGAATTTCAGTAACCAGAAATACCCACATCCCCATTTTAGATGCTTCAAACTGCTGGTCGCTGTCAATAAAGTAGTGTTTTAGATGTTCTAATCTTTCCTCTGTTGCAGAAGGTTGAGACATGATCGTGATTTAATGGTTTAGGCTTGTTCTTTTTCTGATTGTGACACGCTCACCGCTTCTTCTGCATGGTGACCGTTATGTGAAGCAGCTATTCCAAGCTGAAATTCCGACATGGGTTTGTGATAGTCGTATGGACCATTCACAATCACCGGTACATGATGGAAGTTATGTAAGGATGGCGGAGAGGAAATTTGCCATTCAAGTGCACGGCTTCCCCAGGGGTTGGAAGAAGCTCTTTTACCCTTCAGCAGTGAGTGCACAAGGTATATCGCCATAATCACGAAGGCCACTCCCATCACATAAGCACCGATTGTTGAAAACTGATGGAATGACTGAAACTGGTCGATATAGTTGAAGTAACGCCGAGGCATGCCTTGCGCTCCCATTACAAATTGCGGAAGGAAGGTCATATTAAACCCGACGAATAGTATGGCACAAGAAATTTTTGCCCAAAATTCGCTATACATTTTTCCGAACATTTTTGGCCACCAATAGTGCAAACCTGCAAGGAATGCCATTACCATTCCACCCATCATCACATAATGGAAGTGAGCAACTACATAGTAGGTGTCATGCAAGTGAATATCTACAGAGAGAGCTCCCAGCATTATTCCCGTAAAACCACCTATAGTAAATAGAAAAAGAAATACCTGCGCATACAGCATCGGTGTTTTCATATCGATTGATCCCCGGTACATCGTAGCCAGCCAATTGAAAATTTTAATACCAGTTGGTATACCCACAAGGAAAGTCAGGAATGAAAAGACCATGTTTGCCAGGGAAGACTGTCCGGCTGTAAACATGTGGTGACCCCAAACCAGGAATCCGATAAAAGCAATAGCCAGTGATGACAGCGCAATTGCCCAGTATCCAAAAATAACCTTACGTGAAAATGTTGATATGACTTCAGATATAATTCCAAAACCCGGAACAATCATAATATACACAGCCGGATGTGAATAGAACCAGAAAAAGTGCTGGTAGAGTACCGGATCACCACCAAGTGCCGGATCAAAAATACCAATTTGCAATAACCTCTCCATAGTAAGAAGAAGCAAGGTAATCGCAAGTACCGGTGTAGCTAAAATCTGAATGAGGCTGGTAGCATAAAGCCCCCAGAGATTTAAAGGAAGCTTATTCCAGGTGATACCGGGTGCACGCATTTTGTGTATCGTAACAATAAAGTTCAATCCGGTCAGGATAGATGAAAAACCCAGAATAAATACTCCGAATGTCATCGCCATCACATTACCACTGGTTGTGGCACTATAAGGTGTATAAAAGGTCCAGCCGGTGTCTACACCCCCTGTAAAAATGGCAAAAAGTGTAAAAGCCGCACCGATAACGTAGATATAATAACTGGCAAGATTAAGTCGGGGAAAAGCTACATCTTTAGCCCCGAGCTGCAAAGGAAGTACAAAGTTACCAAGTACAGCCGGCACGGAAGGAATCAGGAAAAAGAAAATCATGATTGCACCGTGCAGAGTAAATACCTGATTGTAGGTATCTGCATCGATAAAACTTTGCGCAGGAGTTAACAATTCCGTTCTGAGCAGTAGAGCTAAAACACCGCCCACAAAGAAAAAGAAGGTGATGGAACCAAGATACAACAGACCGATCTTCTTGTGATCTACGGTTGTCATCCATGCCCATATACCTTTTTCTTCATTCAGGTAATGTTTTTCGGGATTTTCTTCCGGCTTAAAGCGCCGTACCTGTAATTTTTTTGTATTCGAATTTTCTTCGTTCGTTGCCATCTACTTACTGTAAGGTTTTTAAATACTCAATAATTGCATCGATTTGACGATCACTAAGGGTGCCAGAATAGGATGGCATTACCGGATCGTAACCTGCAGTGATTCTTGCATTTGGTTCGAGAATACTTTCACGTACATAGTTTTCATCAACAGTTACAATTTCACCATCCTGCATTTCTCTTTCAGAGCCCCATAGTCCCTGGAAACTTGGCCCCTGCAGTCGTGTACCATCTGTCGAATGACAGGTATCGCAGGCGTTTCGGGTTACAAGTTGTTCACCAAGCTCAACGGGATCCATATCATCATCGGCAGAACCTGCTGTTTCGAGCCAGGTTTCAAAATCTTCGACTGAATGCACATAAGTTGTGGCAAGCATATTGGAATGAGCATTTCCGCAATATTCTGCACAGTAAATAATCGATTCTCCAGTTTCAATCGCTTCAAACCAAACAGATGTATACCGATTAGGAAGGACATCCATTTTAACCCGGAAATCAGGTATATAAAATGAGTGAAGAACATCATCTGAACTCATTATCAATTTTACCGGACGATTTACCGGAACGTGCAACTCATTAACGCTCACATGTCCGGTTTCATAATGAAATTCCCAAAGCCAGCTTTTACCAACCACACGGATTTCATAAGAATCGTCCGGGGCGGTAGTTAAGTTCAGATAGCCAGTAAAGCCCCAGCCAAATACGATCATTACAAGAATGAGAGGTATGACAGACCAGGTAATTTCGAGCTTATTGTTATGAGTAATTACAGGGGTTACATCATCTTCGGATCGCCTTCGATACTTCCAGGAGAAGTAAATAATTGCAAATGTAATTCCGGCTAACAGAATTATGCTTGTAACATTTATAAAATGGAATAATGCATCCGTTTCAGCCGCCAGTGTGCTTTTGGCGGGAGGAAGCATAAATTCGCTTAGTCTATTCATCAAGTATCTCGAATTTTTTTGGTTGTAAAGAACCTCGCTCGCGTCTCCAAAAAACGCCCAGAAATATACCCAGAATAATGACGGTAGCCAAGCCACCGAGCTTCATTATGTTCATCGCCACGGGTACATAACTTTGCGAGGATGGATCATATGTAAAACAGTAAAATAACACCCTGTCAAGCGTTGAACCAATGGTTCCGTCGGCAGCTTCATAAAGAGCATTTCTCAAATCAAATTCTCTGAATGAAGCTCCATAGAGGTACCGGGTGACAACACCTTCGGGACTAATCATCATGATGCTGGCCAGGTGAATATATTCACCAAGGCGTTCATCATATTTGTACCTGAACCCAACTGCATCTGTTAATGCTTGTATGGCTTTTTCATTTCCTGTTAAAAAGTGCCAGCCATCTTCTGCTCCGGGTCTGTTAAGGTCTGCCAGGTATGTCTCCTTTGAGGCAGCTGCTTGTTCAGGCGTTTCTTCAGGATCAATACTGAATGAAATAATTGTATAATCTTTTCCCGGACTCCAGACCAGTTCATTCACTACTTTAAAAACAGCATCCAACACTAGTCCGCACAATACGGGACAATCGTAATAGAGCGGATTTAAAAGTACAGGTTTTCCATCTTTAATCAGCTCTCCAATACTCACCGAATCACCTTCAGAGTTGGCAAAACGGAGATCCATTGGAATGGTTTCACCTAGCTTTTCATCGACCCCCACACCCGCAACTGCGGCTGGGTTTTGATTAAGCTGAGCAATGGCCGTATCAAAAAGGAAAAACACTGAAATCGTTAAAAAGATTGTCAGTGTGTTTTTCATATTTCCAAGCGTGAATCTATTCTTCGTTTGCAATAAGTGTAATAGCGCTGTCTATTGGAATTCGGTAAATGCCTTCATCAGGATCAACAATACCAAACGATTCGAGCCTGGCGCGATCTTTCTGCTGAAGCTCTTCAATATTGTAGAACTGGCTGCGCTGAGCACCGTCCTGTGCACTCGAAGATCTGGTATAATCATGAATATACATGATCGCAACAATAAATATTAAAATAGTAACTGTTCCGAAAATGGACCAAAAAGTAAGGCGAGGATAGTTCAGTTTATCGAACGTTGCCCCATATTCAACGGATTTTACAAAATCTTCAGACGCCTCTAACGAGACTTCTTCAATTGTTTCTTCAACGGATGATGCATCAGTTTCGCGTATCCATTCGCGAATTTCTTTTTCGCTAACACCATGTTTTTTTGCAAGTTCTTGCACGGCATCATCTCCGCCGGCAGCAGCTTTTAATGCGATTGCCGCCTTTTCTTCTTCAGTAAATTTTTTTGATTGCTTGCTCATGCCAAATCAGATTGATCAGATTTATTGATGATAATGCTTGTTGAGGGAATCTGCCAGTTTTGGATCGTTCACCGGAACGATATTATGTTTCTTAAATCTTTGGAAGAACAGACCCATAAAAATACCACCTAATCCAATGAATGTTGCGAAATCGAGCCAGCTAAGTGATACCCCTCCCTCATTGAGTACAGGCATCACAATCCAGTGAATTTCTACAATGTGCATAAATATCACCAGTATTGAGGTAAAAATAAGCAGTTTATAATGATGTTTTGTATCACGGTTCAACAGAACAATAAAAGGAATGATAAACCTGCATATCAGCAGACCATAGGTTACAAAAGCCCAGCTACCTTCCAGTCTGAAATAAAACCAAAGAGTTTCTTCTGGTATATTGGCATAATATTGCAGTAAGAACTGGCTGAATGCGATGTATGCATAAAATACAGTAAAGCCGAAAAACCAGGCACCAAGATCGTAGATGTGGGCTTTGCCGATAGTATTTGTCAGGATTCCTTTTTTATGGAGCCAAAACACCATCAGAATGATAATCGGGAAAATAACCTGGAAACTCATGGCAAAAAAGTATACACCAAACATAGTGGAAAACCAGTGAGCATCCAGAGACATCAACCAGTCAAAAGATGCAAAAGCCACAGTAAAAGCAAATATCAGAATACCGGGAGCACTAATGTTTTTAAGAACCTGAGTGAGGCCCCAGTCGTTGGTTCTATCCATTTCAACAGAAACCTTGTGCAATCTGTAACCCATGTACCCCCAAATTCCGAAGTAGATAAACTGCCTTATAACAAAAAACGGAATGTTAAGATAGGGCACCTTCCCGAGCATGATCGGATCTTGAGCCACATATTCTGTATTTGTCCATGAGTACAAGCTGCTCATTCCAAGAATTACAGGAATCATAAATAATGACCAAATCCCAAGGTTTGACATAAATGACTCCGGAATTCTACGTAAAACCGTACCCCATGAGGATTTGGTAATATGGTGAATCATCACCAGAATCAATGATGCCAGTGCTACACTTGTAAAAATGGTGAAGCTTGTTAAATAGGAAAAGAAAAACTGATCTTTATTAAGAAAATAACCGACAAAACTTGCTATCAGCCCAACAATGCCAAAACCATAAAATGTTTTGGCCACATCCATGTTGGCTGGGAGTTGAACTGAATCGGTTAATTTAGGACTTGTTGAAGCCATTTAATTCTACTTTTTTCGCTCGAAATTATTCGTCTGATAATGATCGGATAAATTCAACCAGAGATTGAAGTTCACTTTCTGATAAATGGGTGTATGGTACCATCACATTGTCGTAGCCTTCCACTATAAGTGCACCCGGCTCTACAATAGATTCGATAATGTAATCTTCATCGGCAACTGCTGTAGTTCCATCAGTAAATTCTCTTTCCGAACCGTAAAGTCCAAGAAATGTAGGACCTACAAGATCGCGTCCATCCAGTGAGTGACAAGCCTGACATGCATTCTGTATATAAAGTCTTTCACCTCTTTCAACCGAAACTTCATCATCACCACGAACCGCACGTGCAGCAGCAAGTGCTTCAGCTCGTACTTGTTCTTCATCAAAAATTCGCTGAAGTTCAGCAAGATCTAAATCGTAACGTTCCATTTCAGCTTCTGGAACATTTTGACTTCTTTGCAATGCTCGAATGTACGCAACTATGGCCCATCTGTCTTCAACACCAATTTGTGTAGCATAAGATGGCATTGTTCGGATACCCTCGGTAATTGCAGAGTAGAATTCACCGGCTGGCATATTACGGCTGCTTTCAGAATGAAAAGTGGGTGCAGGCACATAACCATAACCACCAGTCATGATAACTCCCTGCCCATCTCCGGTGCCGCCATGGCACACCTGACAGTATATATCATAACGGTCTTTTCCGCGATAAAGAAAATCGCGGGTTACATCAACTGGTATATCATCAATGTAATCACCATCTTCGTCGACTCCCTCAAAAAGGGCAACATCGTGTCTCAAATTTCCTCTTGCGACAGTACCTTCCACAGGCATTCTCATCGCCATACCATCCTCGAAAAATGGATTTTCCTGCTGAGCATTAAAGCGCTCCTGGAAATTCATATTAAAATGATGGCGTAATGGTGGTTTATCTGTCTGCTGTCCTCGACAAGAGAGCATTACAACAGATAGCAAGACGATAACACTTAAAGGTTTTAGAGCCAATTTCATAATCTTAAAACAGTATTGAGAAATTTGGTGTTGATGATCGATTACTCATCGTAAATCCGTTCGATATTTGTGGCGCCGATATCTTTGAGCAACTGCTGAACCTTTTCGGGCTCAAACTGCGGATCTTCCGATTCGATGCAAACGAAAAAGCCATCATCTGTTGCTTTTTTAAAGTTTTCTGAATTAAATAATGGATGGTTTAGTTTTGGCAGTCCATTCAGAAAAAACATTCCAAATACAGCTCCAAATGCTGATAGAAGTACTGTTAGTTCAAAAATTACTGGTACCCATGCAGGAAAATTCATTAGCGGCTTTCCACTGATATTAATAGGATAATCCACAACCATCATGAAGTAAATCATGGCAATAGCACCGGTAAAACCAAGTAGTCCATGTACAAAAACAATCCAACCAAGCTTGGACTTTTTAAGGCTCATGGCTTTATCCATCCCGTGAATAGGAAACGGACTAAATGTATCATAATGCCTGTATCCATTATTGGTAATTTGTTTGGCAGCATCCATCAGCGTTTTTGGATTGCTGAATTCGGCAAGAATACCATAAAGGGTTTTTTCAGATTTCGCTTTTTCCATCGGTAAACTTGTTATACAGATTTATTCGTTGGTTCGGGTACTTCAATTTTCGGAGGCACATATTCTCCATCTTTATTGTAATTGTGCGGGTCTGCCTGAGGCATTACACCTTTCAATTCGGCAACTGCCACCATCGGCAGGAAGCGGAGGAATAACAAGAAAAATGTAAAGAACAGGCCAAATGTACCAACATAAGTCAACACATCCCACATAGTTGGGGAGTAGTAACCCCATGATGAAGGTAAAAAGTCTTGCGACAAAGATGTAACTGTTATCACAAAACGCTCAAACCACATTCCAATATTCACAACAATTGAAATAACAAATGTGAAAGCCACATGTCTTCGGAGTTTCTTCGACCAGAAGAATTGCGGTGAAACCACGTTACAGATTACCATGATCCAGTAAGCCCAGGCATAAGGCCCGGTGGCCCGAAGGATAAAAATTGCCTTTTCATATTCAACACCACCGTACCAGGCAATGAAAAATTCCATCGCATAGGCAAAACCAACCATTGTACCGGTTACCAGTACAATAATATTCATTTTTTCGATGTGATCTACGGTCATAATATCTTCAAGGCCGTAAATTTTTCGACATATAATCATTAGTGACAGTACCATCGCAAAACCCGAGAATACCGCTCCAGCCACAAAGTAAGGCGGGAAAATCGTGGTGTGCCACCCCGGTATGAGCGACACTGCAAAGTCGAACGATACAATGGTGTGTACCGAAAGCACCAGCGGAGTTGCCAGCCCGGCCAGAATCATATATGATTTTTCATAGTTCCACCAGTGGCGGTTACTGCCTCTCCATCCGAGAGCAAACGTACCATATAGAATTTTTCCAATTTTGCTTTTAATCCGGTCACGGATCGTTGCGAGATCGGGAATTAAACCCACATACCAAAAAAGAAGTGAAACTGTGAAGTAGGTAGAAACTGCAAAGACGTCCCACAACAGCGGGCTGTTAAAGTTTGGCCACATCGCCATTTGATTGGGTATTGGGAAAACCCAGTAAATGACCCAAATACGTCCGACGTGAATGGCAGGGAACAGGCCCGCACACATCACCGCAAAAATGGTCATCGCTTCGGCAAAGCGGTTAATGGCCGTTCTCCAACCCTGCCGGAACAGAAAAAGAATCGCAGAAATTAATGTACCTGCGTGGCCAATCCCAACCCACCAAACAAAGTTGATAATTGCCCAGCCCCAGCCCACCGGCTGATTTAATCCCCAAATACCGGTTCCTTCCCATATAAGGTAAGCAACAGCTACCAGCAGGATCAGCAGGAGTATATTTGAAATTCCAAAAGCGACATACCATGCTTTCGGCGTGGGCCGCATGTTTATGTCGGTAACCATTGCGGTTATGTCCTTAAAATCGTGGTTACCCTTTACAAGAGCGGGCTCCGGAACGTATTCGTACGTTTTACTCATGTTCAGTCAGTTGCAATTAAATCCTTTGTTGAATTAAGCCAATTCAGGGTTTTTGTTTGTCAGGCGAGCCAGATATGAGGTTCTCGGACGAACATTCATCTCCTCAAGCATGACATAATTTCTGTCGTTTCGCTTCTTTCTGGAAACTTCACTATCACTATCGGTAAGGTCTCCGAAAGAAATCGCATTTGCAGGACATGCCTGCTGGCAAGCTGTTTTAACCGCACCATCTTCCGGTTTTCTGGAACCGGTGGCAATTTTCGATTTGATTTTTTCCCGGTTTACGCGCTGTACGCAATATGTACACTTTTCAACCACACCTCGGAAACGAACCGTTACTTCGGGGTTCATCGCCATCTGAATTATTTCGGGGTCATTGCCTGTCGTCAGGTACTCTTTCGTGTAGTTGAAGAAGTTGAAGCGCCGAACCTTGAACGGGCAGTTATTCATGCAGTATCTTGTACCGATACAGCGGTTATAAGTCATCTGGTTAATACCGTCTTCACTGTGCGTGGTGGCGGCAACCGGACATACCTGCTCGCATGGTGCCAGTTCGCAGTGCATACATGGAACCGGCTGGTGATACGCTGTTGGATTGTCTGGATCGCCTTCATAGTAGCGGTCAGTTCTGATCCAGTGCATAATTCTTCGCCGTCCAACCTCGCGCTTACCAATTACTGGTATATTATTCTCGGCCTGGCAGGCAATGGTACAAACTCCACATCCAAAGCAGGAATTCAAGTCGATCGTCATTCCCCATTGTGGCTGATGGTCCGGCCCGTAATGCTCGTTAAAAAGAGAAACAGGTCCTCTGTCATCTCCCTTTTCAAGAGCTTGTTTCATACCGGGTACTTCAAAGCCGTGAAAACTTTTGAATGTAGCAAAATCGGGATTTTCACGGTATTCATCGAGAGTGGCTGTGCGAATCATATCACGTCCTTCAAGGCTGTGATGATCCTGAACACACGCAACTTCATAGGTGCTTCCAACAGGTTCAACATCTGCCGCCTGGAAGAAGAGATTTTCTGTAGTTCGGAGGGGATAAGTATCAACCCCAACTCCATCGGCAACGCGGCCTACATTGCTGCGGCCGTATCCTACGGTTAGTGTAATAGAATCATCGGCATGTCCCGGTTCTACCCAGGCAGCAATCTCGATGGTTTCTCCTCCGGCTGATATCCGGACTTTGGGTACATCATTATTTCTGAAACTTCGCTGCGGATTGATTCCGATACTTTCGGCGGTGGCCGCACTCATCAAAGCAACATTGTCCCAGGTAATTTTTGTCATAGGTTCAGGCAGCTCCTGAAGCCAGCTGTTGTTGGCAAAACGGCCATCAAATACGCGAGCGTCAGGCTTGATTGCAATCTCAATTCCTGAAACTTCACTTTGCCCGAGTGAACCTTCTACAGCAGATGCAAAATTGCCGGAAAGTGAAACAGAAGCAGAATCAAATCCGCTCTCTGTATCCAAACCGTCGTGTAGCACCCGCTCCCATTCTCTTGTAAAATCTGATGTAATAACGTCCGACCAGGTATCCTGAACCAGCTCATAACCGCTGGTTTCTTCACCGTTCAGAAGAATTCCGAGAAATTCTACCGCACTGATACCGTTGAACAGTGGCTGAATCTGAGGCTGAATGATAGAACGCTGACCGGTGTAGGAGAGTCCGTCGCCCCATGCTTCGAGATAATGTGCACGGTTCACATGCCAGTGGCATGCCTGCGAGGTCTCATCATAATATTTGGAAAGATGAATGGTTGTGCCTGCATTTCCAAGTGCATCTGCAATGTTAAGATCAGCAGGCGCATTATAAATAAGGTTTCCGCCAATAAGAACCACCGTATCAAATTCACCGGCTTGCAGTTCCGAAATAGCATCAATAAATGCCTGATTTTCATCACGATTCACCCGGTAGGGAAGCTCGTGGTAAGTAACTGCGCTGCCCTCATTGCCAAGGGCAAGGTTCATCGCGGCAACGGCTGCATGAACTTCCGGTGAATGCTGTGCACCCAAAGTGATAACAGAACCGCCCTGATTATTGAGAAGTTCGTCTGCCAGTACATCAATCCAATCGTGGCCGCTGAAATCGTTCGAAACCCCCTCAAAGGCCGATAGGCCACTCACGGACTCAGCAAGCCTGGAGGCAAGAGCAAATGTAAATGGCGCAATCTGGGAGGACTTCAGCCGCAGCCGGTGATCGGCGTAGGAACCGGTGTTGGTAAATGCATTTTCCACGCTGTAGATTCGAGACATAGAATCATCTACCGACTCAACACTTCGCCTGCCAGTCAGTTTAAGTGAATTTTCCACACTGTTCTTATGAGCCTGCGGACTCATAAAATCATCGTCAAGAGCTACAACCAGACCGGCTTCATCGTAATGATTCACAGTGCGAAGACGCTGACCAAACGCGATTTGTGTTCCTTCGATCGCATTGTTTTCGGAGAAAGGCTCATAAGTCACCCAGTCTGCATCATAATTATCAAGGATCTGCTCCTTTAATCTGTGATAAGTGGGTGAAGAAGTAGCTTCATCTATAAATAAAATTCTGCCGTTGTTGTTATTAAAATGATCAGCGGCAAATTCAACAAAATCATTTTTACTTACATTTTCGCCATTTCTTCGCGGGGATCGGGACCGATCGGGATCGTACATTCCCAGTACACTTGCCTGATTATAGATACTTGTTCGGCCACCACTTGCGGGGTGATCTTGATTCCCCTCAATTTTAGTAGGGCGCCCCTCATTGTTGGTAATCAGGAGTCCTGTAACACTATCCTGAAATGGCATGGAAGTTGCATAAAAAAGCGGCTCACCCAGCACCATGTCTTCGGGCTGTCGTGAATAAGGAAGAATTTTTTGAACCGGCTTCCGGCACGATGCAAATCCGGCGAGAGCGATAGAAGCCCCCATCACTCTCAGAAAGCTTCTTCGCGAAACCTGATCGGTAAGTTCGGTTGCATTTTCAGGGAATTCGCGTTCAGCATACTTTTTATACTCTTCGTTTTGAGCGAGCTCGTTTAAGCTTTTCCAGTATGTAGTTTGATTCGACTGATCACTCATTCTATAGAGATTGATTTATTAAATACTCGTGGTGTTGTACAGAGCTTCATATAATTAGTAATGACAGCTTTGGCAATATGTAGGTGCATTAATATTATGCTTTGCAACCAGCTCCCGGCCCAGTTCCAACTGATTTTCTGCAGTATAACCCATAGTAGTCACTTCTGAGACAGGCCGAACATGCTTTTCAGGTTCCCTGTGGCAGTCCAGGCACCAGCCCATACTTAGCGGCATTGCCTGATATACAACATCCATGCGGTCTACACGACCGTGACAGGATTCGCAACCCACTCCAACATTAACATGTGCTGCATGATTAAAATAGGCGTAATCGGGAAGCATATGAACCCGAATCCACTCAATTGGCTCGCCGGACTCCCAGCTATCAAAAACAGGTTCGAGATCTTCGCTGTCTGTTGCGATTTGATTGTGACAATTCATACATGTTTGTGTGGCCGGAATATTAGCATACTTCGATTCCGTAACCTGTGTATGGCAATATTGGCAATCGAGGCCAAGCTGCCCCGCATGAACGGTATGGCTGAATGGAACAGGTTGTTCCGGAGCATAACCCACATCCAAAAATTCAGGAGAAAAGAAATACCATACACCAAAAACGATTGCATTTAAAAGAATGATAGAACCAACAAGAATTCTTCGCGGAGCCTCATTGGTCCATTTTGGAAAAATCTGAGCCATAAAATTCGTTTACGTATTACCTAATGATTCGAATGCGATTGATTATTGGCGTTAAGCCTGAAAAGGTACCGAATAATAGCAAAATTCGCATACCGTATTTGTGCCCCCTACCCATATTTAAAATGAGTCTAAATAACAGAAGGATAATTAACACAGGCCGACTTAAATCGTGGGATAAGATAGGACACTGCCCATATAATTGCTTAAAAATCCCCCAACTTTTTTCTATTAATTCAGAGAAGATACTCTCAATTATACGGCTGAATTTCGAAGCATTTAAAAAATGCTGTTAGATAGTGATTTATGAGAACCCGATTCACTTTCTCAATTGAACTCATTCAAACTATTTATCAAAAAGCGTTGTTAATTGGGACATTTAAGAAAACTTCTGATCGCAGAAATCTTTATTTTTTGTGCGCGAATTATCAAACTTAAGAATTTAATATGGATTCGAATCTGCATAATAAACTCACAGTTCAATTTTTCAAAGAGGTGAGTGTACCCAAAGCTATCGGATTGATTTTACTAATCAGCGGGTTGGCTTTTCTATTTCTGATCTATCTTCTTTACTTCCGCGAAACGACAGACACAACAGCAACCTGGGTAGATCAACTCCCTGCCCTGAATGCACTGTTAAACAGCATTAGCACTGTTTTAATTGTAGCAGGTTTTGTAGCTATAAAAAGAAAAAATTATGTAGGCCACATGAAGTTTATGCTTTCGGCATTTGTAGCTTCCAGCCTATTTTTAATCAGCTACCTTATTTACCACAATTTTGTGGGTCACACACCATTTCCCGGTGAGGGATTAATCAGGCCGATCTATTTTACCATCCTGATCTCACACATTATTCTCTCTGCTTTTGTGGTTCCGCTGGTTCTTACAAGCTACTATTTTGCTTTTTCGGGAAAATTTAAAACTCACCGGAAAGTTTCGAAGTGGACGTTCCCGATCTGGCTCTATGTTTCCGTTACCGGTGTTATGATTTTCTTTATTTTGAACGCTTATGTTTAGAATCTCCAGACCTGCAGAATCTCCTCATTAGTCAAAAGGAGATTCTGAGTCAGCCAGTGGAAAGATTGAGAATCAACCCCCAAGAAATTGCTCTCCCGGTTCCGGGATCACCACTTCGGTTTCGGAGTAATCTTCAGTAAACTTTTTAAATTCTTCGGCTGTGCCTGTAAGTACCGGGAAGGTTCCGTAATGTATTGGCACTGCTACTTTGGCACCGATCATTTCACAGCACATTGCCGCTTCCTGCGGCCCCATTGTATAGTAATCACCAATCGGCACAGCAATAATATGCGGATCGTACATTTCTCCGTAAATTTCCAAATCAGTAAAGATATTGGTGTCTCCCAGGTGATAGAAACAGATATCTCCTTCAAAAGAAATCACCAGGCCGCCGGCCTCTCCGGCATACTCTCCTCCAAACGATGAGCTGTGATTGGCACTGACCAGTGTTACAGAAAAATCATCAAAATGAATAGTGCCGCCTTTATTAAACTCCACAGCCTGATCTTCTTCTAGTCCGTTCTTCTTCAGCAGATGCGAAAGTTCCACCTGCGCAACAACTGTGCAGCCGGTTTCTTTGGCAATATTGAGTGTATCACCCACATGATCTTCGTGGCCGTGTGTGAGCAGGATGAAGTCTACATCATCCGGAGTTTTGAATTCATCCGGAGTTTTGGGATTACCCGACAAAAAAGGATCAATGTAAATTACCTGTCCATTTGGTGATTCGAGGCGAAAGGCAGAATGGCCCAGCCACCATGCTTTAATGTTCGTTTTCATTCTTGATTCGGATTTTGTTAGCATTTACTTACAGGAAACTAACAAATAGTTTGATTTTATCGTTGACAAAACTCTTATTGTTTGTGTAAATCAAATAAGGGCGGATGCACAATCCGGCAGGCTGTTTTTTACCGTGCAGGCTGCCAGCTTGAACATATAAATTGACAATAGCATAAAAAAGAAGTATAAACAAATAGTTAGAAAACCTAAACTCTTCAATTCAAATTGAGAAACTTATGTCAAACCGCATAAAAATTCATCCTGACTCTCCCCACAAGAAAAAAATTTTTGAACTGACTGACGAATTGATTGATGGAGCCATCGGGCTGATTCCAACCGACAGCCAGTATGCTCTGGTTTGCGACTATAAAAACAAAAAAGGCATCGACCGGATCAGACAAATCCGCCAGCTGGGAAAAAAAGATCACCTTACTGTGATGTGTTACAGCCTCGAGCACATTTCTATTTTTGCTAATCTCTCAGATACTAATTTTAAACTGATAAAGCGGCTTATTCCGGGCCCTTATACTTTTATCCTGCCGGCCACCCGCGAGGTTCCCCGCCTGCTCACTCATCCTAAAAAAAGAACGGTTGGCATTCGTGTGCCCGATTACCCTATCTGTCTGGATTTGATCCGTGAACTTGGCCACCCCATTATGGCGATTACCGCCAAATTGCCCGATGTAGAACATGGCCATCCTGAAGACGGTGACCGGGAATTATTTCTGAGCCGCTTCGATAATATTGTGGACGTTGTAGTAGATAACCAGGAACCACTCTCTGCAGTTGGCACTTCTATTATCGACTTGACCTCGGATCAACCCGAACTTCTCCGGGAAGGACTGGGGATGAAAAAACTGAATGAAGCTCTCGCACTCGAAGGATTAACTTTAAACCTGTCGATCGAAGCTTAAATCTTTTTCATTAAAGATGTGACCCTGTACTTCATTGTATCTTAAAATTCTCAATGAGTTTAAGAGAAAAGTTCTTCAAAGTTCTTTTTATAATCCGGCCTGATGATACCTTTTTCTGTGACAATTGCTGTTATCAGCTCATTTGGTGTAACATCAAACGCCGGGTTATATACATTTACTTTTTTTGGGGCAGTTCTTTTATTGCCAATATGGGTCACTTCTTCCGGATCGCGTTCTTCAATTTCGATGTCGCTGCCCGTGTCCAGTTTCATATCGATAGTTGAATAAGGCGCTGCCACGTAAAACGGAATATTGTGAGCCTTTGCCAGAACAGCCAGGCCGTAAGTACCAATTTTATTAGCCGTATCTCCGTTTTTCGTGATGCGATCGGCGCCGGTAATTACAAAATCTACCTTCCCATTCTGCATGAGAAAAGCAGCTGCTGAATCGATATTCAGGGTAAACGGCACCCCTGCTTTTTCTAGCTCCCAGGTTGTAAGCCTGGCACCCTGCAAGAGCGGACGGGTTTCATCCACCCAAACCATCTTCACCTTTTTTTTCTTATGTGCGTGCAAAATAACAGAAAAGGCCGTTCCGAATTCTCCTGTTGCGAGTCCGCCCGTGTTGCAATGCGTCAGAATATTTGCATTATCAGGAACCAGTTCAACCCCATTCTCCCCGATAGATTTACAAAGCCGCCGGTCTTCCTCGTGAATCGTTCTTGCTGTTTTTAGTGCGACCTCTTTCAGCTCCGGGATAGTTTTTTCTTTATGTACATAAATTGTATTCAGAATTCTCTGTAATGCCCAGGAGAGATTTACAGCTGTTGGCCTTGAAGAGTCCAGATAATCCGCTACTCGATTGCATTCGCTGTAGAACATCTTAAATGCCGATTCGGGCAGGTCACGAATTCCCAGATATAATCCATAAGCACCTGCAATCCCTATAGCCGGGGCACCACGTACCCTCAGCATTTTTATCGCTTCCCACACCTGTCCGGCTGAAGTAAGTGTAATATAAACTTCTCTATCCGGTAAAAATGTCTGATCGATAATTTGAATTTGCCCGTTATCCCATTTTACCGATTGAAAAGAACTATTTTCCTCTGCCATCACATTCCCTTTAAAAATAAAATCTGAACATTAACACTCGTATACATAAACGTACGGAATCTGAATCTGTTCCGTAAGGTTTTTCCCGATACAATTTTAAGGCCTGCACCTAACCGGTGCTCAGGTTTAATCTCTGTTCAGGCAAGCGCTTTAATAGATATTATGGGAGTGCATTAAACAAACAGAAAGTTTGTAAACTGACAAAACAGAAACTTTCAGGAACCACCACCTTAACAATGATGAGGTAACTATCATGATTTTAAAGAAAAATGTAGGAAACATCGATTCAATTATTCGCGTTGTATTAGGAACACTTATTGTGGCCATCGGCCTCTATTATAACAGCTATTGGGGCTTTATAGGACTCATTCCCGTAATTTCGGGGGCCATCTCCTTCTGCCCGGTTTACAGACTACTTGGAACTTCTACAATGAATCCCAACCTCGAAAGAGAGAATTAGCATAATATCAAAAAAAGAGAGTTAAAATTCCTGTTCAGGAGAGTTAACGAATACCATTTGATTGCTTAACATCACCATTTATTGATAAAGGGAATCGGCTGACTACCGGTTCCCTTTTTTCATTCACTCTGGCTGAATTATTCTGTTCTTGCAAGACCTACACTTTTAAAATGAGCCTTTGCTGATAACAATATAAATTTTCAATATTCTCTTCCATTTATTTACTGCCAACATATCTTTTGTTCGGATCAAAAAAATTGTCACCTGTGATAATTTATTTGTAAGGCTTATGTAATTTGCTATACTTGAATTTCATTTTCACCAGGGATTACAGCTATGAATATAAATGGAAAGGCCATAATAAACAGAACCTTTGATGCCATTGTCATTGGTTCAGGAATCAGCGGGGGGTGGGCAGCTAAAGAGCTATGCGAACGCGGATTAAAAACAGTTGTTCTCGAACGGGGAAGGCCGGTAAAACACCGTGATGATTACCCTACTGCTACCAAAGAACCCTGGGAGTTCGATACGCGCCAGCAACTTCCGCAGGAGGAACTGGAACGAAATCCGATTGTGGCCCGGTGTTATGCGTATGACGATTCCACCAAACATTTCTTCGTAAAAGATGAAGAACATCCTTACATCCAGGAGAAACCCTTCGATTGGATTCGCGGGTATCAGGAAGGCGGGAAATCTCTCATCTGGGCACGGCAAGGCCAGCGATGGAGCCGGTATGATTTTGAAGGCCCCGCACGCGACGGATACGGTATAGAGTGGCCCATTACCTACGATGAACTGGCACCATGGTACAGTCATGTGGAACATTTTGTGGGATGGAGCGGCAATAAAGACGGACTCGAACACCTCCCCGATGGTGAATTCCTGCCTCCGTTCGATTTTACCTGCGTTGAAGAGCATATAAAAGAAAAGGTGGAAGAAACCTGGGCAGACCGTCATGTTCTTCACGGCCGCTGTGCACATCTGACCGAACTCCGACAGATTCACCTTCAGCAAAACCGGGGTCAGTGTCTGGCCCGGAATTTATGCTATCGCGGCTGCCCATACGGTGCTTATTTCAGTTCCAATTCTGCAACACTCCCTTGGGCCGAAGCGACGGGTAATCTTACCAAACGAACCCACGCTGTGGCCGAATCGATTATTTATGATGACGAAACCGGTAAAGCTTCCGGTGTGCGTGTGGTTGATGCCAATACTAAAGAAGTTTCAGAATATTACGCCCGCATCATTTTCGTGAACGCTGCTTGTCTGAATTCCAACCTGATTTTACTCAACAGTAAATCAAGCCGGTTTCCAAATGGACTTGGTAACGATAATGGACTGCTGGGCCGGTACATCGCCTTTCACAACTATCGCGGGTCACTAAACGCTACGATTGATGGCTTTGAAGACCGCTACTACTACGGACGGCGCCCAACCCAGGCTATCATGCCATCCTACCGTAATGTCTACGGGCAAGACAGTGATATTGATTTTCAGGGTAAATACCTGATCGCCTTTAGTGCGGCAAGAGCCAACTGGCGCCGCGGTGTTCGGTCAGAGCAGATCGGTGAAGGGCTAAAGGATGAGATGACAACTCCTGGCGGCTGGCAAATTTACATGATGATGCAGGGTGAAACCGTACCGATTTATGAAAATCACGTTCGGCTCAGTGAAAACGAAACTGATCCCTGGGGAATACCGCAGCTTATCACTTCGGTCGATTACACCGAAAATGATGAAGGTATGATCCGGGACTTTCTGGATGAAGGTGCAGAAATGCTGGAAACCTCCGGATGCAAAAATATTACACAAACCGATGACCAGCGGGCACCCGGTCTGGATATTCACGAAATTGGCGGGGCAAGAATGGGTAAAGATCCTGACAACTCGATTTTGAACAAATGGAACCAGGTCCACTCCTGCAAAAATGTATTTGTGACCGACGGTGCCTGCATGAGTTCTGTGGCGATTCAGAATCCGTCACTCACCTATATGGCACTAACGGCCCGTGCTGCCAACCACGCTGCTGATGAAATGGATAAGGGAAATTTGTAGCAGGTATTGCGATTGTGCAAGATAGCAGCGCACGAGCGAGACACTCGCACTATCTTGCATTTTTTTTTGATGACACAATATGATGGCGCAAGCGTCCCGCTTGTGCCCCCACTTGTGCCTCAGATCACTCATGTGTCGGCTCAGGACATAAATCATACTATAACTTCAACATCAATCATCCCTTTTCCTTCTGCATAATTGGATGCGCTACTATAGATATAATGATGTGGTTCAAAAACAAATCCTGCCTTAACAGGATTTTGGTGGATGTAATTCAGCTTTTCTTTAAAAAATTTCTGGCTGAACAACTCGATTGGATGATAGTTGCGCTTCCAAAGCTGAAAACCTTTATTTGATTTGCGCTTTATTCCTTCATAATGAAAAAGTTTAAGCATCCACTTTCTTCTGCTTTCAGATGAGCTTAACTCTATCTCTTTTCTCAATTTCTTTGAAGTGTATCCGCGAAAATCCCTGATAATATTTTCGAGCTTTTTCCCACTTTCTGAAGCGGCAATCATGTGTATATGATTCGTCATGATACAATAAGCATAAATGATTAAGCCTTTATTTTTCTGACAGTATTTTAAGCTTTCTGTGACAATATTTCTATACTCAGGCCTCGTAAATAAATCTACCCAGTGAACAATTGTGAATGTCATAAAATAAGGGGCTTCTGCACTGTAAATTTTGTATTTCTCACTCATTCCGGCAATCAATTTTAGATTATATCTCAACCTTATGAACCGAAAAAATGTGATTCCTTACAGTTTAATTTGTTGACACACTTTTTTTTAAACAGTCTGGGCTATGGTGGAGCATGATTTGGAGCAGCAACAGCGTAGCACGAGCGAGACGCTCGCGCTATCTTTTTTTATGATGGCGTCTCCCGTTTGTGCCTTGTGCCCCAGATCCACATCACATTCCTTGCCACTTGCCCGAATTTACAGCTTGCACACTCTCCTCTCAAAACTTCAAAATCAACTGGTAAGCTCCCGAAATTCCGAAATTCCGAAATCACAGCCTCGTCAAGCTGAAGTTCATCTGCAAAGCCCAGGATCAACTCTTTTTTATAGTTTTTGAGCTGCCCGTTGGTGCCTGTTATGATTTCTGTAATGATACGATTGCTTAATATAAAGCTGGCCATTTCACTGCCGTGACTCTCCTCAATTCGTTTTTTTATCGGCTGAAAAAACTCTTTTTTCATCTGGCTTATCTTCCTTTTTTCCGCCATCATTTTGCGATATTCCTCTTCACTCAGTGGCTTGTTTGCCGGTTCATCCTGTGAAAATCCCTGTTGTTTTGCTTCATCCAGTGCTTCATCAAGCAGCTTTTTCAGTTCTTTTTCATAGTTCTCTGTTTTTGCTTTTTTGAAAATGCCTTTGGTTTCCTGCCAGTCAGAAACTGAAACCGGGTTTTTGGCGATATTCATAAGCACATTTTTACCCGCTATCTGAAAATCGGGCTTGTTAAACTTGCGGGCCAGATCGTGGCGCCAGTACACAAGTTTTTTGTAAATGTACCACTCCACCTCATTCAGTCCTTTTTTGTCTTTCTCTTTCAGAATATGATTGTTGCTTACCCTGCTGTAGTCGAGCAGATCATACTCTCTGTTTTCTTCAGCAATCCATTTTTTCACACCGTTACTGCCTGCTTGTTTCATAAGAACTTTCTTCAAGTCCAGCAAGTGCAGTACGTCATTTGCTGCATACTGCTTCTGTTTATTCGTGAGCGGGCGCTTATACCAATTACTCTGTTGTGAGGACGATCCGGTATCAACCCCCAAAACTTCTTCGAGCAGATTTGAAAGTGACAAAGCCGGATAATTCAGCAAGCGGGAGGCAGTATCGAGATCATACAGGTTTTTTGGAAAGCATCCGAGGGAGTGCAGCAGCCGAAGATCTTCATCAAACGAAAAACAGACTTTTTGAATCGATGTATCTTCCAGCAACGAAAAAAGCTGCTCAATATCGACCTTACGGCTAAGCGGGTCTATCAGGTAGCAGTCATTTCCGTCAAAAATTTGAACGAGACAGAGATTAAACCCAAAGCGGTAAAAATTTTTATCAAACTCAAGATCAATGGCCAGTTCATTGCAGGAGCCAAGTTGAGAAATGCAGGTTTTGAGGTCTTCAGTGGTTTTGATCAGATGAATCGGTTCAGACATACATATTTACTATGAATAAAAATAAGCCACGTTTTAACAATCGATAATCGTGTTTCTCTTTTTGCTTAACAAGTGTAAGAATTGTCTATTCGGCAACCAAATCATTTTCCTGATTTCTCTACCCCACATCTTAATATTTGGAATTTTATCGGCCACCCTCTGTTTGTTCGTGATTTTTCACTTTACACTGAAAAAGTGAAATGTTTGAGTCGAGTAAATATACTGGTTAAGGAGTTACTTTATCGGTTGGACATTTTTCTGTTTTTCTGTTTAAAACGGAACATCCTCTTTACCGCAGTCAATCTCTTGGATGCCTTCCGAAGTGAGGCCGATAAAATTGGTTTCTAAATCAAAAAATGAACCAACTTCTTAATGATAAGATTTAATAAATTATTGAAAATTATAGATGTAGCACTACAAATCGTTCTTTACGAGCCATTGAGATCGAAATTTAAGAATTTTCGGATATGAGTTAAATACTAACTTCTCACCTTGCCATATAAAAATCGGTCTTCTGTTCATTCGGCTGCACCCAGCTAATGTAGAGAGTTCGCGTTTCAGCGTTGTAGCGCCATTGCCCGGGGCCTTCGCCTTTTTCCAGCGGTTCTTCTTCGGCTGTGATAAGAGACGGCTCATCCACAAATTTAAATTTCAGAAGCAGCTCTTTTTCGCTGGCCTGGCCTTCGTACTCTCTCACCATCCGTCCGATGGTGAAAGTATAGAAATCAGGGTGTTCAAAATATCGGAATGCTGTGGTAGTGAACTCGCCCACCTGGTATCTAGTGCTTACTCCGTCATCTTCATATAAACGAAAGGTTCCACGGTCTCCACCATACACCTCTATGGTCAGTTGCTCATTACTGCCTGAAAGAATATTCCGGCTCTCCTGTCGATAAGGAATGATGGCACCGGCCTGCACATAAACCGGAATCTTTTTAAGCGGAGCTTCGGCTGTAATGTACTGGCCGCCATCGTAGCGCGTGCCGTCCCAGTAATCGTACCAGATGCCTTCGGGCAGGTAAACTTCCCGCTCCCTTGCACCCTCTTCATAAACCGGTGCAATTAAAAGTGAATTACCGAGACGAAACTGCGTGGTGTGGTCTCCGTCGCCCCTCACCGGCTTTACCCCAGCAGGTCTAACCAAGTGAGCCAGACTGTAGATATAGGGAAAGAGCCGGTTTCTGAGATGCGTGTATTTTCTGAACTGCTCCTGGACCTCTTCCGAAAAGTTATAGGGCAAATTGGCTGACTCATTATCCGGTGAGGTAAAAATTTGCATCATCGTGTTGAACGAAGCGAACTGTACCCACCGAATAAACAGCTCATCGGAAACTGACCCGGAGTCATCTAACAAGTGATAACCACCAACATTGTGAGACAGAAACGGAACTTCGTACGTACTGAGCCGCGGATTTGCTGCCATTTCAATATTTTCTCTCAGTCCGCCCATCATATTTCTTTCAAAATCGGGAAAAACCGGGTGTGACCAGGAGGAAACGGACCGCCCGGTCCAGGTGGCAGGGTACTCTTTGAACTCAGGTTTGTGGAGCTGATGCGGGTGTGACAGTGTGAAACCACGCGATTCCGGCTGAAAGCCGCTTTCGAGTGAAGCTTCAAAAGCCGTTCTTATCAGGGAGATATCGGCCGGGGTGTCAAGCTTCAGGAAAGCGAGGCCGTCATCAAAGAAAGGGTCAACAAGACTGCGAAACTGATCAGCGGTTTCCTCGTCAAACTGACTGATTTCTGCTGAATTACCCCTTAAAACCAGGCCCGGCTTGATGTTTCTCTGTCTCATAAATTCCCATAAAGCCTTCAAATCCGGATACTCATCACCAGTTTGATAATGACCGGCAGAAGCAATCAGACCACTGGATTCCTCTTCGGCAGATTTTCGGGCGATCCAATAAGCATCAACCGGAAAGCCGCCTTCTTCCATCCGTCTGATCTGTTCGGTGACTTCCTGCTGATCAGCGTATCCGCCCATCATCACGCCAAACGCCCAGGCTGGCGGAATAACTTTGCGTTGCTCTCTTTTAGCCAGAACCGGGTCACCACCGGGTACATTTGTTTCGGGAAAACCCATACCTGATGGGCGACGTGCATTCTCCAAACTGAGGTGAAGTTTATCGACCAGATATCCGCTTCTCCCCTGCGATTCAAAAATAACGGAGTAATGCCCAGGTTGTTCAAAATGAACTGTGATGGGTTCACCCGTACGGGTATCACGGTTCAGCCATTCAAGTTCATGAGATTCATTCAACTCAAGCCGAAAGTTTTCCAGTAAAAAATTATTGGCATCCATTACACGGAGGGGCAAATAATTTTGTTCAGGATCAGAATCGGCCTGCCGGCTTAATGTCCAGATAGTGTAGGTGCCGGGACGCCGGATAAAAAAAGGAAAAGTAAGTGTTACAGAAGAAGCGAGTGTATCTTCGTACGATACCATCGAAACAGAGGTGAAATAGGTCTCACTCCTCCAATTATTCTGATCTCCCAAACTCCGGGCATCTATTGAAACGATACCTGAAGACTCGTAAAAATCAGCTTCAGGGAGTTGCTCGCATGACAATGACAGAAAAGCTGCCGCAATAATAATGAAATGTAGTAATCGTGAGCTTTTTTTTCTGAAATCCTGAATCATACATCAACTGTTTTGGAAAAAATACAGAAATAATTCAGGATTTCAGAACTATCAAAATATCATAATGAAGATGATGCTTTATATCTATCAGCTATTAGCTTTATTTACCGCTTTTTTAAAGTCTTTAGAAACCTTAAGCATGGGAACGTACTGTTCCGGGACAATAACCTCTTCATTTGTCTTTGGATTTCTTGCAACTCTTTGAGCACGTTTCACTACTTTAAAGCTGCCAAAACCTCGCAACTCAATAGTCTCACCCCGTTTCATAGCGTCAATTACTGTATCCAAAAAGCCTTTAACAACTGCTTCTGTTTCTACTTTTGTTAATCCTGTGGATGATGAAATTACATCTACAATGTCTGCTTTAGTCATAGATCCAAATCTTTGCTTCAGTTTATCTTCCGTATAAATCGGAATATGTTTGATTGTTTAGACAACTTTACGCTGTTAAAGTAAAAAGCTAACGCAATCGTTCACTTCAAACTTAAATTTTATCAAAAATTATGTGAAATCTTTTATACCTTCGTTGCTAATGAAATCTTTGACGACCAAAATCAATTTATGGAAACCTTTGAAAGTATCATTGCGTGGCTTGAAAACCTGATCTGGAACACACCTGATGCCATGCCAGCTATGGTTGTGATTCTTCTTGCTTTTGGAATCTTCATTACTTTCCGGCTCAGTTTTATTCAAATAAGGCATTTCAAACATGGTATAAAAGTTGTTACGGGGGCTTACGATGACCCTGATGATGAAGGGGATATCAACCACTTTCAGGCACTCAGCACTGCACTTTCCGCAACGGTTGGAATTGGTAACATTGCCGGTGTGGCCCTTGCTATTCATTATGGCGGTCCGGGAGCCCTTTTCTGGATGTGGGTAACAGCCGTTCTTGGAATGGCGATCAAATTCACTGAAGTTACACTCGCACAAGAATACCGCATCAAAAATAAAGATGGCACCGTTTCGGGCGGCCCGATGTATTACATTGAAAAAGGGCTGGGGCCCAACTGGAAATGGCTTGCTTTTGCATTCTCTATTTCTGCAGCCGTTTGTGCATTTTTAACCGGAAATGCGGTTCAGGCCAATACCGTTGCCGATGTAATGAACAGCGATTTTGAAATTCCGCGAGCACTCACAGGTTTCATAACAGCAAGTTTGGTCGCTGCTGTAATTCTTGGCGGAATTAAGCGAATCGGGTATGTAACTGCCCGCCTGGTGCCCTTTATGGCCACACTCTATGTTTTGGCCGGATTAATTATCCTTCTACTTCATTACGACCAGGTGATTCCCTCGTTATGGGTGATCCTCACGAACGCTTTTAATCCTCAGGCTGGTGTACTCGGCGTAGGTTCCGGTACACTGATTTTTACACTTAGTTATGGTGTTCAGCGCGGACTGTTCTCTAACGAAGCAGGACAGGGTTCCGCACCAATCGCTCACTCCGCTGCCAAAACCGATCAGCCTGTGCGAGAAGGAGTTGTGGCATTGCTCGAGCCATTTATCGATACGCTGATCGTCTGCTCCATCACCGGACTGGTAATTGTTACCACAGGCGCCTGGGATATGCACCATTCTGCAAGCGTTGATCCCGGCGGAGATACCATCAGCTATGTAATTCAGGATACAGGTCAAAACGTTCTGGTTTTTGAAAACGGAGTACCTCAAAACGGAGAAATGCAGCGATATAATATCCCTGTTGCGACCATGTACACCGACAGGGAGCAAACCGTGCCCTTTACCGGCCAGATCGAAAATATTTTCATTTCACCCACAATCGTCACCGAAGATGGTGCTCAAATGGACCGCTTATTTGGTGGTGTGGTGGAAAACGGCGCCCCTCTTACTTCAAGAGCATTTGAAATCGGACTTGCTCCAATAATGCCCGGCGGAGGGTTTATTGTAACCTTTGCTGTGCTTCTGTTTGCCATTTCAACTTCTATCAGCTGGAGCTATTACGGAGACCGTTCCGCTCAATATCTGTTTGGCTTTAAATCCATTTTTTGGTATCGAATTGCTTTTGTGGGAATGCACTTTTTTGGTGCTGTGGTTTCCCTCACCACCATCTGGATGTTTGGTGATGTGATGCTCGGACTGATGGCATTCTTCAATATTATCGCTTTGGTTGCCCTCTCCGGTGTAGCCGTGAAAATCACGCGAAAGTATTTCGAAAACACTGAAGTCTGATAATACTAAAAATCCGTGCAAACCATTGAAAAATTAACGGTTATTAAGCACCCTATTGTGGCCAGGGACCTGACCATTCTCAGGAACCAGGCCACTAATACAGCGGACTTCAGGCTTGCAATGGGCCGTATTGCCACAATTCTGGCTTATTTTGCACTGAAGGACCTCCCCCTCAGGGAAACGAATATTCAAACACCTATTCAGCCGGCCAAAGGATACGAAATCAACACACACATTGTAATCGTTCCCATTTTGAGGGCCGGGCTGAGCCTGGTCAATCCGCTGATCAATTTTATTCCCGATGCAAGTGTGGGCCATCTGGGAATGTACAGAGACGAAACCACCCACGAACCCGTTGACTATTATTCAAACCTTCCGGAAAGTCTGGATAAAGCGATGGTGCTTCTGGTTGACCCTATGCTGGCAACCGGCGGCAGTGCCGATGACGCTATCACCTTTTTGAAAAATAAGAGCGCAACGAACATTCGCTTTATTTCGTTAATCTCTGCACCGGAAGGGCTTCAACGCATATCAAAAAAACACCCGGATGTATCTGTCATTACTGCTGCAGTGGATGAAAAACTCAATTCCGACGCGTTCATCGTACCCGGCCTCGGCGATGCAGGAGACCGTTATTTTGGAACAACCTGAAGTCTCTTTTTCCAACAAAACATCAAGTAAAAGCCCCTTAATACACAAATGGGGACTGATGGTTCTCACCCCTTTTTTAGTGGTACTTGCACTCTCCTGCACTGATTTATCTGAGTACGATCAAGAGCAGATCCGAACTTCAATGAACGATTCACTCATCTACACAACCGAAAGCTGGGATGTAGAGTTGGTACTTATGCAGGAGGGCAGTACAAGAATGATGATTGAGGGATCATATGCTGTAAGTTATCATCAGGAAGAAGAGAAACATACCAAAATCAGCGGGCCCGTTTATGTGCAAATCTACGATTCTCTTGGAGCCGTTGAGACAGAAGCATGGAGTAATCGAGCAGTCTATCTTGAAACTGACGGTGAGTTCGAACTCTACGACTCTGTACGCGTACAAACTCAAAACGATCGGTTTCTCTATTCCGAATATCTAAAATGGTCACAAGATTCAGACCGGATTACCTCACCCTATTTTGTAACCATCATTACTCCATCCGACAGTATATCAGGGAGAGGCTTTGACGGTTTGACTGATCTCTCCTCCTACACCATCACTGAACCGAGAGGCCGTTTAATCGTGGATTGATGAAGAAACTTTATCCCGTCGGACTTATCGCTTTTTCCCTTTTTTTTCTGTTTGATGCTGACCCTCTGGCGGGACAAAGTCAGGTAAATATACTTCAGGCAGACCGTGCCGAAGGTGGTTTTGTCGACGGCCAGCGTGTTCGCAAAATCCTGGGAAATGTAATCCTATCCACTGAAAACATGACGATGGAAACCGATAGTGTGTACCAGTTTGCAGACCGCAATCTGCTCATGGCTTTTAATAACCAGATTGAAACAGAAAATGAAATGATCTGGGCCGATACATTGTACCACAACACCCTCACAGAATTCAGCCAGATGCGCGGACGGGTTATCATTCAGTCGGAGCAGAATATTATGTTCAGCGATTCCCTGGATATAAACCAAAAGCTTGACCTGGCCATTTTCAATGTTCCGGTTCGCTTTGAAGATGACCAGGGGACCCTCATTGCCGAAACCGGCCTCTATTACCAGGCCCTGGATAGTGCTGTCTTTCGCGGAAATGTTCAGCTTGCCGACAGCACTCAATACCTTGAAGCTGATTCACTGTACATGAACCGTTCGAAGGAGTTGTACGAACTGCACGGACAAGTGTATGCAGATGATTTTGAAGAAAATGTGCGCTTTTCCGGTGAATATCTCTACGCTGATTCTCTCGGCTACCGTCTGCTCGAAAGAGACGCCTGGCTGATGGAAATCAACGAAGCGGGCACAGATACCACCCACCTTTTTGCCGAAAAAATAGAACTGCTTGAAACCGACACCACATCCTTCATGGATGCCTATCAGAATGTGAGAATTTGGTCACCTCGATTTTCCGCTGTAGCCGATACCGCTCACTTCCGGGATGATATCGAACAGTTTATCCTGAAATCGAACCCGATCTTATGGCAAAAAAAGATGCAGCTTACCGGCCCTTATATAGAAGCTTACCTTGAAAACGACGATTTAAAATTTCTGAAATCACATCCAAGGCCCATCATTGTACAGGAGGATTCTGCGACCGGCCGACTCCACCAGATGACCGGGGACACTCTTCACGCCTATTTCGAAAATGGCACGATCGACCGGCTTATTGTTTTTGATAACTCTGAAAGTATTTTTCACAACCGCGATGAAGACGACCAGCCCGACGGACTGATGGAGATGATATCGGCCGGGCCGCTGACAATGTATTTTACCGACGGCGAAATTGATTCACTCGTAGCTAAACGAAATATCGACGGCACATATCTTCCGGAAGATCCCGTAAATATTGAACGCCAGCTCGATAATTTTAGCTGGGAACCTGAATTGCGTCCCCAACGCCCCGATCCGCGAGAACCACGACTTCCCCCTATCCCCGAAGAACGCCCTTTTGACATGCCACCCAGGTATATTTTATACATGGAAAACCTGATCACTACAGAAAACTGAATCTCTTCCAATTATATTTTGGTCGAGGACAGCGGGCTTTGCTTAGCGTTGCGGGTTACTGAAGTCTTTCGCTAAGATTTCTCCCCTATTTCATTACATCAGATATAAATATATACATTAAATCAACTGTGGTATGCACAGGCTGAACATACAGCTGCTGAATGTTCAGAGAGATATTTGCGAGCAGAAAAACAGCTGCCAGTGTTAGTAAAACCTGGCCTTTAGACATTTTTTTTAATGAAAATGAATAGGTTAAATTTCTATTCTTTTTGATATTCACTTCACTATCAGCATCTCTTAATACCAGAAGAGCACCTGATAATTATTATTATCATCATCTCCTTCAAGGTCCGGGATATCTGAGTCAAACTCCGGATCATAAATAACGTGAGAGTTTCCAACAGCCTCAAAAGAATCAGCAATTACTGCCCCATACACGGTTGCAGAGCCCGAGAGTCTTACAAATGCATTCGGCGCGTAAATCACTCTGGAAAAAGCTGCGGCACCTCCTTCAATTTTTACTTCATTCCCGCCGGTAATAATTGTACCTCGCAGATTATTTGAGCCGCCAAGGTCCACATCTGCGGTTTTTGCATAGACCCCCCCATTGAACCGTGTATTCCCTTTAAAGTCAACTTTTCCCGGCCCTCCGTAGTACATAAATAAATTATTCATCTCACCATCATTATTAACGGTACTGCTGCCGCCAAGAGTAAGATTATTTTCTACATACAAGTCAACTTTTCCATTTCCCACAAAATGCACATGCCCCTGTTGAATATTGAAACTGCCCACATGCAACGTACGGTCAGTATCTCCCACATTTATCGTAAGCGTGGTATTGCTTTGTACAGAAATCTCGGGAATGTAATATCCATCGTACTCATTAGGGTTAAGAGTTCTTGACTGGCTTCCCTGGAGGTAGACGGATGAACCATACAAATTTTTTGGGGGATATTGAGGAAATTCAGGCATCGGATAGGTTCTTTCTTCAGGCATTACGAAAACTCCCTGACCCACATTTCCCTGCTGAAAGTTCCTCTGGTTCACAACCGTTTCGGGATTGCCTCCCGGCCCGATAAACAGTGAACTATCGATACGGGTTGACCACCAAAGATCCACTGAATGATAGGCCGTACTATTTGTTGATGCGTGTCCCTTTATCGTTGAGCTTCCTGTTAATTCCAGCCAATTTTCCGTGTGCACAGCCTGATCGAAAATTGGATTCCAGCCGCCTGCTCCCGGAAGCAAACCTGCTGTTGCCCGGTATTGTGTCTCTTCAAAACGCCCTGTTGCCTCCACCAGCAGCAAGGTATCAGCCTGGTTGTAAATCTTCAGATTATACGATCCGTGCATCTCCTCCCACTCCTGAAAACCATCCGTTGACGGATATGCAAATAATCCATCACTTTCTGGTACACTCAGGTTTTGCGATTCACCGTTTATTCCATTGATGGCAACCATCAAAACACTCTGAGCGATATTTTGTGCCTGATTCTGACTGTAGGTTGTTACTGCTCTGTTGTTGGAAATCAATAATGCATTACGTAACGCCTGAGAATACGTTAACATTGAGAACACAAGAGCCAACACTATTAAAATTGCATATTTGCCCATTTTAAATCAAATTATTAAAGTCCCTAATCCCCTCATTGTGATTCCTGAGTAATAATTTTGTTACACTTTATTTTTTTTTGAAAATCATTTCATTCTTTCCAAACATGATCTGAGTCATGGCTTAAATCAAATATCAGACCCTTGCCTATTTTGAACTTTTAATGATGTTATATTATGCGCTGTGTTTTGATATTGAAGCATTATTCCATATTTCAAACCATCATATTCTTTAAGCGATTATTATTTAATCATACGAGAATAATGTCAACAAGTTATATTTAAATATATTAATATTATTTAATAATATAAACAACAACCGGAATTACAATTAACTATTTTACTGACAAACAAACAGTCACCTTAATTTATCATAGATCTTCGGATCTATTTTGCTTTATTCAACAATCCTTCTTTCAAGATCAAGAATTTAAACGATCGGTTTAAACTTGTTATATCAGTGACTTTATCTACCCCTTTACTCATGAGTAACAGTACACCAAGTTGCATTTTATGTCTTGCAAACAGCCCAGTAGTTCTGCATAAAAACCTCTACACCTATTTTCATTGTCCGGATTGCGGCCTCGTTTTTGCAAATCCTGATGAGCGCCTAACACCTCTTGAAGAAAAAAAACGATATGATCAGCATCAAAACTCTCCATATGATTCCGGCTACAGAAGTTTTCTCAATCAGCTTTTTTCACCCTTGAGCAAGGTAATTCCACCAAATAGTTTAGGCCTTGATTATGGTTCAGGCCCTGGCCCCACTCTTAGCGTCATGTTCGAAGAAGCCGGTTATTGTATGAATATCTATGACCCATTCTATGCCCAAAAATCCGATGTTTTGCAGAAACAGTACGACTTCATCACTACAACCGAAACTGCCGAACACTTTTACAGCCCTGCAGAGGAGTTTAATAAACTCTGGAATTTATTAAAGCCAGGTGGTTTTCTTGGAATCATGACTCTTCTGCTTCCCAACACCGAAGAATTCAGTTCCTGGCATTATATCAAAGACGACACCCACGTTGCCTTTTACTCACAAAAAACATTTCGCTGGCTTGCAGATCAATGGAGCGCAAATTTGAGCTTTCACGGTAACAGGGTAATTATTCTGCAAAAGGCTTCATAGTAGAACAGTTAATGAACTCACGTGGCGACTTCTAATCTGTGATTTTCTTTTTCCCGCTTATACTCCATCACAAAATTATAAAATGGCCTTCCCTCCGTTGCCCGATTTTTTGTAATTTTCGGAAAAAGAAATTAACCCGTTTTTTTCATGTTCCGCAACCTGAGATTCGTTTACATCACAACAAAAAACCGTGATGAAGCCCTGAAAGTTGCTTCAGCCATTGTTGAAGAAAAACTTGCCGCCTGCGCCAACATTATCGACGGCATGGAGTCGGTCTACCATTGGAAAGGCAACATTGAGACCAGCAAAGAGTGCATATTGATTTTAAAAACTTCCTACAGCAACGTTTCAAGGCTAACCAAAAGAGTTAAAGAACTCCACTCATACGAGGTTCCCTGCGTCATCAGCATCAACCTTGCCGAGCAGGAAGGGAATGAAGAGTACCTCGACTGGATGATCCGGTCTGTTCAAAAACCGCTCTCAGAAATGGATCGTCCGGATGATTATGACGATTAAGGGCTGACACTACTCGAAACTCTCTGCTTTTCCACCTTATTTATTTACTTAGCGATTGATCAGATATACTGTCAGATAATTGACCATACGTAATAGAAGTTAGCAAAAGCTTTAATCAACTGATCCTGTAATTATATGCAGACAAGTCAGTTGAATCGACCTGACACCTACGGTTCCATAGTTTTTTAATATCAACATTCTTTGTTTCTAAATAATATTTTTGGAATAAACCATACGTATGTAACCATACCGAATAGTTCAATCAGTGACTGCAAGACAACCACAAAGACGGTGATTTCAAACGATTCAGGTAATGCCAATGCCAGCGGCAGGACCACAAAGGAATTTCGAGATCCAAGGCTGAATGCCAGAACTTTGCCTTGACGGTTCGGGAGGTTTACTATCTTGGACAGGACTTTCGCCAACAGAGCTGCAATAATAAGAAAAAGCGATAAAAAAAGCCGCCGGATATAACAATTGAGAATTAGCCCCAAATAGAACTTGAGTCTGAGATGCCGAGATCATAAAAATGAACGATTGCCAATATTGGTACAGGCAGCCAACCGATCCGGAAAATGATATACTGTCGCTAAGGAACCGATTTCGCCCATTTTTTTGTAAGAAATGCAATGATCAAAGGTATAATGATGATCCCGAATGCCAGGAGCATGTCATGAGTAGCAAACTTTACCGTCAGTTCATTCCCAAAGAACAGAAACAGATAGACAGGTAACAACAGAATCTGGAAAAGTAAACTCAGAGGTGAGAAAGCAATCGCCAGTTCCGTTTCTCCTCCTCCAAGTTGAGTGAATGTAATAAACCAATCTGTACATTGTACCAGTAACACCAATGCTACTCCCAGTCGGACAGCTGTGTTCTCCGGCAGACAGGCAAGCATTCCTCAAACGATGGCGGGGATTAATATAAAATTACCTGCAAGTGCTAAAAACAGAAACCTTTTGTCTTTGATGGCCAGCTGAAGCCTGGACAAGGAAGCTTGAGTAAATGTGGCATAGAGAAGGAAGCCGAGTATTGGCCAGTGAAGAATTTCAAATAAATATCGGAACCAATCCGCAAATGGACACGCCAAACAATAGTCCCAGCCTGATCGCAGTGATAAAAATCAGTACCTGATACTTCTAAAGATGTTGTTTTATCATACTGAAAACCTATCGATACTTAAAGTAGGTATAATGGCCTCTGATTTAACCGGCTTGACCATTACTAATTCATCATCCAAAAACATCTTATTTCAGAAGTATCACCCATATATGTTTAACATAAATAAAATATACAGCAATGATACAGTGCTGATATTAATAGATGATTTCGATAAAATCACAAGGAATTGCTTAGTCTATTATTTTATAATCTAACACCGAGAACATAGCCAACTATTGCGGATAAACCCATTGCTATTGTACCCCATACGGCTATACGCAATACAGCTTTTTTGATACTTGAACCGCCTGTTTTTGCGGAGATGATTCCTAATGCAATGAGAAAAAATATTGTAAAGCCATAGAGCCAATATTCCAATCCCTTTACCGGTGCAAAAAGGATGACCATTAATGGCAAAAAACCGCCTGCAGTAAATGCTGCTCCTGATGCTATGGCTGCTTGTATTGGGTTTGCTTTACTAATTTCATTGATACCCAATTCATCTCTAATATGTGCTCCCAAAGCATCTTTTTCCATTAGTTCAATAGCAACTTGCATTGCTGTCTCTTTTTTTAATCCTCTTTTTTCATAGATTTGAGACAAGATTTGCATCTCTTCTTTTGGCATTTCTTTAAGCTCTCTTTTTTCTCGTTCAATGTCTGCTTTTTCTGTGTCAGTTTGTGAACTAACAGAAACATATTCACCGGCAGCCATAGATAATGCTCCAGCTGCAAGCCCTGCCACTGTAGCTAAAACAATAGGGTCTCTTGTTAAACTTGCAGCAGCTACGCCAATTGCAAGACTTGAAATTGATATAATTCCATCGTTTGCTCCCAAAACAGCAGCCCTTAACCAATTACTTCTGTTTATGAAATGACTGTCTAAATAATTGTCTATTGTGATCTTCATTATTTTTTTCAGTTTGTTGATATAAAAATATTCTCAATGTTTTCCAATTTCATCTCTTTTTGACCTCTTTCATCAGATCTTCTAAATAGTCTGTTTGAACTTCCTGTATTTCTAAAAGCTTTTTGTTATGATGGACAAGCAAATGGTCAATCTTTTCACTTAATAACTTGATTTCCAGTTCCGCTTTTAGATTGATTTTATAATCGTGTTCACTTCTTTGTCTGTCTTTATGTTCCTTTCTGTTTTGACTCATCATTATAATAGGTGCCTGGATAGCTGCCAAACAGGAAAGAATAAGGTTAAGCAAAATAAATGGGAAAGGGTCGAAAGGCCTTGTGGTTAAAAACCATATATTTATCAGCATCCAAATAAGGATGAATGAGAAAAATGTGAGAATAAATGTCCAACTCCCGCCAAATGCGGCAACCCTGTCAGCAAGTTTTTGTCCAAAAGAAAGCTTCGCTTCTATTTCGTCTTGAATATTCTCTGATAAGATTGAATAATTTTTAATAGCATCAATTACACCTATATCAATAATTTCAAGCTCGCCTTTTTCCTGAATTATTAATGAGGTGAGATAAAGCCGCCTATATCGGTTTAATTCGTCTATGGAAATAAAATCATCCTCGTCAAACCCTGAATAGTCGGCCTTGATTAGATTAAAAATTCCTTCTCTTATTCCTTGACCTTTTATCTCTTCTCCCGGTTGAATTTTTTTTGGCTGATATAACTATTTTTCATCGTTTTATTTTTTTAAGGAAACCGATTATATCGGTATATCATTTGGAATCTCTTGATACTTTTCAATGTAACAACTCATTGCTCTAATCTGAAGATACAGCTATTTCGCACGAGTAAACATTCGCCAAAAATCAAGAGTACGAAAACATGTTGAATGAGTGGTACTTTTGGGCAGTTTAATAAACGAAAGAGAGCTTAAATGAAGGTAACTAATGCTTGAAAAGCTATTTTATCAAATCAAACCGGCAATCCATTTTTGTATCTCCAGGCCTTGGACGGTTTTGATTTCAGGTATTTTACTTGCTATAGTAA
>JAFIFB010000046.1 GCA_020832285.1 Balneolaceae bacterium
GTGTCGTGTCAACTGTAAAAGTGTGAGAGAGTCATCAGACGAGTCGTTCCGGGATCATCCCAATCATCTACATTGGTATATTTTTGAAAAACTCGTCAGATGACTTAACCCGACGTTTTATCTTTGACATAACAGTAGTAATACTTCGAAGAGCAGACCAGGGCATAGTAAGCCGGGGCTATTCCGGACCCATTGGGGCGAATGACACCTTGGGATAAATAAAATGTAGTCTTTGCAAAACTACTATCACCGGCAACTCCTCCGATTGCCCAAAAGCCTGCTATTAACGCAGTTGATCGTGGTGACACTCTTTAAAAGTTTACAGGAGATGAGCCTTTTTACGAAAGCAGGTTAATGTAACCTCTACCGGTGGTTTTCTGGCAAGTTACATTTTTTTGATTGCCGGGTAATTAGTAGCTTTTTGCTGATTTCAGACATGGCTGGATCAAAAAATGAGATTCCGTGAATTTGATTTGAAACGTATTTTTTATGATCGATCTCCGCAGTGATACGGTAACCAGGCCAACTTCGGAAATGCTGAAGGCGATGACAGAAGCAGAGGTGGGTGATGATGTGTTTGCCGAAGACCCGACCGTAAACGCTTTTGAAGAAAAAATAGCGAACCTGTTCGGGATGGAAGCCGGACTCTTTGTACCCAGCGGCACAATGGGTAACCAGCTCTGCCTTCATGTACTGACTACTCCCGGAGATGAAGTGATACTGGATGAAACCGGCCATATTTTTAACTACGAATCGGGAGCGGCCGCTCATCTGTCGTCACTTCAGCTTCATCCGCTAAAAGGAAAGAGAGGGAAAATTACTCCGGAACTGATTGAGCCTGCAATTCGCCCGAAAAATGAGTGGGATCCCCACACCCGCGTAATTGCGCTGGAAAATACCACCAACAAAGGAGGAGGGGCTTTTTATACAAAAAAGGAGATGGAAGATATCCGCGCACTGGCAAATAAACACGGCCTGGATGTTCATCTCGACGGGGCACGCATCTGGAACGCTATGACAGCCTCAGGTATCGGCCCGGAGTTTTTCGGAACCATTGCAGATACTCTCTCGGTCTGCTTCAGTAAAGGGCTTGGGGCTCCTGTAGGCTCCATGATTCTCGGAAACCGTGATCATGTGAAAAGGGCCCGGCGGATACGAAAAATGTGGGGCGGGGGAATGCGCCAGATCGGCCTGCTTGCCGCTGCCGCTGACTATGCCGTGGAGCATCACTGGCTGCTGCTGAAAGAAGACCACAGGAGGGCACGAACATTTGCAGAAACTGTTGCCGCTCACCCGGCTTTTCATATTGACAGTGCCACAGTAGAAACCAATATCGTACTGTTTGATGTGGTCCAGTGTACGGTTGAAAAGGCACTCCAAACCTTTACAGGTGCTGGTGTGGGTATGGTTCCCTTCGGTGCCAAAACCATCCGCGCCACATTCCATTTCCAGGTTGATGATGATGCCCTTGAAATGGTTCTGCAGGTTGTTGAGGATTTTCCGGTTTAATTCAACTTCCTGAAAATCTTAATAATCGATCTTAATGGCCCGTAAACAACGATTTGTATTGCTACATCCATCTATTCAAAAATTTCAAGGCCGATTTATTTTAAATTCCTTCATTACATTAATTTACGGCTGATGAAATTTTTCTATACGTCACCCATCAGCCACCCTGTTCCCGCCAATTGATTCAAGGCCGGGATTAATATATATCAAACGGCTTCCATTTATTAAAATCCGTAAAGTTATATTTTCACTATTCTTAAATATATTACATCTAAAATTTCGGGGTAACTTCTCTGATTTCTGATATCGCAAGTGTCCCGCTTGTGCATCCTTGTGTCTCATAATCCCTAAACTTACTCAAAAAGTGTTTTTCGAAAACCCGTCACTTCTGATGAGGGACTTTTTTTGAAGAATTACCCATAAACCCTGCAAAACGCCTCCTTCAACACCAAGAATGTATCTCCATTACGCCCGGTAAATCCACCTATGTTCAGGTCGAAATGTCAAGGGCATTTGGGTAGAGAGAGGGGTACTCCATTCATAGCCGATCCAACACTCATCTAAGCGGCGTGAAACTGAATGCAGCATGGGTAGGATTCTAATACGTCGCCTACCTTAGATAACAATACCCCTGTCATCTCGACTAAACGAGCGGAGCGAGTGCATGGAGAGATCTCCTTGTTCGTAGGACTAACCAAAACAACGCCTCAATACGCTCCATTGCTGCCGTCTTGCTTCTGCCAACATTCCCCGATAAAGATTTGAAACCCTTTTCATAAATGCCTTCAATTTGTTTAATTGTCTGAGGTGGTGCAAATTCTCAAAAGCACCGGAAATGAATCGGTAATAAAAATCAGATTTTATATGTGGGAATCGTGGGATGTTCGCGGAGCAGCACTCCGGTGTGTTTTGTTTGCTGGAATTTTAATGTTTGGAATCTGTGCGGCAGTAGCTCAGTCAAACAGTGAAACGGAAACTGAAGAACGGCAAAGGGCTTTTCTTGAGGAACTTCACCTATTATTTCCGGGTGATAACGAATGGCGGGATGATGTAAACGAGTGGAAAGAGTGGCTGGAAGAGACCGGTGAACTGCCGCCCGATTTTGATGCGATGGAGAGCATCCCGTTCATTCCAGATCCGCTCAGGATGAATAATGGTGACATGGTAACCACTGCCGCAGACTGGCCTCAGCGGCAGGATGAGATCCGGGAGCTGATGAAGCACTATTTTATCGGCCAGGTGCCGGCTCCCCCGCAAAACCTTCGAGTGAAAGAGGAGAAAATCCGCGAAGAGGAGCGAGCCACGGTTCATGAGCTGGTATTGGAATTCGGCCCGAATCATGATGCCACTCTTTCTTTTGAACTGATTCTGCCGAAGGGTGATGGTCCTTTCCCGGTTTTTATGACCCAGGACAACCACCGGCGCTGGGCACTTGTGGCGGTGAGCCGCGGATATGCCGGAGTGGTCTATTCCGGTGCAGATTCCCGCGATGACACTGAAGCCTGGCTCGATATTTATCCTGAATATGACTGGTCGCTGATGGCTCGCCGGGCATGGGCAGCCAGCCGGGTTCTGGATTACCTGGAAACACTGGATGTGATCGATCAGGATAAAGTGGCTCTCACAGGTCACTCACGCAACGGCAAACTTTCTGTGATCGCGGGAGCGCTTGATCCGCGGTTTGGGGCGATAATTTCGAGCAGTTCGGGTGCTGGCGGAGTCAATACGTTTCGCTCTTTTTCTGAGTCAGAATTTGGCGAAGGGGCCGAGATTATCACACGGCGCTTTCCCAACTGGTTTCATCCCCGGCTTCGATTTTTCCCCGGTCGCGAGCACAAACTTCCGCTCGATACACCCAATATGGTGGCTGCCAACGCGCCCACTCCCTTTCTTTACGCCCTTGCTTTGAACGACAATGTAGAGAGTATCTGGGACATCGAACACTCCTACAGATCTGCAAAAAAGGCGTACGATCTGATGGGTGCCGGGGAGAACTTACAGCTTCTCTATCGCCCCGGAACGCACGAAACGAAAGCACGGGATATGGAAGAGTACCTCGACTGGCTGGATGTACAGTTCAACAGAAAGCCCCTTGAAAATGTGGCCAGCGAACCGGTCTATCCAGCCTTTGAAGACTGGGAACGGAACACCCCGGAGCGGTTCACCCCGGAAGATTTTCCCGCACAGGGAGTGGAGGATGTGACTACCGGCCTTAATCCATCCGGATTCCATCAGCAATGGGAAGAGAGAGCAGAGGAAATTCGAAATCACATCCGTACAGGGTTTGGAGCTGCTCCGCCCGAAGCGGTCAGTTTTCCGGGAAGTTACGGATCGGAGCGGGATTATATTTCGAGCATGCTCAGCAGGCGGTCACCGGAATCGGCAATGGAGGGGATCGGTTCACTATCTCTCAACTTTGGAAACTACATCGCCGGGGATATTTTTTACCCTGAGGAGCAGGTGGAACGGGGCGAAAAGCTTCCTGTGATTATCTGGGTTCACCCCATATCGAATGCCCTCGGGTACCGGGCGGCCTACCGGCGCGATCATCCAACCTATCTTGCACTGGCGGCCCGTGGTTACGCTGTATTTGCCTTCGACCAGATCGGTCATGGAGCGCGGATTGAAGAAGCCACACGGTTTTATGAGCGCTACCCCGGGTGGACACTCCTCGGCAAAAAGGTGCACGATATCAAACAAGCCGTTAATGCTCTGTTGATGGAACCGCTCACAGATTATGATGAGTTCGGGGATACCGGTTTTCTGGATACCGATCAGATTTACCTGCTCGGTTATGCGATGGGAGGGAGACCGGCACTCCACGCGGCGGCTCTTGATGAACGGATTACCGGAGTCATTTCAATTGCCGGTTTCACACCGATGAGGCTCGATACAGAAGAGAAGCATACCGGCGGACTGGCGCGGTGGTCTGAGCATTACCCGCTTCAGCCCTGGCTGGCCGATTTTATCGGGATGGAAGAGCGTGTTCCGTACGACTATCATGAGGTGATTGCAGCCATTGCCCCGAGGCGGGTTTCGGTTATCACTCCGGAAATTGACAGTCAGGCCGATCCTGCTGATGTGTTGCGGGCTGTAAACAGTGCGCGTCCGGTGTTTGATCAGCTTGGGGTGGGAGATCATCTCCGGTTCAAAAAACCGTTCGATTACAACCGCTTCGGCCCGGAGATGCAGCAAGTGCTGTTTGATGAACTTCGGTCAATGCTGATCAAACCACTGGAGGAGGTCAACCCTCGCGAAGCTCCTGATGAAGAGCCGCCCATTGCGATTGTGGGCGCCCGTCTGGTTGACGGGCTTGGCGGCCTTCCGGTGGAAGATGCTGTGGTGGTTGTACAGAATAACCGGATCAAAGCGGCGGGATCCCGTGGTGATGTGGAGATTCCCGAAGATGCCGAACAGTTTGATGCATCCGGCAAAACCCTCATTCCGGGTCTGATCGATGCGCACTTTCACTCTATAATGAATAATGATCTGCTCCACGATTATCTGCAGAGAGGGATCACTTCCCTGCGCGATCCAGGTCATCCGTTTGGATTTTATCAGTCTCTTGATTTTGCCGAACAACCTCTTCCAAGAGTCTTTCTGACAGGGGCGCACCTGGACGGCTACCCGCCGGTGTGGCCTCAGCAGGCGGTGGTGGTGAAGGATGGTGATCATGCCCGTGAAACGGTCCGCAGCCATGTGGAGAATGGCGGCACCGGAATCAAAATTTATTATCGCCTTCCGCTTGAATATTTTGAAGATGTAACCGAAGCTGCCCGGGAAGCCGGGGTTCCTGTGATGGCGCACCTTGAGCTGGTGGATGCCGATGATGCCATCCGGGCCGGTGTAAATGGCATTGAACATGTAACTTCGTTTGGAACCGCACTGGCTGACTCTGCTGATGCACAGGAGTTTAAAGATGCGGTAAAAGCCGATGATAGCGCCCGCGGAGACGGACGCTACAAATTGTGGTCGAAAATAGACCTGGAACATGAGCGCGTGCAGGAAGTGATTGATCTTGCCATCCGGCACAATGTGATTTTCTCGCCCACACTGGCCCTGTTTGAACGGCGTGAAGGTGATGAGGATGTGGAAGATTACCACGTGGAAGGATTTCGAAACATGATGAAATTTACGGAAATGGCCTATCTCTCAGGGATGACCATTGTAAACGGCTCACACGTCTATGGAATTCGACATGCCGATTTCGGGTGGTCGTACCAGAGGGAGATGGAGATGCTTGAAGAAGCCGGGATGAGTCCGCTGGAAGTGATCAGCAGCAGCACGATCCGAAATGCACGATACTTGCGGTCGGATCAGCGTATCGGCAGTATTGAAACCGGAAAAATAGCCGACCTGGTGCTTGTGGACGGTGCCCCTGATCGTGATATTCGCAGCATTTATAACATTTCTCGCGTAATGCTGAACGGGGAGTGGGTGGAGTGAATATCATCAAAAAAACCTGAAAAATAATTAGAGAACTGTCCGTAATATAGAATTGAAATTGATAGATCAAATTTCAGTTTTTTTTCAGTAACAGCTGGTTTCTTGCTTTTAGCATTTTTAATCAAACAACCTGAGCCCGGATCTGTCAGCGTTGTGAAGCAAAAACAGGATGACCGAAAAGACACCAGTCACGCAGTGCATCACATAAGGTAGATTAAATTTAATCTTAGATTAAGGGTTCTTATACACGAACACAGAAATAAATCCAAACAACTTTTTTTGAATAATGCAGGATAAATCTGTTTTATTGATAGAATGGATTTTAACTGAAGAAGTTATTTCTTCTTAAAACAGGTATAAACAACTCATAACCAAACATTTCAACTATGGCTGCAATACTTCGAAACCTGATTGCAACGTGCCTTCTGCTTATAATGTGTGCCGGTGCGGTTTTTGCCGATCCGCTTGTAATCAGAGGAGTGAACGTGCTTACAATGGAAAATGAGGAGATTCTTGAAAATCAGACCCTCATCATATCCAATGGTGAAATTGAATGGATCGGCCCGGATGGCGATGCTAATATTCCGGAAAATGCCGAGATTGTGGAGGGAGATTATTACGTAATTCCCGGACTTGCTGAGATGCATGCTCATATTCCATCACCTAACCAGGGGCAGATGATGATGGAAAACACTCTTGCTCTCTACCTTTCACAAGGTATTACAACCATCCGCGGAATGCTTGGTAATCCTGCACATCTCGAACTGCGCGAACGAGCCGCTGCGGGAGAACTCTTCAGTCCCAGGATTTTCACATCGGGCCCCTCGCTTAGCGGAAACTCGGCGCCTGATCCCGAAACGGCACGGCAGATGGTTCGCGACCAGCACGAAGCCGGTTACGATCTTCTGAAATTTCATCCCGGCCTGAGCCTGGAAGTATTCGAAGCGGCAACGGACGAAGCCAACAGCCTGGGGATTGATTTTTCGGGCCATATCTCCTACGAAGTGGGCCTGGAGCGAAGCCTCGAGGCAGGAAAAGGCAGTATAGATCACCTGGATCGTTACATGGAATTCCTGGCAGGTGATGCTGCACTAAGAGATGATCCACCCATTATTTTTTTTGGTTATGATCTGACTCCCCACGCGGATGAAAACCTGATTGAAGAAGCTGCTCGTATAACCGCAGAAGCCGGTGTCTGGAATGTACCTACCAATACGCTACTTGAAAATATGTTTAATCCTGAAATTTCTGTGGAAGAGATGCAGCAGTGGCCCGGAATGGATCTTCTTCCGTCAGAACTTGTGGAAAACTGGTCTCAACGGGTTCGCGACAATCGTGCCCACGATCTCTACGATGAAGACCAGGCAAGGCGTTTTCTGGATCTTCGCAAGCAGTTAACTCTGGCACTTCACGAAGCCGGGGCCGGGCTGATGCTGGGTGCCGATGCACCTCAAATCTTTAATCCGCCGGGATACTCCGCACACAGAGAGATGGCTATTCTTGTGGATGCAGGGCTCAGCCCGTTTGAAGCGATTAAAACCGGGACGGTGAATGTTGGTGTATATCTTGGTGAAGAAGACAAAACCGGAAAGATTGCTCCCGGCTACCGCGCCGATCTGATCCTGCTCAGTTCAAATCCGCTCGAATCAATTCCCTTTCATGACGCTATCGAAGGCGTGATTTACCAGGGTAACTACGCCAGCCGGGCCGATCTCGACGAGATTCTTAACTACCTGCGTGAGGTCGCAGATTAAATAAGATTGAAATTATATGAGGTTGAGAACTTCTTTTTTTATGTTTTCTTTTTAACATCAGAATCAGAAAAAGCGGATCACAGTATCCGCTTTTTTTACGAATGATTATTGAGATTTATCCGTCAAAGATAAAACGACGGGCAAGTCATCTGACTAGTTTTTCGAAAAATGAACCAATTATGATGACTGGGATGATCCCGGATCGACTCGTCTGATGACTCTGTCACACATTTTTAGAAAAGACACAAAACTAAAATGTATTTATGGAATTAACCGAGGAGATTGAAATTATCATCCAGCTTCTTTCAGCTCTCGCAATCGGCCTGCTGATAGGTATTGAGCGGGGGTGGAGCGGCCGCCAGGAAGAGGAGGGGGTTCGTGTGGCCGGATTGCGCACATTCAGTCTGATCGGGCTGCTTGGCGGGGTCTGTGCGCTTGTGGCCGAGGCACTGGGAGTCTGGTTTCTCGCGGTTTCATTTCTTGCTGTAGCAATTATGATTGTGGCAGGACATATACTGGAAGCGAGAGAAAGCGGGGATCTTGGAACGACAACAGCTTTTTCGATGATGCTGACTTTCGCTCTGGCGGCCTGGGCAGCAATCGGTTATTATCAGATCGCGCTCGGTGCATCGGTGGTGGCTGTGGCACTGCTTGGAATGAAACCGGTGCTCCATACCTGGCTGCGAAATATCGAGACGGAAGAAATTTATGCAGGAATCAAGCTGCTCATCATTTCAGTGATACTGTTGCCGCTTCTTCCAAACCGGGGGTTCGGCCCGTGGGAAGCGATAAATCCCTACTGGATTTGGCTGATGGTGGTTCTGATCTGCGGTATCTCCTTTGTCGGGTATTTTGCCATCAAGTATGTAGGGAATCGCCTTGGTACACTGGTTACATCCATTACGGGCGGTCTGGCTTCATCCACTGCAGTTACAATCAGTCTGTCGCACTTTGCCCGGCAATACTCCGTAAAGAAGCTTTTCATGGGAGGTGTAATGATCGCTTCTTCTATCATGTTTATCCGGGTTTTGGTTGAGGTGGCTGTGGTGAACCCGGCCCTGCTCGAACTGCTCTGGATTCCGGTTGCAATTATGTTTTTCTGTGTTCTTGGCGGAGGATTCTGGCTCTGGCAAACCGGCAGCCACAAAGAGGTGGAACCGGAACTGAAGCTCGATAACCCTTTTAAAATCACAATGGCCCTGAAGTTCGGTTTTCTGCTGGCTGTCATAATGTTCCTGGCAGCTGCCATGCTCGACTGGTTCGGGGAAAGCGGTATTTATGCACTTTCCATTATCTCCGGGTTGATGGATGTTGATGCCATTACACTCTCCCTTTCAAGGCTTGCTCTCGATGAGCTCAGCCATAATGTAGCCGTGATGGGGATCGTTCTTGCATCTGCGGTGAACACAATCATAAAAGGATTTATCTTTGCTTTTTTTGTCGGGCTGAAACAGAGCCTTCCGCTGATTATACTCCTGATTGCCTCCGTCATTCCCGGCCTTATCGCAGCATTGATTTTTGTCGTCTGAAAGGTTGTTTTATCGTATTCTTGTCACGGAGGATCGCTAATAGTGGCGTGTCGTCTCGGGACTTGCCTGATCTGACGCTTGAACTTACTACACAAAAATCCCGATAGTGAGTACTTGATTATAGGCAAGAGTCGTGATTATAAACTCTTATTTTTTATACCATATAATCATGTTTTACGGGATGAGTTATTGAATTGGCTCGAAATACTCATTCATTTTAGAAATATGTTATGCAGCACATCTCTACAATGTCACAAAAAAATGAAAAAGAAAGGATGGTAGCTTAGTAGTTTCGTACAATCAGTGTATCATACTAAGTGGTAAAAACGGGCTGTTTATGGTACATTACCGGGTCGGTCGTTTAAGTGCCATAACCTCATGCATAATAAAAAGTTATTTTTCATTGAGTTATCAGGAAAAAAAATAGGCTTTTGAAGAAAATAAAGAGAATTCAACATTTGTATTCATACATCCAGCATCGTTTTTTAATCAGGGATTCTCCTGAGTCTGTTTACTTTTATACTTTTCATAAATGTGCGAGTTCCTTCTTTAGTCAATATGTGCTAAAAAACGTAAATGGACTGTATCATATAAACTATGCAAGCCAATTGTACTCAGGCAACCGAAGTCATAAAAAGGAACTTGAATTTAGAAAAAAAGGATTTATTTATGGCCCAATTCGTATTTCAGCTTATGTTCAAAGTCCTGTCGCAAAAAGACTTGTGAACCCAACAACTAAGCATGATTTTATTCGGGATAAAATCGCGATTTTTTTTATCAGAGACCCACGTGATATTTTGGTTTCATCATACTATTCATTCGGTTTCACCCATGGTTTTAGCAAAGTAAATACAATAAAAGTGAGGCAGGAGGCGAAAAGGAAGAGAATTCGCGAGATGACGCTTGATGAGTATGTTTTAGATTCAGCAGACAAGCAGGTTGATTTATTTAAGACCCTTTATGAGCTGTCGAAAACCTGCAGCCGTGGTGTAGTTCTGCGTTATGAAGATATGATTAACGACTTTGATGGATTCGCTGAACAACTGCGTCAGTATATTACGCTGGAAGATGCCACAATTCGGGAGATTTATCAAAAAACACGCCCAAGGGAAAAAGAAGATGTGACCTCACACCGGCGTTCAGGGAAGGTTGGAGGATTCAGAGAAAAACTCGAAAAAAATACAATATTAGCTGTTAATAAAAAACTCGCAGAGATTCTGACTCTGTTTGGTTACCAGGATTAATAAAGTGCTGCAGTGACAAGTAATTAATTTTTCAGCCACCAGGCCCATGTTTAAACTCGCAGAGAATTTCTTGTCGTTTGTAATATCCCATCACATTGCCGTCCATAGTATTTCATAAGCTGAAAAAAACCCTTTATTTTTCGAATTTATGGTCAGATTTCATAAGGTATTCCGCATCCACCCCCACTTGTTTGAAAAAACGGGACTCTTGCAGGTCCCTGTAGGACAGACCCTTCTGCCAAGGCGTTGCCCTGGGATGAGATATCTTAGCCTTTCAGTCTGTCACAACATAGCTTGGGGCATCGCATTTGTTTAGCGGCTTTGCAGCGTTTGCTGTGACTTGCCGGGCTTCCTGTCAGCTTCAAAGGGAATTCTTTTGGTTCACAACACTGACAGATCTGGTGGGTACTGCGAGAGGTCGGGATGCCGCGGTCACTGTCAGGTTGTATATAAAAACGCTAAACAGATATGCTCCCATCTGATGCGTTTAACTCAAATTCCGAAAAATCTTTAAAATCAACCTCTATTATTACTAAACAACAATTTGTAGTGCTACATCTATTATTTTAAAAACAGGTCAAGTGGTTCTCGAAATAAAATCAGATGCAGGTCAATGTTTCGGGAAAAGGGTAACCACAGGATTTTGAGTGTCGAGTATTGAGTATCAAGTATCGAGACACAAATGGAACAAGCGGGACGCTTGCGCCATAACATTTTTTAAAACCCGCAACCGCCGGACGATTTCGCTAATATTTGCAAGACGTCTTTTCAACTACCAATTTTACTTCATGGGATGAAAGTGGAATTCGATAAAGAAAGCAGTTCTAAAATAAATTTTAAATCAGAAAATTCTTTCTTTTATTAGGCTTTAATAGATTGTTAGTGAAAAACAGAAGGTCAGATGACAAAAAAATTTCAAATCATCAGTCCGTCCACCGGAGACGTTTTTGCAGAGCGGCCTTACGCAGATAACGAAGCTATACGGAAAGCCCTGGACCATTCATTACACGCGTTTGAGGAGTGGAAAATGACCCGCATTGCGAAACGGGCTGAAATCTGTACAAATGCTGTGGACTATTTCAGGCAGAATGCAAAAGCCTGGGGAATGGAAATCACGATGCAGATGGGACGGCCGATACGGTATTCACCGAAAGAAATTACAGGCGGTTTTGCCGAGAGGGCCGGCTACATGATCGGCTGTGCGGACAAAGCTCTTTCACGGATCACACTTCCAGAAAAGAAAGGGTTCAGCCGATTCATAAAGAAAGAGCCGCTGGGCACCGTTTTTGTTCTTGCACCGTGGAACTATCCTTATCTGACCGCTGTCAATGCAGTGATTCCCGCACTGATGGCCGGCAACACAGTGATACTGAAGCATTCAGAGCAAACCGCACTCTGTGCCGAGCGATTCATCGAAGCTTTTCAGCACGCCGGGCTGCCCGATGGTGTTTTTCAGTATCTGCATCTCAACCACGATCAGGCTGCGGAAATCATTGCGAAAGGGAAGATCGCACATGTGGCCTTTACTGGATCAGTGGAGGGCGGACGGGCCGTTCAGCAAGCTGCAGCAGACCGATTTTTAACATCTACCCTGGAATTGGGGGGTAAAGATCCGGCCTATGTGACCTCCGATGCGAACATCCCTCAAACTGCGGAAAATCTCGCTGATGGTTCTTTTTTTAACTCTGGACAATCCTGCTGCGGTGTTGAGAGAATCTACGTTCACAAGCAGGTGTATAATGAATTCCTGGAAGCTTTTCTGAGCGCGGCCCGTTCGTACAAGTTAGGTGATCCGGCCGATCCGGAAACGACACTCGGTCCGATGGTCCGGAAAGAAAATGCAGAACGGGCAGACAGGGTTATACGACAAGCTGTCGAGCAGGGAGCGGAAGCTCTGATTCGTCTGGATGACTATCCTGAGTTGGGATACCCATTTCTGGCACCCCAGGTGCTGGTGAATGTGAATCACGATATGGAAGTGATGCGGGAAGAGATTTTTGCACCCGTGGCGGGAGTTATGTCTGTGGAAAGTGATGAAGAGGCGATCCGCATGATGAACGACAGCCCGTACGGACTCACCGCTTCTGTCTGGACCGAAGACCCGGAGAAAGCCGTTTTCATCGGGGATAAAGTGGAAACCGGCACATGGTTCATGAACCGGTGTGATTACCTCGATCCCGCACTTGCCTGGACCGGTATTAAAAACTCCGGCCGGGGATGTTCGCTCTCGATTCTTGGATACAATTACCTGACCCGTCCAAAATCGTATCACATCAAACACAAACAATCATGAAACCGAAAATGGCTCTGCTCATTTGCGATCATGTTGCCCCTGAATTGGTTGAGGAGCACGGAACTTATCCCGATATGTTCCGGAAACTGCTGGGAATTCCGTTCGACAGTTATTATGTATGTGATGAAAAATTCCCTGTAATGGATGATTATGAACAGTTTGTCTGCACCGGATCAAAATTTTCTGTGTATGATGATCTTTCGTGGGTGGAGAAGTTAAAAGTTTTTACACGTGATGTTTACGATGCGGGTAAAAAATATGTGGGCGTCTGTTTTGGCCATCAGATGATTGCCGAGGCACTTGGCGGAAGCGTGAAGCGTTCGGAAAAAGGCTACGTGATCGGCGTACACACTTTTACCATCCATAAGCAAAAACCGTGGATGGTGCCGTACGAACCCGTGTTTAACGTGCTGATGCTCTGCCAGGATCAGGTTGTGCGATTGCCGGAAGACGGGGAGGCACTTGCGTCTTCACCGGACTGCAAAACAGGAATGTTTACGGTTGGCAGAAATTTTCTGGGTATACAGGGGCACCCGGAATTTACCCCGGAGTATGATCGTGCTGTTTTTGAATCCCGGCTGAACCGTGCAGATCCGGAAAAAGTGAAGCAGGCCATCAAAAGTTTTGATCAGAAACCGGACAGTGAGAGGCTTGCCGGTTACATACGTCATTTTTTAACCCAATAAAAATATTCAGTGCTATGCAAATTCAGGGTAAACTGACCACAGACGAGTTAAAAGAGAAAGCAAAATCGGAAGAGATTGAAACCGTTATCGTCGCATTTACGGACCATTACGGGCGGCTGATGGGGAAACGGTATGATGCAGACTTTTTCCTGGAATCGGTACTGGATGAGGGTTCGCACGCCTGTGATTATCTGCTCACCACCGACATGCCGATGGAGCCGGTGCAGGGATACGATTTTGCCAACTGGGAGCGCGGCTATGGTGATTTTCACCTGGTGCCCGATTTCAACACGCTTCGCCGGGCCGATTGGCTGGAGAAATCAGCCATGATCTTTTGTGATCTGGAATCCGGTGCAAACCATGAGCCGGTTTCTGTGGCTCCGCGCACCATTTTGAAAAAACAGCTTCAAAAACTGGAAGCAAAAGGTTATCAATCATTTGGCGCTTCGGAACTGGAATATTACCTCTTTGAAAATGACTACCGCGATGCAAACGATAAAGTTTCAGAAAAGATGGTTCCGACCGGATGGTATATAGAAGACTATCATATTTTGCAAGGCAGCCGGATTGAATACTATACGGCCGCGGCACGAAGGCACCTCAAAAAATCGGGCGTTCCTGTTGAAAACTCCAAAGGGGAGTGGGGGCTGGGGCAGCATGAACTTAACATCCGGTATTCAGATACACTCGAAATGGCTGACCGTCATATCGTTTTTAAGCAGTGCCTGAAAGAGCTGGCCGATCAGCTTGGGATTTCGGTTACATTTATGGCCAAATTTCACCAGGGACGTGCGGGGTCGAGCTGCCATCTGCATATCAGCCTGCGAAACGGAGATAAGAATATTTTTACGGGTGATGAAGAGTATGGACCGGTAAAAGCCTCGAAAGAGTTCGGTTGGTTCCTGGGCGGATGGATCAAATATGTGCCTGATGTGATGGTATTTTATGCGCCGACGATCAACTCCTACAAACGTTATGTGGATGAATCGTGGGCGCCGACACGACAGGCCTGGAGTTACGATAACCGGACGGCAGGGTTCAGAGTGGTAGGTTCGGGTGAAAATCTGCGGATTGAGTGCCGCATCCCCGGGGCAGACTGCAACCCATACCTCGCTTTTGCAGCGTCGATCGCCAGCGGTTTGAAGGGGATTGAAGAGAAGATCGATCCGCCCGAATGTTTTGTTGGGGATGTTTACTCTGCCAAAGATCTCCCGCATGTCCCCAAAAATCTTCATGAGTCGCTCCGTCATTTCAGCAGCAGCAAGTTTACCGAAGAAATGTTTGGCCGTGAAGTGGTCGATCATTACTCTCATTTTTATAAAAAAGAGATTCAGGCATTTGATTCAGCAGTGACCGACTGGGAAAAGAAACGATATTTCGAACAGATTTAACCTCTCTTTTTTGAATTGATGTACAACCAATCGATTGTAAACTTTTATGAAGCTTCAAAATAAAACTGCTGTGATTACCGGCGGCTCAAACGGTATCGGGAAAGCAACCGCCCTGCTTTTTGCCAATGAGGGTGCAAATGTAGTGATAGGCGACCTGGATGAAGATGCGGCCGCTGATGTCGTACAGACCATTGAACATGAGGGGGGACGCGCTTTTTTTATCAAAACCGATGTCTCTCAATCAGATGATTGCCGGGCAATGATTGAACATGCGGAAGAGACCTTTGGCAATGTTCAGATTCTGTTTAATAATGCAGGAATTATGGATGTCAATGACAATTCAGCTGAAGGAACACCGGAAGAGGTTTGGGCCCGAACGATGGATATTAACGCGAAGGGGGTATTTTTGTGCTGCAAGTACGGCATTCCTGCCCTGAAGCGTGCAGGCGGCGGGAGTGTGATCAACACGGCTTCTTTTGTGTCGCTGATGGGTGCAGCAACCTCCCAGGTGGCATACACAGCGAGTAAAGGGGCAGTACTTTCCTTCACCCGCGAACTGGCCGTGATTCATGCCCGGGAGGGAATTCGTGTGAATGCACTCTGTCCCGGTCCGCTGAAAACCGATCTTCTTATGAAAATTCTGGATACGGATGAGAAGAAAAACCGGCGCCTGGTCCACATTCCAATGGGCCGTTTTGGTGAGGCTGAAGAGATGGCCAAAGCCGCACTGTTTCTGGCATCCGATGATTCCTCATACGTTACCGGTACCAACTTCATGGTGGACGGCGGCATCACCGCTGCTTATGTAACCCCTGAAGAGATGTGATAATGGTAATGTCGGTGGTGGGCTTTTGAATTGCTTGTATCGTGCTAAGGCGTAGGGTGTTTCTCGCAGAGTTGCGCAGATTAATACGCAGTGTTACGCAGAGTTAATATGGAACGTCTCAACACGCTCCTGCCAATATAAAGGAGATTTCACTACGCTTCGCTGCGTGGGGAAAAGATGAGTTCCACTGCGCACCGGAACCCACTGGTACTCCGGTCTTCGAAATGACAAGACAATTTTAGGCAGTAATCAGAGCAGTCAAACAATGAGAAATCTAATTTTCATACAACACAAAAAAACCCGCTCTGCAAAAGCGGGTTTTTTTAATCAGATTTTGTGATGAGCCGGTAGATCAGAATGCAGAAACATCCTCTTTGAGAACCTGCTCTTCAGCCTCCTTGTCATTAAAGGTGAGCATAAAGAATATCATCACCACGGCTGCGAAGATGGCTGGCACCCACCAGAATGCATACCACTGGTCAAGGGTAAGGCCTGTCTGATCGCCGAGGAAATAGTTAAAGGTAGCTCCTGCAAGCTGAGCACCAATCAGCATACCGATACCGTAGGTAAGCAGTACGATGAGGCCCTGCGCCTGCCCGCGAATTTTATCGGTCGATTTCAGATCTACATAAATATGTCCCGTTACAAAGAAGAAATCGTAACAAATTCCATGAAGCGCAATACCTGTGAGAATCATCCAGACGGTTGGGTCGAGCGCGCCAAAGGCAAAAAATACATATCGCAGCACCCATGCCAGCATCCCGATACCAAGCATCCATTTCACGCCGAGTCGCACAAAGAAAAACGGCATCAGAACCATAAACAACACTTCGGAAACCTGTCCGATCGTTTGTGTGGCGGCAATGTTTTGAAATCCGGTATCACCGAGGAAAAGCTGGGTGAAGTTGTAGTAAGCGGCTAGCGGAATACAGATCAGCAGGGAGCTGCCGAGAAAAATATAGAACGATTTGCTTCCGAGTTCTTTCAGAGCATCAATCCCTGAAATTGCGCGAACAGAAATACTTTCACCTTTAGCGGGTGGTGGTGTGTGCGGCAGGGTAAAGCTGTAGATTCCAAGTGCGAAACTTGCAACGGCTGTGAGGTAGAGAGGCAAGGCAGTTGCTTCTGGCGGAATACCATCTGCAACAAAATGTACGAGCACAAAACTTACCGTCAGGCCCGCAACAATCCATCCGATGGTGCCAAACACCCGGATGATCGGGAACTCCTTCTCCTGATCGGTAATGTTATGGAAAGCAAGTGTATTCGCCAGGCTCATTGTAGGCATATAACAGAGATTATAAGCCAGCAGCATCAAAATAAAAACAACCGGATTGTCAACAAATAGAGGTGTGAGCAGCATGATGACACCACCGGCAATATGTAAAACCCCGAGAACTTTTTCAGTTGCGAAATAGCGGTCGGCTATCAAACCAACGAAAAACGGTGCGAAAATCGCCGCGATGGGATTCACAGTAAATGGCCAGTGTGTTAAATCCTGCATGCCGTTGTTCGACATGTAAACGGCAATAGCTGTGTACCAGGCGCCCCAGATAAAAAATTCCAGGAACATCATGCCACTTAACCTGGCTTTGACAAATTTTTCCATATAAAAACAGTAATTGGTTAGCGGTTAATTCAATCGTCGGAATATTACTGATATGAAGGATAAGTGCAAGTAAAACGATGTGAATCGGTTGCACAATTTTAAAAACTTCTTTATCTGTAGGTACAACCACTAAGTGAAGTCAAAGCAGGAAAAAAAATGAACTGTTGAAAAACATTTGTTTTTTCTGCTATGTTCTTAACTTATAAGAGGTTTTGAAATAATATTGCTAACTAAAAAAAATTAAAACATGAGCAGAAAATTAAGATTAGGTATGGTTGGCGGTGGTAAGGATGCCTTTATTGGCGCTATCCATCGTCTCGCTGCATTTATGGACGGGCAAATTGAGCTCGTTTGCGGTGTATTCAGTATAGATCCGGGGGTTTCGGTTGAATCCGGCCTGGAATATTACCTGCCGAAGGAGCGAATTTATGAAAACTACCAGCAGATGTTTGAAGAGGAAGCCAAACTTCCCGAGGGCGAACGAATGGATTTTGTATCCATCGTAACACCCAACCATGTCCATTTTGAGCCGGCCAAACTGGCACTTGAAAACGGGTTTCACGTGGTGATTGAAAAGCCGCTGGCGTTTTCTCTTGAAGAGGCTGTTGAGCTGGATAAGATCGTAAAATCTACCGGTAACGTGCTTGCACTCACCCATACCTACACCGGATATCCGATGGTGAAAGAAGCCAAACATTATGTGGAGAGCGGAAAGCTGGGCAGCATCCGAAAAATTTATGTAGAATATCCGCAGGGGTGGCTGGCCACACCGCTTGAGCGTGAAGGCAATAAGCAGGCTTCCTGGCGGACCGATCCCGAGCAGTCGGGGCAGGGTGGTGCTGTGGGGGATATCGGAACCCATGCGGCTAACCTGGCCGAGTATGTGAGCGGGCTTGAGATTACAAAGATCTGTGCTGATGTGAACATCAAAGTAAAAGACAGGCTTCTTGATGATGACTGTGCCGCCCTGCTGAAGTTCGGCAATGGAGCCTCGGGCGTGCTGATGGCATCCCAGATTGCAGCCGGTGAAGAGAACGACCTGAAACTCCGTGTGTATGGAGAAAAAGGTGGCCTGGAGTGGAAACACACCGATCCGAACACACTGCTCTTTAAGCCGCTGGACGGCCCTGTTCAGATCGTTCGTGCCGGAACCGGGTACCTTTCCGAAATTGCCACCAAAAATACACGCACACCTGCCGGACACCCGGAGGGATATATCGAAGCGTTCGCGAACATCTACATGGAGTTTGTCAGAGCCGTGCGCGACTACCAGAACGGTGAATTGAAATCGGGTAAAGAGTACGACTTCCCCGATGTGGCCGATGGTGTACGCGGAATGGCTTTTGTTAAAAACATGATCGAATCAAGTAAATCTGAAACCAAATGGAAACCGTTTGAAATATGAAATCAATAAAAGGACCTGCGATTTTTCTCGCCCAGTTTGCGGGCGATGAAGCACCGTTTAACAATATCGATGCAATCAGTGACTGGGCGGCTTCGCTCGGTTACAAAGGGATCCAGATTCCCACCTGGGATGCCCGGCTGATTGACCTTCAGAAAGTGGCCGAAAGTAAAACCTATGCCGATGAATACCGCGGCAAAATTGAAGAGAAGGGGCTGAAAATCACCGAGCTCTCCACGCACCTGCAGGGGCAGCTTGTGGCTGTTCACCCGGCGTATGACGTGATGTTCGACGGTTTTGCCCCGGAAGAAGTACACGGAAAACCGAAAGAGCGACAGAAATGGGCAACCAACCAGCTTATGATGGCTGCCCGTGCGAGTGCCAACTTCGGCCTGGATGCCCATGCATCATTTTCAGGAGCGCTGATGTGGCACACGGTTTATCCCTGGCCTCAGCGCCCTGCCGGACTGGTGGACGACGGTTTTGCCGAGCTGGCCCGTCTCTGGAAGCCGATCCTGAATGAGTTTGACAAGCACGGTGTGGACGTCTGTTACGAACTGCACCCCGGCGAAGACTTGCACGACGGCGTCACTTACGAAAAATTCCTTGAAGCTACGGGCAACCATCCGCGCGCAAGAATTCTATACGACCCGAGTCACTTCCTGCTGCAGCAGCTCGATTACCTGGCTTTTATCGACATCTACAAAGACTACATCGAGTCGTTCCATGTGAAAGATGCCGAGTTTAATCCCACAGGTCGTGCCGGTGTTTACGGCGGGTACGAAGGCTGGACAGACCGCCCCGGACGCTTCCGCTCGCTCGGAGACGGACAGATCGACTTTGGCGGTATTTTCACCAAACTGTCTCAGTACGGTATCGATTGCTGGGCGGTACTCGAGTGGGAGTGCTGCATCAAGCATCCCGAGCAGGGAGCCGAAGAAGGGGCACCCTTTATCCAGGATCACATCATCCGCGTAACCGAAAAAGCGTTCGATGACTTTGCCGGAGCTGGAAGCGATGCGGAGCTGAACAAGAAGATCCTGGGAATTTAAAACCAGGCTTCAACCCACGATTATTTGAAACCCGCAGGCGAGAGTTTGCGGGTTTTTTATGTGTCAAGAGGGCTTATTATGCCTTTTCCTCCACGGTTGAGTACATGTAGGTACACGGAAGTGGTTTTCAGTGAGCGATGTCCCAGCAAATCCTGCACGGTGCGGATGTCATACCCATTTTGCAGTAAGAGGGTGGCAAAGGAGTGGCGGAATGTATGAGGGCTTACATTCTTTGAGATATTTGCCGCTTTTGCAGCCATTTTAATGGACCGTCTGATTTTTTTGGGATGGATATGATACCGGTACCATATACCTGATTGAGGATCTTTTCTTCTTCTTTTTGATGGAAAAATATATTGCCATTTCAAAGAACCAGCCTCCCGCGGATATTTTTTTGCAAGAGCGGATGGCAAAATCGTTTGACCGAATCCCTTTGCAAGATCCTGGTTGTGCAGGTTTTTTACTTTTTTTATCTGATTTGAAAGTAATGGTTTGATAAGCTGCGGGAGTACGGTAATCCTGTCTCTGTTTCCTTTTCCACGCCGAATGAGAATCTGGTTATAATCAAAATCAATATCCTGAACCCGAAGCCGGAGAGCTTCAGATATTCTCAGGCCTGCCCCATACAGAAGAGAACAAACGATGTATTCAACTCCCTCCAATTTTTCCAAAATACGGTCCGCCTCGTTTTTTGATAAGACCGTTGGCAAATGTTTTGGTTTTTTAGCCCGTTTCAGGTTTTTCAGTTCACCGAAATCCTGCTTTAGTATGTGTTTATACAAAAAAACAAGTGCCGAGAGTGCTTGATTTTGTGTAGAAGCGGCAACACGTTCATTTACAGAGATATGATTTAGAAATTCAACGATATCTGCTTGACCAAGCTGTTGAGGGTGCTTCAGATTATGAAAACCCACATATTTTTTAATCCAATACACATAACTTTTTTCAGTGTGATGACTGTAATTTCTCCTTACAATTTCCCGGCGTACTTTTTGTAGCAGTTTCATGAATTTATCATGGATATTTGTTGCTGGACATTTTTTATCATCTATATTTGTAGGAATCAAAAATCATGAACTCCTTACAAAAAAAGATCGATAAAAATCAATTTAGGACAAAAATTCCAGCAAGATTGTCCGATAAAATCCAAAATTCTGTTTTTGTTGGTCATTTTGATGTAAATAAATTATTATCAGACAGGCACGGGGATTCGGGGTGTCTGGGTAATTAAATGTTAGCAGTCTCAAATAGTTTCTATGTCACAAATCTTATTTGATAAAATAGCCGAAGCCATAATTCCACGGGGTGAGAATCAAGAAAGAATAGACGAAGTGGAAGAGGCACTATTAAAAGCTACATTAGCTGAGAGTCTTTTATTATCTGATAAAATATTGGTAAATAATTTTGGCCCAAATGTAAATCTCGTAGTATTGAAAAATTGGCTTGGACAGGATCTCCTTGAACAATTTTTACATGACAAAACTATTTCATTTTTCCATTCAAACAGCTCAATTGGTTTTGCAGATGATAACGCAGCAAAATTTTTAAAAGCAAAACCTGGATTTTCAGTTTTTGGCGGAGTTGGTGAAGATTTTTCAATTCATGAAGGAACTGTGATAATTTTAAAAGAACAAACAGATTTAAGTGATTATGATTCACAAAGACTAGCATCTCTTGTTGAGTCTAATAATGTAGAATGCAATTGTGATAAAATAGCTTCAATGGCTACCGAATGCATTAATAAACAGCATGGTAAGAATATTGATTACATGGACCATGCAAAGTCATTATATCTTCTTGGATTATCTGCTCAATTGGATTGTTCATTTATTTCATCGAAAGATAGGTACACCCAGTTAATTGATGAATACATGGGTACGCTAGTTGATTATGATAAAGCCATATCCAAACCATTTAATACCTTGTTAGATTTTGAAGATTTTCCAAATTTGGCCAACCTCAGTATTGCAGATGAATTAGATTTTAAAGAAATCTATGAATTAAGAGAGGATAAAGAAGCAATAAAATTTAGAGAATGGCTTCAAAATGTTAATAAGCAAAATGATTTAGATATCATAAAAGAATATACATCAGATATTTACAATCCACTTTATCGCTCACCTAAGAGAAAAATAACATCATTTGGAATAAGCACGTCATTTAGTATAGGTCTTGCATTTGTTGACCCTACTTTAGCTATACCTGGAGGTGTAGCTGGTAATGCTTTCGACCAATTTATTGCGGGGAAAATTTTAAAAAATTGGTCACCAAAATACTTTCTCCAAAAAATACCTAAACCTAAAAAATAAAGTTATCATGAAATTAACACTTAGAAAAATTACTGATGGGAATAAAAAATTGCTTGGAGCAATTATCACAACGAATACACCACGTAACGCTGATGCAAAAGTTACTTCTGAAATTGAAAATAGGATAATTAATTACGCGTTCGATAAATTATTCAAAAACGAATCTTTAAGTGTTTTCAAAAGCATATACAGTGATATCATTTCAATCACTTTCATAAGAAATATTAATGAACTTGAGCAAGAAACGATTGAGGTGTAGACTGCTAACAATGCAAATCAAGCGGACGCGTTTGCGCTTAGTTGCTTACATTCAAGGACTTAGCCGCGCCGCTTATTTGCCAAGCCGTTATAGTGCTTGAATAAACTAAGCCCTAATGCCTGAAATCAATATTCAAATGAATGAGTTTATTTACTTTTTGAGTGGAATTGCATTCTACTTTCTACTTGACATACTAAAAGCCTATTACATTAAAAAAGTTGAAAATGAGGCTGAAATTGAAGACTTGCCTCTTATTACCAAAATTTCTGAGTCAGTAAAACAAGATTTCCGAAAAGAAATAAGCACTATCAATGCCAAACTTTCTGTTCTTACTAATCAACGTTCTTTAATTGATGAAAAGGCGGTCCATGTTATTAACAAGTTTTTTGAGAAATGTTTAGAAATAAGAGATTTGCATTCTCAAAATTTTGGTGATTTTGCTGGTAAGGATCTGGGCCAGTTACTTGTAGACTATCAACTCAAAGTTGATGAAGCGCATAGAAATTTATACTCCGACTATCACGTACTTTTGCTTTATCATAATAATGATGAAGAACTTATTAAAAGTGCTGAAGAAATAATTTCAGCAAGCAGTGCAGTACATGAAACTTTTAAAAGCCATTATGGCAAAATAAAGATTTCAATATTAAATGAAGCAGAAGCAATTCCACAAACATCTTATTCAAAGGCAGTTGAGGAATCCAACAGAGTCATTTCAGAATATTATGAGGACCAAAAAGGTAATTTGGAGTATTTTAACAAAAGTTTTAGCGAATTAATGAGATCATTAAATAAATCGATATCTGAATTCGGATTAAAAAACAGTGTTACTCATTAAGTGCTATGCAATTTTACAAGAACCTACCCTTAAATGACACTTCAAGAATTAGTTGATCTATTAAATAATAATCAGGGTGTTTTAAGCCTGATATTATTTGTGGGTACAATTTTCATTGGTTGGTTTACGGGTATATTTCGAGCTTTGATAAAAAAACCAAAGTTTAAGATAAATGTAGTGCCAAAAATGTCTTTTGGATCTGTATTTTTAACTGGCCAAAAATATACACCTCCTGGTCATGGTACATATGATGTTCATCAAACCGCTTTTGTTCTTTATTTAGAAATAACAAATATTGGTAGCGCGGCTTCAAATTTAGGTGAAATCGAAATTGGATACTTTAAAGATGATGGTAAGAGCACTTTCTTTCAAAGAAGATTATGGATAAAAGAGTCAAATATTCTCGATGATTTTATAATTCCTTCTGCTGATGGGCAGGTATTGCGAGTTCCTCACCTAAAACAAGTCAATTTCCTATATGGGGAAACATATAATGGCTTTCTTGAAGTTGGACAGTCAATAGTTGGTGCTGCTTATTTTGAGCAATATTTTAGTTGGGGAAATAATTATCCAAGGGTTGATAAAGAGAGAAATACTGATCTGAAAATTAAAGTTAAAGATGCTTTTGATAGAACCTTTACTAAAAAAATTAAAGTGCCCATAATTGATATCGAAGAAGCTGAGAAGTACAATCACAAATTTGGACAATCACATCAGTTAATTGATTCAGATAAAAAGAGTAATTTAAATTTTGAATCGGAAAAACATAACGAAGGTGACAAAAAGTCAAATAAGCCATAAAGTGGTGCACTATAACCAGCAATTTCTGCTGACGGGTTCACTTTGGCCGTTTGGCTTTTGAGAGGGTTGCCCCGCAGCAGAATTGCCAAACCGTTAGGTGGTTCTCAAAACTTTAACTCAAATGGTTCTGATAAAGCCCTCAATGTATCTTGATAAGTTTCTTTATCAATCCTATCCACTGCAATTCTTGAAACGTATGAAGAAAAATGAAGGATTAATTTTTCACGATGTGGACTATCTAATTGTGCAATTGTCGATAGATTTATTTTTTCGGAGTAAGGAATTGTAATTAAATGTTGAAAATCAACAAAAAAATGAGGTAAGCTTGGATAAACAGGGGTCGGGTCGATAAAAAAATACCTGACGATATTTGTATTATGAATGAAATCTCTCAAGAATGAACCTAATGAATTACTTTTTGTTTTGGACAGTTTATTTTCTTCATCAGCACTTTGAGTAATTTGTTCAAATTCTGTTGAGTTTTGTAGTATATCCTTAGCTGGTAATAAAGATGCAATTAATAAATAACTTGCTTTATTCCATTCTACGTCGCAGGCATTTGTAAGTACAATACCTAATGGAGCTTCTTCCATTTCCCAAGGTACATTATCTACAATTGTTCCTTGAGTTATTTCGTCTCTATCATATTCTTTAAGCCAAGCCATTCAATTTAAGCTTCTATTCCAACTATTTGTCCAATTGATTTTCCATGATAAGTAGATTTAAACCACTCTGAATCAGAAATTTTTGAGTAACGATTTAGCAAATCCAATTCAGTTGGTTTTGAGTTTGTCTCAGTATTGATCTGACTGTCGCTATCTAAATTTTTCATTAACAGTTCAGAACTATTAAAATCATTAGATGAATTATAGAAATTTGGATCTGGATCTGGCATCGTCATGGTTGCCATAGAAATAGCTAGCGTCGTGCTAAAAACTATAGTATTAGTGCTATTAAAGTAATTAGATTCACGGGAAATATCAGTGCTTTCTGTACTATTTATTACTTTAGTTTTCATATCATTAAATTATATTTTCAAAGACATTCGACTCTAACTTTTTTAACGAATCATCAAAAAGACTTGTTATCATCTTCTTATCAGGAAAGTCTGTAATATTTACATCGCGGTGATCATTTATACTACAAAATAGACCTTTTTTATTATTTGCTCTTGGTTCTAATTTAATACCGTATAACCCATTGTCTTCTGAAAAGATTTGGAAACTCAAAGACTTAGCTTTCACTAAATAATCACTATTTGTGCTAATTTTTGATTGAAGATATTGTTGAGAAAGATAGTCTTCAGCATTGATTTCTAGACCAGTCCATTCATGTTCAGTATTTACTCCGATAGCTTTGAGGTTGAAATCAAATTTAGAAGAAGTAAGTCTTTTTAATTCTTCAACTACTTTTTCAATAATTGCAATTAACTCTTCGATCGTTCTGTGAACAAATTGTATTCTAAGTGGATTTATCTTTACAAGTGGCATTGGTTTTTTATTGTCGTTTAAAGCAATCACAAACCCATCGTCAGCTAATCCATGTTCAGTTTGATATGGATCATCAAATAACTCAAGACAAAATTTCTTTTCCAGTAATGGGATTTTTTGAATCGGCTTAGACCAAACGCCAACAATTGAATATGAGATAGTTGAATGTGTCATTTCTTTATTTACTCAACGATTCCTTTTAAGTTTTAAAAAATAGCATAAATTAAGCAAACCACCTAACAAAGCGGCTCAAACGGACGAGTTAGCAGTTCGGGTCTTTGGAAAGTTGGTAGCCTCGCCGCTTAGCCGCCAAACCGTTAAGGTCCGTCAGGCGCGCGGGAATGTGGGGCAGGTGGGTGCGGGGTGTTTGCTTTTTTAATATTTGTGGATTGTCTCCGGTTCCAGTCCGTTTTGATGGGCTGCTTCTGTTGAAATAGTTCCAGACAATCTGGGCGCCGTTGGCTTTTTCAGAACGGATCGCCGTCCGGGGGCAGGCCTCGTGGTGGCAAAATTTGTCCGTCAGTGCGGTATGGCGATATTTTTCGAGGAGGGCGAGCCTCTGTTAGTGATTGCTATGAACGGCGGGCGGCTCGTCGGTTTTTCTTTTTTGGCTTGTAGCGGTGGCCGCCTTGCGTTGTTGAAATTCGGTGTGGTTCGGAAACACCTGCTTTTGCAAAAAGGTGCCATTTGCTGGCTGGCAGCTATGAGCACGGGGCCTGCTTTGCTCGTGCAGCATCGTTCCCACGGCGCCTGGGGCCGGGTTGGGTAATCGGTCTTGTAATAGCGGTGGTGGAAACCGGTTCGTCCGCCTTGTTTTTGAATCGCCTGCATCAGGTCTTTCCAGCGCCTGCCGGACAGGAGGTTGACCGGGTTTTTTGTTCTTGGAAAACAGGGCAGAGATTGGTTATTTGGCATCATCAGAACGAAGATTCCTTAACAAGCGGTTCGTGCGGATTCGTTTTGGCTTCGGGTCGTTGGAAAATGGGTCGTCTCCCCGCACAACCGCCAGACCGTTATACCACTTAATTAAAAGACTACACAGTTATGGAAATAAAAGCATTAGAGAAAGAAGCAATTCGCGAATGGGGTAAATATGGAAGCGCAATTAATGAAGCATTCAATTTTAAAAAAGGATCATTAATAAACACGGAGGCTATTAGTGAAGCTGTTCGTAATAATGATATTCAAAAGTTAAAACAGTTGATTAAATATGCTAAAGAACAAACCATATTAATAAAGAATTTAGATTGAAATATTTTTTCATAACTATCAATAACAAAATAATATTCAAATGAACATCAAAGAGCTTTGCTTAGAGCTGATAAATTCAGAAAGTGAGAAAAAAGTCATTAAAGTTCTTGAAAAATATTCACTGTGGGATAAAGATGATTTTTGGATTCCATACGATGGAAATGAGAATAATTTCTCAATAATCGGTAGTCAGCAAAGCGAGCCTGACGCAGCTTTAGTTGAGAAACTAATTAATTCAGTTGATGCTCTATTAATTTCTGAATGTAAGAAGAATGGTTTTGAACCGGAAAGTCCAAAAGCACCACAATCAATTGTCCAAGCGGTTGAAAGTTTTTTTGGTGTACATGATGGAAAGCTCTCAAACATTGATGCTTCATATCGTAGTAGTATTTCAGAAAATATATGTCTGGTTGCTACAGGGAAAAAAACTAAACCTTGTTATTCAGTCATAGACAAAGGTGAAGGGCAACATCCTGAAGACATACCGTACACCTTCCTATCTTTGAATAAATCAAATAAGCTTAGAATTCCTTTCGTTCAAGGAAAATTTAATATGGGAGGCACAGGTGTACTACAATTCTGTGGGGACAAAAATATTCAATTAATTGTATCAAAAAAACATCCCGATTTTGTTAATGGAAATGGTCAAAATTACTGGGGTTTAACTGTTGTTAGAAGAGATCCACCACCTGAAGGAACTCGTAGTTCAGTTTATAATTATCTGGCACCAAATAATGAAATTTTAAAGTTTGATAGTAAAATTATTCCAGTACTCCCTGGAAAATATCCGGATGCATATAAAAAAGGTTTGGAGCATGGTACATTTATTAAGCTATATGATTATGACATTAAAGGATATAGAACAAATGTTGTCTTTGATCTTTACAATCGTCTCTCACTATTAATGCCGAATTTAGCCCTCCCTATAAGATTGTACGAACGGCGAAAAGGCTACAAAGGTCATTCATTTGAAACAACTCTTTCAGGTTTGTCGGTACGGCTCGAAGAAGATAAAAGAGACAATTTGGAGCCAAATTTTCCTTCCTCATCTAAAATCACAATAAATGAAGATGAAATACCTGTAACAATCTACGCTTTCAAAAAAGGTAAGAGTAGTAAATACATGAAAAGTGAAGGCATTATTTTTTCAATAAATGGACAGACTCATGGATCTCTATCCCAGTCCTTTTTCACAAGAAAAAAAGTAAAAATGGGCTACTTGTCAGACTCAATATTGGTCTTAGTTGATTGTACAAATCTTGATGGGAGACATAGAGAAGATTTATTCATGAATAGTAGAGATAAATTACGTCATGTGAATATTCGAAATCAAATTGAAAGGGCTCTTGAAAATCTAATTAGTAATCATCAGGGTTTAAAAAATTTAAGAGAAAAAAGAAGAAGAGATGAAATAACTGATAAACTCGAGGATTCAAAACCATTTGTTGAAGTGTTGAATAATATCATAACTAAATCACCTACGCTTTCTAAGTTGTTTATAACTGGGACAAAAATATCATCGCCAATTAATTTGGCTAACAAAAAAGAAGACAAAGATTATAATGGGAAGAAATTTCCAACCTATTTTGAGTTGGTCAAATCATATTCGTCTGAAAACCCAAAGACTTGTCATATTAACAAAAGATTTAGAATCCAATATAAAACTGATGCTGAGAATGACTATTTGACTAGAGACAATCAACCTGGAACGTTTAGCCTAAGATCACAAGATCGTGAAGTGGATACAGTTGTTAATCTTTGGAATGGTTATGCTAATGTAAATATATCTCTTCCTAAATCTGCTAAAGTTGGTGATTTAATAGAGTTCAAAAGTAAAGTTGATGATACATCACGTGTTATGCCTTTCGAAGAATCCTTTTTCGTAAAAGTCTTAGACAAGACAAAAACGAAAAGTAATGGTGGAGGTAATCGAAAGCCTCCTACAAATGATGATAAAGACGGAAATCTAAAAGGCCAAAATAAGTTAGCACTACCCAATGTTTTTGAAATAAAAAAAGATGGATGGGGAGATCATCAATTTGATGAATTTAGTGCTTTACGTGTAGTAGACAATGGTGACGAAGGTTATGACTTTTTTGTAAATATTGACAATAGCCACTTACTACATGAAATTAAAAATTCAAAATTAGACGAGATTGATCTTATGAAGGCAAGGTATAAATATGCACTCGTCTTAATGGGGCTTTCCATTCTACATGATTATGAAAATGACAATTCATTTTTTAATGAACAGGAAGGAAATATTTATTCACTTATAAAATCATTTTCCAGAACTGTTTCACCAATAATTCTCCCAATGATTGATTATTTAGGTGATTTAGAAGTTGATGAAGTTCCCGTACTCTAAAAGTGGTATAACCAAGTGTTTCAACGCGGACTTGGCCGCTCATTATATATAAAGAAGTTTTTAAGAGTTGTAGTCTATCTAGACTTTATCACTTTGGTAGCTGGTAATGGCCAAGCCGGTTAAACACCAGACCGTTATAGGGCCAAACCAAGGTTTCAAATTAGATTTCAGACTTACAACATTGAAGACGAGTCCTAAATAGTATTTTTTAAATTTAAAAAAATGTGCACATGGTCAATTTCTTTAACATGAAACAAGAAGATAATCCAATTTCAGCGATCTTTTCAGACTTAACTACAAATCAAAAAATGTCAGTGTTAAACCTATTGATTACCATTGGAGTGTGTGATGGTGAGCGAGGAAGCCAAGACAAGGAACTACAATACTTAAACAATTACGTTAAAATTCTTGGAGTTCGAAGTGATAGTAGCATGGCTTACTTTGAAAGTCTCGGACATGAGCGAATGATTGAAGACCTTGAACCATTACCTAAAAAACAAAAAGAATTTTTAGTTATCGCTGCATGGGAAATGATTACTTGTGATGGCAGACCTAATGAAACAGAACTTGAAGTTGCTGGGGCTATTTTTAATAAAATAGGTGTTACAGATGAACAATTTGTTGCAACTATAGAAAAATCAAAGGCTTTAATGAAGCATTTCTTCGAAAAATAATATTTTAATGAAAGGACCAAAATATATAGAAAAGAAGAATATTCCGTTGCCATTAGGCTTTAAGGATGAACCGGAATTTTTGATTCAAAAAATTGAAAGAGAAGAAAGTAATGTTAGATTATACTATCAGGTGGAGGGTCGTGGTCTTAGTATTTATGTAAAAGACCACAGTAAATTTGAAGAAATACCGAGCAAAATTGAAGTAGTTTCGGGGGGTTGGTATGGAAATAAAGGCAGATGGGCTCCCTTAGAACGTTATACTGGCACTATCCTTTGTGAGGATGTAGATGAAATAACAAAAATCTCCGAGAAAGGGCAGAATTTTAGTTTTAAAGTTCGGAAGCCATTTTTCTCAAGGAAAAAAGTGCTGACTATTGAATCTGAAAATATTGGAGTTATTGAGATCAGGTGTATGAAAATTATACCACAAAAATATGAAGTCTCATTATTTAATAAAATTCAGGATCAGTGGGTGTTAAGAAATTCGATGTCTTTTAATTAATACTCCGTTTTTAGAAATTCACGAGAAAGTACTCAGAATACCCCAAAATTAATCTGCTTGGCTTCATTACTAAAATTATTAAACCTCAATAAAAGTATAGATTATGTGGTTTTTAATCATTGTTTTGTTAATCGCTGTATTCATATTTGGAAAATTTATTTCGGACAGCAATAAACAAAATAGAAAAATAGAGAAAGAAGGGGGTATGCGTCATAAATATCGTGAATTGATTGATTTACTTTTAAGTGGGACATCTGATTGTGAAGTATATAAGGTCGATTCAAATTCGGTTACGCTACGTTCTTCGAGTGTTGGTGGTACTACATTATTTACTCTTGTCCAAACTTTCGGCAGGATAAATATTAAATGGGAATTAAAGAGTCCGGTTTTTGGCAGTCATGATATGATTTGGGAATTTCCAGAGTATCACGATCAACAAGTAATTGTAGATCGAATTTTGAATGATTTAGTTAAGTATCAAAATAATGTTGCGACTTCTAAAGGTTTACCAGGAATAAAATAACATCATATGATTTTATTAATTGACAAAGTTGAAGAAGTTTCAAAAAATAGCATTTCAAATTTAGAGCAATCATTCAAGAGCGTTGAGTCTGTTGAGAGTAAATATGAAATATTTACTCTTAATATGGCACTTGGCTGGATGTTTTTATTGAAAGAAAATAAAATCGAGAGAGTTGGTAAAGCGTCTGAGTACATATCGTCTAGAATTAGAAATGTTAGACATGATATGGAAATCAAAACTTCAAACTATATTCCTCCTGAAGAATTTTTTAAACTACGTTTTTTTTCCACAATGGAAGATGTGAAGGGTATGCAAAGATCAAATTATCCTGAGACCAAAATGTACTTGCCATATAAAACATATAATTTCATATATCGAGAACCCTTAGCTTTAGACCCTGACCTGAGTCCTTATGATGCCAGCAATTTTGAAACATTTGATCAAAAACTTGTTGATGAAGTAATTGATTTTACCAATCCACTTATCAATCACATGAATTGGATTATAGATGAATTTTACGACTCTATAATTGAAGCAAATATTTAATAATGTGTTATTTAGCATCTTTATGAAATATAAACTTCTTTTTCACATCATAAATTGCATTTACTTCATCATCCTCTATATGGGGCTGAAAATGATTTTATTCTCATAAAAAATCAGAGTTATAAGAATGGTTTCTAAAGGAATTTGATCAATTACCGATCTTACTTACAAGTATTTAAAAATAATCCCTATGGGTGAAGAATTTTTTGAACATTTAATTTTATACGAAATTCAAACAGCCAAAGTGTGCCCTTATCGTTTGTTATTTGATGAAGATTTTATGACTTACTTCAAACAAACTGACGAATTTAAATACTCCAACATTTATCTGTTCTGTCGCAACAAAAGAATTAGGTTTAATCTTGATAAAACATATCTAAGAGATAAAAGAACACTAAAAACCGAATTGTTAATTGGGAAAAATAAAACAAGAGAGGTTACTGCTAACTTTTTTGAGCTCTCGTCCCTTTTCCGTCAAATTTACGGTACAAAAGATGAATACCATGACTTAGTTAGTGATGAGGATGACTATTGGGAATGTAAATTCCTTAAAAATAAATCTGATAACAAAACCTTACTTTTTAATCAAATTGCGCAACTTGAAGATCAAGTGTTTGATTTTCAGATTAGCCCTGAAAATTATGAGTTTGATCTTGATTTAAAACTTAATAATCATCCTGAAATTATATACATAGGTCAATCATTTAGAATGTTAGATAGAATACGAAGTCATGAGACTTTGCATAAAGCAGTTTCAAAATTGACTGATTCTGAAGAACTCAAAATCTATTTCTTAACATTTAAATATGGATATGGTGGGAATAAAGATAAATTTGATCAAAATGGAGATGTTTTTGATATATGGCTGAGTAAACATGGAAAAGACAAAAGGTTTAAATCAAAAATTGATTTAGTAGAAAGGTTTTTAATTCACTTTTTCAAGCCAGAATACAACAAACAACATGCATATTCACAAATTCAAAATGATACTTTAGTAAAAAAGATATTGCGTGAAAATAAAATATCTACAGTTACAGTTAACTATGGGATGCATGGTAATGGTTTTCAATTTTGGTCAGCAAACCAGGCCTTGAATTCAGATATATGTACTTTTGATTTTAATTCTCCTGAACTGGGATATTATAAGGGGCTAGTTCCTAATTAAGAGAGCCCTATAACCAGTGTTTCCTGCGGACCTGTTCTGGTTACTTGTTTGACATTCGTGTTGATTGCCAGGCCGCAGAAACACCAAGCCGTTATAGGGCTAAATAAACCACTTAATCTCTTTTAAAATGGATTTTGGAATAGAAAAAAGAAATTTGGTTCTAAAAACTTCATTGTACATTGAAAAGACAACTTCTGTCTTCTTAGGCTCTCTTTTAGGTATTAAAGACGTTGAATCTTCGAAGACACTTGGTAACAAAAGTTCATCTATTTCATTCAATAATAAGGTTGATTTATTAATTGATATTGGTGCATTAAAACCCGAAACCAAGAAGAAATTCCAACATTTCATGGAAATTAGAAACCAATTCATGCACAACCTATCGGCAACTTCTTATATCAAATGTCTTGATAATTTAAAAGGAACCGAAAAATCCCTGTTAAAGATATACCCGCAAAAAAAAGGATTAGAAAAAGAAGAAGAACTTGAAGGAGTGATAACCGACCTATGTAATGATGTAGCCAAAATAGCACTTGATATTACTGCAGCCGTTAAAAAGAAATTTGAACAGGATTCTTTAATGAAGATTTACAAAAAATCTCAGGAAGCCATGGTCGCTACATTTGACGATGTTTCATCAACATTTGATGATTATTTTAATAAATTGACTGAGTCCCAAAGAACAATTTCACCAGAAGAATTTGAGGATTTTGGCACTGAACTAAGAACTATACTTTTCGGTGTGTGGCGCAAAAAGTTTAAAGAATTAATTGAGGAGTAAATTAAGATAACAGGCTCTGTCAGTTAAACTAACTGAAAATCCGACTAACTAAAGTTGAAAACTAAATGCAGAGTGAACCAATTGCAGCAAATGTATACCAAGTAGTTGTTAATATTCCAAAAGGTGGTGATGTATATATAGTCACTACCGATTTTGTTAGTCAAGACAATAAGGAATGGATAACAGCCCGATTTAAAAGAGACTCGAATGGCATTGATCTCTTTTCGCACTTATGAAATGTTGAAAGGTCAAATTTCACAGATAATATTCTCGAGACTGGGAGTTCAACAGATAATTGGAAAGGAACCCGTAATGAGGAAACGGAAAGAGTCATTCAAAGAATGAAAGAGATTTACGGAGAACAGGCTAAGATAGATATTAAACCTTGGAAGAAATCGGTATAGTTTCCAAACTGTTTGTTAGCTTAATTCAAGATCTTTTTGTAGATGAACTTACCAGTCGCAAAATTTAAATAATGCTTTAATGAAAGGACCCAAGTATCTCGAAAAGAAGAATATTCCACTTCCGTTAAGCTTTAAGGATGAACCCGAATTTTTGATTCATAAGATTGAAAGAGAAGAAAGTAATGTTAGATTACATTATCGTGTGGAAGGTCGTGGTCTCAGTATTTATGTGAAAGATCACAGTAAATTTGAAGAGCTGCCAAACAAAATTGAAGTAGTTTCGGGAGGTTGGTATGGCAATAAAGGTAGATGGGCTCCCTTAGAACGTTATACAGGTACTATAATTTGTGAGGACGTTGATGAAATAACAAAAATCTCCAAGAAAGGAAACAACTTTAGTTTTAAAGTTCGGAAGCCATTTTTCTCAAGAAAAAGAACTCTAATTATTGAATCTGAAGATATTGGCGTTTTGAAGATCAAGTGCAAGACAATCATTCCACAAAAATATGAAGTCTCATTATTTAGTAAAATCCAGAATCAATGGGTTCTAAGAAATTCGATGTCTTTCTAACTATAAATAGAGCATATAGAATTGTTATGTATTGTACTAATCTCCCCCTTAAAACGGTGCCATTCTAAAACACAATTTAAATTATTTGTGAGCATCTTTAAACCTGATAATTCAATATAAATGCATTAAAAGTATGTTATTATGACACATAAATTAAGCGATAAACAATATGTATTTGCGAAATTTATGCTTGAAAGAATCGGTTTTAGTGATCCTAAAAAAATTGATAGTTATATAAACAAACTTGAATCTATTTATGGTAAGTATCTTTATCACCTTAGACCAGGAAAATACGGATATTACAAACATCATTATTACTCAAATTCAGAGTGTATTGAACAGCTATTGAAGGAAATGGAAATAAAAAAAGAACCCGCTGAAATTAAAAACCTAGATTGTAATATAAATAGAAGTAAAATTTCTGCTACAGACCTTTCTAACTTTCAATTCTGTCCTGCAAGTTACTCTTTATCAAAATCTTTTGAGATAGAATTTCCTACAAACGAAGATGAAAGATTGGCTGGGATAGATCTACATGAAAAACTGAGATTAATTGATCAACCAGTACCAGAATATTATGAGGACTATCAATATTTCTCTCCTAAGGTCATGCCAAATGAAAGTATTGATAAAATTAGAAGTTGTGAACTAATATACTCTGGACATTCTGATGATTACACTACTTTTAAAAATGAAGAAAAAAAATATGTTGGACAACCTGATTATATATTTAAGGATCCGAATGGTGATCATTTTATTGTTGAAGAAAAGTATAGATATCTAAATCCTGGTAAGTTTTCAGATTTTAATGAAAAAGAATACAAGAAATATTTAAACAAAATAAAGTACAAATTTCATAAAAATCATATTGTTCAAATTAAATCCTACATTGACTACATTAAAGAGTACAATATTGAATATGGTGTATTGATTTATTGGTTTTATAAATTATCAGAAAACTATAATCGTGATATATATCCCTATGTCCATGATGTATCTATTAAAGTAATATACAATAATGAATTTGAAATTTTACTAAATAGAACACATAATAAACTACTTGACTTTATATCTAATCAGAGGATGAGATTCCCAACACCGACTAACCCAAATAAATGTGCAGCCTGTGTAGTTAATAAATATTGTTCACATAAAACCGACAATTATAATGAACTTAAATTACCGTATGATAAAAATGATATTCAGCTTAAATATATTCCTTTTCCTGATGAGCTAAAAAGTGATACTAATGAATAATATCAGTTTAAATTAAACTTGGATATTCAACTCTTGTTTAATCAAAAAATGTTACAAAGATGATAGTCGTATCGAATCGTTGCTACAAATTAAACTATGTAGTTGCACCCTATAACCAGCAATTCCTGCTGACGGGTTTGCGCTGGTTGATTGGCTATTTCGGTCATATGGTGCCACCTGTTTCGGAGCAAATAGTGCCACTTTCCACAAGCGATGTTAAGGGTTAGGGTTCATTGGTTCAAGCTGTTTTTTTTGCGAAGGGATTCACCTTTGAGTTCTATGCGATGAGAAGAGTAAACCACCCGGTCCAAAATAGCATCCGCAATGGTTCCCTCCCCGATTAGTTTATGCCACCCGCTGACCGGTATTTGTGAGCAAAAGATGGTTGATGCATCCCCGTGACGGGTTTCGATCAGATCCAGGAGAAGTTGCCGGTCGGCCGGGTCCATCGGGTGCAGTCCGAAGTCATCGAGGATCAGCAGATCTGTTTTGTAAAGGGTTTGCAGTAATTTCGGCCAGCTGCCATCAAGTTTCGCCAGTTTGGCTTCATCAAAAAATCGGGCGGTTACAAAGTAACGGGTTTTAAGCAGCATCAGACACGCCTGACGACCGATCGCCTGGCCAAGCCAGCTTTTTCCGGTTCCGGTTGGGCCGGTAATAATGAGGTTTTCAGCTTTTTTTATAAACCTCAGACTAAGCAGCCGTCCCATTAAAGTCTTGTCAAGACCCCGATCGGGATGGTAGTCAATGTCGGTAGGGGCCGCCTGCTGACGGAAGCCGGCCCGTTTGGTCAGATTTGTAATTTTGCGTTGCTGGCGCTCTTCCCATTCAGCATCAATGAGTGTGCTCATCACCTCATCAACACTATACTGGCCATACATGTTGTTGGCTAAGGATTGCTGGTAGAGCTCAGCCATGGTTTTCAAGCGCATAGCACGCATTTTTTCCTGAGTGTTATGTGGATTCATAGGAATAGATGGTTTGAGTTAGAGTTATTGGTAATAGTTTTTCCCGCGAATATTGTCGTGATCCGGGATGTGATTGTCCAGGGGCAGTTCGGTCTGCCCGCTCTGGTCAAGATTATTTTTAAGAATATTTGCAATGGTCCGGTACCCCGCCCGGTGGCCCCCGACAGCCCGGCGACAGGCTGCCTCCACCCGCACGGCAGGATATTGCTTGGCGAAAGCCAGAATTCCCTGGGCCTGCTTGTAGCCGATCTCCGGGTAGTCATACTGGCCGATCAGTCGTCGGATATAGCGTTCGGTATACGGGCCGATGCGGGCGGCCCGGCGGGCAAACTTGTCGGGATTCCAGTCATTATAGGCCTGATGAGCCGACGGCATATGGGTTCCAATCGTAGTGTATGTTCCCGCCGAGTGGCTGCGCTTGTGATGGGCGATGCGCTCCCCGTTATAAAACACCTCCACCACATCGCCGGTGTATTGCACCTCTACATGGCGGCCCACGTAGCGGTGAGGCACACTGTAATAGTTTTTGTCGACCCCCAGGTAAATGTGACTGATCTTCTGAACTTTAGCCCGTTTGTAGTAGCGCAGCTGGTAAGGGACAGGCGGCAATGGGTCCAGGGTCGGCTGTTCGATTTCGAGAAATTGCTGGCGTCGCGTGGTGGGGCGGTTGTGGAAGCGGTATTCGTTGTAGGGTCCCAACAGCTCCCGTATGGCTTCGTTCAGCTCGTCCAGGCTGTAGAAGGTTTGCCCGGAGAGCGGGTAAAAAATACGCTGATAGACCAGCTGGACGGCCCCTTCGACAAGGGCTTTGTCCTTCGGATGGTACGGGCGCGCGGGATCGATCACGCACCCGTAATGCAGGGCCAGATCTTTGAGCGTTTTGTTGATCATCGGGGCATACTTGTGCCCTTTGGCCACCACAGCCTTCATGTTGTCGCCAACAATGGCCTTGGTCACCCCGCCCAGCCAGCTCTTGCAGTCGGTGATGGCCCGAACCAGATCCCTCCGCTTTTGGGAGGCCGTGGCCTGCACATACGTGTACTGACTGGCCGGCAAAATCGCCACAAATACCTGTGCCGGATGAATCGTGCCCGTATCGCGGTCCACCCAGGACAGGGTCTTGCCCGCAAAATCTATAAACAGCTTCTGCCCGGCCTGGTGGCGCAAGATACCGCTGGCCTTGGTTTTCCCCTTCCACTGATTAAAATAGTGCACAAACTGTGTGTAACGATATCCGTCCGGATGATCCTCCAGGTAACTTCTCCATAAGGTTTGCAGCGTGCAGCCGGTTTTACGAAGTTCTTTCTCGAAGGTGGGAAAATAGTCTGCCAGCTGCTCATAGCGCTGGCAGTCCTTGGGGTCCGTCTGAGGAAACAGTCCGGCCAGTTCACCTTCAGATAGTCCCTCCAATTGCTCGTAGCTAAGCTGATGGCTGGTGAAGGCCTGTACGTAGGTGTTGACCGTATTGCGGGAGACGCCCAGAGCCTGCGCCACCTTGCGGTTGCTGAGTCCTTTGCGTTTTAATTGAATGAGTTGTCGTAAGTCCATAATGTCGATTCGTTGCCCTGCCATAGGTTTTTTTGGCGGCAAGGTACGCATTATGGAAAGTGGCACAATGGCGGCCGAAATGGATCGAGGATCAACTACCTAAAATGGCACAATGATCTCCGAAACAGGTGGCACAACATGCCCGAAATGGGTGGCACAATGAGCTCCGAAATAGCCAGTTGATTAACTTTTGAGCTGGTAGCCCCGCAGCAGAATTGCCAAACCGTTATGCTCTTTTTGGGAAAACTTTGATAAATAGACTAAAATTTGGATAATTGAGGGAACTAAACTAACTTTCAAATAGTTAAGCTACAACTAAACAATTGATTGAACTTTATTATTCAGGGCGGCTTTACAAAATATATGTATGCACCGATACAGGTAGTAAAAGGGAAAACTACCTTGATATGCTTAACGACAATTGGAACCGAGCAGCAAAAGTTGATGAAAAAGTTATAAAGCTTACAAAGATTAGATGGACAACACTAAAAAATACCTCCTCATACAGCACAGTATCTGGCCAAAAAAATGAACAACAACAGCTTTACTACATACGAGATTTGGGAACTACTAATATCCGAGTTCCCTTCTATTTCCATGAAAATAATGTCATAGTTTTATTTCCGTTCAAAAAGAAAAACAAAAAAGATCAAAAGAAATTATTCAAACAGGCTGAAAGTTTGCAAACAGAAATTAATAAATGGATAGATAAAAATGGTTTCCCTAATTCTTGATAGACTTCGTAAGTCTAATAAAAAAATTCATAGCAAGATTTTAGAATGGTTTTCTGATTATGAATACAGAGCTGATGTATTTGTTGATGAAGTTTTATCTCAGTTTTCTCAACATTTAGAAGAAAATGACATTTCTGACACTGAATTTTCAAAACTATCAGGTGTTAACAAATCAGCAGTATCACAGTTTTTTAATTCGAATTCCAACATTAAAGTTAAAACTCTCTTTAAATATGCTGATGCTTTAGATTTAACACTTCAAGCCCCAAAGCTTATCAAATTCAACCTTGAACAAGTTGAAAAGCTTTACAAATTGGAGAGTTCTTCTCCGAATATTGTAATCTCAATCAATGAAATTCATCAAATTAAAGCTAAAGCTAATGATAAGTCTGATTCAAAATCATATATGCACTTTAACATAGATGAAAAAAAGAAGTCTAAATTTGATTATAGCCCAACCGGATGACAAGTAAAAAAAATCAGATTAAGTATTTATTTAAAGATATTTTGACAATTCAATTTTCTGTCAAAGAGCACCCCTATGACGTAGATGATTTATTTAAAAATCTTAAAATAACTTATGGTTCTTCATTTAGTGCTAATATTGAAGATGAAGCACTGCTTTTTGATTTGGAAATAGTTGCCACATCAGAGTTAGATGATGTAATTGAATGTTTTTCAATGGAGCTTAGAAACGTTTTCTTAATTGAAGATTTAGCATCTTTCCTTAAACCTCAAGGAAACCTTAGCATACCTAAAGAACATTTAACGTTATTTGCAAGTCTCGGATATTCAACTGCTAGAGGTATTTTACATGAAAAGCTAGCTTTTAGCAGATATAGACCTAAATTTATATTACCAGTAATTGACCCAAATAAAATAACTGATAATATTGACTTTGAAGATATTCAAATATTTGATAACAAAGAGAAAGAAAAGCATAACAATGCAAATCAAGCGGACGGATAATCTTTCAGAACGCTAATCAAGTTTATTTTCCCCGCCGCTTATTTGCCAAGCCGTTAGCTACAATAATTTTATCAATATGACATGTTCACTATGTAATAAACCAGATGTAGAACTTCAGAATAGTCATATCATACCAAAATTTATTTTTAGGTTTATTAAGAAAACCGGTGGTAGTGACTTTTTAAGATTTGCAGAAAACCCAAACAAAAGAGTGCAAGATGGATTTAAAAGATATCTTCTCTGTTTGGATTGTGAACAATTACTCAATACATGGGAGACAGATTTTTCAAAACAATTATTCTATCCATACTACGACAATAAGGAAATTATTCTCAATTATAATGATTGGCTAATCAAATTTTGTGTATCAATAAGCTGGAGAAATCTGATTTTGAGTAAATTGGATAATAATTTAGAACATTTGACTCCAAAACAATTGGTAACAGCAAATTTGGCTCTTAAAGTTTGGGGCGATTATCTGCTTGGTAAAAAACCAAATCCGGGAAGTTTTGAACAACATTTATTACTTCTTGATTCAGTAGAAGAGCATACATTTAAACCTGAAGATGTACCACCAACGTTAAACAGATACCTAAATAGGGCTGTGGACCTTGATATTATGGCAAGCCCTAATCAAGTGTTTATCTACACAAAATTACCCCTCTTCTTGATTATTGGCATAATAGATATGAAATCATCTAAAAAATGGGTAAACACTAAAGTTAAACTAAGTGGTAAAATTAGTAGTAAAGTGGATAGAAAGATTTCAGGATTAATTGGTGACAGAATAAATGCAGGTGGAAAAAAGATGGCTAAAATTCTTCAGTCATATTCACCTAATCAGCAGAAGCTAATTGATAACACCATAGAGAATAACATCGAAAGAGTAGCTAACTCAGAATCTTTTAAATCAATGCAGGATGACTATAAATTGTTCGGAAAACATGTTTTCTTTTCTAAAAAGGAAGATCTTTAAGCCTACTAACAAGGGCATCATGCAGACGAGTTAGCGTTTTGTAGCTCGACTTTTTCATAGGTCGCCTCGCTGCATATGCCCTGAGCCGTTAAGTTCCCTTTCCTGCTTTTCAGAATTCTTAACTCAATGAATTGCTTTCAACCACGTTTTTATTCAACTTAGGTAATAATTACTAATAAACGCCATGACTATGGAAAAGGCATTACTTGAAGAGCTTTCACAGCTCAATAAAAGCGAAAAGTTGATTTTGGTTGAAGCTTTGTGGGATTCTATTGCATCAGATCCAAATGAAGTGGAAGTTCCTGAACATCACAAAGCAATTATTGAAGAACGACTTAAAACGCTTGAGCAGGATCAACAATCAGGATCAAGCTGGGAAAAAGTCCGACAAAAATATTTATAAACCACTGTGCCTGTACCATTAATACTTACCGAAAAGGCACAGGAAGATTTGGATGATGCCTTCCAGTGGTATGAAGATCAAGAGCCTGGATTAGGCAAAGAGTTCATTCGATGTATAGATGCTAAAATTGCAGAACTAAATCGTCATCCACTTCATCATCAGGTTGTTCAAAGCGACCGAGTTCGACGTGCACTTATCAACAGATTTCCTTTTTCTATTTATTTCGTAAATGAAGAAGAGTTGGTCACTATTTTTGCGATTCTTCATCAAAGAAGAAGCCCTCAGTTCTGGAAGTTGAGAATATAGATCCGGAAACTTAACAAGCGTTTCAACCAGATTTTGCCGTTCATTGCTGGTAGTGAATATTTTCAGAGTTGCGGAAAAACTTTCTTTTTATCACTTTAATAGCTTGAAATCGCAAAACCGGTTAAACGCTAAGCCGTTATACCCACTATCAAAAAATCTAATTTCTTCCGGTTTTCATCGTTATTAATTACATTCAGGTAAACTAAACACTTATCCTATGATCACCGACTTAAAAGAGATTGAAAATTCAGCACTGAATCTAAATAAAAAGGATAAAGCACGTCTGGCTGATAAATTATTGCAAAGCATTCATGGCAAAATTGATCCTGAAATTGAGCAGGCCTGGATTGAGGAAGTTCAAAAGAGAAAAAAAACACTTAAATCGGGCGAAGCTTCCCTCCATTCAGCTTCGGATGTCATAAATGAAGCAAGAAAACGTCTTCAAAAGTGATTATTAAATTTCATTCAGAAGCCAGAAAAGAATTTTTTGAAGCGTCTGAATATTACGAGGAACAAGTTATTGGCCTTGGGGATGATTTTATTGCTGAAGTAGAAAAAGTGCTGGATGTAATTGAGCAGCAACCAGATTCGGGAACTAAAATCACGAAAAATGAACGTAGATTTTTAGTGTCACGCTTTCCCTATGGAATTATCTACTCAGTCGAAGAAGATCATATTACAATATTTGCTGTTATGGACTTAAGGCGAAACCCAGGGTACTGGAAATCTCGAACTTAGAACCTGGGGGTATAACCCCCAAACCGTTATACAACAAAATTGTCAAATTGCTACACTGTTGCATTTCCTTATTAATTTCCACACAACAAACAGTCATTAAATAAAAGAACCATGAATCTTCTAAAAAACAATATTATATCAATTGCTTCAGCAATGTTTGTATTTATGTTTTTTTTGATTGGGAATTCATTGAGAGATACTCCTCGCACATTAAGCACAATTCCTGATGGTGTAATTGTTCTATCGATTTTCTTGGTGTTGATTTTTTTCATCTGGAAAAAGCATAAAGAAAATAGATCAGTAACATTCAGAGATCTGCTTGGTTACGGTGAAAAAATATCAAGAAAATCTGCAATTATATTTTCAGTGTTATGCGCTTTGTATGCGTTCTATTTTTTCGGTTATTTATCAACGTTGATTGCTTTCGCGTTTATGACTGCGCTATTCTCTTTTTATTTCATCGGGTTAGTAACTTCCCTCATAATTGGAAAAAAGGGCAGAGATTGGTTATTTGGCATCAGCCGAACAAAGATTCCTTAACAAGCGGTTCGTGCGGATTCGTTTTGGCTTCGGGTCGTTGGAAAATGGGTCGTCTCCCCGCACAACCGCCAGACCGTTATGGGCTTTAGTATCTCAACCTGATAATCCTTAAACAAAACTCGAAGATGAAGTTTTGAACTCGACTATCTACTTTACATTCTCCTCTTCTCAAAACTATAAGCTCTGAATTTTCGTTATCTCTGAAAATGTGTACATTGCTTTTATGAAAACACTTAGCATCGACATACCGGATACACTTGACCTGGATGACAAGGAAGTCAAAATGGCCCTTGCCTCAAAACTCTATGAAAGGGGGAAACTTTCTCTGGGACAAGCAGCATCACTGACTGGTTATTCCAAAGAAACTTTCATGGAACTGCTTGCCGACTATGGCGTTGCTGTGATAAATTATGCCCCTGATGAGCTTGACGAAGACATAAAGAATGCCGAAAAGTATAGTCTGTGACGCAAGTTGCCTGATTCTATTCAACAAAATTGGTAGTCTGGCTCTGTTAAACCAAGTTTTTGGTAAAATTCTAATTACCGATACCGTTGCCAAAGAATTTGGACATTCCATTTCAGAATGGATTCAAGTTCGCTCGCCAAATTCAATTCTTCAGAAAGGGCTTTTAAATATCCTGGACGCTGGGGAGGCATCTGCCATAACACTGGCCACTGAACTCGATGATGCACTTTTAATTATCGATGAATCTAAAGGCAGAAAAGTCGCAAAGAAAATGAAACTATCGGTGACCGGTAGCCTTGGAGTGGTTATTATTGCGAAAAATAAGGGTCATATTTCATCAGTAAAAGAAATTATTGAAAAAATCGAACGGACAAACTTCAGAATTTCACCAAGTATCATTCAAAGTGTTTTGAAAAAAGTTGGCGAATCATAGTAATGCTTGCGATACGCCCATAACAAGTTAAGGCATGGAACGAAGCCTGCCGAGTTCCATGCCGGTGTTGGACAAGCCCGGTGAAGAAGCTACACGTTGTATCTATTTGCAATTTGAATATCGAAGAGAGGAGGACGCTGGGCATAATGCATTAGAACTCTTCATTTGCCCGCGCCTGGGATTGCCAATGTTTTCGGTTTTGATGTGACACGATCGGTTTCTATCTCCCGAAAATTGCGTCT